>NZ_JBFULG010000009.1:0-176038 GCF_056400425.1 Lysobacter sp. P5_B12
CCGCAGGCCGCGCCCGAACCGCCGCCGCCGGCCGAGCAGGCGCCAGCCGAGCCGGCGCCCGCCGACGCGAATGCCGTGGCGACCAAGCCGGAACCGAAACCCGAACCCGCGCCGGTCGCCGCACCGTCGGAGGCACCGGCGCCCACGCCGGCCGATCGCATCGCCGTGCGCGATGGGCAGACGCTCTCGGGCATCGCCGGGCAGGTCGTGCAACGCGGTTACACGCTCGACCAAACCATGCTCGCCTTGCTGCGCGCCAACCCCGACGCCTTCATCCGCGGCAACGTGAACCTGCTGAAGGCCGGCGCGGTGCTGCGCGTGCCGCCCGCGCAGGATGCCGCGCAACTGGCCCCGGCCGAAGCCGCGGCCGTGGTGCGCGACCATCTCGAACAATGGCGCGCGCTGAACGCGCCCGCGCCGCAACCGGCGAACGTCGCGGCCGAAGCCGCGCCTGCGAACACCGCGAAAACCGCGGGCACCCCGGCCAAGGGCGCGAACACGCGCGTGGCCGGTGCACGCCTCGAAATCGTGCCGCCCGTCCAGGCCGGCGCGAAAACCCCGGGATCACGATCCGGCGCAAGCGCCGGAGGCGAGGGCGACATGCTGCGACAGCAGGAACTGAACCAGGCGAAGGAAGACCTCGCAGCGCGCGATGCCGAAGTGCAGGAGCTCAAGTCCCGCGTCGCGGAACTGGAGAAACTGCAGAACGACCAGTCGGCGCTGATCGCGATGAAGGACAGCAAGCTCGCGGCCGCCGAACAACGCCTCGCGCAATCCAACGCCGCCGCGACGAAGGTCGCCACGACCGCGTCGACGACCACGCCGGCGCAACAACAACCCGCGCAACCGTCCACGCCTGCGTGGCTGTGGGGCGGCGCCGGCCTGATCATCCTCGGCGTGCTCGCCTGGTTGTTCACTCGCCGTCGCACGCCCAGTGCGCAACCGCGCCGGGTGTACGACACCGAAGCGCTCGCGGCCGGCATTCCCACGTCCGACGACGTCGCGCCGCGCGCGCCGGTTGCCGAGACGCGTGCCGAACCCGAGCCGGCGCCGACCTTCTCCGAGCCTGCGCCGCGAACGAAGGCGCCCGCGCCGCACTGGACCTCCGCGCCCGCGACGCTCGGCACCGCGCCGACGTGGCACGGCGGTGCGCAGGCCGACGACACCGCCGTCGCCGAACCGCAGACCGCCAAGCAGCAGCTCGAACTCGCGCGCGCCTACCTCGACATGGGCGACGACGACGCGGCGCGCGTGATCCTGCGCGACGTGCTCGACGGCCGCGATCCGGCCGCGCGCGACACCGCCGCGCGCATGCTGCGCGAGCTGTGATGCGCGCGCGCCCGTCCTGATGTCGGTCGTGTAGTGGCGCGTTTCGCGCTCGGCGTCGAATACGACGGCGGTCAATTCCTCGGCTGGCAACGCCTCAGCAAACCGGGCGTTGCCGGCGATGAAACCGTGCAGCAGGCGCTGGAAACCGCGCTGTCCTTCGTCGCGAACACCCAGGTCGACACGGTCTGCGCCGGACGCACGGACGCCGGCGTGCACGCGGCCTGCCAGGTGGTGCATTTCGAAACGCACGTGCAGCGGGATCCGCGCGGATGGATGCTCGGCGCGACATCGCGTTTGCCGGCCAGCGTGAGCGTGCGCTGGTGCGTGCCTGTGCCCGACGATTTCCATGCACGCTTCTCCGCCGTCGCGCGACGCTACCGCTATCGCATCCTCAACCGTGCGGTGCGCCCGGCGATGGGCCGGCAATACGTGACCTGGGAGCGCTTGCCCCTCGACGTGGGCGCGATGCAGGCCGCCGCGCAGGCGCTGATCGGCGAGCACGACTTCAGCGCCTTCCGCACCGTCCACTGCCAGGCGCCCCATGCGCGGCGCGACCTGCAATCGATCACTGTCGAGCAAGCCGGCGATGAGGTTTGGATCGATGTGAGGGCGAATGCATTCCTGCATCACATGGTCCGCAATATCGTCGGCTCCCTGACCCTGGTCGGACGTGGCGAACAGCCGCCGGCCTGGATCGCCGAGCTGCTGGCCGGACGCGACCGGACTGTCGCAGGCCCCACCGCACCGCCCACCGGGCTGTGCTTCCTCGGTCCCGTGTATCCCGGCCTGTTCGGCCTGCCCGACGAGGTGAGCGCTTGAGCAAGACGCTGTTCCGCACGCGCATCAAGTTCTGCGGCATGACCCGCGCCGGCGACGTGCGCCTGGCCAGCGAACTGGGCGTGGACGCCGTCGGCTTCGTTTTCGCCGAGGGCAGCCCGCGACGCCTGCAGCCCGAGGAAGCCCGCGCGATGCGCAACGCGATGGAACCGCTGGTCGATGCGGTCGCGCTGTTCAAGGACAACACCGCCGACGAGGTCCGCGCGGTCATCAAACAGGTGCGCCCGAGCCTGCTGCAGTTCCATGGGTCGGAAGACGATGCCTTCTGCAAGGGCTTCGGCGTGCCTTACATCAAGGGCATCCCGATGCGGGGCCTGGATCCGGCCCAACGCGCCCAGCACGCCATCCAGCTGCTGACGCGGTTCCCCGGGGCCTCGGCGTTCCTGTTCGACGGCCATGCCGAGGGCCAGCAGGGCGGTACCGGCGAGGTCTTCGACTGGTCGACCGTGCCCACCGGGCTCGGCAAGCCCTTCGTCCTGGCCGGCGGATTGCGGCCGGACAACGTGTTCGACGCGGTGATTTCGACGCTGCCGTGGGGCGTGGACGTGGCTTCCGGGATCGAAAGCGCCCCCGGGATCAAGGACGGCGATAAGATGCGTCGTTTCGTCGAAGAAGTCCGTCGTGCCGACTGCCACCCAGACTGAGCCTGCATCCCCCGGCTCCGCGCTGATCGATTTCAGCAACACCCCCGATCCGACCGGCCATTTCGGCCGCTTCGGCGGTCGGTTCGTGGCCGAAACGCTGATCGGGCCGCTGGAAGAACTGGCCGCCGCCTACGACGCGGCGCGCGTGGATCCGGCCTTCATCGCCGAATTCGAACACGACCTCAAGCATTACGTCGGCCGCCCGAGCCCGATCTACGAAGCCCGGCGCCTGTCGGAGGAAAACGGCGGCGCGCGCATCCTGCTCAAGCGCGAAGACCTGAACCACACCGGCGCGCACAAGATCAACAACACCATCGGCCAGGCCTTGCTGGCGCGCCGCATGGGCAAGCCGCGGATCATCGCCGAGACCGGCGCGGGGCAGCACGGCGTCGCCTCGGCGACGGTGGCCGCGCGCCTTGGGCTGGAATGCGTCGTGTACATGGGCGCGACCGACATCGAGCGCCAGAAGATCAACGTGTATCGCATGCAGTTGCTCGGCGCGAAGGTCGTGCCGGTGACGAGCGGTTCGCAAACGCTCAAGGACGCGCTCAACGAAGCGATGCGCGACTGGGTGACGAATGTCGCCGACACCTTCTACATCATCGGCACCGTCGCCGGTCCCGATCCTTATCCGCGCATGGTGCGCGATTTCAACGCCGTGGTCGGCCGCGAAGCGCGCGTGCAGATGCTGGCCGATTACGGACGTTTGCCCGATGTGGTCACCGCATGCGTCGGCGGCGGCAGCAATGCGATCGGCATCTTCCACGCCTTCCTCAACGACCGCGACGTGCGCATCGTCGGCGCCGAAGCGGCGGGCGAGGGCATCGAAACCGGCCACCACGCCGCGTCGCTCGCCGCGGGTCGCCCGGGCGTGCTGCACGGCAACCGCACCTACGTGCTGTGCGACGACGACGGCCAGATCATCGAGACGCATTCGGTGTCGGCGGGCCTTGATTATCCGGGCGTCGGCCCCGAACACGCATACCTGAAGGACACCGGTCGCGCGGAATACGTCGGCATCACCGACGACGAAGCGCTGGCGGCCTTCCACCAACTCGCGCGCACCGAGGGCATCCTCGCGGCGCTCGAATCCAGCCACGCCGTCGCGCAAGCCTTGAAGCTCGCGCGGGAAATGCCACGCGATGCGATCGTGCTGTGCAACCTGTCCGGCCGCGGCGACAAGGACGTGCACACCATCGCCGCGCGCGACGGTCTTTCTTTCTGAACCTTGCCAGGAGCAAACACCCCATGACCGACGAAACCAACACCGACGCCCAGGCCCAGGCCGACGAGCAGCAGAACCAGCTCGACCCGGGTTTCTTCAAGGTGGTCAACGAATACCTCGAGCTGACCAACAGGCAGTCGAAGGAACACGGCCTCAAGCGCATCAGCATGGCCGCGCTGTACGCCGCCGCGCGCTTCAACGTGCACACCTTCATGGGCGCCTCGGGCGCCAATGTCGCCGACGAGCGCCAGGACTTCCTGAACTACATGACCAAGCTGTACCGCACGATGCTCAACGAGCACCTGGACGGCCTGGGCCATGAGCGCGGCATCGACGTCGGTCCCTCGGAACTGCAGGCCGAACTCGCGCGCCAGGCCGCCGCCAAGGCCGCCGCGCAGGAACAACCGAACGCGTGAGCCGGCTGCTCGACACTTTCGACGCCCTGCGCGCGCGTGGGCGCAAGGCACTGGTGCCGTTCGTCACCGCGGGCGATCCCGCGCTCGACGCGACGGTGCCGGTGCTGCATGCGCTCGTCGCCGCGGGCGCGGACGTGCTCGAACTCGGCGTGCCGTTCTCCGATCCGATGGCGGACGGCCCCGTGATCCAGCGCAGCTCGGAACGCGCGCTCGCGCGCGGCGCCGGGCTGTCGTACGTGTTCGAAACGGTGCGTGCATTCCGACAAACCGATGCGACCACGCCCGTGGTCCTGATGGGATATCTGAATCCCGTCGAGATCCGCGGCGCGGAACGCTTCGCAAGTCAGGCATCGAACGCGGGCGTCGACGGCGTGTTGCTCGTCGACCTCCCGCCCGAGGAAGCGGGCGATCTGCGCGCGGCCCTGGATGCGCACGGCGTCGCGCTCATCCTCCTGGCCTCGCCGACCACGCCCGAAGCGCGCCTGCGGCGCTTGTGCGACGACGCGCAGGGGTATCTGTATTTCGTGAGTTTCGCCGGCGTGACCGGCGCCGACCGGCTCGATGCGGGCGCTGCGGCCGAACGCCTGCACGCGCTGCGCAAGCAGGCGAAGGTGCCGGTGCTCGCCGGTTTCGGGATCAAGGACGCCGCATCGGCGGCCGCGATGGCCGAACACGCCGACGGCGTGGTGGTGGGCAGCGCGCTGGTCGCGGCGCTGTCCGGCGCCACCGACCCCGCGGCCGAAGCCGCGCGTTTCCTGGCACCGCTCCGTGCGGCGCTGGACGCATCGCCGGGTGCGCGGGCCGCATAGTCCCTCGCATTGCCCTCGCGGGGCGCTGCGCTAGACTGCCGCGCCTGCGGGACCGCAAGTCCCCCATCCATCCCCAGCACCATACAAACGGGAAGATCGCCACGTGTCCTGGCTGAAGAAATTGATGCCCTCGCGCATCCGCACCGAAGGCGGCAACAAGCGCTCCGTGCCGGAAGGCCTGTGGGAGAAGTGCGACAAGTGCGGCTCGGTGCTGTATCGCCCGGAGCTGGAGGAAAACCTCGAGGTGTGCCCCAAGTGCGGCCACCACATGGCGATCCGCGCGCGTGCGCGCCTGGCCTCGCTGTTCGATCCGGGCGCGGCGACGACCGAGATCGGTGCCGAGTTGGGCCCGACCGACGTACTCAAGTTCAAGGACCAGAAGAAGTATTCCGACCGCATCAAGGCCGCGCAGAAGGCGACCGGCGAGCGCGACGCGCTCGTGGCGATGGAAGGAAAGCTCAAGGGACGCGACCTGGTCGCCGCCTCGTTCGACTTCGCCTACATGGGCGGTTCGATGGGCTCGGTGGTCGGTGAACGATTTACCCGCGCGGCCGAACGCGCGCTGGCCCTGCGCGCACCCTTCGTGTGCTTCTCCGCCAGCGGCGGCGCGCGCATGCAGGAAAGCCTGTTCTCGCTGATGCAGATGGCCAAGACCTCGGCCGCGCTCGCGCGCCTGCGCGATGCCGGCGTGCCGTACATCTCGGTGCTCACGCATCCGACCACCGGTGGCGTGTCGGCGTCCTTCGCGATGCTGGGCGACATCAACATCGCCGAACCGGGCGCGCTCATCGGCTTCGCCGGCCCGCGCGTGATCGAACAGACGGTGCGCGAGAAATTGCCCGAAGGCTTCCAGCGTCCGGAATTCCTGCTCGACCACGGCGCGATCGACCAGATCTGCGACCGCCGCGAAATGCGCGACCGCATCGCGCACCTGGTCGCGATGATGCAGAAACAACCCGAGCCGGCGAACGATCCGGAGACCATCGCTTGAGCCGCCGGTATTTCGGCACCGATGGCATCCGTGGCCGGGTGGGCGAGGGCGTGATCTCGGCGGACTTCGTGATGCGCCTGGGCAATGCCTACGGCCTGGCCCTGCGTGAATCGCAGCGCCTTTCGCACCGCGAATGGCGCAAGCCGGTGGTGATCATCGGCAAGGACACGCGCATTTCGAACTACATGTTCGAAGCCGCGCTGGAAGCCGGCCTGGTGGCCGCGGGCGTCGACGTGCAGCTGATGGGCCCGATGCCCACGCCGGCCGTCGCGCACCTGACGCGCTCGCTGCGCGCCGATGGCGGCATCGTGATCTCCGCTTCGCACAATCCGCATCACGACAACGGCATCAAGTTCTTCTCGGCCGAGGGCGAAAAGCTCGACGACGCGACGGAGCTCGCGATCGAAGCCGCGCTCGACCAACCCTTCACCACGGTCCCGTCCGAACGCCTCGGCAAGGCGCTGCGCACGCGCGGCGCGGTCGAGCGTTACGTCGAGGCCTGCAAGAACTCCGTGCCCAAGGGCTTCGACCTCACCGGCGTGCGCATCGCGATGGACTGCGCCAACGGCGCGACCTACCAGATCGCGCCGCTGGTGTTGCGCGAACTCGGCGCGCGCGTGGATGCGATCGGCATCGATCCGAACGGCCTGAACATCAACGATGGCGTCGGTTCGACGCATCCCGAATCGCTGGTCGCGCACCTGCACGCAACGAATGCCGATCTGGGCATCGCGTTCGACGGCGACGGCGATCGCGTGCTGTTCGTCGCCGACGACGGCACGGTGTGCGACGGCGACGACCTGCTGTACATCCTCGCCACCGACTGGCAGGACAGCGGCCGCCTGCGCGGCCCGATGGTCGGCACGCTGATGACCAACTACGGCCTGGAACGCGCGCTGGGCGAACGCGGCATCGCGTTCCTGCGCTCGAAGGTGGGCGACCGCTACGTGCACCAGATGCTGGTCGAACACGAAGGCGTGCTCGGTGGCGAAGCGTCGGGGCACTTGCTGTGCCTGGATCGCGCCAGCACCGGCGATGGCATCGTCAGCGCGCTGCAGGTGCTCGAAGTCCTGCGCCGTCGCGGCCTCACGCTGCGCGAAGCGATCGCCGGCATGCGCAAGGTGCCGCAGAAGACGGTCAACGTGCAGCTCGCACCGGGCGCCAAGCCGGTCGAGCATCCCTCGGTGCAGGCGGCGCTGGCCGATGCGCAATCGGCCGTCGCCGGGCACGGTCGCGCGTTCCTGCGGCCCTCGGGCACCGAGCCGGTCGTGCGCGTGACGGTCGAAGCCGACGACGACGCACTGATGCGCAACACCCTGGACAAACTGGCCGACGCGGTTCGCGCGGCCGCGCAGTAACCAACGAACGACAGATGACTTCCGAAATCCGTATTCCCACGCTCGACATCGCGCGCTTCACGCATCCGGAAAGCCCCGAAGACCGCGATGCATTCGTCGCCGAACTGGGCAACGCCTACCGCGAGTGGGGCTTCGCCGGCATCCGCAACCACGGCATTCCGCAGGCGCTGATCGACCGCGCGTACGACGTGTTCCAGCGTTTCTTCGCCTTGCCAGACGACACCAAGCGCCAGTACCACGTCGCCGGTGGCGGGGGCGCGCGCGGGTACACGCCCTTCGGCGTGGAAACCGCGAAGGGCGCGCAGCACCACGATCTCAAGGAGTTCTGGCACATCGGCCGCGAGATCCCGCGCGACCACCATTGCGCCGACGTGATGCAGGCCAACCTGTGGCCGGAGGAAATCCCGGAGTTCCGCGACGTCGGCTACGGCCTGTACCAAGCGCTGGACAAGCTCGGCGCGCAGGTGCTCGCGGCGCTCGCGCTGCACATCGGCTTGCCGGAAGATTATTTCGTCGACAAGACGCACTACGGCAATTCGATCCTGCGGCCGATCCACTATCCGCCGATCACCACGCCCGACATCCCGAACGTGCGCGCCGGTGCGCATGAAGACATCAACTTGATCACGCTGTTGGTCGGCGCGAGTGCGGCCGGGCTGGAAGTGAAATCGCGCACGGGCGAGTGGGTGCCGTTCACCTCGGATGCCGACACCATCGTCGTCAACATCGGCGACATGCTGCAGCGCCTGACCAACCACGTGTATCCCTCGACGACGCACCGCGTGGTCAATCCGCCGGGCGAACTGGCGCGCCAGCCGCGCTACTCCACGCCCTTCTTCCTGCACCCGAATCCGGATTTCCTGATCGACGTGCTCGATTCGTGCGTGGGCGCCGACAATCCTTCGCGGTATCCCGAAGCGATCACGGCGCAGGGCTATCTCGAAGAACGCCTGCGCGAAATCAAACTGAAGTAAGCGACTTTCATCCCCCCTTCCAAGGGGGATCGAGCGCGCACAGCGCGCTCGAGGGGGATCAAACCCCCTTCGCCATCCAGAAAAACACCGCCGCCATGCGCTTTTCCGCGAGCGTGCGGCCGTGATACGCGCTGGCGCTGTGCATCAGGTTGGCGCGATAGAGCAGCAATCGATTGAATCGATGCGCCACGGCGACGTCTTCGACGAATGACTCCGGCGGCACGAAGCGCGTGCCCAGCGCCTGCACCAGGGTCTGATGCGGCGGCATCACGATGTTCCCGCCGCGTTGCCCGCCGGCCAGGCGCTGGCGGTAGAAGGTCGTGCCGCAATCGTCGGGGACGTTCGGGTTGAGATAGAGCACGGCGGCGAAACGGCACAGGGCGCGCGAGTCGGTGTGCGGCCGCGTCTCGCATTCTTCGGCGCCGACGACCTGGATGCAGTTGTGGTTGAGGTGCGCGCCGTCGGGTGCGGATTCGACCCAGAGTTTGTCGACGCCCGTGGCCTTGCGCACCAGGGTTTCGACGATCGCCAGTTCGTCGGGCGACAGGCCCGGCATCACGCGCATGCCGGGCCACGACTCGGGTTTGTGCGGATAGCCCTCGATCCAGTCGGTGCGCGCGAGGGTGCGCGTTCGCACGGCGTCGGGATCGGGCAGGACGTCGTCGAACACCCAGTAGTCGCGTCCCTGGGTGGGCTTGCGATAGGGCAGGACGGGGAGCGTCGGGCGCGCGGGCGGGCGGAGCATCGGCATCGACCGATCATAGCCTTGCGCCGGTTTGCGCTGCGATAGACTTGCGCGCTTGACGGTTCATTCCCGGAAGGCAGCACATGCGGCGCAAGATCGTGGCGGGCAACTGGAAACTGCATGGCGATCGCAACTTCGCCTGCGGGCTCGTGGAAGAGATCGCGAGCGTCGCGCCGGTGGCGGGCGTGGAGCGCGTGGTGCTGCCGCCGCTGCCCTACCTGGGTGAGTTGGTCGAACATTTCGGCGAGCGCGGGGTGTCCTTCGGGGCGCAGGACGTGAGCGTGAACGAGAAGGGCGCCTATACCGGCGAGGTCTCGGCCGCGATGCTGCTGGATGTCGGCGCCAAATACGGCCTGGTCGGGCATTCCGAGCGCCGGCAATACCACGGGGAATCCAGCGCCCTGGTCGCGCAGAAGTTCTTCGCGGCCAAGCGGGCGGGCCTCATCCCGATCCTCTGCGTGGGCGAAACCCTGCGCGAGCGGGAGGCGGGCCAGACCGAATGGCGCATCGAAGAGCAGCTGGAGGCCGTGTTCGCCCTCGGCGGGAAAGAGGCCCTGGACGGCGCGGTCATCGCCTACGAGCCGGTCTGGGCGATCGGAACCGGCCGTACGGCCAGCCCGGAGCAGGCCCAGGCGGTCCACGCCTTCATTCGTGGCGAGGTCGCTTCGCGCTCTGCTAACATTGCCGGCTTGCTGCCCATCCTCTACGGGGGCAGCGTGAAGCCCGACAACGCGAAGGCGCTGTTCTCGCAGCCCGACGTCGACGGCGGGCTGGTGGGTGGCGCCTCCCTCGTCGCCCGTGATTTCCTGGCCATCGCAGACGCGGCGGCCTGAGCCAAAGGCAGAGTTCCCTCCCGATGTTGATGACGATCCTCAACGTGCTGTACGTGCTCATCGCGGTCGCGATGATCGTGCTCATCCTGATGCAGCGCGGCGCGGGTGCGCAGGCCGGTTCCGGTTTCGGCGCGGGTGCGTCGGCGACGGTGTTCGGTTCGCGCGGCGCGGGCAACTTCCTGTCCAAGAGCACCAAGTGGCTCGCGATCTCCTTCTTCTGCATCGCCCTGTTCATGGGCTGGCACTTCACGCACAGCGTGAAGGCGCCCGCCGAAGCGCAGAAGGCGCAAACGGACCTGGGCCTGATGTCGGGCGTGCCGTCGGCCCCGGCCGCGCAGCCGCCGGCCAACACGGCCGTGCCGGCCGCGCCCGCCGCGAACACGGCAGCGCCGACGGCGAACGGCGCAGTGCCCGCGGCACCGGCGCCGGCGACGACGAAATAACGGCGCGAGTCTTCGCACCACGATTGTTACGACTTACAATGTCGAACTCCGCAGCGCGCGATGCGCGATGCGGGACCTGATTGCCCAGGTGGCGGAATTGGTAGACGCACTACCTTGAGGTGGTAGCGGCTTCGGTCGTGGGGGTTCGAGTCCCCCCTTGGGCACCAAACAAAACAACCCGCCTCGCGCGGGTTTTTTTGTACTCGAAAGTCCACAAGGCTGGTTGTCCTCGTGCGTGCCCCGTTACAATAGCCGGCTCGTGCGAGCCCCCTGCCCACGAGCGAATCCAGAGGTGCGAGCGTGCTGGCTGAATATCTGCCGACCCTGCTGTTCCTGATCGTCGCCCTTGGCATCGGTGTCGCCCTGATCGTCGTGGGCAACGTGCTCGGGCCCAAGCGCCCCAGCGCCGAAAAGCTTTCTCCTTACGAGTGCGGCTTCAACGCATTCGAAGACGCGCGCATGCAGTTCGACGTGCGTTATTACCTCATCGCGATCCTGTTCATCGTCTTCGACCTGGAAATCGCGTTCGTCTTCCCCTGGGCGCTCGTGTTCCGCGAGCTCGGCGTGTTCGGCCTGGTGGAGATGGGCGTGTTCCTCGCGCTGCTGGTGATCGGTTTCGTCTACGTCTGGAAGAAGGGCGCACTCGAATGGGAGTGATCCAAACTGTTTCGGGGTTGATGCACAACCCGCTGCCGGACGATCGCGTCGGCGACATCCTGCGCCCGGAAGGCGAGAACCCGCTGCTCGAGCAGGGCTTCGTCACCACGAGCTTCGACGCGCTGTGGAATTGGGCGCGTACCGGTTCGATGTGGCCGATGACCTTCGGCCTGGCGTGCTGCGCGGTCGAGATGATGCATGCCGGCGCCGCGCGCCTGGACCTGGATCGCTACGGCGTCGTGTTCCGTCCTTCGCCGCGCCAGTCCGACGTGATGATCGTGGCCGGCACGCTGGTCAACAAGATGGCGCCCGCACTGCGCAAGGTCTACGACCAGATGCCCGATCCGAAGTGGGTCATCTCGATGGGCAGCTGCGCCAACGGCGGCGGTTACTACCACTATTCCTACGCGGTCGTGCGCGGTTGCGACCGCATCGTGCCGGTCGACATCTACGTGCCGGGTTGCCCGCCGACGGCCGAAGCGCTCGTCTACGGCATCCTGCAGTTGCAGAAGAAGATCCGCCGCAACGAATCCTCGCCGTTCACCGGTCCGCGGACGGATATCGCCGGCAAGCAGGGCGCCACGGCATGAGCACCCCTTTCGTCGAGCGCCTGCGCGCGCACTTTTCCGACGCGCGCTTCGATGGTGCGGTGGTGACCGTCGCCGCGCCGCGCAACGAAATCACGCTCGAAGTGCCGCCGACGGCGTGGCACGCCGCGTGCAGCGACCTGCGCGACACCTTCGGTTTCGAACTGTGCATGGACGTGTGCGGCGTCGACTATCTCGGTTACGGCAACGACGAGTGGGACACCACCGACGTTTCGTCCGAAGGCTTCAGCCGTGGCGTCGAAGGCCGCGGCCCGGGGCGTTTCAAGTGGGGCGAACTACCCAGCGGCCTGCAGGAAGAACCCGCGCCGAACCGCCGTTTCGCCGCGGTCGCGCACCTGATGTCGATGCAGCACAACCAGCGCCTGCGCGTGCGCACCTTCGCCGCCGACGACGCCTTGCCGGTCGTGCCTTCGATCGTCGACCTGTGGCCGGGCGTGAACTGGTTCGAACGCGAAGCCTTCGACATGTTCGGCATCCTGTTCGAAGGGCATCCGGACCTGCGCCGCATCCTCACCGACTACGGCTTCGTCGGTCATCCGTTCCGCAAGGATTTCCCGCTGATCGGCAACGTCGAAGTCCGCTACGACAACGAACGCCAGCGCGTGGTGTACGAGCCCGTGACTTCCGTCGAACCGCGCGTGGGCGTGCCGCGCGTGATCCGCGACGACGCGCGCTACGCCACCGCCGCCGGCGAAGAGAAGGAGGCGCGCAAGTGAGCGCCCAGATCCTGCCGTCCGTCACCAACACCTCGGGCCTGAACAACGCCGAGATCCGCAACTACACGCTCAACTTCGGCCCGCAGCATCCGGCCGCGCACGGCGTGCTTCGCCTCATCCTGGAAATGGACGGCGAAATCGTGCAGCGCGCCGATCCGCACATCGGCCTGCTGCATCGCGGCACCGAGAAGCTCGCCGAATCCAAGCCCTACAACCAGTCGATCGGCTACATGGATCGCCTGGATTACGTTTCGATGATGTGCAACGAGCACGCCTACGTGCGCGGCATCGAGACGCTGCTCGGCATCGAGGCACCGGAACGCGCGCAGTGGATCCGGACGATGTTCGACGAGATCACGCGCATCCTGAACCACCTGATGTGGGTCGGGTCCAGCGCGCTCGACCTCGGCGCGATGGCGGTGTTCCTTTACGCCTTCCGCGAACGCGAAGAGCTGATGGACGTCTACGAAGCGGTGTCGGGCGCGCGCATGCACGCCACGTACTACCGCCCCGGCGGCGTGTATCGCGACCTGCCGGACCACATGCCGAAGTACCGCGAGTCGCCGTGGCGCAAGGGCCAGAAGCTCAAGCGCTTCAACGAATGGCGCGAAGGCTCGCTGCTCGATTACCTGGATCGCTTCACCCAGGATTTCCCGAAGCGCGTCGACGAATACGAGACGCTGCTCACCGAGAACCGCATCTGGAAGCAGCGCACCGTCGGCATCGGCGTGGTGTCGCCGGAAGACGCGCTCGCGTGGGGCATGAGCGGCCCGATGGTCCGCGGTTCGGGCCTGGCGTGGGACCTGCGCAAGAAGCAGCCCTACGCCAAGTACGCCGAAGTCGACTTCGACATTCCGCTCGGCACCAACGGCGACTGCTACGACCGTTACCTCGTGCGCGTGGCCGAAATGCGCCAGTCCAACCGCATCATCGCCCAGTGCGTGAAGTGGCTGCAGGCCAACCCCGGCCCGGTGATGCTGGACAACTACAAGGTCGCGCCGCCCTCCCGCGAGGAGATGAAGGACGACATGGAAGCCCTGATCCACCACTTCAAGCTGTTCACCGAAGGGTATTGCGTCCCGGCAGGGGAGACGTACTCGGCGGTGGAAGCCCCGAAGGGCGAATTCGGCGTGTACCTGGTCAGCGACGGCGC
Source organism: Lysobacter sp. P5_B12 (assembly GCF_056400425.1). Classification (NCBI taxonomy): domain Bacteria; kingdom Pseudomonadati; phylum Pseudomonadota; class Gammaproteobacteria; order Lysobacterales; family Lysobacteraceae; genus Lysobacter; species Lysobacter sp. P5_B12. The sequence continues at coordinate 13,739 of NZ_JBFULG010000009.1, forward strand.
CAACAAGCCGTTCCGCTGCAAGTTGCGCGCGCCGGGTTTCGCGCACCTCTCGTCGATGGACGCGGTGGTGCGTGGCCACATGCTGGCCGACGTCGTCGCGATGATCGGTACCTACGACGTGGTGTTCGGCGAGATCGACCGCTGATCGCACCGCGATCGGCAACACAGATGCGAGCAAGGCAGAACCGATGAGAGCGACCGGCAATTTCGAGAACGCGCGCAACGTCGATCCGCAGCAAGTGCTGTCGGACGCCACGCGTGCGCACATCGACCACTGGCTCACCAAGTTCCCGGCGGACCGCAAGCGGTCGGCGGTGCTGCAGGGGCTGCACGCCGCGCAGGAACAGAACGGCGGCTGGCTGACCGACGAGCTCATCGCCGCGGTGGCCAAGTACCTGTCGATCCCGCCGGTGTGGGCGTACGAAGTCGCCACGTTCTATTCGATGTTCGAGACCGAGAAGGTCGGCCGCAACAACGTCGCCTTCTGCACGAACATCAGCTGCTGGCTCAACGGCGCCGAAGACCTCGTCGCGCACGCGGAGAAAAAGCTCGGCTGCAAGCTCGGCGAAAGCACGAGCGACGGCCGCATCTTCCTCAAGCGCGAAGAAGAATGCCTGGCTGCGTGCTGCGGCGCGCCGATGATGGTGATCAACGGCCACTACCACGAGAACCTCTCGACGCAGAAAGTCGACGAGCTCCTGGACGGCCTGGAGTAACGCATGGCAGGTCACGGTCACTACGCAGAACCCACCGGTCCCGTCGGCCCCGCGCCGCAGGAGCACAACGTCGTCTACACGACGCTGCACTTCGACAAGCCGTGGAGTTACGAAAATTATCTGAAGACCGGCGGTTACGCCGCGCTGCGCAAGATCCTCGAAGAGAAGATCGAGCCCGCTGCCGTGATCGAGATGGTCAAGGCCTCGGGCCTGCGCGGCCGTGGCGGCGCGGGCTTCCCGACCGGCCTGAAATGGTCCTTCATGCCCAAGGGCCCCGGCATCAAGTACATCCTGTGCAACTCCGACGAATCCGAACCGGGCACGGCGAAGGACCGCGACATCCTGCGCTACAACCCGCACGCGGTGATCGAGGGCATGGCGATCGCGTGCTACGCCACCGGTTCGCCGGCCGCGTACAACTACCTGCGCGGTGAATTCCACCACGAGCCCTTCGAGCATCTGGAAGAGGCCACGCGCGAGGCTTACGCCAACGGCTGGCTCGGCAAGAACGTCCTCGGCAGCGGCGTCGACATCGATCTGTACAACGTGCTCGGCGCCGGCGCGTACATCTGCGGCGAAGAAACCGCGCTGATGGAATCGCTCGAAGGCAAGAAGGGACAGCCGCGCTACAAGCCGCCGTTCCCGGCCAACTTCGGTCTGTACGGCAAGCCGACCACGATCAACAACACCGAAACCTACGCCTCGGTGCCGGCGATCGTGCGCAACGGCGCGGAGTGGTTCCTCAACCTCGGCAAGCCGAACAACGGCGGGCCGAAGGTGTTCTCGGTGTCGGGACACGTCGCAAAGCCGGGCAACTACGAAATCCGCCTGGGTACGTCGTTCGCCGACCTGCTGCAGCTCGCCGGCGGCATGCGCCAGGGCCACAAGCTCAAGGCCGTGATTCCCGGCGGTTCGTCGATGAAGGTGCTGCCGGCCGACGCGATGATGGCCTGCACGATGGACTACGACTCGATCCAGAAGGCCGGTTCGGGCCTGGGCTCGGGCGCGGTCATCGTGATGGACGAAACCACCTGCATGGTGCGTGCGTGCCAGCGCATCGCGCGCTTTTACTTCAAGGAAAGCTGCGGCCAGTGCACGCCGTGCCGCGAAGGCACCGGCTGGATGTACCGCATGCTGACGCGCATCGTGGAAAAGCAGGCGACGCTGGACGACCTCCAGATGTTGCGCGCCGCCGCGGGGCAGATTGAAGGCCACACCATCTGCGCGTTCGGCGAAGCCGCCGCGTGGCCGGTGCAGGGCTTCCTGCACCATTTCTGGGACGAATTCGAATACGCGATCGTCAACGGGCGCTTCCTGGTCGACGACCAGCGCGCCGGGACGGTGGTCGCCAAGCAGGGTGTCGCCGCATGAGCGCCGTCGAAACCGACGTCACCAAGCCCGCCGTGCCGGAAGGCCACGTCGCCATCGAGATCGACGGCGTCGCGATGACCGCGCCGAAGGGCTCGATGATCATCGCCGCCGCCGACAAGGCCGGCATTCCGATCCCGCGCTTCTGCTACCACGACAAGCTGAGCATCGCGGCCAACTGCCGCATGTGCCTGGTCGAAGTCGAAAAGATGCCGAAGCCGGCGCCGGCGTGCGCCACGCCGGTGATGGACGGCATGAAGATCGTCACGCGCAGCGAGAAGGCGTTGAAGTCCCAGCGCAACGTGATGGAATTCCTGCTGATCAACCATCCGCTCGATTGCCCGATCTGCGACCAGGGCGGCGAGTGCGAACTGCAGGATCTCTCGCTCGGTTACGGCCGTTCGGTCTCGCGTTTCTCCGAGCGCAAGCGCGTGGTCGCCGACGAGGACTTCGGTCCACTCGTCGCCAGCGACATGACGCGCTGCATCCAGTGCACGCGCTGCGTGCGCTTCACCGCGGAAGTCGCCGGCACCTACGAGCTGGGCGGCATGATGCGCGGCGAAAACCTGCAGATCGGCACCTACGACGGCAAGCCGTTGACGACGGAGCTTTCGGGCAACGTCATCGACGTGTGCCCGGTCGGCGCGCTGACCAACAAGGTGTTCCGCTTCCGCGCGCGTCCGTGGGAACTGGTCGCGCGCGAATCGCTCGGCTTCTCCGATGCGCTGGGCAGCAACCTGTTCCACCACGTGCGTCGTGGCGAAGTGCTGCGCTCGGTGCCGCGCGACAACGAAGCGGTCAACGAATGCTGGCTGTCGGATCGCGATCGCTACGCGCACCAGGGCCTGTATGCCCAGGATCGCGCGGCGAAGCCGATGGTGCGCGACGGCAACGCCTGGCGCGAAACCAGCTGGGAAGAAGCGCTGGCCAAGGCCGCGAAGATCCTGCGCGACAACGGCGGCGACCAGCTCGGCGTCCTCGTGCATCCGGCCACGTCGAACGAGGAGGGTGCCTTGCTCGCGCGCCTCGCCGATGGCCTGGGCACGGGCAACCTCGACCATCGCCTCGCGCAGCGCGACGTCTCCGACGGCGCGGTGTCCGAAGCCTTCGCGATGCCCGTCGCCGACATCGACAACGCCGACACCATCGTGATCGTCGGTTCGCACCTGCGCCACGAGTTGCCGCTGCTGCACCAGCGCGTGCGCAAGGCGCAGCGCAAGGGTGCGCGCGTGCACATGGTCAACCCGGTGGATTTCGACGTGGCGTTCGAAGTCGCCTCGAAGACCATCGTGCCGATGGCCGAACTGCCCACGGCGCTGGCCGGCGTGGACATCGCGGGCGCGCAGCGCGCCGTGGTGATCCTCGGTGGCGTCGCCGAACTGTCCGAACACGCCAGCGCGATCCGCGCCGCCGCGCGCGGCTTCGCTTCGGCGAACAACGCGCCGCTGTGCCGCATCCCGCAGGGCGCGAACGCGCTCGGCCTGTCGCAACACGGCGTGCTGCCGGCGTCGCGCGGCACGCAGGCGATGCTCGCCGATGCGCGCAGTGCATACGTGATCTATGGCATCGAACCGGGCCTGGACTTCGCCGACCAGGCGCTCGCGCTCAAGGCGCTGTCGGGTGCGCAGGTCGTCGCCTTCAGCCACTACGCGTGCGAATCCACGCGCGCGGTGGCCGACGTGATCCTGCCGATCGCGGCGCTGCCGGAAAACGAAGGCTCGCTGACCAACCTCGAAGGCCGCGTGCAGCACTTCGCCGCGGGCGGCAAGGCGCCGGGCGAAGCGCGTGCCGGTTGGCGCGTGTTGCGCGCGATCGGCGCCGACCTCGGTGTCGGCGGTTTCGCCTTCACCGACTACGCGGGCATGCGCAAGGGCTTGTCGCCGCGCAACGTGGACGTGGCCAAGGGCACTGCGCCGGCGCACGCCGCCGTGCATGGCGCCGGCCTGGTCATCGTCGCTTCGCAGGCGATCTACCGCAGCGATGCGACCGTGCGCCGCGCGGCCGCGTTGCAGGCGCATCCGCTCACGCTCGGCGCGCGCATCGTGTTGCATCCGGCCGATGCCGGCGACGCGGGCGTGCACGCCGACGGCGTGGCGAAAGTGAAGAACGCCCTGGGCACGGCGACGCTGCCGGTCGCGATCAGCGACAAGGTCGCGCGCGGTTGCGCCTGGGTGGAATCGGGGTATGGCGCGACCGCAGCGCTGCTCTCGGGCAACGTGGAGGTCAGCCGCGCATGATGTACGTCGACGCCTTCCGCGATTGGCTGGTGGCCTTCGGGCCGCTGGGCCTGCTCGCGTGGATCGTGCTGAAGATCCTGCTGATCGCCGTGCCGGTGATCATCAGCGTCGCCTTCTACGTGGTGTGGGAGCGCAAGCTGATCGGCTGGATGCACGTGCGCCACGGGCCGATGTACGTGGGCAAGGGCATCCTCCAGGCCTTCGCCGACGTCTTCAAGCTGCTGTTCAAGGAAGTGGTGCAGCCCACCGTGGCGCAGCCCTTCCTGTATCGCATCGCGCCGCTGATCACCCTGGTGCCTGCCTTCGCGGCGTGGGCGGTGGTGCCCTTCGATGCGAAGCTCGTGCTGTCCAATGCGAACGCGGGCCTGCTGTACCTGCTGGCGATGACCTCGCTCGGCGTGTACGGGATCATCCTCGCGGGCTGGGCGTCGAATTCGAAGTACGCCTTCCTCGGTGCGATGCGCGCCGCGGCGCAGGTGGTGTCGTATGAAATCGCGATGGGCTTCGCGCTGGTCGGCGTGCTGATCGCCGCCGGCAGCCTGAACCTGACGGACATCGTCATGGCGCAGGCGGGCAATGCGGGCCTGTTCGAGTGGTTCATGTGGCCGCTGTTGCCGTTGTTCGTCATCTATTTCGTCTCGGGCGTGGCCGAAACCAACCGCGCGCCGTTCGACGTGGTGGAAGGCGAATCGGAAATCGTCGCCGGCCACATGGTCGAATACTCCGGTTCGCAGTTCGCGCTGTTCTTCCTGGCCGAATACGCGAACATGATCCTCGTCAGCTTCACGACGTCGATCTTCTTCCTCGGCGGCTGGCTCAGCCCGCTGCACGGGTTGGGGATCCCGTTGCTCTCCGTGGACGGCTGGTGGTGGCTGCTGGTGAAGGTGGTCTTCTTCGCGAGCTGCTTCATCTGGTTCCGCGCCTCGTTCCCGCGCTACCGCTACGACCAGATCATGCGACTGGGTTGGAAGGTCTTCATTCCGATCACGATCGCCTGGATCTTCGTCACCGCGCTGCTGGCGTACTTCAACGTGTTCACGCCGGGGCAGTGACGTTCATGACTCGCTTCGTTTCCTACTTCAAGAGTTTGCTGCTGATCGAGCTGGCCCAGGGCCTGCTGCTCACCGGCAAGTATCTGTTCCGTCCGAAGTACACGCTGATGTACCCGATGGAAAAGACGCCGCAGTCGCCGCGCTTCCGTGGCCTGCACGCGCTGCGCCGCTATCCCAACGGGGAAGAGCGCTGCATCGCCTGCAAGCTGTGCGAGGCGGTGTGCCCGGCGCTGGCGATCACGATCGATTCCGAGCAGCGCGAGGACGGCACGCGCCGCACCACGCGCTACGACATCGATTTGTTCAAGTGCATCTACTGCGGCTTCTGCGAGGAATCCTGCCCGGTCGATTCGATCGTCGAGACGCACATCCACGAATACCACTTCGACAAGCGCGGCCAGAACATCGTGACCAAGCCGCAGTTGCTGGCGATCGGCGACCGCCTCGAAGCCGAGATCGCCGCGCGCCGCGCGGCCGACGCACCGTATCGCTGAGGAACGCATGGATTTCCCGACCCTCACGTTCTACGCATTCGCCACGCTGGCCATCGCTTCGGCGATCGGCGTGATCAGCGTGCGCAACCCGGTGCAGGCAGCGTTGCTGCTGGTGCTGACCTTCTTCTCCGTCGCCTGCACGTGGATCCTGGCCGGTGCCGAGTTCCTGGGCATCGCGCTGATCCTCGTCTACGTCGGCGCGGTGATGGTGCTGTTCCTGTTCGTCGTGATGATGCTCGACATCGACGTGGCGCCCTTGCGCGAAGGCTTCGTGCGGTACCTGCCGATCGGGCTGATCGTGGCCATCGTGATGCTGGTGGAGATCTGCCTGCTGATCGGCGTGAAGGTGCTCACGCAGACGCCGCTGGCACCCGATGCCGCGGCCGCCGCCGACATCTCCAACACCACGTGGCTGGCGCGTGCGCTGTTCACGCAGTTCCTGCTGCCCTTCGAAGTGGCCGCGGTCATCCTGACCATCGCGGTCGTGGCGGCGGTGATGCTCACGCTGCGGCGCCGTGGCGGCGTCAAGCACCAGAACCCGGCCGACCAGGCGCGCGTGCGCGCGTCGGACCGACTGCGCATGGTGAAAATGGACGCGACGCGGCCGGCCGCGACGCAGGAGGAGGGCACGCCATGATCGGAACGCTTTCGCTCGGGCATTTCCTCTTCCTCGGTGCCGCGCTGTTCTGCATCGCGGTGGCGGGCATCTTCCTCAACCGCAAGAACATCATCATCCTGCTGATGTCGATCGAGCTGATGCTGCTCGCGGTCAACATCAACTTCGTCGCGTTCTCGCGCGAGCTGGGCGACGCCGCGGGGCAGGTGTTCGTGTTCTTCATCCTGACGGTGGCCGCGGCCGAAGCCGCGATCGGCCTGGCCATCCTCGTCACGCTGTTCCGCAACCGGCGTTCGATCAACGTCGCCGAAATCGACTCCTTGAAGGGCTGACCGATGCCGCCCGTTGAATTCTCCCTCTCCAAGTCGATGCTCGTCGCGGTCGTGCTCGCGCCGCTGATCGGCGCGATCCTCGCCGGCCTGTTCGGCCGCCGCATCGGCCGCGCCGGTTCGCACACCGTGACCATCGCGGGCGTGGCGATCAGCTGCGCGCTGTCGATGTACGTGCTGTGGCAACTGGTGTCGCAGGGCGCCGCGCCGTTCAACCAGAACCTCTACACCTGGTTCGAGATCGGCGGCTACAACGCGCACGTCGGTTTCATGGTCGACAAGCTCACCGCGATGATGATGGTCGTGGTCACCTTCGTCTCGCTGCTCGTGCACGTCTACACGATCGGCTACATGTCCGAAGACCCGGGTTACCAGCGGTTCTTCAGCTACATCTCGCTGTTCACCTTCTCGATGCTCATGCTGGTGATGAGCAACAACTTCCTGCAGCTGTTCTTCGGCTGGGAAGCGGTGGGCCTGGTCTCGTACCTGCTGATCGGCTTCTGGTTCAAGCGCCCGTCGGCGATCTTCGCCAACCTCAAGGCCTTCCTGGTCAACCGCGTCGGCGACTTCGGCTTCCTGCTGGGCATCGCGGGCGTGCTGTACTGGTTCGGCACGCTGGACTACGCCACGGTGTTCGCGAATGCGGCCTCCACCATCGGCGCCGGCGAAGTCTTCGAATTCCTGCCGGGCCATGCCTGGTCGGTCGCGACCGTCATCTGCGTGTGCCTGTTCATCGGCGCGATGGGCAAGTCGGCACAGGTCCCGCTGCATGTGTGGCTGCCCGATTCGATGGAAGGCCCGACGCCGATCTCCGCGCTGATCCACGCCGCGACCATGGTGACCGCGGGCATCTTCATGGTGGCGCGCATGTCGCCGCTGTTCGAACTCTCGCCTGCGGCGTTGGGCTTCGTATTGTTCATCGGCGCGACGACCGCGTTCTGGACCGGCCTGATCGGCATGGTGCAGAACGACATCAAGCGCGTGGTGGCGTATTCCACGCTGTCGCAGTTGGGCTACATGACCGTCGCGCTCGGCGTGTCGGCGTACTCGGCGGGCGTGTACCACCTGATGACGCACGCGTTCTTCAAGGCGCTGCTGTTCCTCGGTGCCGGCTCGGTGATCATCGGCATGCACCACGAGCAGGACATGCGCCGGATGGGCGGCCTGAAGAAGTACATGCCCATCACGTACTGGACGATGGTGATCGGCACGCTGGCCTTGGTCGGCACGCCGTTCTTCAGCGGCTTCTACTCGAAGGACACGATCATCGAAGCGGCGGCCGAGCATGCGCACGAAGCGCACAACTGGGTCGCGACGTATGCCTATTGGGCCGTCCTGCTCGGCGCCTTCGTCACTTCGTTCTACAGCTTCCGCCTGCTGTACCTGACCTTCCACGGCAAGGAACGCTTCAACGATCCGGTGCCGGACCACTACATCGCGCCGGAAGCGGATTCGACCGAGCACGAGGATGCGATTTCGCATTCGCACGACGCGCACGACGACGCCCATGGGCACGACGACCATGCGCACACGCCGCACGAATCGCCGTGGGTGGTGACGCTGCCGCTGATCCTGCTGGCGATCCCTTCGGTCGTGATCGGTTACTTCACCGCCGGTCCGATGTTGTTCGGCACCGACTGGCTCGGGCACGAAAAGGTCGCGCCGTATTTCACCGGCGCCATCGAAGTGCTGCAGGAGCACGACGTGCTGGGCAAGCTGTCCGAGGAATGGCACGGCCCGCTGGCGTTCGCGCTGCACGGGTTCATGGCGCCGGCCTTCTGGCTCGCCTTCGCGGGCTTTGCGCTGGCGACGTTCCTGTACCTGTTCCGCCCCGAGCTGCCGGCCAAGATCGCGCATACGCTGCGCTGGCCGGTCCGCGTGCTGGAGCGCAAGTACTTCATGGACGACCTGTGGATCGACGGTTTCGCCGGCGGCGGTCTCGCACTCGGCCAGGCTTCGCGCGCGGTCGACGCGAACCTGATCGACGGCGTCGCGGTGAACGGCAGCGCCCGCGTGGTCGGGCTGGTGTCGGGCATCGTGCGGCAGGTCCAGTCCGGTTACCTGTACCACTACGCCTTCGCGATGATCGTCGGTCTGATCGTGCTGCTGGCCGTGATCCAGAAGCTCTGGGTCTGACGACCCCGGGCCCACCAATTTTCATGGAATCGAACACGTGGCGAACGCGCCCCTGCTGAGTCTGTTGATCTGGCTGCCGATCCTCGGCGGCGCGCTCGCGCTGATGCTCGGGCAGCAACGCGCGCAAGCCGCGCGTTGGCTTGCGCTGGGCACGGCCTTGCTGTGCCTGGGCTTGTCGATCCCGCTGTTCAGCGGGTTCGACATGTCCAACGCGAGCATGCAGTTCGTCGAACAGCATGCGTGGATCCCGGCCTACGACATCCGTTACGCGCTCGGCGCCGATGGCATCTCGGTCGCGCTGATCGGGCTGACGACGCTGACCACCGTGCTGGTGCTCATCGGTGCGTGGGGTTCGGTCGACGAACGCGTGAACCAGTACGTCTCGGCATTCCTGATCCTCGAAGGCCTGATGATCGGCGTGTTCGCCGCGCTCGACGGCATGCTGTTCTACGTCTTCTTCGAGGCGATGCTCATCCCGATGTTCATCATCATCGGCGTGTGGGGCGGCCCGCGGCGCGTGTACGCGTCGATCAAGTTCTTCCTGTACACCTTCCTCGGGTCGGTGTTCATGCTGGTCGGCATCATCTACCTGTACCTCAAGGGCGGCAGCTGGCAGCTGGCGGACATGGCCGCGCTGCCGCTGACGATGCGCGAGCAGACCTGGTTGTTCTTCGCCTTCCTGGCCGCGTTCTCGGTGAAGGTGCCGATGTTCCCGGTGCATACGTGGTTGCCCGATGCGCACGTGGAAGCGCCGACCGGCGGCTCGGTGATCCTGGCCGCGATCATGCTGAAGATCGGCGGATACGGCTTCCTGCGTTTCACGCTGCCGATCGTGCCCGATGCGGGCCACGAGTTCGCGTGGGTGGTGATCGCGCTGTCGCTGATCGCGATCATCTACATCGGCCTGGTCGCGCTGGTGCAGGACGACATGAAGAAGCTGATCGCGTATTCGTCGATCTCGCACATGGGCTTCGTCACGCTGGGCACGTTCATCGCGTTTTCGCTGGTGCGCGACACCGGCAACCTCGACGCCGCGCGCCTGGGCCTGCAGGGCGGCATGGTGCAGATGATTTCGCACGGTTTCATTTCCGGCGCGATGTTCTCCTGCGTCGGCGTGCTCTACGACCGCATGCACACGCGCATGATCCGCGATTACGGCGGCGTGGCGAACACGATGCCGTGGTTCGCGATGTTCATGGTGCTGTTCGGCATGGCCAACTCGGGCCTGCCTGGCACCTCGGGTTTCATCGGCGAGTTCATGGTGATCCTCGCCAGCTTCCAGCAGCATCCGCTGCTCGCCTTCGGCGCGGCGACCACGCTGATCACGGGCGCGGCGTACACGTTGTGGCTGGTCAAGCGCGTGATCTTCGGCGAAGTGGCCAACGCGCACGTCGCCGAGCTGGAGGACATCAACATGCGCGAGTGGATCGTGCTGGGCACCTTCGCGATCGGCGTGCTGCTGCTCGGCGTCTATCCGAAGCCGCTGACCGACCTGATGGAGCCCTCCATCGCCCAGCTCGCGAGCCAGCTCGCGGCCAGCAAGCTTTGATCAGAGAGCCAGCATGACCCCGAATATGCCCACCGCCGCCGAACTGCTGCCGCTGCTGCCCGAACTGGTGCTGGTCGGCGCTGCCTTCGCGCTGCTGATGCTCGACCTGTTCCTCAACGAGCGCCAGCGCTGGATCACGCACGTGGCGAGCATCGCCGTGCTGGCCATCGTCGCCGGCATGATCGGCTTCGGCACGGGCGGGCAGGGCACGGTGCTCAACGGGATGTTCATCCGCGACATCGCGGCGGACGTCATGAAATTCTTCACCTGCATCGTCGCGGCGCTGTCGCTGGTGTACATCTGGCCGTTCCTGCGCGAGCGCGGCCTGTACAAGGGCGAGGTGCCGATCCTGGTGCTGTTCGCCACCGCCGGCATGATGCTGATGGTGTCCGCGGGCAGCCTGGTGATGGTGTACCTGGGCCTGGAAATGCTGGCGCTGTGCCAGTACGCGCTGGTCGCGATCGATCGCGACAGCCCGCTCGCCTCCGAAGCGGCGATGAAGTATTTCGTCCTGGGTTCGCTGGCCTCGGGCATGCTGCTGTACGGCATGTCGCTGATGTACGGCGCGACCGGCACGCTCGACCTGATCGGCATCCGCGACGCGATGGGTTCGGCATCGCCCGGCCTGCTGCTGACGGGCATGGTGTTCATCGTTGCGGGCATCGCCTTCAAATTCGGTGCCGCGCCGTTCCACATGTGGCTGCCGGACGTCTACCACGGTGCGCCGACGCCCATCACGCTGTTCATCGGTTCGGCGCCGAAGATCGCCGCGTTCGGCATGGCCTACCGCCTGCTCGAACTCGGGGCCGGCCCGCTCGATGCGCAGTGGCGCCTGCTGATCGCGGGGCTCGCCGTCGCCTCGCTGGCGATCGGCAACCTCATCGCGCTGGCGCAGAGCAACCTCAAGCGCATGCTCGCGTATTCGACGATCTCGCACGTGGGCTTCCTGTTCCTCGGCCTGGCCGGTGGCGGCCCGCAGGGCTTCGCCTCGGCGATGTTCTATGCCATCACCTACGCGATCATGTCGGCCGCGGCGTTCGGCGCGATCGTCGTGCTCTCGCGCAAGGGATTCGAAGCCGACGAGATCGACGACTTCAAGGGCCTCAATGCACGCAACCCGTGGATGGCCGGCCTGGTGCTCTGCGTGATGGCGTCGCTCGCGGGCATCCCGCCGTTCCTGGGCTTCTGGTCGAAGCTCGCCGTGCTGCGCGCCGCGCTGCAGGGCGACATGCTGTGGCTGGCGATCGTGGGCATCGTGTTCGCCGTGATCGGCGCGTTCTACTACATCCGCGTGATCAAGGTGATGTACTTCGACGCACCGGTGGGCGAGGGCGTGCGCGAGCGCGAAGACCGCCCGCTCCGCGTGGTCTTCGGCGCCAATGCGCTGCTGCTGCTGGTGCTGGGCCTGTTCTGGAATCCGCTGATGGCGTGGTGCCTGGCGGCGTTCCGCTGAACCGAAAGAATCAATGATCAAACGCGGGTTGCATTCCCCGCATGGCTTCACCATAATGCGCGGCCTGATGCGGGGTGGAGCAGTCTGGCAGCTCGTCGGGCTCATAACCCGAAGGTCGCAGGTTCAAATCCTGCCCCCGCTACCAACTAAGAAGGGCCGGCTCACGCCGGCCTTTTTTTTCAGTGGTTTACGAAGGGCAATTGTCAGATAAATCGGGCCTTTTACGTAGCAGCCTGCTTCGAACCTGCGAATTGCGGTGAATCTTCCATGAGCGTCGCTCATTATCGGAAGTGCGTTCACCATCGGTCCTCATACCCTTAACCGCTGCGCCGTCCCTACCGAACGGGCGCCTGCGTTGTCTAGAAGGCTTTGTGAAACGAGCCATCTTAAGGAGCGATGACCGTGTCTGACTCAATCAACAGCGTCGAGGATGCCGTACCGGACGAGCGACCGATCATGGTCCAAGGATCTTCCGCGCCTGTGTTTAGAGGGCGCGGTAAGGACCCGCTACTCTGCGGCGAGTGCGCCAACACACTAATAGAAGCCTTTGAGCCTAATCGTGTTCTCTCGGTCGATTTGGAATGCTTCAAGTGTCGATCCAGAACGCGAACTCCAGGTTGGGAAATTCCGGGGCCGCTTCCGCAACAGGTTGGCGCGATCGGTCACGCAGGGCGCTTTTTCTTTGAAGGTACAGTTGACCTTGCGCCGCTAATTCCGTTTGGGTCGAGCCAAGAAATTGCCCGCGTTGACGGACTTTATGGGGCACGAAAAGTAGCGGCTGAATATTCATTCAGCACGGAGGGGTTGGCGGAAATCTCCACTCGTCTAAACGTGCTTTCGGGAGGCGAGTTGGAAAAGGCGCTAAGCGTGACGAGGCGGCACTTTGATTTGGGACAGTCGCGTTTTCTCGACTATCCTTTGGCGTGGGCAATCTTGCACATGGAAGCTTGCCTACAGCGAAACCGCATTGATGCGCGCACCGATGACGGGGCGGCGATTAGGTTTCTGCAGGCCGCAATGGATCTCGTTGATCGGTGGGGGGAACACCCCGTGTTCCCCTCCATAGCGAAAGGCCTTGTACACGAGTTCCATCACATGTCTGCGATGCTGATCGCCGCCAGCTACTTGCACGATCATGGCAATCGTATTGGGTTCACTGAGAACACGGCCAAGCAGGGCGTCAAGGTCCCCGATTTGTTCATTCGTTTCGACACTGACGACGTCATGCCGATCGAAGTCAAGGCGCCACGCGTTCTGCAATGGCCGGCAGAACCAACTGGCGCGACTATTGAAAGCGCGGTCGAAACTCAGCTTAAACGCGCTAAGAAGCAGATCGAAACCGAAGGGGTGGTGGTAATCGGGGCTTCAAGCCGATTAGTGACACCGAAGTCTGCGCACATCGCACTGGATTCCTTGGCTAGACGGGCCAAGATTTCGTCGAAATTTTCCGCAGTTGTGTGTGTATGTGCGGTACCGGCAATTGTCGAGGGTCGGAAAGTGGAAACTAATTCATTCGTGTTCGCGAAGTTGAACCCGAGGTACAGCGGCAATCAGGTTGTGGAGACTTAACGGCCCGCGTTCGCGGGCCGAGGCTTGGCAGTTTTAGCGCCGCCGGTAAGGGCCACGCCGAGTTCGTGCCGCCGGGACGCGTGACGGGAACCCGCTACCAAAATCGATGCGGCGAATGAGAATTTGCGTTTTGCCGAAGACGGCAAACGCGCCCGGGAAGGTACCGCCCATGCGCCATGCCTCGCGGGCGAGGATCAGATTGGCGACAAAGCGGGCCCCCGCTACCAAACAACAACGGCGATCCGGAAACGGGTCGCCGTTTTTGTTTTCGCATCAGCGCACGCCTCAGGCGATCCGCGTTGCATCGAGCAACATGCGCGCCTGCTTGCACGCACGCTGGCTGCGTTCGTCCCACCAGCCTTTGCGGATCCCGGGCATCGATTCGTCCAGCGACGCGGTTTCGTCGAGCACCCAGGCTTCGGCGATCAGCGGCCATGCGTCGCGCCACGCGTAGTCGGGCAGGGCACGCGCGGCGCGCCTGCCGGTTTCGACGGCGTGTGCGTATTTGGCTTCCATGCGGCCCATGCGCGAATTCAAGCGCGCATGCGGAATGGGGAGCGTGAAGAAACGACAGCATTCGCGCGAGAAGCGTCTTTCAAGCAGTTTCCGAACCAGTTCGCGGTGTGCGAATCGCGTGTCTTGCACGATGCGTGCATGACGCGTCGCCATGGAAGGTGTATCCGAGGGTTGACGCCATGTACTCCATGGGATACAGTGCATGAACGAGATCCGGACCACGGCGGCGTTCGACGATTGGCTCGATGGCCTGCACGGCGACCGCGCATTGACCAGGGTGCTCGCACGCATCGCGAACATGTCGGAAGGCAACTTCGACGATTGCAAACCGGTGGGTGGTGGCGTCTTCGAATCGAGGATCCACAGCGGGCCGGGATACCGGCTGTACTACACGCAACAGGGCAGCACGGTCACCGTGTTGTTGCTCGGCGGAGACAAGTCGTCGCAGTCGCGCGACATCCTGCGTGCGCAGGCGATGGCCGCCGTGATCAACGGAACAAGGAGGATGCAATGACCAGCAACAGCCAACTGCTTCGCACCGCGCGTTTCGACGTCGGCCGCCATCTCGCCGGCGACGATGTCATGGCCAACTACCTCACCGATTGCTTCGAAGAAGGCGGCACCGCGCTCTTCCTCAAGGCGATCGGCGAAGTCGCCCGCGCGCGTGGCATGAGCGAACTCGCCACGCGCACGGGCCTCACCCGCGCGAGCCTCTACAAGGCGCTGGCCGAAGATGGGAACCCGGCGTTCGACACGCTCGCGCGCGTGCTCGACACGCTCGGCTTCCGCCTGCAAATCGTCGCCAACGCGCCCGCGTCGCCGGCTGCGCGGGACAAGCGATCGGAGGCAGGCCGGGCGCGCGTCATGGAAGCGTCCGTGGCGTATGACACGCGCGCGACCGCAAAAGCATCGGCGGCCAAGGCGAAGAAGGTGCGCAAACCCACTGCGAAAAAGCGCTGACTGCGCGCGGCGCGGCCAGCGCCGGAAGCGCCCGCGTCCACGCCTGCATCCTGTTGCCCTTCGGGACGATGCACTTGGCGCATCGCACTCGATACATCTGCGGCATGCAAATCGATGCCGCCACTTCCGCTCTCTCCAACAACGCCCGGCATGCCGGCGCCCGTCCCTTCGGCTTCCATGCGCCGCCCTGGGCGGAGTACGTCGGATGCGATTTCGACGGCATGGTGTGGGCCTTCCAGCACTGCCCCGTGGCCGACCCCCACACGCGTTCCTGGACCAGCGGTCCGATCACCGGCCGTTACGCCTTGCTGGGCTCCTGCCGGCAGGAGATGCCGAACTGGCAGGAGGTGATCCTGCGCCGCCATGGCGGGCTCTGGCGTTCGCTGCGCGCCGAGCTGGAGGAGGAGCGTGATGCGGATTTCCACAGCGCCACGTCGGGAACGCTCTGGGCGATCGCCGTGCTCTCACTGCTGGTGATGGCGCTGATCGCCGTCGAATCGACCTTCTTCTGACGTTCCCGGGCGCCGGCTGAACCGGTGCGGCGCGGGGCCTGCGCGGCACGGCCGCTTGCGCTTGCCACCCCCGGCGTTCGGGCCTACACTGTGCGGCGTTCCAGGCGGCAGACCTCGTCTTCCGCAACCAGCGTCTCCGCTGGCGATCAAGGGCTCCTCGGAGCCTTTTTTCTTTCAGGGAGACCGCCGGGCTACTCGCTGGCTGCCCCGCATCGCGGGCGCGCCGCGCCGACATCCCAGTGGGGCCTGCATCTTTGCACGCTCCCGCTGCTGACAAGGGGCCCGACGGGCCCCTTGTTGTTTTCCGGCCCCGGCCGGACCCAGGGCAATTGGATTGCCGCGAGGATGGCCGCACTTTATGACCGACAAGGCGAACGAAATCTCGGCGCTGCTCGCCCCGACCGTAGCGTCGTTGGGCCTGGAGCTGCTGGGCGCCGAATACCTGCCTTCGCCGGGCGGGGCGGTGCTGCGCCTGTACATCGACGTGCCGCAGGCCGAGTCGGCCGAACGCAACGTGGGCATCGAGGAATGCGAAGCGGTGAGCCGCGAGGTGTCGGCGCAGCTGGATGTCGAGGACCCGATCAGCGGGAACTACACGCTGGAGGTGTCGTCGCCCGGCATCGACCGCCCGCTGTTCGCGCTCTCGCATTTCGCGCGCTTCGCCGGGCAGTCGGCGAAGGTCGGGTTGAAGCTTCCGCAGGAGGGCCGCCGTCGCCTGCAGGGCCGCATCGACAAGGTCGAGGGCGAGTCGATCGTCTTCGACGTCGACGGCCAGCCTTTCGAAGTGGCCTTCGACAACATCGACAAGGCCAAGCTCGTGCCCGACTGGGAAGCGCTGGGCATGGCGCCGAAGAAACCCGGCAAGAAACAAGCGAACAAAGCGAACAAGAAGTAACGCGCGCATCGCGCGATCCACAATTTCAACATTGACGCATAGAGACACACCAACATGTCGAAAGAACTCCTGCTTGTCGTCGACGCCGTCGCCAACGAAAAGGGCGTACCGGAATCGGTGATCTTCGAGGCCATCGAGGCCGCGCTCGCGTCCGCCGCGAAGAAGCGCTACCACGACCAGGACGTGCTCGTGCGCGTGCAGATCGACCCGAAGGACGGCAACTACGAAACCTACCGCCGCTGGGAAGTGGTGGCCGACGACGTGGTCATGGAATCGCCCGATCGCCAGGTCCGCCTGATGGACGCGGTGGATGAAAGCGAAGGCGCCGAAGTCGGCGACTACATCGAAGAGCAGATCGAAAACCCGGACTTCGGCCGCATCGCCGCACAGGCCGCCAAGCAGGTGATCGTGCAGCGCGTGCGCGAAGCCGAGCGCGCGCAGGTCGTCGATGCGTGGAAGGATCGCGTCGGCGAGCTGGTCACCGGCATCGTCAAGCGCGCCGAGCGCGGCAACATCTTCGTCGACCTGGGCGGCAACGCCGAAGCCTTCATCCCGAAGGACAAGGGCATCCCGCGCGACGTGCTGCGCGCCGGCGACCGCGTCCGCGGCTACCTCTACGACGTGCGCAGCGAACCCCGCGGCCCGCAGCTGTTCATCAGCCGCGCCGCGCCGGAATTCATGATCGAGCTGTTCAAGCTCGAAGTGCCGGAAGTCGGCCAGGGCCTGGTCGAGATCAAGGCCTGCGCCCGCGACCCGGGCGACCGCGCCAAGATCGCCGTGCTCGCGCACGACCACCGCACCGATCCGATCGGCGCGTGCATCGGCATGCGTGGTTCGCGCGTGCAGGCCGTGTCCAACGAGCTCAACGGCGAGCGCGTTGACATCATCCTGTGGAGCGACAACAGCGCGCAGTTCGTCATCAACGCGATGGCGCCGGCCGAAGTGCAGTCGATCATCGTCGATGAAGAAAAGCATTCGATGGACCTGGCGGTGGCCGAAGACCGCCTCGCGCAGGCGATCGGCAAGGGCGGCCAGAACGTGCGCCTGGCCAGCCGCCTGACCGGCTGGCAGCTCAACGTCATGACCGCCGACCAGGTGCAGGCCAAGAGCGAAGCCGAGCAGACCAACGCGCGCCAGCTGTTCATGGACAAGCTGGAAGTCGACGAAGAGATCGCCGGCATCCTCGTGTCCGAAGGCTTCACCACGGTCGAGGAAATCGCGTACGTGCCGGTCGGCGAACTGCTGGCGGTCGAAGGCTTCGACGAGGACATCGTCGAGGAACTGCGTGCCCGCGCACGCGATGCGCTGCTCAACGAAGCGCTCGCGGTCGAAGAGGAACTCGACGAACACCAGCCGGCAGAGGATCTGCTCACGCTGGCGGGCATGGACGAAGCCACGGCCTACGTGCTGGCCGCGCGCGGCATCCGCACGCGCGACGACCTGGCCGACATGGCGGTCGACGAGATCACCGACATCGAGGACATGGACGCCGAGCGCGCGGCCGCCCTGATCATGGAAGCGCGCAAGCACTGGTTCGAATGACGGCGCCGGGCCCTTGCGGGCCCACGCGCTAGAATCGCCCCCTTTCCAGCCCGGGGCTGAATTCCCGGGCCACCAACGGACACCGAATGTCGCAGCAAACCACCATCCGCAAGCTGGCCGAACTGGTGAACACACCGGTCGAGAAACTGCTGGAGCAGCTGTCCGAGGCGGGCATGAGCTTCAACGGTCCCGACCAGGTCGTGACCAGCACCGAGAAGATGAAGCTCCTCGGTTTCCTCCGGCGCACGCACGGCAAGGGCGAGGCCCCTGCCGAGGAAGGCGACGCGTCGAAGAAGATCACGCTCAACCGCCGCAAGGTGCAGGAAGTGACGGTCGCCTCCGGCCGCACCAAGAGCACCGTGGCCGTCGAAGTCCGGCAGAAGCGCACCTACGCGCGGCCCGCCGACGGCGCCCCTGCGGTCGACAGCTCGCCCGCCGCCCAGGCCGCGATCGCCCAGGCCGATCCCGAGCGCGCCGAGATCCTGCGCAAGCTCGAGGAATCGCGCCAGCGCAACCTCAGCGAACAGCAGCGCCTCGCCGAGACCGACGCCAAGCGGAAGGCCGACCTCGATGAACGCCGCCGCCTCGAAGAGGAAGCCGCCGAGCGCGAACGCCAGGCCGCCGCAGCCGCGGCTGCCGCCGCCGCGGAAGCCGTCGTCGCCGAGGAATCGGCAAAGCCGAAGGCCGGCCACCATGGCAGCCACCATCCCAAGCCCGCGGCCCCGCGCGTCGACGACAAGGCCGCCGCGCACAAGGGCAAGGGCAATGCCGCTCCGAATCGCGGTTCGCATGCGATGGTCACGTCGATCGAAGACGACGACAACGCCGCGCGCTTCGCTGGCCAGTTGCACCTGAGCGCGCAGGAACGTGCGCGCCGCGGTGCCTCGCGTGGCCGTCCGAAGCAGCGCCGCTCGCTCGACCAGTCGCGCACCGGCACCGGCTTCACCCGTCCGACCGCGCCGATCGTGCGCGAAATCGCTATCGGCGACGCCATCACCGTGGGCGACCTCGCCCAGAAACTCGCGCTCAAGGGCGGCGAGGTGGTGAAGCAGTTGTTCAAGATGGGCGTCATGGCGACGATCACCCAGACCATCGACCACGACACCGCGGTGCTGGTGACCGAAGAGCTCGGCCACAAGGCCGTGCACGTGGACGCCGGCGACGTCGAAGACGTGTTGCTCGCGCACACCGAAGACCAGCAGGGCCTGCGTGAATCGCGTCCCCCGGTGGTCACCATCATGGGCCACGTCGACCACGGCAAGACCTCGCTGCTCGACTATATCCGCCGCACGAAAGTGGCTGCGGGCGAAGCCGGTGGCATCACCCAGCACATCGGTGCGTACCACGTGCAGACCGCGCGCGGCACGATCAGCTTCCTCGACACCCCGGGCCACGCGGCCTTTACGCAGATGCGTGCGCGCGGCGCGAAGATCACCGACATCGTGGTCCTCGTGGTGGCGGCCGACGACGGCGTCATGCCGCAGACGATCGAAGCGGTGCAGCACGCCAAGGCTGCGAACGTCCCGTTGATCGTCGCGGTCAACAAGGTCGACAAGCCCGGCGCCGATCCGCTGCGCATCAAGAACGACCTGCTCGCGCAGGGCATCGTGGCCGAAGAGTTCGGTGGCGACACGCAGATGGTCGAGCTTTCCGCCAAGACCGGCCAGGGCGTCGACGATCTGCTCGATGCGATTTCGCTGCAGGCCGAAGTGCTCCAGCTCACGGCCGTTCGCGAAGGCCGCGCCAGCGGCACCGTGATCGAATCCTCGCTCGACAAGGGCCGCGGCCCGGTCGCGACGGTGCTCGTGCAGCAGGGCACGCTCCGCAAGGGCGACTACCTGGTCTGCGGCATCCAGTACGGCCGCGTGCGCGCGCTGTTCGACGAAACGGGCAAGCAGGTGCCGGAAGCGGCGCCGTCGATCCCGGTACAGGTGCTCGGCCTGTCGGGCGTGCCCGATGCCGGCGACGACTTCACCGTGGTCGAAGACGAACGCCTGGCCAAGGACGTCGCGCAACAGCGCGACGCCAAGCGCCGCGAAACGCGCCTCGTCAGCCAGGCGGGCAACCGCATGGAAGACATCATGGCGCAGATGGGCGAGGGCGCTGCGCAGCAGACGCTCAACCTGCTGGTCAAGGCCGACGTCCAGGGTTCGGTGCAGGCCCTGCGCGAAGCGCTCACCGGCCTGTCCAACGCGCAGATCCGCATCAACGTGATCGGCGGCGGCGTGGGCGGCATCACCGAGTCCGACGCCACGCTGGCGGCGACCTCGAAGGCCACGGTCATCGGCTTCAACGTCCGTGCCGATGCCTCGGCGCGCAAGGTGATCGAATCCAACGGCGTCGACCTGCGTTACTTCTCGATCATCTACGACGTCATCGACCAGGTGAAGCAGATCGCCTCGGGCGTGCTCGGCAAGGAGATTCGCGAAGAGATCATCGGCATCGCGCAGGTGCGGGATGTGTTCCGCAGCTCCAAGTTCGGCGCGGTGGCCGGCTGCATGGTCATCGAGGGCGTGGTCAAGCGCTCCAAGCCGATCCGCGTGTTGCGCGACAACACCGTGGTCTTCGAAGGCGAACTCGAATCGCTGCGCCGCTTCAAGGAAAACGTCGACGAAGTGCGCAACGGCACCGAGTGCGGCATCGGCGTCAAGGCTTACAACGACGTCAAGGCCGGCGACCAGATCGAATGCTTCGAACGCATCGAGGTGCAGCGCACGCTGTAAGGCGTGCCTGCAGTCGCCATGGCGCAGAAAAGCTTCCATCGCACCGACCGCGTCGCTGCCCAGCTCCGCCGCGAGCTGGGCACGCTGGTCCACCATGCCGTGCGCGAGCACGGCTTGGGCTCGACCAGCGTCTCCGACGTGGAGGTCACGCGCGACATGGCGCACGCGAAAGTGTTCGTCACCGTCCTGCAGCCTGAAAAGGCGAAGGAAACGGTGAAGGCGCTGAAGGCGATCGCTCCGGAAATCCGTTACCAGCTGGGCCGCGCGATGAAGTTGCGCCACGTGCCCGAGCTGCATTTCCATTACGACGATTCGGTCGACAAGGGCGAGCGCATCGACCAGCTCCTGCGCGACGCCCCGGCCGCGGGCGACGAGGCCTGAGCCGCTTGAAGGCGCCGGGTCCGAAGAAATCCTTTCGGAAGCTCGACGGAATCCTGTTGCTCGACAAGCCCCGGGGCCTGAGTTCCAACCAGGCCCTGCAGCGCGTGCGGCACCTGTTCAACGCCGACAAGGCCGGCCACACCGGCAGCCTGGATCCGCTCGCCACCGGTTTGCTGCCGGTGTGTTTCGGCGAAGCGACGAAGATCGCCGGCGGCCTGCTCGGCGCGCGCAAGGCCTACGAGACCGTCGCGCACCTGGGCATCACCACCGATACCGACGACGCCGAAGGCCAGCCCCTTCGCGAACGGCCGGTCCCGCACCTCACGATCGCGCAGCTCGATGCGGCGCTGCGCACGCTCACCGGCGCGCAGATGCAGCGTCCGCCGATCTATTCGGCGCTCAAGCGCGGCGGCGAGCCGCTGTATGCGCGGGCGCGCCGCGGCGAAGTGGTGGAAGTCGAGCCGCGCCCGGTCGACGTCCACGCCTTCGACCTGATTTCCTCCGCCGACTTGCTGCACGGCCAACTGCCGCTGCTGCGCCTGCACGTGGAATGCGGCTCGGGCACCTACGTGCGCAGCCTCGTGCGCGACCTGGGCGAAGCGCTCGGTTGCGGCGCCCACGTCGCGGAGCTGCGGCGCCTGTGGGTCGATCCCTTCCGCGACCCGCGCATGTGGACGCTCGAAGCCCTGCAGGAACTCGCCGAACGCGGGCAGCGCATGCTCGATGCCTGCCTGCTGCCCATCGAAACCGGCATGGCCGCATGGCCGGGACTGCGCGTCACCGACGCACAGGCCCATCGGCTCGCGCGCGGCCAGGCCGTCGAGGGCTTCCGTGCGATGCCGGGCAGCGTCGCGGTGTACGACGAGTCCGGCCGGGCGCTGGGCCTGGGCGAACTCGATGGGGACGGGCGGCTGCGTCCGCAGCGCCTGTTCACGTGGGCCGCGGCCCTCGGGCAACCCGCGGCGAGCGCGCCTAAACCCTTGTCCTGAAAGGCCCGCGAGGCTTACAATCCCGCGGCTATTCGATCCACCCGCAACACCACCATCGTCCCCACAACAGGCGGGCACGCGGTGCGCTCCGGTCGCGACATTCCGGGCGTTCCTGCAAGCCTCGCATCCAGGAGTTAGCAAGCAATGTCCATCGATTCCGCGAAAGTCATCAGCGAACACAAGCGCGGCGACAACGACACCGGTTCGCCGGAAGTCCAGGTCGCCCTGCTCACGGCCCGCATCGAGCAGCTCACGGGCCACTTCAAGACCCACAAGCAGGATCACCACAGCCGTCGTGGCCTGCTGATGATGGTCAATCGTCGTCGCAGCCTCCTCGACTACCTCAAGCGCAAGGACAACGAGCGCTACAAGGCCCTGATCGAGAAGCTCGGCCTGCGCCGATAAGCGATACCCGAACCGCGGCGCAGCGATGCGCCGCGGTTTTGTTTTTGGCGCCGCCATGGCGCCAGCCGCAACCGGCAAGGGTCGGTTGAGGTCCATCCGCTAGCAACATCCAAGGAATACACCCGTGGCGAAAATCACCAAGACCTTCCAGTACGGCAAGCACGAGGTCACCCTCGAAACCGGCGAGATCGCGCGCCAGGCCTCCGGCGCCGTCGTCGTCAAGATCGATGGCACCGTACTGCTGGTCACCGCCGTCGCCGCCAAGTCGGCGCGCGAGGGGCAGGACTTCTTCCCGCTCACCGTCGACTATCAGGAAAAGTTCTACGCCGGCGGCCGCATCCCCGGTGGCTTCTTCAAGCGCGAAGGCCGCCAGACGGAGAAGGAAACGCTGATCTCGCGTTTGATCGACCGCCCGATCCGCCCGCTGTTCCCCGAGGAATACAAGAACGAAGTCCAGATCATCGCGACGGTGATGTCGCTGAATCCGGAAGTCGACGGCGACATCGCCGCGCTCATCGGCGCTTCGGCCGCGCTGTCGCTGGGCGGCACGCCGTTCCAGGGCCCGATCGGCGCCGCC
Source organism: Lysobacter sp. P5_B12 (assembly GCF_056400425.1). Taxonomy (NCBI): domain Bacteria; kingdom Pseudomonadati; phylum Pseudomonadota; class Gammaproteobacteria; order Lysobacterales; family Lysobacteraceae; genus Lysobacter; species Lysobacter sp. P5_B12. The sequence continues at coordinate 36,758 of NZ_JBFULG010000009.1, forward strand.
AAGGTCGGTTACAAGAACGGCCAGTACATCCTCAATCCCTCGACGAGCGAGCTCGTCGATTCCGAACTCGAACTCGTCGTCGCCGGCACGTCCAACGCAGTGCTGATGGTGGAGTCCGAAGCGAAGGAACTCTCCGAAGACGTGATGCTCGGCGCGGTGATGTTCGGCCATCGCGAAATGCAGAAGGTCATCAACGCGATCAACGAGCTCACCGTCGAAGCCGGCACCAAGCCCTCGACGTGGACCGCGCCGGCCAAGAACGCCGCGCTGATCTCCGCGATCCAGGAAGCGTGCGGCACGCAGCTCTCGCAGGCCTACCAGATCCGCCACAAGGGCGAGCGCAAGGATGCGATCTCCGCGATCAAGAAGGACACCTGGACCGCGCTGACGGGCCGCGCCGAAGCCGAAGGCTGGCAGCAGGGCGATTTCGCGAAGGAATTCGGCGAACTCGAATACAACACCATGCGCAACTCGGTGCTGTCCTCGAAGGTCCGCATCGACGGCCGCGCGCTCGACACCGTCCGCCCGATCAACTCGCAGGTCGGCATCCTGCCGCGCACGCACGGCTCCTCGCTGTTCACCCGCGGCGAGACGCAGGCGATCGTGGTCGCCACGCTCGGCACCGCGCGCGACGGCCAGATCATCGATGCCGTCGCCGGCGAGTACAAGGAACACTTCCTGTTCCATTACAACTTCCCGCCTTACTCGGTCGGTGAAGCCGGCCGCATGATGGGCCCGAAGCGTCGCGAAATCGGCCACGGCCGCCTCGCCAAGCGCGGCGTGCTCGCGGTGATGCCGTCGATGGAAGAGTTCCCGTACACCATCCGCATCGTGTCGGAGATCACTGAATCCAACGGTTCCTCGTCGATGGCCTCGGTGTGCGGTTCCTCGCTCGCGCTGATGGACGCCGGCGTGCCGGTGAAGGCGCCGGTCGCGGGTATCGCGATGGGCCTGGTGAAGGAAGGCGAGCAGTACGTCGTCCTGTCCGACATCCTCGGTGACGAAGACCATCTCGGCGACATGGATTTCAAGGTCGCCGGTACGCAGAACGGCATCTCGGCGCTGCAGATGGACATCAAGATCCAGGGCATCACCGAAGAGATCATGAAGGTCGCGCTGGCGCAGGCGAAGGCCGGCCGCCTGCACATCCTCGGCGAGATGGCCAACGCCATCACCACGCCGCGTGGCGAGCTGTCCGAGTTCGCACCGCGCCTGCTCACGATGAAGATCCATCCGGACAAGATCCGCGAAGTCATCGGCAAGGGCGGTTCGACGATCCAGGCGATCACGAAGGAAACCGGCACGCAGATCGACATCCAGGACGACGGCACGATCGTCATCGCGTCGGTCAACGCCGCCGCGGCGCAGGCCGCGAAGGCGCGCATCGAGCAGATCACCTCCGACGTCGAGCCGGGCCGGATCTACGAAGGCAAGGTCGTCAAGCTGATGGACTTCGGTGCGTTCGTGACGATCCTGCCGGGCAAGGATGGCCTGGTCCACGTGTCGCAGATTTCCAACGAGCGCGTCGAGAAAGTCAGCGACAAGCTCAAGGAAGGCGACGTGGTGAAGGTCAAGGTCCTCGAAGTCGACAAGCAGGGCCGCATCCGCCTGTCGATGAAGGCCGTCGAAGAAGGTGAAGGCGTCACGGCCGAGTAATCGCCGCGCGCTTTGCTGGAAAAGAGAACGGGCCCTGCGGGGCCCGTTTTCGTTGGTGGCGAGGCTTTACGCGCGGGCTTCGATCATTTTCCAGCCGTTGCCCGAGGGATCGCGAAAGCCTGCGTCGACGGCGCCGTAGCGCTCCGTCGGTTCCTGCGTGAACTCGACGCCCTTGTCGCGCATGCGCGCATAGGCCTTGCGGCAGTCGTCGACGATCAGCACCAGCGGCGGCATCGCGCCTTTGGCGACGATCTCGCGAACGCTTTGTGCCGTGGCTTCATCGAGCACGGGCGCCTGCGGCGCGAACAGGCCCAACTGGAACGACGGTTGCTCCGGATGCTGCACCGTCAGCCAACGGTAGTCGCCGTTGCGCGCATCGGTGTGCACGCGGAATCCGAGCTTGTCGACATAGAACTGCAGCGCTTCTTCCTGATCGCGCACGTAAAGACCAACGACTCCGACACCCTGGTTCATGTGACCTCCTTGGTAGGTGCGGCGATCCTACGGCCCGCCTCGCGACGGCGCTTCTCCGAAACTGCGATGGTGAGCTTGGGCCGCTGCGCCGCCTTGAGATGACACACCGGCACAGCCTCCGGCGCATGCGACGCGGCGCGCTCCCGCGCACGCAGTTCGCCCGGGCTTTCGCCGGTAATGTCGCGGAACGTCCGCCCGAAGGTCCCCAGGCTGCTCCACCCCGTCTGGAAGGCGATGTCGGTGATCGACAAATCGGTCTCGCGCAGCAACGCCGTCGCGCGCTCGATCCGTCGCGTCAGCAAATACCGATGCGGCGGGACGCCAAAGGCCTCCTTGAACGACCGCGCGAAGTGCGCCTCCGAGACCGCGCTCACCTGCGACAACCGCTGCACCGGCCATTCCTCGTGCGAGGACGCGTCCATGCGGTCTTTCGCGCGCAGCAAGCGGCGCAGCAGGTCGGGGTCTTGGGGCGGGCGAGTGGCCATGGCTTCGGAGTTTATCGAAGCCCATGAAAGCTAGCTGCTTACGCGACAACAATCGGGGCAGTGCGAAGCTCGCTTCGCACCGGCAAACGAATGCCCGGGCGGATCCCCCGATCGAGAGCCAGCGCTCGAAAGGTGATGCCCCAGCGTTGTTAGTTTCAAATTTTTTTCCCAAAAAAATTTGGAACTAACGACGTTCGGGCGGCGCGCCAATCGGTTTCTCAATGCAGAGCGTCGAGCCGAGCCAACAACAACCCAGGATCCACCGGCTTCACCAAATGCGCATCGAACCCACAAGCAGCCGACCGCACCCGATCCGCATCCGACCCCCACCCAGTCGTCGCCATCACCGCGATCTTGTCCCCATCCGGCATCGCCCGAATCTGCTGGCACGTCTCGTACCCATCCAACGTCGGCATCCCCAGATCCAGCAACACCACATCCGGCCGCCGCTCCGCGATCGCATCCAACGCCGCGCGACCATCGTAGACCGTGCGCACATCGTGCCCCCGCATCTGCAGGAACAAGGCCATCGAATCGGCACTCTCGTGATTGTCGTCGGCCACGAGAATCGACATCGCATGCCGCTGCCGCACCACCGGCCATTCACCGCTTTCCTCGATGCGCGCACCCGGCGCCAGTGGCAGACGAACGACAAACTCGCTGCCTTGCCCGAGTCCCGCGCTGCGCGCTTCCACCGTGCCGCCATGTTGCTCGACCAGGCTCTTCACCAAGGTCAGCCCGATCCCGAGCCCGCCCTGCGAATGCGCGCGCCCATGCTCGCTCTGCGTGAACATGTCGAACACCTGCGTCAGCATCTCCGCCGCCAGGCCGATGCCATCGTCGCGCACGCGCACCTCCACCATTTCGCCGTCGCGCGCCGCGTGCAAGGTGATGTTGCCGCCGGCCGGCGTGTACTTCGCCGCGTTGTTCAACAGGTTGGTGAACACCTGCGCCAGCCGCATCGGATCGGCTTCGAGCGGCAACGCTTCGGCGGTCGCTTCGACATGGAAATGATGGTTCGCCTGTTCGAGCAGCGGGCGGCTCGTTTCAATGGCGCCTTCCAAGACATCGCGCATGGTGACGCGTTGCTTGCGCAATTCGATCTCGCCACGCGTGATGCGCGAGACCTCCATCAAGTCGTCGACCAAACGGATCATGTGCGAGACCTGCCGCTCCATCATTCCGTGCAGTTTGTGCAGCTGCGCGTCTTCGCCCTCGGTCGCGCGCAGGATGTGCAGGCAGTTGCGCAGGGGTGCGAGCGGGTTGCGCAGCTCGTGCGCGAGCGTGGCGAGGAATTCGTCCTTGCGGCGGTCGTTCGCGCGCAGGTCTTCCAGGGCCTGGCGGCGTTCGATCAGGTCGGCGGCCTGGCGGGCGAGGATGTCGAGCAAGCGCAGGTCGCGTTCGGCCGGCATGTGCGGGCGCGTCCAGTGCGTGGAAATCATGCCGACGATCTGCCCGTCGCGCGCGAACAGGGGCGTGCTCTGCACCGCGGCGATGCCGGTGCGGCGGTAGCGATCCATGTCGGCCGAGCCCTCCATCGCGGGCTGGTGACCGATGTCCTCCAGGATCATGCGATGTCCGGCGCGCATCGCCTGGGCGCTGCAACTCTGCGAAGCGGGGCCGGCATCGATCCACGTCCACTCGGTGGTCGACTGCGGGGTGAAACCGCGCGAGGCCAGCAATTCCAGTGCGCCTCCGTTGCCGCGTTCCGGATGGAGCCGCTGCAGCACGGCGAATTGCGAACGCATGATCGCCATCGCCGCGGAGACAATGCTTTCGTACAGCGCGTCTTCGCTTTCCTCGTGTACGAGTTCGGCGCTGATGCTTTGCAGCAGCGTGGCATCGGCGAGTTCGGCATTCAGCCGCGCCTCGCTCTCGCGCACCGCGGCCTCGGCGCGGGCGCGCGCGATCGCGGCCCACGTGCGCTCGGCGGTTTCTTCGATGAGGGCGATCTCGTCGCCGGCCCACAAACGCGGCGTGGCCTGGTGCACGCTCAACAGGGCGGACAGACGGGACCGCTTCACCAGGGGAACGCTGACGTGCGCGCGCACCTGCATGTGTTCGTAGGCATCGCGCTGCGGCTGTCCGAGCGTACTGGACGCATGCGCGTCGTCGAGCACCACCGTGCGCCCGGCGCGCAGGCGTTGGCCCATTTCCTCGCCGAAGGCGGCGAGTTCATGGCTGGTTCCATTCGTCGGCACGCCTTCGTGGAAATGATCCGTGTGGACCTGCGCGATCTGTCCGTCGTCCGACAATTCGGCGAACAGCGCGCGATCGGCGCCGAGGTGCTCGCACAGCGCGGTCGCCGCCGTGCACTGGATCTGCGCCGGATCCGCCAGCGGCCGCAACAGATCACTCAGCGACACGCGGAACGCCGCGCGCGCCGCGGATCGGCGCATCAATGCTTCGGCGCGCTTGCGCTCGGTGATGTCCAGCGCCATCGCGACCACGTAGCGGCGTCCGTCCTTCAACAAGCCGGGTGAGGAGGCATTGAGGCTCCACGTGCGCGGTTGGCCGTTGCGCGTGAGGATTTCGATGTCGGTCTGCACCATCGCATGGTCGACGCCGAAGATGCGTTCGATCGCTTCGCGGAATTCGCCGTCGCGGATGCCGTAGGCGCGTCGCAACCATTCCTGCAGGACCGCCGGATCGTTTTTCGTGTAGCCGGTGAGCTCGGTCCAGTGGCGGCTGAGGTTGAGGATCTCGCCATCCTCCGCGTGCAGGCACAGCGCGAGCGGTGCGTCTTCGACGGTGCGCCGCAATTGCGCTTCGTTCTCGCGCAGGCGATCCATCGCCCCGCGTCGCTCGGTGTCGTCGAAGTTCACGCCCGTCATCGCCACTGCGCGTCCTTCGGCGTTGTACACCGCGCGTCCGCGCGACACGATCCAGTGCACGCTGCCGTCGGGCCACACCACGCGGAAGTCGGCGTCGTAGTCGGAGTGCGCGGTGATGGTCTGCGTGAGCGCCGCGCGCATCGCATCGCGGTCCTCGGGGTGGATCAGCTCTTCGAAGGCGCGGTGGAAGTTGAGGGTTTCGTGCGGCTGCAGGCCGAAGTTGGCCTTGCACTGGTCCGATGCCTGCGTTTCCAGCGTGAGCAGGTCCAGGTGCCAGGTGCCCAGGCGACCGGTCTGCAGCGCCAGTTCCAGGCGATCGGCCTGGTCGCGCAGGGATTGTTCGAGGTGCTTGTGTTCGCCGATGTCGATGACGACGGCGACCAGGCCTTCGTATCGACCATCCGGCCCGCGCATCGCACTCACGCTCGAGCTGCCCCACAAGGGCGTGCCATCCTTGCGGCGATAGCATTTCTCGAGCGTGAGGCTGGGCATGCCGCCTTCCAGGCGCCGCAGCGCCTCGTGGGTGCGGTCGAGCGATTCGGGATCGGTGATGTCCACCAGGTGCTTGCCGATCAACTCCTCTTCGCGATAGCCGAGCATCCGGCACCAACAACGATTGACGTAGGTCATGCGCCCATCGCCGTCGGCGACCAGGATGCCGGCGACGGTCTGGTGCAGGATCGTGCGCAGGCGGCGCTCGCTGTCTTCGAGCCTGTCGGCGGCGTGCGCGCGTTCGATCCAGTCGGCGGCCTGGCGCGAGAGCAGGTCGAGCAGCAGCAGGTCGCGTTCGCCCGGCACGCCATCGCGGTGGTGCGTGGTCAGCACGCCGAGCACGCGCCCGTCGCGCGCCAGCAAGGGCGCGGCCTGGATCGCGCGGATGCCGCTCCCGGCCAATGCGCTGCGTGTGTCCGGGTCGAAGTAAGACGACAGTACGACGTCGTCGACCATCAGCCGGCGCGCGGTGTGCGCGCATTCTTCGGCGAGTGCGCTGGCTTCGCTCGCGTGATGGAAGTCGGGGAAGCTGTCCTCGAAGCCGTGGCTGGCGATCAGATCCAGCCCGCCGTCTTCGCGCACCATCCGCAGCTCGCCACTCTGCGCGCCGGCGACGATCACCGCCGCGCCGAGGACATCTTCCAGCAGTTGGTCTTCGTCTTCGTCGTCGCGCACCAGGCGCGTGCTCAGCTTCTGCAGGCGGCGCAGGTGGTCGATCTCGGTTTCGTGCAACTGCAGCGCGGTACGCAGCGCGTGCGGCCAGTTGGTCAGCGGGCCGAGTGGGGTCGCCGCCCAATCGAACGCGTGCACGCGCCGCAGCCAGTTGCCTTCCCCGGCGGGTCGCTCGGCATCTGGTCCATGCGCGTCCATCGGGTTCGACAGTGAATCGCAGCTTCCTTCGTTACGAAGACCCTACTGCTTCGCAACGGAGGGAGATGTGGATGACGGCCGCCTGATCAGTTCCAGGCCGGCGTAGGCGAGGGTGGCGACCACCAGCGGCGCGAGGAAATAGCACGCGCGATACGCGATCAGCGCGCCGATCAACTGCGCCGGGGGCACGCGATCCCCGAGCACGGCGACGAAGACCGCTTCGGCGACGCCGATCCCCGCGGGAATGTGCGCGATCGCGGTGGCGACCGACGCAAGCAGCAACACGGCGATGACCTGCGCATCCCCCACATGGGGGAGGAAGCGGGCGACGGTGAGCCCCATCAGCGCCCAGTTGGTCGTCGCCATCGCGACCTGCAACAGCGCCAGGCTCAGCGTTGGAAACCGGAAATGATGGCCGCGTACGTGGAAGATGCGCCCGTGCGTGGTGATGCACGCCACGAGGTACGCGACGGCGATGCCCAGCATCGCCACGCCCAGCGCACGCATCCCGCTCCCTTCGCCCAACCCGAATGCGTGGACGGGGAAGTGGGCCGGCGGAACGATCGCACCGCTGGCGAACAACGCGCCTGCGAGCACGAAGTAGCCGATCCAGTTGGTGGCGATGCAGAACGCGATCACGCGCGTGATCCGTCCGAGCGGCACGCCTTCGCGCGCATACATGCGCAACCGGAACCCCGCGCCGCCGACCGCCGCGCCGATGTTCAGCGCAAACGTGTACGCGATGAAGGAGATGAGCATGACGCGCCGGGTGGGCACCTCGTGCCCCGCGTAGTGGCGCGCGGCCAGGTCGTAGCCGGTGTAGAGCAGGAAGCTGGTGGCGGTGAGCGCGAGCGCGGAGGCGAGTGCGCGCGCATCGAGATTGCGCAACACCACGCCGACCGCGCGCCAGTCGATCGATTGCGCCGCGTGCCACAGCAGCCAGGCCACGCCGCACAGGAAGGCGACGAACAGCACGCGCTTGGCTCGCGCGAACCAGCGCTTGCGTCGTGTCACGGTGCGTCCACCGGCGCGGTGACGCGCACCAGTTGCGGCGTGTGCGCGGGCAGCAGGCCCGCCCAACGCGGAAAGCGCCGCAGCACATGGAACAACAGCGGCCGCGTTAGCCCGGTCCACCAGTTGCGCTTGCCCAGCGACGCGGCGTCGACGGTGTGGCATTGGCGCTGGCGCAATGCATCGAGGCTTTCCCGGAGTTGCGCGGCGAAACCCGCGTCGCGCACGAACACGTTCGCCTCCAGATTCAAGGCCAGGCTCAGCGGATCGAGGTTGCTCGAACCGATGGTCGCCCACGTCCCGTCGATCAACGCGACCTTGCCGTGGAAGGGCCGCTCGCAATACTCGACGATGTCCACGTGCGCGCGCAGCAGGTGGCGATAGAGCGTGCGCGTGGCGGGGTGGGCGATGGGCGTGTCGGATTCGGCGGCGACCAGCAGGGTGACGTGCACCCCGCGGCGCGCGGCGCGACGCAATTCGCGCAAGAATGCCCAGCCCGGGAAGAAATACGCATTGGCGATCAGGATCTCGCGCTTGGCTTCGCGGATCGCGCGACGGTATTCGCGTTCGATCGAGGTGCGACGTCGACGGTTGTCGCGCAGTTCGAACCGCACTTCGGCGTCGCCTGCGTGTGCTTGCGCAGGGTCGATCGCCGGATGCACCCAGCGCTCGCCCGTGCCATCTCCCGCAAGCGCAGCCTTCGCGAAACTCAGGATGTCGCCGACGACCGGCCCTTCGATCTCCACCGCGTAATCCTGCTTCCCCTTCGGATCGGTTTCCGCCAGATGGTCGACCGAGTAATTGATGCCGCCGATGAACGCCCGCGTGCCATCGACGATCAACAACTTGCGATGCAAGCGGCGGAACACGTTGACGCGCACGCCGAGCCAGCCCGGATGCGGATCGAACACATGCACGTGCACGCCGGCTTCGGCCAATTCGGAAACGAACGTAGGCGAGAAGTCGGGCGAGCCATAACCATCGACGGTGATCTCCACGCGCACGCCACGCTTGGCCGCCTCGATCAACGCACGTTGTAGGTCGTGGCCGACAGGGTCCTCGAACAGGATGAAGGTCTCGACGATCACCTCGCGCTGCGCGTCGGCGATCGCCGCGAAAGCGCGCGGGAAGAACGCCTCGCCGTTCTCCAGCAGTTGCACGCGATTGCCGGGACGCCAGGGCCCCGGCGCGCGCGGCCTTCGCCAGCCCAGGCTCACCAGGCCACCCGTGCCATCAGCGGCACGTGGTCGGACAAGTGCGTCCACGGCTTGCCGCCGAGCACTTTGACCTCGGTCGCGCGGGCGTGGCGCACGTAGAGGCGATCGACCGGCAGCAGGGGCCAGCGCGCGGGAAAGGTGCGCGCGTGCTTGCCCTGCGAGGCGAGGAAGACTTCGGTGAGCCCGCAACTGTCGAGGACCGGATGGCCGTGGCCCCGCCAATCGTTGAAATCGCCGGCGACGATCAGCGGCGCGGCGCGCGGGATCGCATCGTGCACGATCTCGCACAGCAGCTGCAGTTGCTTCTGTCGGTGGGATTCGCGCAGCCCCAGGTGCACGCAGATCGCATGCAGCGAGTACGGCCCGTCGTCGACGTGCAACTGGCAATGCAGCAGCCCGCGTTCCTCGTGCCCGCTGATCGTCACGTCGCAATTGCGAAACGCGCGGATCGCGTATTTCGACAACAAGGCATTGCCGTGGTGGCCATGCGGATAGACCGCGTTGCGCCCGTACGCCGAATGCGACCAGATCGAATCGGCGAGGAATTCGTACTGCGGCGTGTCCGGCCACTTCGCCTGCCGGCGCTTGTGCAATTCGTGCTCGCCGAGCACTTCCTGCAGGAACACCAGGTCGGCGCCCACCGCGCGCACCGCTTCGCGCAATTCGGGCAGCACGAAGCGGCGCCCGAACAAGTCGAAGCCCATGTGGCAATTGAGGGTGAGGACGGTGACGGCCGGCACGAGGGAACGGGTTGGGGGAAGGTCCCGGATTGTGAGGGGGGCGGCGTGAGGGCCGCGCCCGTGACGGGCGGGTCAGCCGAACAGATCGGTCTGCACGGTGGCCAGCCGGTCGGCATCGATGAAGCCCGACAATCCCACGCCCACGAGGCGATAACGCGTGCGTGAAGGCAGATCGACGCGCTCGCGCAGTGCGCAGGCGATGTCGGCGACGGCCTCCAGCGACGCCGGCGGCTCGGGTGGCGTCAGGCTGCGCGTGAGCGTGCGGAAATCGTCGGTCTTCAACTTGAGCACGACGGTGCGTGCGATGCGGCCATGCGGCTCCGCGCGCTCGCGCTCGTAACCGCGCCAGGCTTTTTCGGCGAGTCGGCGGATGTGGTCTTCCATCTCCGGCAGGCGCAGGTCGCGCTCGAACGTGTCTTCCGCGCTGATCTGCATCGTCGGGCGTTCGGATTGCACCGGATGGTCGTCGATGCCGTGCGCGAGTTCGTGCAGGCGCCGTCCCCATCGGCCGAAGCGTTGCTCGAGCGCCGCGGGGCCGAGCGTGCGCAGGTCCATCACTGTCGACACACCGAGTTCGGCGAGCTTGCCTTCCATCACCTTGCCCACGCCCGGAAGACGCCCGACGGGCAGGGGTGCGAGGAAGGCTTCGACCTGGTGCGGCCGGATCACGAACAGCCCATCGGGTTTGTTCCAGTCCGAGGCGATCTTCGCGAGGAACTTGTTCGGTGCGACGCCGGCCGAGGCCGTGAGTTCGATCTCCTCGCGAATCTGCGCGCGGATCGCCTGCGCGGTCGCCGTTGCGCTCGGCAGGCCGGTGAAGGTGTGGGTGACGTCGAGATAGGCCTCGTCGAGCGACAAGGGCTCGATCAAGTCGGTGTGGCGGCCGAAGATCTCGCGCACCTGCTTCGACACGGCCTTGTAGCGCACGAAATCCGGCGGCACGAATACCGCCTGCGGGCACAGGCGTTCGGCGCGCATCGCCGGCATCGCCGAGCGCACGCCGTACTTGCGCGCTTCGTAACTCGCCGCGCACACCACCGAGCGCGCGCCGCGCCACGCGACGACCACGGGGCGGCCGCGCAGGGACGGATCGTCGCGCTGCTCGACCGACGCATAGAACGCGTCCATGTCGACGTGCAGGATCTTGCGCGGGACGGGGTCTTCGCTCACCGCCAGAACGGGATGAAGTCGGCGTCCGGCGCGGGGTCGTGCCGGCCGTGCTGCGGCAGCGTGATGCCGAGGACATGGCGGCCCTGCGGCAGATGGCGCACATCGATCATGGCGACCATCGCAGGGCGATTGGTTCGCGCGTCTTCGCCGATGTCGAACACCGGCGCGATGAGCTTGCCGTCCAGCGTCACCGGGCGCACGTGTTCGGCGTAGCACTTCAATTGCGCATCCTCCGGCAGCGTGCCGCAGCGCGCATCCAATGCCGGGCCATCGCGATCTGGCACCCAGGGCACGATCAGCTGCACGTAAGGGCCGATCACCACCATCGACTGGATGAAGGGCGTGATCGGGCTGCGCAGTGCGTCGCGCCGATCGTCGTAGTGCGCGGGATCCACCGAGCGCGTCGGCAGTTCGTCTTCGTCGGGGAACGCGTCGTAACTGCCGTAGGCATCGGGATTGCGCGCGATGAAATAGCTCGTCGACGCCGCGATCGTTGCGATCATGAAGATCGTGGCGATCAACAGGATCGTCTTGCGCCGCCCACGATGGCTCGCCAACAACGCGAGCGCCGGGTTGTTCGCCATGCCCACGCCGATCCGGGAATAGAAGCCGAGCACGCCGCGCAGGACGCGCGTGCCGAAACGGCCGGGTTGCATGCGATCGCCGAAGCGCCGGTCGATGGCGATCGAAAGGCCGTACGGGACCATCGCGAACGCCGCCGTCCACATGATCCATCGCGTGTCCGCATTCACGCCCATGCGCGATTCCAGCAGCCAGGAGAGCGAGACCACCGTGCCGACGATCAGGGTGATCACGCACAGGATGGAGGCCAGCACGACGCCCATCGCGAACACCATCGTCGCCTTGTTGTCCGCGCGATCGATCGCATCCTCCATGCGGCCGAGGCGCTTGCTTTCGAACTCGCGCGCGTTGGGGCCGAGGCGGAAGTTGTTCCAGTCCACGCCTTTGGGATAGATCGACCACATGCCCACCAGCGCGATCCAGCGCGCGCGCAGCAACAGGTGGATGACGAAGGTGACGGCCAGGATGATGGCCGCACTCTTGGCGTAAACGTAGATGACGAAGAGCAGCTTCGCCCAGCGGTCGACCAGGCGCGGCGCCCAGTCCAGGATGTAGCCATCGAGCAATGCGGGCAGTTGCAGCATCGCGAACACCGCGACGCCGGAGATCAGCAGCTCGACTTCCCACGTGGGCGTGGTGTGGCGGGGCAGCGTGGAGGCGCCGTCGTCGCGCGCGTCGTGTCCGGTCATGGCAAGCCCCTGCGGGAGTGCACGCAGGATGCCCGGAAACGCTGCGTGCATAAAGCCGCGGCCCCGGTTTCGATCCGGGGCCGCGGGGTGACGCCTTGTGCCTGCCTGGAACTCAGGTCGGCGGAGGCAGGTAGAACTTGAACGGGCAGGGCGTGGGCTTGATCACCGTGACCGTGCCGCTGTTGATCTCCGTGATCCAGGCGAGCAGCTGCTCCTGCGCTGCGCGGTTGGGATCGCCCACGGGCGTGTTGCCATCGGCGAGCAGTGCGGCGTTGGCCTCGCTCAACAGGGCGTTGATCGACTCGTTCGCGGGTTTGTAGAAGTTCGCCCCGCCGACGTAGCCGGCATCCAGGTTGAGCCGCAGGATCGCCAACTGGCGGGACAACGCGTAGGCCATGTTGGTCGTGCTCGCGTTGTTGACCCAATTGACGAACGTCGTCCAGTTCTGCGCTTGCGTCGGAATCGCCAGCGTCGTCGTCAGGTTCCAGTTGCTGCCGCTGGACGAACGCAGGTTCAACTGGTTGAGCGCGTTGAACTCGGGGTTCATCGTGCCGCCGTCGTTGACCTTGGTCTGCCCGGATGCGGTGATCCACCAGGACTTCGGTTTGCCGCCGCTCTTGCAGTCGCAGTAGTTGCCGAACTCGACGGTCGTCGTCTGGCCCACGGTGAGGGTCAGGCCCGTGACCGGATTGGTCGGCGTGGCCGTCGGTGCGCCGTTGACGATGGAGGCGGACTGATGCCACGTGCCACCGCCCAGGCCTTCGGTGACCGAGTAGGTCAGCGTCGGGTCCAGCCCCGTGATGCTCACGATGCCGTCGGGCGATTGCGTCAGCGCTGCGCCGGAGCCGCCGTTGCTGTCGCCGAGGGTCATCAGCCACCCGAACAGCGGCACTTCATCCGAATCCCAGTCGCCGTTGCCGTTGGCGTCGTAGAACTTGTAGATGCTGATGTCGGCCGTCTCGGGTTGTTCGGCGGGCAGCTTGACGTGGAAGTTGTCGGTCTTGGTGTCGCTGGGCTTGAACGTGTTCCCGTTGGCCTCGTAGTCCGACTTGCGCGTGATCCACACCTTGTAGACGCCGCCGTTGTTCGGCGTGTTGTCGAAAGGCGCCAGTTGCACCCGTACGCCCGAGCAAGGCGGGTCGACGGTATCGACGGCATGGTCGACCGCGGACTGGGCCACCCCGCCCACCACGGTGAACTCACGATGGTCGATCGTGTCACTGCTCAGTACGACGCTGCCCGACGGGTTGGTGACCTGGAAGACATACGTGCCGTCGGGAATCGCCGCGGCATCGCAATTGGCATTGGTCGGGCCACCGTTGAGGTAGACGTCTTCCTTGGCTTCGTACTGGTTGACGTTGACGTTGCCGTCGGTGTCCGTCGTGAAGATGGCGCCCTTGATGGCCGCGGCGAAGGCCGACGGCGCGAGGACGGCGGATAACAGGAAAACTGCGACGCGCTTTCGCGTGCGATGCGGATCGAGTGCCATGGTCGTGCCCCTACAGAGTGATCGCGACGGGAGTCGCAGCCAGTCGAACGGCACGATCGGCGGGCGAAGGACGACCGTCCGTCGCGGTTTTCGGTGAATGGGGAGAACCCTCAGATTGTTGCGCCGGCCAAGCTCAGGTGACGCAGCAATCGTGAAAGCGACACGACATCCTGGTGGTTGTGTGCGAGCACGCGGCGCAGCGTTTGCGCGCTTCCGCCGCGCAGGAACGACAACCACGCAGCCGGTGCTTCGGAACCGGGCAGGTCGTCTTCACGCACGATGCGGAGCACCTGGCGTTCGATCGTGGCCAAGCGGCAGTTCTCGTAGACACCGCGATAGCGACGGCGCGTGGGATAGAGCAAATCGACGTGGGCCAACCCGGCGAGGGGATTGCTTTGGCGCGCGAGGCGATAGCGCGTGGCGAGCAGGGGCGCGTCGTAGCACTTGCCGTTGTAACTGACGAGCACCGTGTCGGGCGCGACCCACGCGCGGAACGCATCGAGCATCGCGGTTTCCGCCGCCATCGTGCGCATCGTGAGCTGGCGGATGCGCAGCGCGCCGTCGAACCAATCGGCCGCGCCGATCATGAAGGCGCGCGTGCCCGTACCGCCGGCCAGGCCGGTGGTTTCGGTGTCGAAGAAGAGCATGTGTGAAGGGTCGAGCGCGTCCTTGCGGTCGAAGGCGCCGCAGAACACGTCGGGGAGTGCATCGTCGGGGACGTGTTCTTCCCGCAGGTGCAGGCCGGGGGCGATCTCGATGCCGGGCAGGGTGCGGTCGACGGAAGGTGCGGGGCCGATGGGTGTCGGCGCACGCACGCGCAGCAATTGCCGTAGTTGCTCGATCGACGCCATCGCCCCCCGCCCCGCATCGCGGGGAGGGGCCGGGGGAGGGGCGCTGTTCATTAGTGCCGGCTCGCGGATTGCGATATCGCCACCGGCTTGGCGCTTGAGTCGTTGCAGCTTTTCGAGCGTGAGGCTCATGCCGCCTCCAGCGCGCCGAGCACGCGCAGCGCGAGCGCGCGCGGCGAATCGACGGTGGCTTCCTGCATTTCGAGCACGGGCCCGACGCACGCGGGACAACCGGCCTTGCAATCGCATCGATCGATGAGTTCGCGCGCGAGCACGACGAGTTCGTGCTGGCGACGCCACAAGGGTTCGCTCTGGCCCACGCCGCCGGGATAGTTGTCGTAGAGGTAGACCGTCGGTACGAACCGATCGTGGACATTCGGATCGGCGACGCTGCCGTCGGTGCTGCGCAACTGCCCGCGTCCCCGGCCATCGGCGGTGGCGAACCATGCGCCGTCGCCGCTGCCGACCGCCTTCTGCAGGTCGGCCGCATCGGCCATCACCGCGACCTTCGCAACCACGTGCAATGCGTACGCCGCGCCGAGGAACCCATCGAGCGCGTCCTGACGCGAGGCGAACCGCGCATCGAGCGTGTCCTGCGGCAACTGCCACCACAGCGCGCTGGTGTGCATCTCCTGGTCGGGCAAGGTGACCGGCCCGTAGCCGATGTTCTCGTGCGTGTAGTAGCGGATCTTCTTGTAGCCGGCGACGCGACGCACGACGTGCACTTCGCCGTGATGGCTCGTCCCCGCGCCTGCGATGCAGCCATCGAAGCGCTCGAGCACCTTGAGCTTGGTGTAGTCGATGGCGTCGGTGTAGTAATCCACGTGCGTGCGCGTGACGTAGGCCTTGCGGCCTTCCCAGTCGAGGCGTTCGACCTGGTAGGGCGTGGACTGCACCATGTGGATCGCGCCCTCGTACAACATCAGCGGCGCGGACGAATAGTCGACTTCCGCGATGATCACCTGGCGCCCGTCGGTGCGATCGACGACGACGAAGTTGCCGTCTGCCACCGAACGCAGGCTCACCGCGTTGGCCGGATAACTGTCGGCGATCCATTCCCAGCGGCCGCCTTCGGCGTGCACGACGCCATCGGCCGCGAGCAGTTCGAGATAGACCGCCGGATCGATCGGTCCGAAGCGCTCGCCTTCCAGGAAGGGCAGTTCGAACGCGGCGCAACGGATGTGGTCGAGCAGGATCACCGGCTGGTCGGGCGCGATGCGCGCGTGTTCCGGCGTGGAGGCGGAGAAGAATTCCGGATGGCGCACGACGTATTGGTCGAGCGGATCGGAACTCGCAACGAGCACGCCAACCGATGCTTGCTGCCGACGCCCGGCGCGACCGAAGCGCTGCCAGGTCGCGGCGACCGACCCGGGGTAACCGTTGAGGACGACGACGTCGAGGCTGCCGATGTCGACGCCCAGTTCCAGCGCGGACGTCGAAACGATGCCGTCGATGCGGCCTTCGCGCATGGCGCATTCGGCTTCGCGGCGTTCGGTGGGCAGATAACCGCCGCGGTACGCGCGGATGCGCGCGGGCTTGCGGGGATCGTGGTCGAAGACGTCTTTCAAATACTTGGTGAGCACCTCGACCATCGTGCGCGATTGCGCGAACACCAGGGTCTTGAGCCCGGCGCGGATCGCGGTGCGCGCGATCTTGTTGCTTTGCGAGCGGGCGGAAGCGCGCAGACCCAGATCGGGATTGACCACGGGCGGGTTCCAGAGCAGCACGTGTTTGTCGCCACTGGGCGCGCCGGAGTCGGTGATCGCGGTGACGTCGCTTTCGATGAGCGTTTCGGCGTGGTCTTTCGGGTTGCCGATCGTCGCCGAGCACAGGATGAACTGCGGGTTGGCGCCATAAAACGCGCAAACGCGGCGCAGGCGACGCAGCACGTTGGCCAGGTGGGAACCGAAGACGCCGCGGTAGCTGTGGATTTCGTCGATGACGACGTACTGCAGGCCTTCGAAGAACTGCGCCCACTTGGTGTGGTGGGGCAGGATGCCCTGGTGGAGCATGTCGGGATTGCTGACGACGATGTCGCCGTTGAGGCGGATGGCCTGGCGTTGGTCGCCGGGGGTGTCGCCGTCGAAGGTGGCGGTGCGCAGCCCCAGGTTGCCGGCGCGGTTGAGTTCGATGAGTTCGGCGACCTGGTCTTGCGCGAGGGCTTTGGTCGGAAAGAGGTACAGCGCCTTCGCCTGTTTGGTCATCGCGGCGGCGACGACGGGGAGGGTGTAGCAGAGGGATTTGCCCGATGCCGTCGGCGTTGCGACGACGAGGTGTTCGCCGCGTTGTGCGGCGTCCCAGGCGTCGCGTTGGTGTGCGTAGAGGTTGGTGACGCCGCGGCTGCGCAGGGCGTTGGCGAGGGGTTCGGGGAGGGTGTCGGGAAGGTCGGCGTAGCGGCCTTCGCGGGCGGGGATCAGGAAGTGTCCGGTGATCAGTGCGGCGTGTTTGCCGGCGAGTTTGGTGGCGAGCAGGCCGCCGTCGCGGATGCGCGGTGTGGGCGGTGCGGGGTGTTCGAACAGCGTCAGTGCCGACATCGAATGCGTCTCCTTGCGACGGTCGATGTTGTAGGCGGGTGTTGTCTCAAGAGGTGAGAAGGTGGAGCGAGGGGCGCTGAGTTGTCGTCTGGTTGGTTGTGTTCGGCGACACCAGATTTGCGCGGCGTGTCGCCGCGCGTAGCCAGTCGTTTTGCGCGACAGCAATCTGGTGAGTGCGGTCGTCGCGAATTGATCATTGCGCGCCTACTGCCAGCACACCAGACGGGCCGGCGCCTTGCCCGTCGAGGACATCGCGAGTCGCGTGGGTGCTGGTCCTCGCAACCGCGATGTCCTCTCTCGGGCTGCGGCGCCTTCGCGGCGATTTGATGGGTGAAGCGGGCGCGCTGCGAGATGAGGCATCGCCCTCCGCTTTTCCATCAGATCGCCGCGAGGAACGTCGCCTGCCAGAGGCGACCATGTGCGAAGACTCGAGCGCCGAGGTGGGCGACGTTCCGTCCGTCTGGAGTGCTGGCAGTCGGCGCGCATCGATCACCCGTGACGGACCCACTCATCAAGAGCTGTCGCGAAACCACCAGCCGCCAGCGCAGCGGTCGTCGCGTTGAAGGCCACATTGCGGAGCGTGAGCTCTTGCGGAGCAATGTGGCCTTCAATGCGGCGCACCGATGCGCCCAACTGGTGGCGCCGCACGACCACACACGACGCTAACCCTGCGTCGCCCGCTTTCCGCGGACACAAAAAAACCCCCGCTTTCGCGGGGGTTTTTCGTGAGTCGTCAAGCAACCGCCATTGACTCGTTCGCGGCCTCGGCCACCGCAGGAGGCGGAGGCGGCGCAACCTTCGGCACCTTCGCCACCGTGCGCTCCACCGTATCGCGCGCCAGCGCAGACAACCCGTAGAGACGCGCCACGCGTCCCCACGCAACGGCCATCACCACCAACTGCACCAGCAGGAACCCGAGCACCATCCCGCCGACCGACACCGCGCTCACCCGCGTCCGCGCCAGCCCGAGCACGATCGCCAGACCTTCGCCGACCAACAGCGTGCCGAGATAAACCACCAGCACCGCGACCGGACGACGGAAGAACAACTTCACGCCGCGCCACCACGCCTTGACCGCCGAACGGCGCGCCGGGTCGATCGCCAACATCGCGCGGCCCGACTCCACCGTCGCGTGCGCCAGCAACACCAGCACCGCCAACACGATCGTCGCGATCAACGACGCGTTGTCCGCATTGGACTGCAGGACCGCCGTCTCGCCCTGGTGCTGCGCCCACTTGCTCAAGGGCGCGCTCAGCCCGAACGCGATGCCCATCGGCACGATGGCCCACGCCAACATGCGCGCCATGCGGCCGTACTCGCGCAAGCCGAACTGCAACAGGTTACCGAAGCGCAACGACTGCCCCGCGCGGATCGAAGCCACCACCATGCCCGTCAACCACGGCGACAACAGCAGCGCGATCACGACACCGGTGATCCCTGCTGCGTTGATGGCCGCACTCTGGTCCTTCACGATCGGCGCGAAGACCTCGAGCATCCACGCCAGGTCGAACCGCTCCGCGATTTCCTTCGCGTGCACCGAGTAATCCAGGCGATCGGACAGCGCCATCGAGATCGGCAGCACCGCCACCAGCGTCGGCAGCAACAGGCCGACGGCCCACAGCAACAGCAAGCGCCATTGCAACGCGCGGCCCAGGCCGCCGATCAGAGCGCCGAATGCGCCCAGCTTGCGATCGTTCGTGTTCATGCGGTCACCAGGAGGGCGAGGAAGGACTGGAAGAACGCGGCGATGTCCGCCGTCCAGCGGCGCGAGGCCGTGCCGTCGGGCTCGCGCGTGCGGCTGTCGTCGAGCTTGTCCTTGTCGAGGAACACGCGGCGCTCCGGATCGAGTTCGACCGACTTGGCCTGGCTCTTGGTCACCAGGCGCCAGCGCGCCCAGCGCTTGTCGCCGGTGCCGGGCAGGCGCAGCGTCTGCGAAGTGCCGTCTTCGAAACGCACGAGCACCGTCTGCGGCACCACCGCACCGGCGCGTCGCACGATGATGGAGGTGGCGTACTCGAACGGGCCTTCGCCGTCCTTCGCCTTCGGATGCGCCTTCTTGAACGCGGCGCGTGCATCTTCGATCGACTTGTCGACCTCCGACGGCTTGCGTTCGACCACCTTGCCGTTGACTTCGACGAGGCCCGGCTCGGGCAGGATTTCCTCGCTTTCGAACTCGGTGATGCGGTCGTCGACCTTGCGCACGTTGTAGACCTGCTCGGCGAAGACCTTCTCCACCAGCGCGCGCTGCCCCGTGCCTTCGGCCATCGCTTCACGGAAGTCGGCGATCGAGGGATGGCGGAACTTCCACTGCGCGTAGTACTGCTTGAACGCGTGTTCCAGCGCCTGCTTGCCGACCTGCTGTTCCAGGTCGTGCATCACCGTGGCCGTGCGCGCGTACACCGTGCCGTAGCTGTTGCTCGACATGCGGTCCCACGAGCTGTTGCCGATCGGATCCGCCGGTTCGCCCGTCATCGCGCCGAGGCGCTGCTGTTCCCATTCGCCCAGGCCGACGTCCACGCCGACCAGCTTCGTCAGCCACGTCTGCGCGGTGGCGTGCTGGTTGGCGGCGACGATCTGGCGGTGATCCCAGTATTCGTTGAGGCCTTCGTCGAGCATGGGCTCTTCGAATTCGTTCGAACCCAGGATGCCGTAGAAGTAACCGTGGCCGAATTCGTGGATGGTCACGAAATCCAGCGCGTACTGTTCCAGGCGGCCCTTGGTGACGTCCTTGTAGCTTTCCGAAGTGAAGAACGTCGGATATTCCATGCCGCCGGCTTCGCCCGCGTTATAGGGCGGAATCACGGCGGTGACGGTCTTGTACGGGTAATCGCCGAGCGTCTTCGAGAAATACGTGAGCGACTCGATCGTCGCATCCAGCACGGGCTTTGCGTTGCTCGCGTATTCGGGGTGGTAGAGCACGCGCACCTTCACCGGGCCGTTGGCGCCGTTGTACACGCCGTCTAGCGGCTTGGCGTAACGGTTGTCGGCGGTCCATGCGAAGTCGTGCACGTCGCCCTGCACGTAGCGGTGCGTCAGCTGGCCCTTGTGTTCGACCGGCGTGCCCTGCAGCTCACCCGTCGCGCCGATGGTGTAGTCCTTCGGCGCGGTGATCGAGACGTCGTACAGGCCGTAGTCGGCGTAGAACTCGCTGTGCAGGTGGAACTCGTGCACGTTCCAGCGCGGTGCGGTGGCGCCGCGTTCGCCCGGCAGTTCGAGCACGCCGATCTTCGGGAACCACTGGCCCACCAGGTGGAACGTGCCGAAGTAACCGGTGCGTGCGACCACGCGCGGGAGTTGGTCGAAGAAGTCCATGTCGATGGTGGTCGAACCACCGGCCGCGACGGCTTCGGGCAGGTCCAGGCGAACGACGGTGCGGTCGGTCGACGGGCCGTTGTCGGGATGCACGTAGGACCACGGCACCGCGGCGCCGTTCTGCGCGACCTTGGTCAGGCGCGTGTAGCCGTAGCCGCCTTCGTCGGTTTTCACTTCGCTGCGGAAGCCGAAGTGGAAGTTGCGCTGCTCGGTGTTGAACGTGCTGCCCGGGCCTTCGAACGCGTTCATGTACAGATGCAGGTAGACCGATTTCACCGGGCGGTCGCTGCGGTTGCGCCAGGTGAGTTGCTGCTTGCCGTCGATGGTGTGCTTCTTCGGATCGAGCGTGGCTTCGATCTTGTAGGTCACCACGCGATCCGACAGCGTTTCTTCGCTCCCGGTGCGCGCGCCGCCCCACGCGTTCGGCGCGCTGGGCACCGTGACGGCGGTGGGATTGGCCGAAGCGAACGGGATGTCATCGGCAAGGGTTGCGTCGGTGGCGGGTGCGGCCGGCGCGGTCGCGACCTGCGCGGTGGCGACGAGCACGCACGCGCCCGTGAGCGCCAGGCCGACGGCCCAGCGCGGGAAACGGATGGATGGCTTCATGTGTCGGTGCCCTCAGCGGCCGTTGACGCTGTAACGCCCGGGCCCGAGCAGGGCCAGCGCGATCGCGGTGAACAGGTACATGCCCTGCAGTTCGAGCGCCCAACCGCCTTGCTCGTTGAGATTCCCGATGTCGCCCATGTGCACGAGCGCGAAGGCGAACAGCATGTTGGCGGCCACGAACAGCGCGCCGATGCGTGCGTAGAAGCCTGCGATCAGCATCAGCGGCGCGAGCACTTCGCCGATCAGCACGCCGTAGCCGAGGACGCCCGGCAGGCCGTGCGATTCGACCAGGCCGACGATGCCGCCCATGCCACCGCGCAACTTCGCGATGCCATGCAGCAGGATCAACAGGCCGAGCACGACGCGCAGGATCAAGCGCCCGAAATCGTTCTGGGTGTTCTGGTTCATCGCTCCCCCTTGGATGGAATGTGCGAGCCGTCCCGACGCCCCTGTCGGACGGCTACCTGCCGAGCATAGCCCCGGCCGCGCCCGCTGTCGCATGCATTGCGCTACTGCAGCGGCAGCTTCAGTGCCCGCCCGTTCCAGTCGAGCAGCACGCCGTCGGGCAGGATGTCCGCGACGACCAGTGCGCCCAGGCGATCCCCGACCCGCAGACGCGTGCCGTCGATGATCACGAAGCGCTGCGATGCAACATCGTTCCACATGTGCATGCTGAGTTTGAGCGGCGGGAGTTGCTTGCGCTCTGCGACCCCGAGGTCGGAGACGCGCTCGGTCGTGTCGATCGCGACCGGCGGCGGCGCATGCGCGGGCGTGCGTTCGATGCGCGGCGGAGGTGCGATCACCGGCGGCGGTGCGTCCGCGATCGGCGCAGGCTTCGCCGGCGCGGGCGGGGCAGGCGGCGCGACCACGATCGGCCGCTGCAAGGCCGGCGCGGCGCGTTGCGTTTCGATCGGGGCCGGCGTGGCAGGCGCAGGCTGCGCGACGACCCGTGCATCGGTCGCCGGCACCACGCTGATCGGCGCGGGCCCGCGGTCGCGCATCGCGAACCAGGCAAGCAATGCAGCGACCGCGAGGCCACCGGCGATCCACGGCCACCGCTGCGACGTCGCCTGCGCGATCGGGGCGGCGAGGGCAGGTTCGGCCAGCAGGTCGGGCACGACCGCGCGGCGGCGTTCGGCTTCGGACTTGCGCAGCGCTTCGAGGATCAGCGACATCGGCCTTCAGTCCAGGGTCGTGCGAAGTCGGGGGCCGGGGTCGCGCGCGGACAAGGCGAGCAAGGTCTCCGGCCCGATGACGCCATCGGCGGCGAGCCCGCGCGATTGCTGGAAGCCGCGCACCGCGGTGCGCATCGCCTCGTCGAGCATGGCCGGGCCCGTGTAACCGGGCAGGTGCGCGTGTACCCAATCGACGGCGGGACCGCGGCCATCGGACGAAGGTTTGTCGACGAGGGTTTCCGGCCCGCGCCACAAGGCCGCGTATTCGCCCGTCCATGCGTCCTGCAACGCGACGCGCTCGATGTCGAACGTGTCGTTGCCCAGGCGCACGCGTGCGTGCAACGCGTCGGCGCCGAGCAGGAGCGCCCAGGCCGAGGCGCGATTCGCGCGCAACCGCAGCAAAGACGGCCGCCCCTGCGCGAACAACTTGTCCAGGCTCGCCGTGCCGCGCAGGCAATACAGGCCGGGTTCGACCGCGGGCGGGCATTTCGCCGCGAGCGTCGCATCGGCCTTCGATTGCCATTGCGACAGCAGTTCCTGCCACGCCGATACATCCTTCGCATCGGTCGCCTGCACGCGCGCGGTGAGCGCATCGGCCGCGAGCGTCGGCACCGGGATGGGTTTGAAGGGCGACTGCGGAGGCGCGACGCTGCTGGACGGCGTGTTCGCGACGACCGCCTTCGTGACCGGCGTGGCGCGTGCTTCTGCCGGCGGCGTGCGCGGCCAGAAGAACCACGCGGCCGTGGCCGCGATCAGAACGCTCGCCGCGGCGGCCCAGCGCAAGGGATGCGGTTCGCGACGCTTCGGCGCCAAGGCCTCGCGCGCCGCGCGATCGATGTCGCCGGCTTCGATCGCCAACGCATCGTGCGCATAGCCGCCGAGCAACGCACGCTCGGCGATCACGTTCACCAGGCGCGGCACGCCGCCGGAATGCTTGTGGATGCGCGCGATCGCGCTCGCGGAAAACGGCGAATGCAAACCGCCTGCGATGCGGAAGCGATGCCGCACGTACGCGGCGGTTTCGTTGGCATCCAGCGGCATGAGGTGGTAGCGCGCGGTGATGCGCTGCGCGAGTTGGCGCATGTCGCTGCGCGCGAGGATCTCGCGCAATTCCGGCTGGCCGAGCAGGATGATCTGCAGCAGCTTCTGGGTGTCGGTTTCCAGGTTGGTCAGCAGCCGCACCTGTTCGAGGGCGTCGACCGAGAGGTTCTGCGCTTCGTCGATGATCAGCACGACGCGCAAGCCCTTCGCGTAGGCGTCGAGCAGGTACGCGTTCAACGCATCGACGAGCGCCTTGGTGCTGCCGCGCGCATGTGCGATCTCAAGGTGCAATTCCTCGCACAGCGTTTCGAGCAGCTCGATCGCCGACAGGCGCGGATTGAGGATCAGCGCGACGCGCGTGTTCTCGGGCAGTTGCTCCATCAACAGGCGGCAAAGCGTGGTCTTGCCCGTGCCCACCTCGCCGGTGAGCTGCACGAACCCGCCGCCGCCGCCCTGGCCGATGCCGAACAGCAGGTGCGCCAGTGCGTCCCGGTGGCGCTCGCTGAGGAACACGAAGCGCGGGTCGGGCGTTATCGAGAACGGCGGTTCGCGCAGGGACCAATGCTCGAGGTACATGCCGTGCAGCGTGCCAGAACCGGGCAGGCCGTGCTATTCGGCCGCGCCCTTGGATTCGGAGGCGGCCAGGACTTCGGGATGGGCCAGCGGCCGGGAGGTCCCCATGAGGGGATGGATGAACACGGCGGCCAGGATGATGGCCACGCCCGCATAGAAGGCCGGCGTGAGCTGGTGCTGCTCGCCGAGCAGGAGGATCGCGAGCACGATCGCGTAGACCGGCTCCAGGTTCACCGCCAATTGCTGCGCGAAGGCGCTCATGTGGCGCAGCGCCGCCAGCGAGAGGGCGAAGGGCAGCAAAGTGCAGGCCAGCGACAGCGTCAGCAGCAGCGCGAGGTCGCGCGTGCCCGGCAACGCGAAGACGTCGCCTGCGAACGCACCGGCCGTGCCCGGGATCAGCGGCAGCACCGGAATGAGCGCGGTCAGCGCGATCGTGCCGGCGCCGAGTTCGAGCGTGGTGACGGTCAGCGGATCGGCGTGTTCCACCAGCCGCTTGTTGAGCGCGCCGAAGATCGCGACGAAGAACGCCGACAGCGCACCCACCGCGATGCCTGCGCGCATGCCCGCCGGCACGCCGCCGACCACCAGCGCCACGCCGGGCAATACCGCGATGCCGAGGAACAGATCGCGCTTGGAGAAACGCGTGCGCGCGACCAGCGGTTCGATCATCGCGACGAACACCGTGGCCAGCGCGATGCACGTCGCGCCCACCGAAGCGTTCGACAACTTGATCGATCCATAGAACGTCAGCCAATGCAGCGCGACCAGCACGCCGATGCCCGCATACGCGCCGCGCAAGCGCCACGACATCGCACGCACGCCGCGCCACACGCGCGGGATCAGCAGCAGCGCACCGACGACCAGCAACATGCGCCACCACACCAGCGGCAAGGCCGGCAGCGAGATCGCCTTGCCGAGGATCGCGGTGAACCCCCAGAGCACCACGCACAGGTGGATCTGGAAGAAGGCTTTCGAACGCGCGGCGCGCGCTTCGGGCGACAGGGCGGGGGCGTGGGGCATGCGGCTATTATGGCGGCGTGAGCGACGACTTCCTCGAATACCTGCACGAGTTGTCCGAAGACTTCGGGCCGCTCTCCACGCGCGCGATGTTCGGCGGGCACGGCGTGTATTTCGAAGGCCGCATCATCGGCATCGTGATCGACGATGCGCTGTACGTGAAAGTCGACGACCGGACGCGCCCGGACTTCGAGGCCGCCGGTTGTGCGCCCTTCGTCTACGAGTCCAAGGGCAAACCCATCCCGATGTCCTACTGGTCGCTGCCCGCCGAGGCGATGGATTCGGCGCAGTCCTTCCTGCCGTGGGCCCGGCGCGCGAACGAGGCAGCCCTGCGCAAACCGATCAAGCCCGCGCGCAAATCGAAGCGTTAGTCCGGCGACACCGACAGCAACCAATCCACGAACACCTGCGCTACCGGCCGCAATCGCCGATGCGCCGGATACACGATGTGGTAGCCCCAACGCGCCGCCATGCGCGGGCCCGGCAGTTCGACCAGGCGCCCGTCGCGCAGGTAGGGCACCACGATGCGTTCGCGCGCGAGCGCCGCGCCGATCCCGTTCGCGGCGGCGAGCAGCGCATCGGTCGTATCGCTGAAGCTGTAACGCTCGTCGAGCGCGGCGCCATGCACGCCGGCGAAGCGGAGCCAGTCGTGCCAGCCCTGGCGCGCATGGTCGAGGATCAGCGGGACGCGCGGGATGTCGGCGGGCGTGCGGATCGTTTCGATGCCCGCCATCCGGGGCGAGGCGACGGGGAACAGCGCTTCGTCCATCAAGCGAAGCGACGACAAGCCCGGCCAATGCCCGGGGCCGTGTCGCACGCCGAGGTCGGGACCGCCTTCGTCGAAGCGCGCCAAGGCCGTTTCGGTATCGAAGGCCAGGCGGACGTCGGGGTGCTTGCGTGCGAAGTCGGGCAGGCGCGGCAGCAGCCAGGTGTAGGACAGCGAGTGCAGGGTGGTGATGCGGACGCGGTGTTCCTCGTCGCGATCGCCGCGCAACGTGCGCAGCGCGCCCTCCATGTCGGCGAGCGCACTGCCGGAGGCATCGGCCAGGCGCCTGCCTTCGGCGGTGAGCGTCACCCCGCGCGCATGGCGCTGGAAGAGCGAGACACCCAGGCGCGCTTCGAGCTTGCGCACGTGGTGGCTGACCGCGCTGGCCGTGAGGCTGAGCTCCTCGGCCGCGTGGGCGAAGTTCTGATGGCGCGCGGCGGATTCGAAGGCGGAGAGGGCCGGGAGCCAATCGGGGCGCAGGACCATGGCGAGCCTCAAATCTGGTTTGTGTCTGGCGTCGAAAGTATGCGCTTGCGCGGGATGGATGGAAGCGGAAAATGCATCGTCTGCCAAGAGCCACTTTTGAGGCTGCCCCGGATGAACACGCTCGCGTCCTCCCCCGTCCTCGATGCGCGCACCACGCCGGCCTGGATCACCCCCGCCGAGATCGGCCTGCTCGGTGCCGTCTGGGGCGCCTCGTTCCTGTTCATGCGCGTGGCCGCGCCGGAGTTCGGCGCCGCCGCGCTGGTCGAAGTGCGCCTCGCGCTCGGTGCGCTCGTGCTGCTGCCCTTCCTGTGGCGCTCGCGCGCGCAGTTCCCGCCGCGGATCTGGCCGAAGCTCGCCTTGATCGGCGCGATCAATTCGGCCGTGCCGTTCGTGTTGTTCGCATGGGCGGCGCAACGGTCGCCGGCGGGCGTCGGCGCGATCTGCAACTCGATGACGGTGTTGTTCACCGCACTCGTCGGGTTCCTGTTCTTCCGCGAAAAGATCAGCTTGCGGCGCACGATCGCCTTGTTGGTCGGCTTCGCCGGCGTGGTCGTCCTGGCGAGCGGAAAGACCGCGGGCGCGAGCATCGGCTGGGCCGTCGCCGCGGGCACGGGCGCGGCGGTGCTGTACGGATTCGGCATCAACCTGGTGCGTCGCCATGTCACCGGTTTGCCGGCGGCGGCAGTGGCGGCTTCCACGCTCGGTGCATCGACGTTGCTGGTATTGCCCTTCGCGATCGCGCAGTGGCCCGACCATGCGATTTCCGCGAAGGCATGGGGCGCAGCCGCGGGCCTGGGCGTGATGTGCACGGGGTTCGCGTTCGTCTTCTATTACCGCCTGATCGCGCGCGTGGGTGCTGCGCGCGCGGCGACGACGACTTACCTCGTTCCCCTGTTCGCGGTGTTGTGGGCCTGGTTGTTGCTCGGTGAAGCGGTGACCGGAACGATGCTCGCGTCCGGCGCGTTGATCCTCGGCAGCGTGGCCTTCAGCCAGAAGGCGAAGTGATCAACGCACCGGTGGCTTGCGCAACAGCGTGATCGCGAAGCCCGCGACCAGCGCGGCACCTGCGACCAGCAACAGCCACAACAACCAGTGCTTCCAGTCTTCGGGCGTGGTCCGTCGCTCCAGCGCGGCGGTGCCCTCGAGTTCCGTCGCCTCGCCGAGCGTTGCGGACATCGGTTGCCAATCCTCGCCCTTCGACGCGCGCATCGCGTCGACCAGGCTGGGCAAGGGCGCATCGCCGCGCGTTGCGCGCGCACTGCCCGCCACCAGGGAATACGGCGGCGTGCCCTGCGCGAGGAACACCACGACTTCCGACCGATAACCGAGTTTCAGCGCCGGCGGCGAGGCGGGCGTGCCCGATTCGGCGACCAGGCGCCACAAGCGATCGCGCACCGGCGCGCCACCGATCGATGCGGGCGCCGACGTCGTCGCACCATCGCGTGCAGAAACGCGGAACGCGACCCATGGCCCCGCGCGCCACGTCCACGGCGCATCGTCGTCGTCGCGACTCTCCAGCCGCCATTCCACCGCCGCGTTGCCGCTGGCGATCACATCGGCGCGTTCCACCGGAAAGCGCCCCGGCGATTCGAATTCGTAGGCAACCCGGCCGTGATCGCGGCCTTCGCGCCCTTGCACGGTTTCCCACGCCCAGGTGCGTTCGCTCGCGGCCGTCGCGATGCGCGCGCGCACGTCGTCGAATGCGAAGGCCTCGTCGCCGAGCGGCACCAGGCGCACGTACTTCGCCGGCATGCCGAGCGGAATGTCGTTCTTCGAAAGCCGGCTGCCCGCCTGCTGCAGGTCGAGCAACTGCAAGCGCGGATGCAGCGTGCGCCACACTTGCAGGTCGTCGCTGGTTTCCACGCGGAAGGCCGCCTGCACGTCCGCGCCCATCGGGAAATCGAAGACGAGCGCTTCGACACCCGCGGTCCAACGGCTAAGATCGAGCAGGAACGCGCGCGGTGCCGGCGCATCGTTGCCGTTGGTGACCTGCGCTTCGACCGACAGGATGCGGCCGGTGGGATCGCGCCGTGCGATCAACGCAAGTCCGCCATCGTCCTCGCCGCGTGGCGCGCGCACGACGAACCAGGGCACCGAAGCAAAACGCGGCGGCGAGGCCAGCGGCGCATCCGGCCCGAACACGTCGGCCGCGACCGGTTTGCCTTGGGCGTCGACGACGTCCACGTCGCGCAACGCAGGGGAAGCGATCGCGCGATAGACGTTCGCATCGAGTTCGACGCGATACGCACCCGCGTCCGCATCCGGCAGCGCGATCGACCATTGCTTCGCGTAATCCCCGCGCACCTGCGCGACGGCGAGCATCGGCAGCAACGCGATCACCAACGCCCAACGCTTCATGCCCTCGCCTCCGAAGCTTGCGCGCGCGGCGGCGCCGGCGCGAAATAACCCACCACCGTGCACAGCAGGCCGAAGGCGATGAACGAGCCGATGCCGAGCGCATTGCCGAGATTGTGGCGATCGATCAACACCAGCTTGAGCAGCACCACGCCCATCAGCAACGCACCGGCGAGCCACAACGCACGCTGCCCGCGCCGCGAGCCCAGCACCCAGGCGATCACGCCGAGCACGCTCCACGTCACGGTCAACGACGTCTGCGCCAGGCTCGTGCCGACCAGGCTCGGATCCCAATGCACGCCGCCCCAGTGATGCACCGCGTGCAGCACGACCGAGGTGATCCAGGCGAAGCCCGCGAAAGCCGTCATCAGCACACGCACCCGCGCGAGCCACGCCGGCGCGGTGCCATGCGCGCACCAATGCCACAGCAGGGCGAGCGATGCGAACTGCACGATTTCCATCGGATTCAGCACGGGAATCCACGGCGACGGGCTGGCGCCACCGGGCAGCGCGAGGCTGCAGACCCAGAGGATCGCGAGCGCGAGGAACACCAGGCCCGGCAACAGGGTCGCCATGTTGTCGAAGCGTTCGCGCAAGGGCGCCGCGAGCCACGACCAGCGCCACTGCGAGATCGTCGCCATCGCCAACCACGGCAGGGCGAGTCCCGCCACGCCCCAACCTTGCGCCAGATCCAGCGTGTCGACGACCCAGTACAGCGTGAGCGACGCGACGAAGGGCCAGACCAACCACCACAACAACTGCGCCCACGAGGCGAGACGATGGTCTCCCGTGCGCAGGCAATGCAGGCTGCGAATGCCGAACACGGCATAGGCGATCCAGGCCAACGCGCCGTATTCGGCGAAGGGTTGCTCGTGCGCGATCATCTGCAGGACGGCCAACGGCACGGCCGATGCGATCGCCAGCAGCGCGGTTGCGATGAGCAAGGTCGTCGGCCGGCGACGATGCGCCTCGGCCGCGAACCAACCGGTGGCGGCGTAAACAGCGAGCAGGAAGTCCGGCTCGGAATTGCCCGGCGCGAATTCGATCACTTCACGCGTGATCGCACCGGTCCACCAAAGCAGTCCCCACACGTAGTACAGGGCAAATTGCGGGAGCATTTCCGCGCGTCGATAGACCCACGCCGTCGCCAGCGCGCCCACGGCGACGATCAGCAGACCCATGAACTGGCCATTCGCGATGGCAGGACCGACGACGCCGTGATCGCTCTCGAAGGCATACAGGCATGCGCCCGCCGCGATCAGATGCAACACGAAGGCCGCGATCTGCGGAATCACGCGCTGCTGCCGCACGCCGAGCCACGCAAGCGCCGCGCCCTCGAGTGCGAACACACCCGCCGTCGCGCGCGCCGACAGCGCGAGCGGCACCGACAAGGTTGCGAATCCCACCGCCAGCAAGGCATACGCATCGCCGAGCACGCGGTTCGCGCCGCGCCGGAACACGAACCACGAAAGCGCCGCGTAAATCCCCGCCAGGGCGAGCGCGTCGAACGCGAGCGGCATGCGCGCACCGCGCAGCAACCCCGCCTGCAACGCGAAACACACCAGGGGCGTTGCGAACACCAGGGTGCCGTCGACGAAATCGCCCCGTTCCATCGGCTGCCGCATCGCGTGCACGAGCGGGATCAGCAGGTAGAAGGCGAAGAACAACAGCAGGAAGGGTTCGGTGGTGCCGAATTTTTCCGGTGAGTAGTCGAGCACGCCCCAGGCGCCGCCGATGCCGAAGGTGAAGACGAATCCCAACAGGTTCAGCACGCGCCACGACTTCCACCACGCGATCGCGAAGATCGCGGTGTTGAGCACCGCGTAGTACGAGAACAATGCGACGTAATTGCCGCTGCCCGTCGACAGCCACAGGGGCGAGAGGAAACCGGCGAGCACCGCGAAGAACGCCAACGCCTTGGCGTCCTGCAACACGGCGAGCACGCCCGCGCCGAACACCAGCACGATGGTGAGCGCGAAGGCCGCGTTCCCGGGCACCAGCCCGTACAGCTTGAAGGCGGCGAAGACCACCATCATCAGGATGCCGATCGCGCCGCCCTGCAGGCTCAAGGCGAACACGCGATTGGCGTCGCGCTTGCGCCAGGCGAACACCAGCGCGGCGATCGCGGCACCGGCGACGAGCGCCAGGCGCAGCGAGATCGGCGCGTTGAGCCAGCCTTGGTCGGTCGCGTATTTCAACAACGCGGCGACGCCGGCGAACAACACCAGCACGCCGATCTTCACCGGCACGTTGCCTTCGGTGAACCAGCGCTTGACCCGGGCGACGCCCTGTCCGATGAAGTCGGGCGTCGGCGCGGGGGGATCGAACACGGGGCGCGACGCGGAAGGCGGCGGCGGAGGCGCGGCCGAAGCGCCGGGCGTGGTTTCGATCGACGGCCCTTGCACGTCGAACACCGCGCGCGTGGGCGAGGGCGGCGCAGGGGCCGGGCGGGGCGGTGGCGCAGGCGCGGCTTTGCGCGGCGCAGCCGGTTCGGCCGCGGGCGGCGTCGCCTCCGGCTGCTGCCAGGGCCTCTCGGGGCGTTGCGCAAGCAGCTCCAGGAGCCGTTGCACCTCGCGCTCCAGCGCCGCCATGCGCTTGTTCGCGTTGCCGTTGTTGGTAAGCGCGATGATGGCCAGCACGAGCGCGGCCAAACCCAGCAGACTACCCACGGACGTCCCCTTCCCCTGGATGACCCCCGCATTCGATCAGCGCGCGGGCCGGAAGGCAAATCGGGTCAGGGCGTGCCCAGCAATTCGATCAGGGTCGTCGCCGCCGCGGGATTGCGTTCCTTGTCGGCGTTGATGAAGAACACGAAGACATCGCGATGCCGTGCCTTGGGCGATGCGCCCGTCAGCCGCGGCAGATCTTCGGGATCGCCACCCTTCGCCCAGATGCGCGCACGCTCGGCCCAGGCGACGAGCTCCGGCCGCGTGTAACCGGTGACGAGGTTCGAACGCGCGCGCATCAATCGTGCGTAGACGAAATCGGCGGTGACGTCGGCGAAGGACGGCCATTCGGTCGAATCGGTGAACACCAATGCCACGTTTTTCTTCCGCGCCAGTTCGACCAGCGACGCGTCCACCGAATCGGCGTCGCGCACTTCCAATGCATGCCGCACGGGGCGGCCATCGACCGTCATCGGCAAGGCATCGACGAAGCGCGCGAAATCGGCGCGATCCAGCTTGCGTTCGAATTGCCACGAAATCGCACCGAGCTTCGCGCCGAGCGTCGCGATGCCGCCGACGAAGGCCTCGACCTGTCCGGCGGTGTTCGCGAGCACCTTCGCCTGCACGATGCGCATCGGCGCCTTCGCGGTGAAGACGAAGGTGTCCGGCGTCTCGTCGCGCCAGCGGGCGTAGGTGTCGGGCTTCTGCGCGCTGTAGTAGGTGCCGTTGATTTCGATCGCGCTCAGGCGCCGGCTTGCGTATTCGAGTTCCCGGCGCTGCACCAGGCCTTCGGGGAAGAAGGTCTCGCGCCAGGGCGCGTAGGTCCACCCGCCCACGCCCACGCGGATCCCGTCGATCGCGCCGGGCGCGACGAGCCCGAGGTCCGCATCCTTCGCGCGGGGGGTGGCCATGCCGTGAGGGTAGCGCGACATGACGACCGGGACATCGACGCGGCCTCCACGCTGCGGGAGACTCGCGGTTTCCGTCCCCGATTCCCGCCCATGACCCGACCGATGATCCGCTCGACCTTGTGCCTGGCGCTGTTCGCCGCCCTCGCGCTGCCTTCCCTGGCGCACGCGCAGGCCGCCGCCGCGCGGCCCGCCGCCACCGCGCCGGCCGAAGACCCGCGCCTTGCGGGCTTCGATGCCTACGTCGACGCGGTGCGCAAGCAGTTCGAGGTCCCGGGCATCGCGGTGGCCATCGTCGAAGACGGGCGCATCGTCTACGAGCGCGGCTTCGGCCCGCGCGAGGTGGGCAAGCCGGCGAAGATCGACGAACACACCATGTTCGCCATCGCGTCGAACACGAAAGCCTTCACCTCGACCTCGCTGTCGATGCTCGCCGACGAAGGCAAGCTCTCGCTCGACGATCGCGTGATCGACCACCTGCCGTGGTTCCGCATGAGCGATGCCTACGTCACGCGCGAGATGCGCATCAAGGATCTGCTCGCGCACCGCAGCGGCCTCACCCTCGGCGCAGGCGACCTGCTGTACTGGCCGACGACGACCTACACGACCGAAGAAGTCGCACATCGCCTGAAGGACGTTCCGCTCGGTGGTTCGTTCCGCGGCCAGTACGCCTACGACAACATCCTGTTCGGCGTCGCGCAGTTGGTGGTCGAACAAGCCAGCGGCATGAAGTACGAAGACTTCCTGCGCCAGCGCATCTTCGCGCCGCTGGGCATGAACGAAACCCGGTTCAACAGCGACACGCTGAAGCCGAACGACAACGTCGCCACCGGTTACGCGCTTGCGGACTTCAAGACGCTGGAACCGGCGCCGCGCATGACCTGGCACAACGTGTCGGGCGCCGGCGGCATCTATTCGAGCGTCCATGACTTGAGCAAGTGGATGAACATGCACCTCGCCGGCGGTACGTACACCGATGCGAAGGGTATCGAACACCAACTCGTCAGCAAGAAGCGCCAGCAGGGCATGTGGACGATCGTCACGCCGATCCCGGTGAACGAACCGTCCGTGGCCGAACTGCGCCCGGCCAAGCCGAACTTCCTCGGCTATGGCGAAGGTTGGCAACTCTCCGATTACAGCGGCAACAAGCTGGTGTGGCACACCGGCGGTTGGCCGGGCATGGTCTCGCGCCTGACGCTGGTGCCCGACAAGAAGATCGGCGTGATCGTGTTGACGAGCCAGGAAGTGGGCGCTGCCTTCAACGCGGTGACGATGCAGGCGCTCGACGCGATCCTGCAGACACCGAAGCACGATTGGCTCGATGCCTATGGCAAGGCCGTCGCGAAGTCGAAGGCGAACGCCGACGAAGACATGCGCAAACACGTGGCCGCGCGCGATGCCAACGCGAAGCCGTCGCTGCCGCTGACCTCCTATGCCGGCACGTATCGCGACCCGTGGTACGGCGATGTCGCCATCAAGGACGAAGGCGGCAAGCTGGTCATGCGCTTCACGAAGACGCCGGATCTTGTCGGCGACATGGAATCGTGGCAGCACGACACCTTCGTCGTGCGTTGGCGCCAGCGCTGGTTGAACGCGGATGCCTTCGTGAATTTCAACCTCGACGCCGACGGCAAGATCCAGGAAGTGCGCATGGATCCGATGTCGCCGATGACGGATTTCAGCTTCGACTTCCAGGACCTGCGCCTGAAGCCGGTTCAAGCGAAGGAATAAGCCGCAAGAACGCAGCGATCGCGCGCAACCGGACGTTGAACGAAACGCTCACGCGCGCGTAACCGGCCATGCGCGAATCAGGCGCATGGCCGCGCTGCGCAAGGTGTTGCTGGCACCCTTCGTGCTGGTGCCGGTCCTGCTCGTGCTCGCCCTGGCCGCCTACGCCGCGCTGGGCTTCTGGGGCGTGCCGTGGCTCGTGCGCTCGCAGGCGACGGCCTACGTGCGCGACACGCTGCACCGCGAGTTGCAGCTGGGCGAGGTCACGTTCAATCCCTTCAATCTGAAGCTGACGCTGCGCGACGCGATGATCGTCGAACGCGGAAAACCGCTCGTCGGCATGCGTTATCTGTTGGCCGACTACCAGGCCGAATCGCTGTTCAAGCGCATGCACATCCTGCGCGAAGTGACGCTCGACCGGCCGTACGCGCGCGCGATCCTGCGCGCCGACGGGTCGCTGAATCTCGTCGACCTGTTGCCCAAGACCGATCCGAACGAGCCCCTGCCGAACGCGTTGATCGAAGATCTGTCGATCGGCGGCGGCCGTGTCGACTTCACCGATGCACGCACGCGACGGGCGCCGACCAAGGTCTTCGCGCCGATCGCCTTCGACCTGCAGCATTTCCGCACGACCGCCGAAGGCGGCCGCGCGCAGTTGCAGGCGCGCAGCGATGACGGCGAAGCGCTCGCATGGAAAGGCCAGGTGTCGCTCGCGCCTGTCGCTTCGCGCGGGGCATTCACTTTGCGCGGACTGCAGTCGAAGACGATCGCGGACTTCGTCGGCGACCTGCTGCCGTTCCGGTTGACGAGCGGCCGCGTCGACCTCGGAGGCGACTACACGTTCGCAGTGCCGAAGCAGGGTGGGATGACACTCGATGCGCGGCTCCCGAAGATCGAGGCGCGCGATTTCCGTTTGCGCGCACAGGGCGTCGAGACCGATTGGGTCGTCGTTCCGGCGGCGACGGTGACGGACACGCGTCTGTCGCTCGCGCGTCGCGACGTCTCGATCGGCGCATTGCAGGCCGATGGTGCGCAAGTCGAAGCGTGGATGGAACCCGACGGCACCATCAGCCTCGGACGCCTGTTCACGGGGAAAGTCATCGCAGCATCGAAGGCGACGCCGGGCGAGGAGTGGCACGTGCGCGTCGGGCACGCGCGGATCGACAACGCGAAGCTCGCACTGGAAGACCGCACGATGAAGCCCGCCGTGAAGTTCGCGCTGTCCTCGGTGAACGCGACGGCCGGAGACCTGAGCTTCGACATGGCGCATGCAATACCGATCACCGTGACGGCGACCGTCAACGGCAAGGCGCCGTTGCGGTTGGAAGGCAACGTCGTCCCGGATCCGTTCTCCGCCGACCTGCGCGTGGAGGTCGCCGAGCTGCCGATGCGCGATGTCCTCGCCTATCTGCCCGACTATCCATCGCTCGACCTGCGATCGGGAGACGTCGGCGCGAAGGGGCAGGTCGTGCTGCGGCCCGCGGAAGCTCCCGGCCCCGAGCTCGAATACGACGGCGACGCGAGCATCGCGCATTTCGATCTTGTCGACAAAGCGAGCAAACAACCGTTCCTGTCGTGGGCGCGCGTGGATGTCGGCGGCATCGATTACGCCGCCGCGCCGGACCACATCGCGATCCGCTCGATCAAGGTCCAGCGCCCGGTCGCCCGCGTGGTCATCGCACGCGACGGCAAGCTCAATCTCGCGACGACGCTCGGCGCGGCGACGCCGGCGACGCCGCAAGCGCGCGCGACGTCCGCGAAGAATGCCTCCACGCTGCCGCCGCTGAAAGTCGGCGAGGTTCGGCTCGCCGGCGGCACGATGCAATTCGCCGACTTCTCCGTGCAGCCGAACTTCCAGGCGAAGATCGAAGCGCTGCAGGGACGCATCGCGAACATCTCGTCCTCGCCGCGCACCGTGAGCCAGATCGACCTCAGCGGCCATGTCATCAACCGCTACTCGCCGGTGACGATCAAGGGATCGGCGAACCTGCTCGCCTACGACGAACGCACGCACCTGGCGATGCAGTTCCGCAACATCGAGCTGCCGATCTTCAATCCGTATTCCGGCAAGTGGGCCGGCTATGCGATCGCGAAAGGCAAGCTCACCACGGAACTGGATTACACGATCAACAATCGCCGCCTGGTCGCGGACCACCACATCGTGATCGACCAACTCAAGTGGGGACAGGCGACCGACAGCAAGGAGAAGGTGAGCCTGCCGGTGCGACTGGCGACTTCGCTGCTCAAGGACAGCCACGGCACGATCAAGCTCGACATCCCGGTGACGGGCACGCTCGACGATCCGAAGTTCCGCCTGTGGCCGATCATCTGGCAGATCGTGAAGAACATCGTCGTCAAGATCGTCAGTGCGCCGTTCAAGTTGCTCGCGGCGATGTTCCAGGGCGCGGAGGATGCGCAATACGTCGACTTCGCGCCCGGCTCGCCCGCCTTGCCCGACAAGGCAAAAGGTGCGTTGCCCAAACTCGCCGACAGCCTGGCCGAGCGTCCGGAGCTGCGCCTGGACATTCCCGCCGGGCCGGTCGGTCCCGCCGACAAGGCCGCGCTCGACGATCAACGATTCCAGACGGCCATCGCGGAATTCCGCGCAGGTCAGCGCAACGCGGAAACGCCGTACGCGGACCTCGACGACAAGGACAAGGCCGACGTGCTCGCCGACATGTACAGGCGCGACTTCGGCAAGCGCCCGCAGATGCCGGATGCCGCGGCGATGCAGGCGCAGGATGTGCCCCCGTCGACTTCGGTGCCGGTGGAGGTCGAACTCGTGCTCGACAATCCGAACCCGACGCGGCGCGAACGCAAGGCACAGCGACGCTCCTCCGAAGTCGCGTGGCTCGAATCGCAACTGCGTCCGCGTTATCGCGCCGATGCGACCGCGGCCGACCAACTTGCCAAGGCGCGCGCGTCGGCCGTGCAGGACGCATTGTTGGCGAATGGAAAGGTCGATCCGGTGCGCGTCTTTCTGGATGCGACGAAATCGACACAGGACGCGCAGGGCAAGATGCGCATGGAACTGGCGCTCGAATGAGCGCCAGTCCATCGTGCGCGATCACTCGATCGGCTTGTCCAGCATCAGCTCGCTGACGAAGCGCACCGGCGGCGCGCCATACGACAACACCTGGTCGTGATAGGCCTTCGCGTTGAACTTCGCGCCTTGCTTGGCTTCCCACGCTTTGCGCAGGTCGAAGTGTTCCGAGGCGCCGACGAAGTACGTCGGCAACTGCGCGGACGTCAGCTGCGCACGCACCCACTTGCCGGCCGCCTCGCGTTCCTGCTGGAAGGTCTGGCGGGTCATCAGGTCCATGGCCTGCTCGCGCGACCATTTTTCCACGTGCACGCCCTGGTCGAGGATCGCGTTGCCGATGGTGCGCAGGTAGAACTTCAGCTGGACCAGGCGGAAGAGGGGATCGTTATTCATGTAGCCCGCGTCGGCCATCATGTCTTCGGTGTAGACGGCCCAGCCTTCGGCGAACAGGCCCGAGCGCAACACGCCGCGCAACAGATCCTTGTTTTCGCCCGAGTGCGCGCTTTCCAGGTAGTGGCCCGGCATCGCTTCGTGGATCGACAGCAGGTGGATCATGCGGCTGTTGTATTCGCGCAGGAACGAGTCGACCTGCGCCGGCGTCCAGTCGTCGGGGATCGGCGAGATCGCGTAATACGTGTCGAGGCCCTTGTCGAGCGGACCCGGCGAATCGCAATACGCGACCGACACGCCGCGCTGGAATTCCGGCATCAGGATGACCTTCACCGGTGCATCGGGCACGGTGACCAGCTGCTTCTCGCGCGTGAACTTCGTCGCCTCCGCCAGCGTTTGCTTGGCGAATTCGACGACATCCTCGCGCTTGGGGCGATCTGCATAGGCGAGTTCGAGCGCGGCTTCGATCGCCTTCTGCTGTTGGTCGTCGGTCGGCGCTTCGGGCAGCGCGGGTGCGCCAGCCTTGTCTTTCAGCACGGTGCGCGCGATGCCGTACATCTCACCGCGCACGCGCTTGAGTTCGGATTCCGCACGCTGCTTGATCTCCGCGCGCGACAGCGAAGACATCAGCGCGAACTGCAACTTCTGATCGTAGAGCTTTTCGCCGATGCGGAAGTCGCCCTTCGCGTTCGGGACCAGGATGGCGTCGAGCCACTTCTGCTGGTCAGCGACGGCCTTGCGCAGCCCGGCGATTGCGGTGTCCAAGCGCTTGCGGTCTTCGCCCTGCAGCTGGCCGGCGGCGGGCACGATGAACTGGTCGACGAGGCCGACGACGCCCGCGTTCTGCTTCGCCACGGTTTCGGCGTGGATCTTCGGCACGCGTGCCGGGTCGAGGTTCTCGCGCATCTTCGCGAACAACTTCGGCAACTGTTCCATGCGCGCCGTCGCCGACTTCAGGCGTTCTGGCATCGGCGCGAAGTCGCGCGCCATCAGGTTGTACAGCGCGCCACCGGCGAGGTTGTTGTACAGCTGCGGATCCCAGGCCCAGGATTGCAAGGTATCGAGCGCGAAGATGTCGCCGCGCACCTGGTTCTTCAGCAACAGCAGGTCGACCTGCATTCCGCGCGAGAGCGACTTCTGGTCGATGGCATCCAGTTCGCCGAGCAGCTTCTTGTTGAAGTCCAGTTGCGCCTGGCGGCCGGCGGCCGAGTAATCGTCGAGCGTCGCATCGAATCGGTGGTCGCCGATCTGCGTCGCGCTCACCGGATTCAGCCGCATCCATTCGTCGAGCCAGCGCTTGGAGAGCGCGTTGAATTTCGCGTCGGCCTGTTCGGTGGAGGCGGCCGCTGCGGCGGTGCCTTCCGCCGGTGTCGTGGGCGCCTGGCCCTGGCAGGCGGCGAGCGTGGCGGAAAGGACGGCAGCGGCGATCAGGCTGTGGCGCATGGAGAAAGACCGGCAGGGACGAGGGACCCGAGCATAAAGGCCCGCGCGCCCGTCCGCATGGGCCTGCTAGGCTGGCCGCAAATTCGGGGAGGCTTCCATGCGTGCATTGCTGGCCGTCGTACTGTTGCTCGGTGTCTCCATCGCGCCGGCGCGCGCGGCCTGTCCTCCCGAAAGCAAGACGCGCGAGCAACTGGAGGCGCTGAAGGTCCTGAAATGGACCGTGCCCGATGCGGCCGAACGGCAGGGGCTCGCCGAAGGCCTGGTCGATTGCCTCGCCGATGCCGATCCGACGCTGCGCGACGGCATCGCCTATGAAGCACTCGCGCATTGGATGCGTGCGGGCGAGATCGACGAAGCGGGTTTGCGGTCGCTGCGCGATCGTTTGTACGCGGGGTTGCAGGCCGACGATGCCGATGGGTTCCGCCGCCCGTTCGACGCGCTGGTGTTGTCGGAAGTCGCGCGCACCGATCGCATCAAGCCGTGGATGACGCCGGAAGAGCGCGGCGCGATGGTGGACGCTGCGTCGCGTTTCCTCGAATCGGTGAGCGACTATCGCGGCTTCGACGACAAGGAAGGCTGGCGGCACGGCGTGGCGCACGGCAGCGATTGGTTGATGCAGCTCGCGCTGAATCCGGCGCTCGATCGCGGCCAACTCGACAAGATGCTCGCGGCCATCGCGACGCAAGTTGTGCCGGCTTCGTCGCATGCGTATGTCTATGGCGAACCGGGGCGCCTCGCGCGCCCGGTGATGTTCATGGCCAAGCGCGAGTTGCTCACGTCTGCCGAGTGGGAAGCATGGTTCGTCGCGCTCGCGGGCAGGCTCGGCGATTCGAAGGATTACAACGACAACGGATGGTTGCTGCGCCGGCACGATCTGCTGGCGTTCCTGACGTCCCTGTATCTCGAAACCGATCGCAGCGAGGATCCGCAACTGCAGGCGCTCGAAGCACCGGTGGTCGCGGGACTGAAAGCGATACCGTAATGCGCGGGACAAATCGCGCGACTCGCAAGACACGAGCGCGTTGAGGGAGTGATGCGGTCCTCCGCACGATGTGTGCACCCCACACATCGTCATGGAGAGATCGATGAAACGTATCGTGTTTTTGTTCGTGCTTGCGCTCGGGCTGTGGCCGTTGTTCTCCGCGCAGGCGCAGCAGATGTGCTTCCAGGATCGCCGGGTCGTCGCGGTCAACATCGGTTACGTCAACGGAGATATGGGTCCCGACGGGGGCGATGCCGTGTATTTCCGGCTCGACACCAATCCGAATCGTTGGTACGCCCTCAACTATTCCTACAACCTGGATTGGGCGCGCGGCCAGGCGCTGTACAAGATGCTGATGACGGCCATGGCGGGCGGTTACAGGATCCGCGCGTACGACCACGACTACCCCTACTGCGACGACGTCGATCAGATCGAAATCTACCGCTGACGGGAACGGCGCATGTTCCCGCACCGATCAACGTTGCGCCTTCGTTCGCTGGCTTTTGTCCTGTTCGCTGCGGTGTTGCCCGCCGCCGCGCAGATCAATCCCGGGTTCAACCCATTGACACCGATCCGCGTGGTGTACCGAGTCGAGACGGCGGCGCCACTGGGCACCTTCATCTCGGGATTCAACGCGCGGGGCCCGGATCAGAATCTGCTCTCGTTGACTTCGGGCGCTCCATGCAACCTGGCCAACCCCTTGCAGGGCGCGGGGTGGGTGGTCATGACCGCCGACCGCGGACAAGCGGTCCGGTTCGCGCAACGTACCCTCGAAGGCATGCCCGGTGGAGGGTCGAATCGTCGCGCTTACATCTATTCCATCCGCGCCGATGGCGATTTCATCAGCGTTCCCGGCGCCTTCTACAGCGCGATCGATGCCGGGCGCGAAGGTCGCGCCGGTTACACGGGTGCACAAGCGAACGCGCTGGAGTATCTGCTGTTCACGCGGCCGATCCTCGGAGAGCAAATGGTGGTGGCGACCAACGTGCGCACGCGCAACATCATCGCGGCGACGTCGTTGTGGATCGAGGGCGGCGACCTTGTCGAGAGCGGCGTGCCAACCGAAAACTACGGCTATATCCACGATGCCTCGACGGCCGCTTCGAACGTCGTATCCGATTGGAATCTCCCGGCACTGTTCCCGCATGGCGCGATCCTTTCGAGCGAGGCCGGCGCATCCGGTAGTTGCGCAATGTCCTGCGACCGCGCCACGTCGGCGAGCAGTTTCTCGGCGTCTGCCGAAATCGACTACGCCTCGCAGTGCGGCGTGAGCGACGCCGTCGCGCCGCTGCTGTTCGACATCATCAACGACTGACTGAAATTCCTTGATTCCCATGGAGAGATCGATGAAACGGATCGTGCTTCTGCTCGTCCTGGCCCTCGGGTCGTGGCCATTGTTTTCCGCGCATGCGCAGCGGATGTGCTTCGCAGGTTTCCGCGTTGCCGCGGTCAACATCGGTTACGTCAACGGGGACATGGGTCCCGATGGCGGCGATGCCGTGTACTTCCGGCTCGACAATTCCGTGGACTATTGGTACCCACTCAACAAGGCCTACAACCTCGATTGGCCGCGCGGGCAGGCCTTGTACAAGCAGCTGATGACGGCGATGGCGGGTGGCT
The DNA here is from genome assembly GCF_056400425.1 of Lysobacter sp. P5_B12. Lineage (NCBI taxonomy): Bacteria > Pseudomonadati > Pseudomonadota > Gammaproteobacteria > Lysobacterales > Lysobacteraceae > Lysobacter > Lysobacter sp. P5_B12. The sequence continues at coordinate 77,960 of NZ_JBFULG010000009.1, forward strand.
ACAGGATTCGCGCCTACGACCACTACCATCCCTACTGCGACGATATCGACCAGATCGAAATCGATCGCTGACGGCGGCGCGCACATGTCCCGCATCCTTCCGATGTTGCTGGTGGCGGCTTGCCTGCTGCTGTCCGCGTTCGACACCCTCGCGCAACCGATCACGCGTGTCTATCGTGCCGATTCGCGGCCGCCGCACGAGATCTTCGCCAACGGCTTCCAGGGCCGCGGCGCGAACATGGACCTGCTCGCCCACACACTGGGCGAGTCGTGCGAGGAAACCGACCTGGCGCGTGCCAGTACCTGGGTCAGCACGAGCGCCAGGCGCGATACCGCCATCGGTTTCGCGATGGGCCATCTGGAAGGCATCCCGGGCCACGGGACGCAGCACGCGATGTACATCTACACGATCCGCGCCGACCACACGTACATCGATGTGCGCGGCGTGATGCGTCGCGCCGCGGCCGCCGGCCATGCCGGGCAAGAGGGCTATACGGCGGCGCAGGCGCGGACGCTCGAACATCTGCTGTACGCCACCGTGATCGAGGGCGAGGAAGAAGTGGTCGCGCACCACGTGGCGCCCGGCAACATCATCAGCGTGGAACGGGTGTTTTTCGACGCGAGCGACGATTTCATCGAAGAGGAGGCCGTCTTCAATAGCCGGTATCGACCGCTCGAGACGGAAGCGAGTGACGTCGTCGCCGACCTGCAGGCGTTCGTCCCGGCCGCGTCGATCCGCGTCGGCTACGACGGCGACTCCGAGGGCGGTTCGGACAGCAACAGTTCCTGCTCGATGAGCTGCGACGGCGCGGGGGTCGGGATCGGATCGCGCAGCGCGCAGACCACGGCGTCCGGTTCAGCGCAATGCCAGGTTCGTCGCGGGGCGTCGCCGTTGTTGCTCGACATCATCAACGACTGAGGAATCGCGCGATGCAACGGTGTATTTTCCTCCGCTCGTTCCTGGCGCTGGTGCTATTCACGACAGCGTTGCAGGCCGCCGCACAGATCAACCCAGGCTTCGACCCCGCGACGCCGATCCGGGTTGTGTACCGTGTTGATTTCACATCGCCGTACGACGCGTTCACGGATGGCTTCACTCCGCGCGGCACGATGGGTGACCTGCTCTCACTGACATCCGGCGCGCCGTGCAACAACGCGCCCACACCGCAAGCCCCGGCCTTCGTGGCCATGACGACCGATCGCGCGCAGGCGCTCCGGTTCGCGCGCAGGCACCTCGCAAGCTTGCCGCCGGGCGCGCGCGGGAATCCCGTCTATCTCTACTCCATTCGCGCCGATGCCGACTTCATCAGCGTTCCCGGCGCCTTCTTCAGCGCGATAGACGCTGGGCGCGGGGCGCGCGCCGGTTACACGCCGGAGCATGCGAACGCGCTGGAGTACCTGCTTTACACCCGACCGATCCTCGGCGAACGGGGTGTCGTCGCCCCGCGCGTGCGCGGACGCAACATCTCGATGGCCTCGCCACTGCGGTTGGAGGACGGCGTGGTGGTCGAGGATGGCGCGCCTACCGTCAACTTCGGTTACGTCAACGATCCTTCGACGGCTGCGATCAACATCGTGTCCGATTGGAATCTGCCGGCGCTGTTGCCGCACGCCGCGATCCTGTCGAGCGAAGCCGGGGCGTCGGGCAGCTGTGCCCTGTCCTGCGATCGCGCGACGTCGGCGAGCAGTTTTTCGCTCTCCGACGAGATGGACTACGCGGCGGTCTGTGGCGCGAGCGACGCGATGACGCCGCTGTTGTTCGAGATCATCAACGACTGAGGAAGCGCGCGATGCAACTGTCTTTTGGTCTCCGCCAGTTCATGGCGTTCCTGCTGTGCGCGATGGCGTTGCCCGCAGCAGCGCAGATCAACCCCGGCTTCGATCCGTCGACGCCGATCCGCATCGTGTACCGCGTCCACACCACGACGCCCTCGGTCGCGTTCGCCTCCGGGTTCAATTCGCGCGGCAACGACGAAAGCCTGCTGAGGCTAACGTCCGGCGCGCCCTGCACCAGTACCGCCCAGGTCATTGGAGTTGCGTGGGTGAGCACAACGGCCGACCGCGGACAGGCGCGGCGCTTCGCGCAGCGCCACCTGGAGAATCGCCGCTCCACGCATATGCGAGGCATCCACATCTACGCCATTCGTGCGGATCCGACGTTCATCAGCGTTCCCGGGGCCTTCTACAGCGCCATCGACGCCGGGCGCGAGAACCGACATGGCTATACGCCGGAACATGCCAATGCGCTCGAGTATCTGCTGTACACCCGTCCGATCCTCGGCGAACAGGCGGTCGTCTCCAGGCGCGTGCTTCCAACCAGCATCATGAGTGCGACGACGGTGTGGCTCGAAAACGGCACCCTCGTCGAGAGCGACACCGAGCCCAACGGAAGTTACATCCACGCCGATACGATGGCCTCCAGTTACGTGCCCGATGATTACCTGCCCAATCTCCTGCTGCCGCGCGAGATCCTCGCGAGCGAAGCCGGCGCCACGGGCAGTTGCGCGATGTCCTGCGATCGGGCCACGTCGGCGAGCAGTTTCTCGGGCGAAGAAGAAATCGACTACGCCACGCAATGCAGCGTGAGCGACGCGATCGCGCCGCTGTTGTTCGACATCATCAACGACTGAGGCTCAGTCCTCGTCCTCGTCGAATTCGGCGAGGACATCCAGGTCGAAGGCCAGTGCCTCCACCGTTTCGCGCACCTTGCGTGCGGTCGAGTCGTTCGGCGCTTCGATCTCGACTTCGTGGACGTCCGCGCCGCTGCGCAGGTCGCTCAGCCCGGCCGAACTGGAGTCGGCGTCGTCCATGTGCGGCATCAGGTCCGCCACTTCCTCGACATGCTCGATACCGTCGAGGCTTTGCAGCAGATTGATGATCGCGCGCGCGTCGTCTTCGCTGCCGGTGACACGCAGTCGCATGGTAGGCATCGCAGGCCTCTTGGGCAGTGGGGGACTGCCGATGAGGCTAGGGAGCCGGAAGCTAAAAACGCGTGACGACGCGCCTGCGAAAGCGGCTACTTCGGCGTCCGCACCGGCAAGGGCACGTTGCACAGATCGATGTGGCCGGCGGGGCGCTTGTACCACTCGTCCTTCCGGTTGCGGCGCGATTCGACGACGGTCGTGAAGGTCTTGCTGTCGGTGCGCAACAGCTCGAGCTTCGTGCGCTCCGCTTCGGGCACCTGGCTGGCGAGTTTCACCGACGCGATGGGCACGTATTGCTTCGGGTCTTCGTAGAAGCCCAGCGGCCCGGTGCCGCGCGGAAGCACGCTCAGCAACTCGATGCCCTGGACCACGCGGCCCACCAGGGTGATGTTGCGATCGAGCATGCGCGGCGACTGGCCGGTCACCGCATACAGGGAGGTGCCGTCGCTGCTGTCGGCGGCCACGTCGCGGCCGGCACCAACCATGCCATAGCAATGCGCGAGCCACGCCTTGCCCGCTGCCGGGTCGCGCGCCGCGGGGAATCCGTCGGAGAACCCGACTTGCGGCGCCCAACCGTCGCTGTCGGCCAGGCGGTCGAAGGAAATGCCCGTCGCGCTGCGTTCGAACTCGGCCGGCAACTTCGGTTTCGCCGTCCCGCGCTTGCGCTGCTTCGCCGCGTCTTCTTCCGGGTCGCCCCATTGCGCGACGTAGTTGTCCTGCGAGCGAATGACGAACAAGCCGTCCCAATAACCTTCCTTCGCCAGCGTGCGGATGTTGGCGACGTGCTCGGGCGCGAAGGTCGGCGCGAGTTCGATCACCACGCGGCCGGCGGGCAACTGCATGTACAGCGTGCGATCCGGATCCAGCGTGCGCCAGTCGGCTTTCGGCGAGGCATCGAGGATCTCCTGCATCGACGGCACCTTGGCCGGTGCGTCGGCAGCGTGCGCGGACACGCAGGCGAGTGCGAGAGACAAAGACAGGGCCAGCGAGCTGACGTGCAAGCGCATGCGGAACTCCGGCGGAAAGGGTTCGCCGGAGTCTGCGGCTATTGCTGCAGTTCCCGCAACACGACCGAGGGCGGCACGTCGACCACGCGCCGCGTCGCGACCAGTCCCGTGACCAAGGCCGCCACCACCCCGATGCCGCCGCCGGCCGCGGCCAGCGCCCAATTGGGTTCCCACGGCAGCCCGAACACGCGCTCGGATAGCACGCCGGCGAGGACCGACGCGGCGATCGCGGCCACCAATCCCGACAACAAGCCGATGGCCGCGAACTCGGAGGCCTGCGCGAACCGCAATTGCCTGCGGCTTCCACCGAGCACGCGCATCACGCCGCCTTCGAGCAGGCGTTCGTCCTGGCTCGCGCTGATCGCGGCGAGCAACACGAGGATGCCGGCCGCGAGCGAGAACCAGAAAACCACCTGCACGACCACCGACACCTGGTCGGCGGTCGCGCGCACCTGCGCGAGCGTGGCTTCGATGTCGATGACGGTGAGATTCGGAAACCGTTCGACGAGTTGCGCGGTGAAGCGCGGCTGCGATTTCGGCACGCTCACTGCGGTGATCCAGCTCGCCGGATAGCCGTCGAGCGCGCCGGGCGAAACGAGCACGAAGAAATTCGGTCGAAAGCTGTCCCAGCTGACTTCCCGGAAACTCGTGATCCTTGCGGCAAAGGGTTGGCCGGCGATGTCGAAGGTGATGCGGTCGCCGAGTTGCCATCCCAGCGATTCGGCGAAGTTCTGCTCGACCGACAACTCCGGCGATTTCGGAACGCGATCGCCCCAGAACGTGCCGGCCGAAAGGCGATTGTCGTCGCGCAGCGCGCTGCCGAAGGAGAGATTGAACTCGCGTTCGACGCGGCGCTGCATGCCCGGGTTGTCCGGGTAGTCCTTCACGGTCACGGCCTTGTCGTTTCGTTCCAGCAGGCGCGCGCGCACCATCGGATACAGCGTCGGCGCGGCGAGCCCGTTCGAGATGACGAAGTCGTGCACCGGTGCGAGCTGGTCCTGCTGCACGTTGAGGATGAAACGGTTCGGCGCGTTTTCGGCCAGCGAGAGTTGCCAGCGATCGAGCAGGTCGGTGCGCACGAAGGTCAGCAACAACAAGGCCATCAACCCGAGGCCCAGCGCAGAGACTTGCGCGACCGCCGTGCCCGCGCGGCGCCCGACGTTCGCCAGCCCGTAGCGCAGGCTGCCGCGCAGCCGCGTGCGCACCTTGCGCACGATGAGGATCATCGCCCAGGCAAGCAGGGCCAACACCAGCAAGGTGCCCGCGATGCCGCCGAGCATCGCAACGGCGAGCGTCGGCGATTCGGCCTTCCACCACAGCAGCGCCGCAAGACCGGCGAACGCGGCGACACCCACGATCCACGCGCTCGGTTCCGTCGGATCCAGGTCGCGCCGCAACACGCGCAGCGCCGGCACGCGCCGCAATGCCAGCACGGGCGGCGCGCCGAAGGCGATCAACACGATCATCCCGACCGCGTAACCCTGCAAGGCCGGCAACCACCCGGCCGGCGGAATCGCGATGGCGAGCACGCGCGCGAGCCATTCGCCGACCGCCCATTGCAGCGCGAACGCGATGGCGACGCCGACGGTGCACGCGATCAACCCCAGCCACGTCAATTCGCCCAGATGCACCGCGACCAGCGTGCGTTGCTGCGCGCCCAGGCAGCGCATGACGGCGCTGCCGTCGAGATGGCGTGCGCTGTGCCGACGCGCCGCCATCGCCACGGCGATCGACGCGAGGATGACCGACACCAGCGCCGCCAACCCGAGGAAGCGCCCCGCGCGATCCAGTGCCGACCGCATCTCCGGCCGCGCGTCTTCGATCGTCTCGATGCGCTGTCCACGGCCACGATGCGTGCGTGCTGTTTCGAGGAAACGCGCCACCGAAGGCCCGTCTCCCGCGACAACGAGGCGATAGCCGAGGCGACTGCCTTCCTGCACCAGGCCGGTCTTCGGCAGGTCGGTGAGATTGATCGCCACGCGCGGCGCGGTGTTGAAGTAGTCGAACGCGGCGTCGGGTTCCTGCGCGACGAGTGCGGCGATGCGGAAGTGCGCATCGCCGATGGTGAGTGCATCGCCGGGTTTCGCATCGAGCGTCTGCGCACCGGCGACGGTCATCCAGGCCGTGCCGGGCGCGGGCCCGCCGCGTGCATCGCGCTCCGGCCCACCGATGCGATCGACGAGGCGGAACGTACCGCGCAAGGGGAACTGCGAATCCAGCGCGCGCAACTCGCCGAGCTGGAGGCGCTCGCCCACGCGCACCATGCTGCGCAATTCGACGGTCTGCGCATGGTGCAGGCCGGGCGCGTTCGCCGCATCGCGCACCGCGCCGGTGATCGGCGAATCCGAACGCACGACCGCATCGCCGCCGAGCAGACGGTTCGCTTCCTGCGCGAGCGCACGGCCCGCGCGGTCGGTGACGAAGCCGACCGACGTGATCGCGACCACCGCGAGGATGAGCGCGACGAAGAGGATGCGCACGTCGCCCGATGCGAAATCGCGGCGCAGTTGTCGCCACGCCAGCACGAGCGGATTCATGCGACGCGACGTCCGCTGTCGAGCCGGATCTGATGGCGGCAGCGTGCGGCGAGGTGTTCGTCGTGCGTCACCAGCACCAGCGTGGTGCCCGCGTCGGCGTTGAGCGCGAACAACAGGTCGATGATCGCTTGGCCCGTGTGCGTGTCGAGATTGCCCGTGGGTTCATCGGCGAAAAGCAACGCCGGTTGCGTGACGAACGCGCGCGCGAGAGCGACGCGCTGTTGCTCGCCGCCCGACAGTTGCCGCGGGTAATGCCCGAGACGCGCGGACAGGCCGACTTTCTCGAGGATGCGCCGCGCGGGCGCCTGCGCATCGGCATCGCCGCGTAATTCCAGCGGCAGCATCACGTTTTCGAGCGCCGTCAGCGTCGGCAGCAACTGGAAGCTCTGGAACACGAAGCCGACCTTCTCGCCGCGCACGCGCGCGCGACCGTCCTCGTCGAGCGTCGAGAGCGATTGGCCGTCCAGGTGCACGCTGCCCGAGCTCGGCGTGTCGAGCCCCGCGAGCAGCGACAGCAGCGTGCTCTTGCCCGAGCCCGACGCACCGACGATCGCGACGGCATCGCCGCGTTCGACCGTGAAGGCCACGTCCTCCAGGATCGTCAGCGCGCCGTCGGGCAGCGGGACGGTCTTGCCGAGGCCACGGACATCGAGCGCGACGGTGGAGGTGGGGGCATGCATGCGGCTTTCAGCGCGCAGTCCAACGGAATCGGCCATGCTGGGAGCGAACCATGCGAAGGAGCGGGGGATGTTCAAAGCTTATGCGGCAGCCACGGGCGTGAATCAATGGGCCATCGGTCCCTCGCGCGGCTTCGCCCGCGTGTTCGCGACGTTGGCCCTGTGCCTGGGATTGTTCGCGCCGCTGCATGCCGCCGCGCCCGCGAAGACATCGGCCACTGCACAGCGCGCGGTCCTGGTGATGGGCGATTCGTTGTCGGCCGCCTACGGGCTCGCGGCGTCGCAAGGCTGGGTGGCGTTGACCGCCGGCCGCATCGCGAAGGAAAAGCCCGCCTGGCGCGTGGTGAACGCGAGCATCAGCGGCGAGACCACCGCCGGTGGCGCGGCGCGCATCGCGGGCGAACTCAAGCGTGTGCAACCCAAGCTCGTGGTCATCGCGCTCGGCGGCAACGACGGATTGCGCGGGCTGCCGCTGGCGCAGACCAAGGCCAACCTCGAACGCATGATCAAGGCATCGAAGACCGCCGGCGCGCAGGTGCTGCTGGTCGGCATGCGCATGCCGCCGAACTACGGCCGCGAATACACCCAGGGCGTCGAAGGCAACTACACCGCGCTCGCGAAGCAATACGCCGTCCCGCTCGTGCCCTTCCTGCTGGAACCCATCGCCGGCGACCGCGCGAATTTCCAGGACGACAACCTCCACCCGGTGGCGAGTGCACAGCCCAAGCTGCGGGACCACGTGTGGAAGGCGCTGGGGCCGATGTTGAAGTAGGTCAGGAAAGGGCGCGGTTTCGGAACCACGCTGCCAGTTCTTTCTGCGACGTCTCGCCGGCCGCCGCCAGCTCGACGGTGCGGACGGCTTCGGTTTTCTCGAACGCGATTCGGACGCCGTGATCAGCGAGAAAAACACGCGCGATGACCCAGGCCGTGCGCTTGTTTCCGTCGGAGAATCCGTGATTTCGGACGATGCCCCAGAGGTAGCAGGCGGCGAGGTCGAAGACATCCGGATTTTCGTATTCGGCCAGGCGCACCGGACGTGCGAGGGCGGATTCGACGGCGCCGAGATCCTTGATGCCTTCCAATCCGCCGTGTTCGGCGAGTTGCCGATCGTGGATCGCGTAAACCGTTTCTGGCGCCAACCAACGCCATTGCGTCATTTCGCCAGCGCCCGGAGGACGTCCTTGTCGTCGTGCATGATTTCTTCGGCCAGCGCCATCTGGCGCTCGAATTCCGGGCTGTAGGCGGTCAGGCGGACACCGGAGGGCGTTTCGGTCAGGAAGAGCGTGTCGCCCTTCTTCGCGCGGAGGAGGGACTGGGCTTCCTTGTTGAGGATGACGCCGACCGAAGAACCGACGGTGGTGACCTTGAGCGCGACCATGGAATACCTCCTATATAACGAACGTTATATTCCGCCTGCGGCTCGACCCTGTCAATTCGCGCTCGTGACTAGTGGCACATTCACTAGATCGAACTGCGCACTAGTCTGCGCTTCAACCTAGTGGACCACCGGCAGCGATGGACACCCCCGACCGCGACGCCCTCGATCAAGCCCTGCGCAAGTTCCAGCGCGAGCTGAGCGCGGGCACGGTTTCGCTCGCCCTGCTGGCCGTCCTGGCCACGGCGCCGGGGCCGATGTACGGCTACCAGATCGCCAAGACCCTCGAACGCAGCGGGGAGGGCGTGCTCAGCGGCAAGCAGAGCGCGTTGTATCCGGTGCTGCGCAATCTCGAGAGCGCCGGCTTCCTCGCCAGCCATGTCGAGCCCTCGGTGGCCGGCCCGCCGCGCCGCTATTACGCGATCACGCCCACCGGCCGCACCGCGCTTTCCGAATGGACCGCCGCCTGGCGCGCCACCCGTACTTCCGTCGACTCCGTCCTCGAAGGACTCCTGCCATGAACGCGTTCGACTCCAGCGCACGCCTGCCGCATTCCATTCCCGAATATCTCGAGCAACTGCGCGAAGCGCTCGCCGGGTCCGACCCCGCGCTGGTGCAGGACGCGCTGTACGACGCCGAGGAATACCTGCGCTCGGAACTCGCCGAAAACCCGGGCATGCCCGAGGCCGACATCATCGCGTCGGTCGCCGGCAGCTACGGTGCGCCGCACGAGGTCGCCGACATCTATCGCGACACCGAAGTGCGCGTGCAGACCGCGCTGCGCCAGCCGCGCCCGGCGCCGCGGGAATCGGCGCTCGGCAAGTTCTTCGGCGTCGCCGCCGATCCGCGCACCTATGGCGCGTTGTTCTACTCGGTCCTCGCGCTGGCGACGGGCATCTTCTACTTCACGTGGGTCGTCGTCGGGCTGTCGCTCTCGGCGGGCCTGTCGATCCTGATCATCGGCATCCCGGTTGCGATCCTGTTCCTGGGATCGGTGCGCGTGTTGTCGCTGGTCGAAGGCCGCATCGTCGAAACCATGCTCGGCGAACGCATGCCGCGCCGGCCCTTGTATTCCGCGCGCGGCAAGGGATGGATCGACCGCATCAACGACATGTTCTCCGATCCGCGCACGTGGTCGACGCTGCTTTACATGGTCGCGATGCTGCCGCTCGGGATCCTGTACTTCACGCTGATGGTGACCTTGCTGACGGTGGCGGTGTCTTTCGTCCTCGCGCCGCTGATGTTCGGTTTCGGCGCGTTCGACAATTGGTACATCAACAACTGGGACCTGACCTACACGCTGGGCTGGTGGCAGTACCCGATCGTCTTCGTCACCGGCATCCTGCTTCTGTTCGGCACGCTGCACCTGGCGCGCGGCATCGGCAAGATGCACGGCCTGCTGGCCAAGCACCTGCTGGTGAAGAGTGCGCAGTACGCGTGATTTTCAAAACGGCTTGGCGAGCACCAGGTACACGATGCCGATCAACAGGAAGACCGGCACTTCGTTGAACCAGCGCAACGCGGTCGGGGAGGGCAGCGGCTTGCCCTTCCCGACGCCCTTCAGCCAGCGCCCCGCCAGCGTGTAGTGCAGGAGCATCAGCGCGACGAGAGTGAGCTTCGCGTGCAGCCAGCCACCGGCCATGTGGAAGTGCAGCCACAGCGTCAGGCCCAGCACGAAGGCCAGGCCGAACATCACGTGCCCGAAGCGGTACAGGCGCCGGCCCATCAACTCCAGGCGCGCGCGCACGGCGGGTGCGTCGCCGGCCTCGGCGATGTTCACGAGGATGCGCGGCAGGTAGAACACCCCGCCCATCCAGGCCATGACGAAGACGAGGTGGGCGGTCTTCGTCACGTTGTACATGAGCAGGTCGTGGGTCATGGGCGGTAGCATCGCGGGATGGAAAAGAATTACGACCAAGCATACTTCGATCGCTGGTACCGCCGGGGCGGCATCGGCGACCGGGCCCGTCTCGCACGCAAGGTGGCAATGGCTGTCGCGGCCGCCGAATATCACCTCGAGCGTCCGATCCGCACCGTGCTCGACATCGGCGCGGGCGAAGCCGTCTGGCGCGCACCGCTGCTGAAGCTACGGCCCGGCCTGCGCTATCTCGCCTTCGATTCGAGCGAATACGCGGTGCGCCGCTACGGCCGCAGCCGCAACCTGCACATGGCGCGCTTCGGCGACTTCGAACACCTGCGTCCCTGCGCGCCCGCCGACCTGCTGGTCTGCAGCGACGTGCTGCATTACCTGCCCACGCGCGAACTCGATCGCGGCCTGCAAGGCCTGGCGGATCTGTGCGGCGGTGTCGCGTTCCTGGAAACCTTCGCGCGCGAAGACCACGCGGTGGGCGACGAGCACGACTTCCAGGATCGGCCGGCGTCGTTCTATCGCAAGCGCTTCGACGCACTGGGTTTCGCCCAGGTGGGGTCGCACCTGTGGTTGTCGCCGTCGCTGAAGGAACGCGCGACGGCGCTGGAGATCGGTTAGCGCCGGCGCTTACCGCGCACGCTTGAAGTCCGCAGGCTTCGGCAGTTCGACCGGCACGCCATCGGCATTGCAGGTGTTCGCCGCGCACAGGCGTTCGCGCAATGCCGGCGTGGCCTGCACGAGGAAGTGGAACAACACGTTTTCCTCGACGCTGCCGCGCACCGCGTCGGCCCCCGGGCCTTTCGCCCACACGCCGACATCGTCGCCGCCGTGTGTTTCCGCGCCGAGCGGCACGAGCGCCTGCTGCAGGTAGTCGACCGCTTCGGTGTCGACATCGTCCAAATCCGGCCGCGGCGCACCGGCCTTCGGCGCGCCGGGGCCATTGGCGTAGCCCAGCGTCGTGTAGGGCTGGCCGAGTTTGTCGACGGCGTACTCGCTGCCCGAGGAGTCTTCGCCGCTGATGCCGCGCACCTTGTCGAGGATCGGATTGCCGCGCTTGGGATAGCCGGCGAAATACATCGTGTGCGCGTGGTCGGCGGTGACCAGGATCAGCGTGTCGTCGTCGCTGGTGTCGGTGTCGGCGGCGCGCACGGCATCGGAGAACGCGATGGTTTCCTCGAGGGCGCGGCGCGCGTTGCCGTCGTGGTGCGCATGATCGATGCGTCCGCCTTCGACGAGCAACACGTAGCCCTTCGCATTGCGTTGCAGGTGTGCGATCGCCGCCCGCGTCATGTCCGCGAGCGTGGGCTCCGGCCCACCAATCTTGCGATCGGCCGTGTACGACAGGTGCTGCGGCGCGAACAAGCCGAGCACGCGCGGCGCGTCGCCGGCTTGCGCCAGTTGCGTCGAATCCACGACATACGTGCCGTCCGGATACTTCGCCTTCCATTCGTCGACCAGATTGCGGCCGTCCTTGCGCATGCCTTTCAGCGCGGGATCGACGGCATCGGGCAGCGTGTTCGGCGTGAACTTCGCACGGCCGCCGGCCAGCGCGATGTCGATGCCGTCGCCGAAATCGAAGTCGACGAACTGCGCGGCGAGGTCGCGACACCCCGCCGCAGCCTTCGCCGCCGGGAGATAACTGTCGTCTTCCCAATTGCGATCAGGCCCGTGCGCGTAGACGGAGGCCGGCGTGGCGTGCGTGAGCCGCGTGGTCGTGACCACGCCGGTCGACAGCCCCGCCGACTCACCGAGTTCGACGATGCTCAGCAGCGTGTTGTCCTTCACCGCCGCGCAATCGCCGCGTGCGTTGCCCGGCCCGATGCCGATGACGCCCAGGCGCGTCTTCACGCCCGTCGCGATGGCGGTCATCGTGCCGGCCGAATCGGGCGTCTGGTAGTCGGTGTTGTAGGTGCGGCTGAGTGCGGTGTTCGGGAATTCCTCGAACGACAGCAGCGTTTCTTCGCCGGGGTTGCCCGCGCGTTGGCCCGCGAGAATGCGGGCGGCGGCCACCGTCGGCAGGCTCATGCCATCGCCGAGGAAAATGATCACGTTGCGCGCATGGCCCCGCATCGCGCCGTTGCCGGCCGCACGCGCGGCGCCGGCCCGATACCACCAGGCGGCCGTTTCGCCGTCGGGATGGCGGACCTGCGGGACGTCGATGGCGTGCGGCACCGCCACGGCCGGCGGCGTGCCCGGCGTGCTGGCGCAGGCGGTGAGGAGCGCGGCGAGGGCCAGGGGCAATGGGCGCATGGGGCGTCGGGCGGTGAGGGAAGGGAGATGATACGGAACGCCGGTGTTCCGCCCATGCACTCGCGACCACGACGGCCGCTCGGCTATGGTCGGCGTTCGACTTTTTCGTGGATGGTGCAATGGCATTGGTTGCAGGCTGGTTGCGGATTCCTTTCTGGCAGCGCGTGCTCGCCGGCTTCGTGCTCGGCGCGCTCGCGGGTTGGCTGCTGGGGCCTGCGGCCGAGCGGTGGTTCCAGCCGCTGGGCGATGTCTACGTCAACCTGATCAAGATGATCGCGATCCCGCTGGTGTTGTTCGCGGTGATCAACGCGGTCGGTGCATTGCACGGGCAGAAATCGATCGCCGCGCTCGCGGGGCGCACCTTCGCGTGGTTCGCCATCACCGCCGTGCTCGCGGTCGCCGTGGGCCTGGCGGTGGGCTGGATCGTGCAGCCGGGCGTGGGCGTCGGCGCACTGGCGATCGCATCGGACTACACGCCGAAGAACGTGCCCGGCCCGCTCGATGTGTTGCTCAACATCGTGCCGCAGAATCCGTTTCGTGCATTGTCCGCCACCGCCGCGGGCAAGACGGCCGACGGCACCAGCGTCATCGTGCCGAGCAATTCCACGATCCTGCAGGTGATCTTCTTCGCGGGCCTGATCGGGTTCGCGTTCGTGAAGCTTGGCGAGAAGGCGACGAACCTGCGCCTGCTCGCGCGCGAAGCGAACGACACGATGATCCAGGTCACGCGCTTCGTGCTGGAGTTCACGCCGCTGGGCACCTTCGGTCTGATCGCGGGCCTGGTCGGCGCTTACGGTTTCGAGAAGCTGCTGCCGCTGGGGAATTTCGTCATCGCGCTGTTCATCGCGTGCATCGTGCAGATCGTGGTCGTCTATGGCGCGCTGCTGCTCATGCACGGGCTCAATCCGCTGAAGTTCTTCCGCGGGGCGGCGCCCGCGATGCAGGTGGGCTTCGTCGCTTCCAGCAGTTTCGCGGCGATGCCCGTTTCGCTGCGCGCGGTCGAACACAACCACGGCGTCGACAAGGATTACGCGGCCTTCGCCGTGCCGCTGGGCGCGAGCATCAAGATGGACGGCTGCGGCGCGATCTACCCGGCGTTGGCGGCGGTGTTCATCGCACAGTATTCGGGCATCGAGTTGCACGCGGGCACGTACGTGACGATCGCATTGGCCTCGGTGCTCGGCAGCTTCGGGACGGCAGGCGTGCCCGGAACTGCGGTGATCATGGCGACGGTGGTGTTGAGCGCCGCGGGCTTGCCCCTGGAAGCGATCGGCTATCTGTACGCGATCGACCGGGTGCTGGACATGATGCGCACGATGACCAACGTCACCGGGCAGATGTTGGTGCCGGTGTTGGTCGCGAAGGAAACGGGTTTGCTGGATCGCACGGTGTACGAGGCGGCGTCGAGCAATGTCGGGGTGGAGCATGTCGCGAGAGAGCCGACATGAGCGAGATCGTTTTGGTCGAGCGGTTTCCGGACGTCGACGATTACTTGCGCGTGCGCGCGGCGGCGGGAATGCATGCGAAGTCGCGCGAGGCGGCGGAGCGTGCGTTGCCCAATACGTTGTACGGCGTCAGTTTGGCGCGCGATGGCGCGGTCGTCGGGATGGGGCGCGTGATCGGGGACAACGGGTGTTTCTTCACCGTCGTGGATATCGCCATCGTGCCGGAGTTGCAGGGGCAAGGCTTGGGGCGGCGGGTGATGGCTGCGCTCGACGCCTGGTTGCTGCGGAATGTCCCGCCGTCGGCTTATGTGACCTTGGTTGCCGACGGTGACGCGAAGTATTTGTACGCGAAGTTCGGCTTCGTTGAGAGCGCGCCGGTCGCGGTGAATATGGAGTACGTGATGGAAGCTGGGGGCGTTAAGAGCCATCGGCATCTTGAGACGTAGGAGGGCGCGCTCGAAACCTGTTGGCGCGCCGCCCGAACGTGTGAAGTTCCAAATTTTTTTGGGAAAAAAATTTGAAACTCCCCACGCTGGGGCATCACCATCAGGGTCGCTTCGATCAGGTCGCTTTCGCTCGGGCTTTCATTTTTGAGTGCGAAGCAAGCTTCGCACTGGCCGATCATTGAGAGCGGAGCGCGGCGCAGCCCTTGCGCTTTTTGACGAAAACGATCGGCTACCTGCAAAGCTTGCTTTGCAGCCCCCAACAATCGCTCGAGCGAAAACCCCTTGATCGAAGCGACCCGCAAGGTAATGCCGCACGTTCCCGGCGGCGCGCCAATCGGTTTGTGGCGCGCTTCACTACAAATGCAACAGCGCTCTTAGCGAGATCCAGAACGCTGCTTGGCAACCTCGGCATCGAACTTCGCCTCAGCCCCATCCGCATACTCGACACAAGTCATCGGCTTGGGATGCGGATTCGCAGCGTCAATCGGCGTCCACCCGCTCGCATCCGCATGCGGCGTCAACAACACATCGCACGGTAGTTTCCGGACAACGTCGAACGTGCGCTTGTACGTCTCCACGATCCGCGGAAACCGCGCATTCCCGATCAATTTGTAGCCAGGTGCACTGAGACTGTCGACGTACGCGATGCGCAGCGGCTTGCCGTCCTTCGTGTCCGTCCATGTCCAACTCGTGCTGCCCGGCGTGTGCCCCGGCGTGAAATGCCCGGTGAGGCGCATCGCGCCCAACGCGACGACTTCCTCGTCCTGCAGATAACGATCGACCTGCGCCGGCGGGAAGGTGATGCCGTCGCCGAAATGGATGTCGTCGGTGCCGCCCCTGGCGAGCATCGCCGCGGATTCGGCGTTGGCGACGACACGCGCGCTGGTCGCGCGCCGCAGCGCGGCCACCGGGCCGGCGTGGTCGGCGTGCGCGTGCGAGACCAGGAGCCAGCGCAACTGATTCGGTGCGACGCCGGCCTTGCGCATGTTGGCGAGCAACATCTCGGCGGCCTGCGGCATGCCGCCGTCGATCAACAGCGCGCCATCGGGCGTGACGACCAGGATCGCGCTGATGGATTCGGTGCCGATGTACCAGGTGTGGTCCGCCAGTTGCAGCGGTGCGATCGGCTGGCGCCAGGCATCGGGCACTTCGTACGCGCCCGACTGCGGCAAGGGCTTCTCGCGCGGAACGTCTGCGGCGAAGGACGACAGCGTCGAAAACGACAGCAGGGCGACGGCGATGCGCGTCGCGCGAAACAGGGTTTGCATGGGGGCGGGGATCAGGTGACGGAAACAGCTTGCCGCGGACGCGCGAGACGCGCGCCGAGCAAGGCCATCGGAACAGGCAACACGACGCCGAGGATCGCGACCCACGTCGGATGATTCGGCACGATGAGGATCATCCCGATCACGCCGAGCAGGACGAAGAGCGCGACGACGACGGCCGCGGTGCGCGGCCAGGCGCGCGAGATCTTCGCTGCAACCCAGCCGCCTGCGAACGCACCGGCGACCCACGCAAGCACGAGCATCGCAAGTGCGGCGAACGGCGCGGCCGCCAGGATCGCGGCGAGATTGGCCGTGTCCTTCGGATCCAGCCCCTGCGGTGGCGGATACAACAGATGGCTGCCGTATTCGATGCCGGCGATGACGATGTACATCACCACCAGGCCGGCGAGCACGCCGAGCACGCATTGCACGATTGCCTTGCCCATTCGCCGTCACTCCCCACGCAGTCGCATCAGCATGCACGTGCGCCGGCGCGGCCTGCAAGATGGCCTTCGCACGGGGCGGCGTAGACTCGCCGTCCGCCTCCGTCATCGGATCCCCGCACCATGGCCGGACACCAGCGCACCCTCAACCTGCGGTTCCTCGCCGAACCCTCCGACGTCAACTACGGCGGCAAGGTGCACGGCGGCGTGGTGATGAAGTGGATCGACCAGGCCGGCTATGCCGCCGCAGTCGGATGGGCGGGGAAGTACTGCGTGACCGTCGCGGTCGGTGGCATCCGCTTCGTCGCGCCGGTGCGGATCGGCGACCTGGTGACGGTGTCGGCGACGCTCGCGCGCACGGGGACCAGTTCGATGCAGTTCGCCGTCGACGTGCGCGCCCGCGACCCCATGGGCGGGGAAGGGCGCCTGTGTACCCATTGCATCATCGTGTTCGTGGCGCTCGACGGCGTCGAAGGCAAGCCGGTGCCCGTGCCGCCGTGGGTACCGGCCACCGACGAGGACCGCGCGATGGCCGAGGAGGCGGACCGGATGATGCAGGCCGTGCGCGACCCGGCCGCGCCCCCCTGAAATGCAGAAGGCCGCCTTTCGGCGGCCTTCGAAGCGGGTTGCGCGTGCGGATTACATCGCGACGCGGCGCCCCTGCAGGTAGCGACCCGACCAGTAGCTCGAGGCCAGGCTGTCCACGCGGACGTCCTTGCCGCGGCTCGGCGCATGCAGGAAGCGGCCTTCGCCGACATAGATGCCGACGTGGGTCACGCGGCCGCGCAGGCCGAAGAACACCAGGTCGCCCGGCGCCAGCGACGAACGATCGACCGCTTCGCCCGTGGTGGCCATCTGGCGCGAGACGCGCGGCAGTTCCATGCCCAGCACGCTGCGATAGACGTAACCGACCAGGCCGCTGCAATCGAAACCGTCGGTGGACTCGCCGCCCCAGCGATAGGGCGTGCCGAGCAGCGACATCGCCTTGCTGAGGACGCCGGAGATGCGTTCGGTGAGCTTGGGCTTCTGCTGCTGGTCGAGGACGGCGTTGGGATCGAGTTCGGCCAGGTCGCCGAAGATCGGGCGCACCTTGAGGGGCGCGGCCATCTTGATCGGCGTATCGAGCTGCACGGCCGATTGCGCGCCGGCGGCCACGACGTTGGCATCCTGGGCAAACGCATTGGTGGCGGCCACGCAGAGCGCGGCGGCACACAGGAAACGGATCGCGCCCGCGCGCATGCGCAGGGCGGTGGTGGCGGTTTGGCCAGTTGTCGCGTTGGTCGTCACGAAGCCATCACTGAATCGAAGTCCGGGCGACCTTACCGGCTGAAGACCGGGTGAAGGTTCAAAATTCGTTAGGGTCGCGTGAACCCATGCAAGATTCGTGACCGGTCTTCGTATTCATCCACCCGCCACGGCCGCTTGATTTTCTGAATGCGCCCTAGCGCAGGACCCGGCGGGCACCGGCGTAATGCTGGGCCCAGTAAGGGCCGTCGAGGTGGTCCAGGCGGACCGTGCCACCGGTACTCGGGGCGTGGACGAAGCGCCCTTCGCCGACATAAATGCCCACGTGCGTGACCGTGCTGCCGCTGGAGAAGAACACCAGGTCGGCCGCGGCCAGGCGATCGACGGCGACCTTCGGCCCACCCGCCGCGGCGAGATCCCGCGAGGTCCGCGGCAACTGCACCGCCGCCATGTCGTGGAAGACGTAGTTCACCAGGCCGCTGCAGTCGAAGCCGCCCTCGGGCGTGTTGCCGCCCCAGCGATACGGCGTGCCGACCAGGCCGATGGCGCGCATCAGCACCGCGTTGGCACGCGCCGGGTCGGCCGGTTCGATCACCGGCCAGGTGCGCGGCATCGCGATCCGCGCGCTCGGCGCGGGCGCACGCACCGCCTCGCCGCCACCGCACGAAGCGAGCAGCACCGTTGCGAACAGAAGAAGGAGGGAGCGGACCCGCGCTGGCGCGGGTGCCGGGATGCCCGGATAATGCGCGACCCCGCGGGCCGTGCTGCGTTCGGCGTTCATCGCCGGCGAGTTTGGCCGCTTTCACGCGGCGCTAGCAAGCGCCCCCATCGAGCCTGCGCATTCGCCAGGCCACCGGAACCCCGATGAAGATCGAAAAAGACCGCGTCGTCCGCTTCCATTACACCGTCAACGAGCGCTCCGCCCACGAAGCCGGCGAAACGCCGATCGAATCGTCGGCCGACCGCGAGCCGCTCGCCATCCTGATCGGCCACGGCAACATCATCCCGGGCCTGGAGAAGGCGATGGAAGGGCACGAGGCCGGCGAGAAGTTCGGCGTGGACGTGGCCGCGGCCGATGCCTACGGCGAAATCAAGGAAGGCCTGAGCCAGCGCGTGCCGAAGAAGCATTTCGGCAACCAGCGCCTGGCCCCCGGCATGCAGGTCGTGCTGAACACCAACTTCGGCCCGCGCGCGGTGACGATCCAGAAGGTCGGCATGAGCGTGGTCGACGTCGACCTCAACCACCCGATGGCCGGCAAGGACCTGCACTTCGACGTGGAGATCGTCGACGTGCGCGAAGCCTCCGCCGAAGAGCTGGAGCACGGCCACGTGCACGGCGATGGCGGCCATCACCACTAATTCGAGCCGGGGCCTGTCGTCCCACTGACTTCCGGCCCTGACCGACGGGCCCTCCGCGTGGCGTAATCCCGCCACACGGAGGGCACCATGACCGAAACACGCTTCACCCCGATCGGCACGCAAGACCGCATCACGACGCTCGACGTCATCCGCGGGGTCGCGCTGTTCGGCATCCTCCTGATGAACGTCGAGTTCTTCAACCGGCCCATCAGCCAGCTCGACATCGGCCTGCCCGGTGGCATCACCGGCATCGATTACTGGGCCGGGTGGTTCGTCCACGTTTTCATCCGCAGCAAGTTCTGGACGATGTTCTCGCTGCTGTTCGGCATGGGCTTCGCGGTGATGCTCGGCCGCGCGCAGGCCGCGGGACGTCCGTTCCTGGCGCCTTACGTGCGCCGCACGCTCGCGCTGGCGCTGTTCGGTTTCCTGCATTGCGTGTTCATCTGGAACGGCGACATCCTGTTCGATTACGCGATGGCGGCGGCGTTCCTGCTGATCGTCTTCCACGCCAAACCCAAGGTGTTGTTGTGGATCGCGGGCGTCGCATTCGGCGTGGCCGCGATTTCGGGCGCCGCGTATTTCCTCGGCCATGAACAAAAGATCTGGGCACCGTCGCTCGCCCTGGGCGGCCCGTTGCTCGTGCTCGGCGTCCTCGCCTGGGCGATCCGCAAATGGCCGGCCAACGGATTGCGCAACGCGGGGCTGGTGTTGTTCCTGCTGCCGTGCATCGGATTGCTGATCGGCGGGCTCGCGACGCCGCAGACCACGCAGGCGCAACGCGACCGCGCCGCGCTCGTCGATGCGAAGACGCCGGAAGAACGCGCCGAGTTGAAGAAGTCGCTCGAGGAGCGCACGAAGGCCTACAAGGAACACGACGACAAGGTCGCGACCGAGCGCCACCTCAACACGAGCGGCACGTACGCCGAAAACGTCGCGTTCCGCCTCGCCGAATGGCCGAAGGACGCGGTCAGCCACATTCCGTTCTCGCTGACCTTCGTGCTCGGCATGTTCCTGATCGGCGCGTGGTTCATCCGCTCGGGCCTGATGACGCAACCGGCCGAGCACCTGGACTTCTACAAGAAGATGGCCTTGTTCGGCATCCCGTTCGGCATCGGCCTGTCGATCGTCGGCGCGGCGATCGCCTCCACGCACGTGCGCGGCATCAACGATGCCTTGTTCACCTTCTCGCAGGGCCTGATGCTCATCGCCTCGCTGCCTGCATGCCTCGGGTACGTGGCCGCGATCGTGCTGATGTTCCACTCGCCGCGATTGCGCGGGTTCGTCGCGCCCTTCGCGCAAGCCGGGCGCATGGCGCTGAGCGTTTACATCTCGATGTCGGTGATCGGCACGCTGTTCTTCTACGGCTATGGCCTGGGCCACTACGGCATGGGCCGCGCGTGGCAGTTGCTCTGGTGCGTGGCGGTGTTCGCGGTGTTGCTCGTGCTGGCGAACCTGTGGCTCAAGCGCTTCCGCTACGGCCCGCTGGAATGGGCGTGGCGCGCGATCACTTACCTGCGCGCGCCATCGATGCGCCAGGAGCGCCTGCAACCGGCGTGAACAAAAACGGCCCGCAAAATGCGGGCCGTTTCGTTTTCGGCAAACGACGATCAGTTGACCGACACGGCGCTCCATGCACGCGCGACGGCGTTGTACTGCGTCGAACCCGAGCCATACAGGTCGGCCGCCGCCTTCAGCGTATCTGCACGCGCCTTCGGATAGGTCTCGGTGGAGGTGAAGTACACCGTCAGCGCGCGATAGTAGATGCGCTGCGCGGCGTCGCGGCCGATGCCGGTCACGCCGGTGTCGCCGTTGCACACCAGTTGCGCGGGCGTGTAGTTGAAGCCCGAGGGGTTCACCGCGCCTTCCGCCAGCAGGTAGAAGAAGTGGTTGCCCGGGCCCGACGAGTAATGCGGATCCACGCCGGTCAGGCCAGCCGCCGGATAGCAGTTGTACGAACGCCCGCCGTCGGCATCGCCCGGGCGGAACATGTAACGCAGCGCGGTATGGCCGGTCGGATTGGAGCGATAGATCTTCTCGCCGATCATGTAGTCCGGCACGTCGGCGGCGTTGTTGGCGAAGTACTCGACCATCGTGCCCATGATGTCCGACGAGGCTTCGTTGAGCCCGCCGGCGTCGTTGGAATACGTCAGGCCCGCCGTCGCTTCGGTCACGCCATGCGTCATCTCGTGGCCCGCGACGTCGATGGCGACGACGGGGAACCAGCTCGAGGTGCCCAGGCCGTAAGCCATGAACTTGTAGGGCGCGCCGTACCACGCCGCGTTGCCGCCCGTGGCCGGGCCGCCGTTGCGGAAGGTGATGTTGACGACGCTCTTCACGCCGACGCCATCGTTGTAGATGCCGTTGCGGCCGAAGATGGTCTTGTAGAAATCCCAGGTGGTGGCCACGCCGAAGTGCGCGTCCGAGGCTTCGGAGGCGACCGACGACTCGTTGTTGTTGCCCCAGTCGTTGTCGGCGTCGGTCATGATCGCGGCCGTGCTGTACACCTGGTCGATCACCTTGCCCTTGCCGTCGCGCGTGTTGCCGCCGCCGCGCGTGGGATCGACCATCTGGTAGCCGCCGCTGATCGAATCGGTGGTGATGCCCACGTCGCCGAGGAACAGCGTCTGGCCGACACCCGCCGCGGCGGTGGTGTGGATGCGATTCCACTTGTCGAGGACCTTGCCGGACTTGGCGTCGACGAAGTAGCGCATGTCCGCGTCGCCATCGCGCTTCGAAACACCGCGCACGCGGATTTCCCAGGCGAGGACCGGGCGCGCGCCGCCGGCATAGACCACCAGGCCCTGGCTGCCGATGTCGTCGAGCTTGCCGTTGAAATCGGCGCCGGCGGCGAGGATGGCGTCGTCCGCGGTGCGCGTGGCGCGCAACAGCGGGCGTTCGCGCGTGCGCAGCCCGAGCGAGGCCGACTTGAACTGGCCGTTGCGCGAATGCACGACCACGTCGCCACCGATCACCGGCAGGCCGCGCCAGGTGCGGTCGTAGCGGACGTGCTCGGTGCCATCGGCGTCGACGAGGACATCGCGCACGAGGAAGGCATCGTCGGCGGCGCGTTGCGCGGCGGCGGCGTGCGTGGCCAGCAGGTCGTTGGCGCGCAGGGTGGCGGCGGGGTTGGATTTGCCGGCGATCGCCGGGGCGGAGAGGACAGCGAGGCCAGCGAGCACGGCCATGTGCAGCACACGAGCGTTGGAATGCATTCGAATGGAACCCCTGAGTCGATGGAAGATGGCCCGGTTCGTGGTCCGGGCCTGTGCTCCCCGGCCTTGCCGTGCACCGGGTCGTTCGACTCTGTTGTGCAACGCGCAGGAATGTCATGCTGCAGCACAACAGGGCGCTGAACGGCTTCAGGTCGGTCAACGCCACTTCACGCGATTCCGGTGGTCGAGCGCAGATGCAGGACACGACGACAGTCGAAACCCTCATCGTCGGGGGAGGGGCCGTAGGGCTATGTTCGGCGATCGCCTTGCGCGATGCCGGCCGGCAGGTCGTGCTGATCGAAGCCACGCGCGTCGGCGCAGGCGCATCGCATGGCAACTGCGGCACGATCACGCCGAGCCACGCCGGCCCGCTCGCGCAGCCGGGCATGATCCAGACCGCGCTGCGCATGATGTTGCAGCCCGACGCCCCGCTGTACATCCGCCCGCGCGTCGATCCGGTGCTGTGGCGTTGGTTGCTGCGCTTCGCCGCGCGCTGCAACGTGCGCGATTTTGAACACAGCGCACGCGCGAAGGGCGCGCTGCTCAATGATTCCCGCGTGCGCCTGGGCGAATGGATCCGCGACCTCGCGCTCGAATGCGAATTCGTCGAATCCGGCGAGGATTACGTGTTCCGCGATGCCCGGCGCATGGCGCACGATTACGGCGAAGCGCCCTTGCTGCGCGACCTGGGCGTGCAGGTCGATGTGTTCGAAGGCCGCGAATACGAAGCGCTCGAACCGGCATTGAAGCCCGGCGTCGCCGGCGCGATCCGTTTCGCGGGCGACGCCGCGCTGCGCCCCGATCGTTACGTGGACGAACTCGCGCGCGTGTTCCGCGCCAAGGGCGGGCAGATCGTCGAAGGCTGCGCGCTGCAGGCGATCGAACGCGACGGCGATGCCTGGCGCGTGCGCACGTCCGCCGGCACGTATCGCGCTCGTGAGATCGTGTGCGCGCTCGGCGCATGGACACCGCGCCTGGCCGATGCGATCGGCCTGTCCGGCCTGCGCGGCGCGATGCAGCCGGGCAAGGGCTACTCGATCACCTACGATCCGCCCGCGCGCGTTCCGAAGCATCCGCTGGTGTTGCGCGAACGCCAGGTCTGCGTGACGGCGTGGCCGAGCGGCTATCGCCTCGGCAGCACGATGGAATTCTCCGGTTTCGACGACACGCTCAACGCGCGCCGCCTTGCCGCACTCGAACGCGGCGCGGCCGAATACCTGCACGAACCCGTCGGCCCGGTGGTACGCGAGCGCTGGTTCGGCTGGCGCCCGATGACGTGCGATGACATTCCGATCATCGGCCCGGTCCCGCGCCGCGACGGCATCTGGCTCGCCACCGGCCACGGCATGATGGGCATCGGCATGAGCACGGGCACGGGCCAACTCATCGCCGACCTCATCACCGGCCGCGCCCCTGCGATCGATCCGGCGCCCTACGCGCCCTCGCGCTTCGCATAGGCCTAAACTCCGGCGCCATGGACACGATCTTCGCGTTGCACCGCGGCACCGCGCCGCTGTTGGTCAGCCTGCCGCACGACGGCAGCGAGATTCCCCCCGCCCTCGCGCAGCGCATGGTCGAACGCGCGCGCATCGCACCCGACACCGATTGGCACGTCTCGCGCTTGTACGAAGTCGCGCGCGCACTCGGCGCATCGATCCTGCGCCCCCGCTATTCGCGTTACGTCGTCGACCTCAACCGCCCGCCGGACGATGTATCGCTGTACCCCGGCCAGAACACGACGGGCCTGTGCCCGGCCGTGCAATTCACCGGCGACCCGGTGTACCTCGAAGGACAGGCACCCGACGAAACCGAAGTCGCGCAACGCGTCGACACCTATTGGCGCCCGTACCACGACGCCTTGCAGGCCGAACTGCACCGCCTGCGCGAAGCGCACGGCCGCGTCGTGTTGTGGGAAGGCCACACGATCAAAGGCAGCGCCTTGCCCTTCCTGTTCGAAGGCCGGCTGCCCGACCTCAACCTCGGCACCTCCGGCGGCGCGAGCTGCTCGCCCGCGTTGCAGGCCAAGCTCGAAGCCGTGCTCGCCGCGCAAACCGAATTCGACTGGATCGCCAACGGCCGCTTCAAGGGCGGCTACATCACGCGTCACTACGCCGCACCCGCGCAGGGCATCGACGCCGTGCAACTGGAAATGAGCCAGCGCCTGTACATGGACGAAGACACATTCGAATACGACCCGGTGCGCGCGGCACGCGCGCAGGGCGTGATCCGAAGCTTGCTGGAAGCGGCGATCGGATAAACAGCCTCTTCGACAACGATCGGGTCAGTGCGAAGCTTGCTTCGCACCGGCAAAGCGAATGCCCGGGCGAAGGCCCCCGATCGAGAGCCAACGCTCGAAAGGTGATGCCCCAGCGTTGTGAGTTTCAAATTTTTTTCCCAAAAAAATTTGGAACTCACAACGTTCGGGCGACGCGCCAATGACGCAAGCGGCGCTCTTGCTACGCAAACGCCAACAAAAAAGGGCGACCCGAAGGCCGCCCCTTTTCGTATCCGCGTCCGCGTCAGTTACGGCGACGTCGCGACCTTCGCGTTCGGACCAATGTACTTGTCCAGGAACGCTTCCATCCGGCGATACAGCTCCGCGACGTTCTCCGGCTTCACGAAACCATGCCCTTCGCCGCTCGCCAACATCTCCTGCGCCGGCTGCCCGATGTCCTTCAACGCCGCCGACATCGCCCGGAACTGATTCATGTTGGCGGTGTTGTCCGCCGTGCCGTGGACCAACATGACCGGCACCTTGATTTCCTTCGCGCGCAGCGCCGGCGAAATCTTGGCCAGCGCGTCCATGTCGGTGCCGACCGTACGGTTCCAGAAACGCTTGATGCGATCGGATTCCCCATCCCGGATATCGGTCTTGCGCATCAGCGCCATGTCGTACACGCCGACATAGCCGATCGCGCACTTGTACATGCCCGGGTTGAGGATGGGCTGCATCATCGCCGAGTAACCGCCGAAGCTCGCACCGTACATGCAGATGCGGTTGGGGTCGGCCAACTTCTGGTCGATCGCATACTTCACGCCGTCGGTGATGTCGTTCTGGATCTTGTCGCCCCAGCCCTTCCAACCCGACTTCTCGAAGCCCTCGCCACGCCCATCGGAACCGCGGTAGTTGATCTGCAGCACGGCATAGCCGCGGCTGGCGAAGAACTGCGCGTCGGTTTCGAAGCCCCAATCATCCGAAACGCCGTACGGCCCGCCGTGCGGCATGACGATCGTCGGCTTCGGGCCGGTGCCGTTGGCGGTGTAGATGCCGTAGATCTTGGTGCCGTCGCGGTTGGTGAAGCTGATCGGACGCGAGGGCGCCATGGTTTCGGGCTTCAACCAGGGGCGGAACTCGACGACCTTCTGCGCCTTCTTGGCCGCGCGGTCGTAGAGGTACCAGTCGCCGGCGTTCTTGTCGGAGGCCACCGAGAACAACACGCGGTTGTTGTCGCGGCTGTAATCGTTGAAGTACACCATCTGGCCCGGGAAGGCCTTCAGGATGCCGACGTACAGCTTCGCGTACTCCGAGTCCGGCTTGATGATCTTCAGCAGCGGCTGGTTGTTGTTGTAGTACACGGCGAACGGCGCGCCGTTGCGCCCTTCGAGGAACCAGCCCGACGGCGTGAGGTCGGTGTGGTCGTCGAGCTTGGTGCGCGTGCCCGCGGCCAGGTCGATGCGGTAAGGCTGCGCGGCTTCCATTCCGTCGGCGACGAAGGCGTACAGGACGTTGTTGTCCTGTTCCCACACCGTCGCGTACAGCTGGCGGCCGGCGATCGATTTCGGCAGCGGCTTCCAGTCGCCGCCCTTGGCGGGACGGTAGTCGAGCACCGGATCGTCGTTGTCGTCGAGCGTGCGGCGGACGCGCGCTTCGCCCGTGCGGTCGAACTGGTACCACGCCAGCTTGCCGCCGCGTTCGACTTCCTTGCGGTCGCCCGTGCGCGTGTCGACGCGGTAGATCACCGTGTCGGGTTCCTTGCCGCAGGTGGCGCAAGTGAAATCCACGAGGGCCATGCCCGGCTCGTCGAGCACGTCCACCAGCGACGCCCAGCCTTCGTCCTTGCGGCGGCCGCGCGTGTTGCCGTGGTCGGCGACGTAACCGAACAGCGTGTCCTGGTTCTTGCCGTTGACGTCGGAGGTCATCAGCTGGCCGGTCGAATACGGCCGGGGATCCAACGGGGTCATCGTCGCGCGTGCGACCACGACGCGATCGTCGGCCGTCCACGTCACGTCGGAGACATGTTCCATGCGGCCGAAGCGCAACGTCTGCGTCTTGCCGCTGCCATCGAGCTTGACGATCTGCAGCTGCGTTTCCAGCCCGTCGGCCGAGGGAACTTCGATGGCGGCGTATTCGCCGGTCGGCGACAAGGTTGCCCCCCAGGCCTCCGGACGCTTCGCGAAATCGGTGACGCTGACCTGCTGGGCAATCGCCGGAACGGCGACGAGCGCGAGCGCGCCGAACCAGCGCGCGAATGTGGTGCGTTGCATTGCGACTTCCTGTGCTGAGCCTCTCCCCGAGGCTTGCGCAGGTTACCGAAGCGGGGCGCCGCAGGCCATGCCGGCGACGTCCGCTTCCGGTAGCCGATCAGACTTCGAGGGTGGCCAGGTCGCCCTTGAGCTCGAGCCAGGTTTTGCGATCGCCCGCACGTTTTTTCGCCAGCAGCATGTCCATCAGCGAGCGCGTCTCGCCGTCGTCGTCGACGGTGAGCTGCACCAGGCGGCGGGTGTCGGGGTGGATCGTGGATTCGCGCAGCTGCTGCGGGTTCATTTCGCCCAGGCCCTTGAAGCGGGTGACGTGCACCGCGCCCTTGAGCTTTTCGCGTTCGATGCGCTCCAGCAGCAGGCGCTTTTCTTCTTCGTCCAGCGCGTAGAAGACCTGCTTGCCCACGTCGACGCGGAACAGCGGCGGCATCGCGACGAACACATGCCCGGCACCGACCAGCGACGGGAAGTGCTTGAGGAACAACGCGGTCAGCAGCGTGGCGATGTGCAGGCCGTCGGAGTCGGCGTCGGCCAGGATGATGACCTTGCCGTAACGCAGGCCGGTGATGTCGTCCTTGCCCGGGTCGCAGCCGATGGCGACCGCGAGGTCGTGGACTTCGGTGGAGGCCAGCACGCTGCCGGAGGCGACTTCCCAGGTGTTGAGGATCTTGCCGCGCAGCGGAAGGATCGCCTGGAAGTCCTTGTCGCGGGCCTGGCGCGCGCTGCCGCCCGCCGAATCGCCTTCGACGAGGAACAGTTCGGTGCGCGAGAGATCCTGCGAAATGCAGTCGGCGAGCTTGCCGGGCAGGGCGGGGCCCTGCGTGACCTTCTTGCGGACGATCTGCTTTTCGGTCTTCAGGCGCGCGCTGGCGCGTTCGATCGCCAGTTGCGCGATGCGCGTGCCCATCTCGGTGTGCTGGTTCAGCCAGAGCGAGAAGGCATCGTGCGCGGCGCCTTCGACGAAACCGGCGGCCTGGCGCGAGGACAGGCGTTCCTTGGTCTGCCCGCTGAACTGCGGATCGGTCATCTTCACCGACAGCACGAAGGCCACGCGGTCCCACACGTCTTCCGGCGCGAGCTTCACGCCGCGCGGCAGCAGGTTGCGGAAATCGCAGAACTCGCGGAGCGCATCGGTGAAGCCGGTGCGCAGGCCATTCACGTGCGTGCCGTGCTGCGCGGTGGGGATCAGGTTGACGTAGCTTTCCTGCACGAGCTCGCCTTCGGGCAGCCATGCGACGGCCCAGTCGACGACCTCGGTGTCTTTCTTCAGCGAGCCGACGAACAACTCCGGCGGCAGGATCTCGCGCTGGCCTTCGGCGTTGAGTTCACCACGCAGGTAATCGCGCAGCCCGTCTTCGTACAGCCACTGCACGCGTTCGCCCGAGGCTTCGTCGAACAGGCTGACGGACAGGCCCGGGCACAACACGGCCTTGGCGCGCAACAGGTGCTTGAGCGAGCGCAGGTTGAATTTGTTGGTGTCGAAGTACTTCGCGTCGGGCCAGAAGCGCAGGCGCGTGCCCGTGTTCTTCTTGCCCACCGAGCCGACCACTTCCAGCTTCGAGGTGCGGTCGCCGTCGGCGAAGGTCATCCGGTATTCGTTGCCGTCGCGCTTGATGAAGACTTCGACCTTCTTCGACAGCGCGTTGACCACGCTCACGCCCACGCCGTGCAGGCCGCCGGAGAAGGTGTAGTTCTTGTTGCTGAACTTGCCGCCTGCGTGGAGGCGCGTGAGGATCAGTTCGACGCCGGGGATCTTCTCCTCGGGGTGGATGTCCACCGGCATGCCGCGGCCGTTGTCGGCCACCTCGGCGCTGCCGTCGGCGAACAGGACGACCTCGATCGCGTCGGCGTGGCCGGCCAGCGCTTCGTCTACGGCGTTGTCGACCACTTCCTGGGCGAGGTGGTTCGGGCGCGCCGTGTCGGTGTACATGCCGGGGCGGCGTTTGACCGGATCGAGCCCGGACAGGACTTCGATGTCGGCGGCGTTGTAGCGGGAATTCATCGCGTGCGGGGTCTGCGGGGGACGATCGACCAGCAGGATAGCGTGAACGGCCCACGGCACGCCGGGGTCGCGGCTGGGGCCCGCTACCGGTAGACTACGGCTTTCCGGAAGCCCCCTTTTCCATGACGCCTCCAGTTTCCAGGACGCCGCTCGTATTCGTTACCGGCGGCGTGGTGTCCTCGCTCGGCAAGGGCATCGCCGCGGCCTCGCTGGCCGCCATCCTCGAAGCGCGCGGTCTGCGCGTGACGATGATGAAGCTCGACCCCTACATCAACGTCGATCCGGGCACGATGAGCCCGTTCCAGCACGGCGAGGTGTACGTCACCGACGACGGCGCCGAAACCGACCTCGACCTGGGCCACTACGAGCGCTTCATCCGCGTGCGCCTGTCGCGCCGACACTCGGTGACCACCGGCCGCATCTACGAGAATGTGATCCGCAAGGAGCGCCGCGGCGACTACCTGGGTGGCACCGTGCAGGTCATCCCGCACATCACCGACGAGATCAAGCGGTGCATCGACGATGCCACCGCCGGTTTCGACGTGGGCCTGGTGGAAATCGGCGGCACGGTGGGCGACATCGAGTCGCTGCCCTTCCTCGAAGCGATCCGCCAGATCCGCACCGAACGCGGGCCCGAAGCCGCGCAGTTCATGCACCTCACCCTGGTGCCCTACATCGCCGCGGCCGGCGAGCTGAAGACCAAGCCGACGCAGCACTCGGTGAAGGAACTGCGCTCCATCGGTATCCAGCCCGACATCCTGCTGTGCCGCAGCGAGCAGCCGCTGCCCGACGGCGAGCGCCGCAAGATCGCGCTGTTCACCAACGTGCCGGAGAAGGCGGTCATCTCGGCCGTCGACCTGGACAACATCTACAAGATCCCGATGTGGCTGCATTCCCAGGGCCTGGACAAGATCGTCGTCGAACGCCTGGGCCTGTCGGCCAAGGCGAAGGCCGAAGCCGACCTTTCCGAATGGGAAGCCGTCGTCGATGCCGCCGAGCATCCGGTCGATGACGTCACCATCGCGGTGGTCGGCAAGTACGTCGATCACCAGGACGCGTACAAGTCGCTCGCCGAGGCGCTCAAGCACGGCGGCCTGCGCCAGCGCACGCGCGTGCGCCTGAAGTGGATGGAATCCTCCGAGATCGAGAAGGACGGCGCCAAGGCGCTGGAAGGCGTCGATGGCATCCTCGTGCCCGGCGGTTTCGGCGATCGCGGCTTCGAGGGCAAGGTGATGACCGCGCGTTACGCGCGCGAACACCAGGTCCCGTATTTCGGCATCTGCTACGGCATGCAGGCGGCGGTGGTCGATTACGCGCGCCACGTGCTCAACCTGTCCGACGCCAATTCCACCGAGAACGACAAGCGCAGCGAACATCCGGTGATCGGCCTGATCACCGAATGGCGCACGGCGACGGGCGATGTCGAACGCCGCAGCGAAGAAAGCGACCTGGGCGGCACGATGCGCCTGGGCCTGCAGGACCAGCGCGTCAAACCCGGCACGCTCGCGCACAAGCTCTACGGCAAGGACGTCGTCGGCGAACGCCATCGCCATCGCTACGAGTTCAACAACCGCTATCGCACGCAGCTCGAAGACGCCGGCCTGGTCATCAGCGCGAAGTCGATGGACGACCTGCTCGTGGAGATGGTCGAACTCCCGCAGTCCACGCATCCGTGGTTCCTCGCGTGCCAGGCGCACCCGGAATTCCTGTCCACGCCGCGCGATGGCCATCCGCTGTTCGTCGGTTTCGTGCGCGCCGCGCGCGAACACAAGGCCGGCGGCCGCCTGCTGAAGGAGGCGAGCGCATGAAGCTCGCCCATTTCGAGGTCGGTCTCGACAAGCCGTTCTTCCTCATCGCCGGTCCCTGCGTCATCGAGTCCATGCAGTTGCAGCTCGATACCGCGGGCACGCTGAAGGAAATCACCAGCGAACTCGGCATTCCCTTCATCTTCAAGTCCAGCTTCGACAAGGCCAATCGCACTTCGGGCACGAGTTTCCGCGGCCCGGGCCTGGAAGAAGGCCTGAAAGTGCTGGCCGAAGTGAAGCGCCAGCTCGGCCTGCCCGTGCTCACCGACGTCCACGAATACACGCCGATGAATGAAGTGGCGAGCGTGGTCGACGTGCTGCAGACGCCGGCCTTCCTGTGCCGCCAGACCGATTTCATCCGCAACGTGGCCAGCGCCGGCAAGCCGGTGAACATCAAGAAGGGCCAGTTCCTGTCGCCGTGGGAAATGAAGCACGTGGCGAACAAGGCGAAGGAAACCGGCAACGAGCAGATCATGGTCTGCGAGCGCGGCGCCAGCTTCGGCTACAACAACCTGGTCAGCGACATGCGTTCGCTGTCGGTGATGCGCGACACCCATTGTCCGGTGGTGTTCGACGCCACCCATTCGGTGCAGTTGCCCGGCGGCGCGGACGGCAAGAGCGGCGGCCAGCGCGAATTCGTGCCGGTGCTCGCGCGCGCGGCGATGGCCGTGGGCATCGCCGGCATTTTCATGGAAACGCACCCCGATCCGGACAAGGCGCTCAGCGACGGCCCCAACGCGTGGCCGCTGCCGAAGATGCGCGCGCTGCTCGAGACGCTGCTCGAGATCGACCGGA
The DNA here is from genome assembly GCF_056400425.1 of Lysobacter sp. P5_B12. Taxonomy (NCBI): domain Bacteria; kingdom Pseudomonadati; phylum Pseudomonadota; class Gammaproteobacteria; order Lysobacterales; family Lysobacteraceae; genus Lysobacter; species Lysobacter sp. P5_B12. The sequence goes on from NZ_JBFULG010000009.1 coordinate 109,095, forward strand.
TCACGAAGAAAAACGGATTCCTGGAAAACCAACTGACCTGATGCCTACCATCTCGAAGATCCACGCGCGCGAAATCCTCGACAGCCGCGGCAATCCCACCCTCGAAGCGGAAGTCACGCTCGCCGACGGCAGCTTCGGCCGCGCGATGGTGCCCTCGGGCGCCTCGACCGGCACCAAGGAAGCGGTCGAACTGCGCGACGGCGACAAGACGCGTTACCTCGGCAAGGGCGTGAAGACCGCGGTGGCCAACGTCAACACGGCGATCGCCAACGCGCTGCACGGCTTCGACGGCGACCAGGCCGCGCTCGACCACCGCCTGATCGACCTCGACGGCACCGAGAACAAGGGCCGCCTGGGTGCGAATGCGCTCCTCGGCGTGTCGATGGCGAACGCGCATGCGGTCGCCGCCTCGCACAAGATGCCGTTGTGGAAGTGGCTTTCGAACGGCGCGGCCGTCGAACTCCCCGTGCCGATGATGAACATCGTCAACGGTGGCGCGCATGCCGACAACAACGTCGACCTGCAGGAATTCATGGTGTTGCCGGTCGGCTTCGATTCCTTCGCCGAATCGCTGCGCGCCGGCACCGAAATCTTCCACGCGCTCAAGTCGGTGCTGAAGGGCCGCGGCCTGAGCACGGCCGTCGGCGACGAAGGCGGCTTCGCCCCCGATTTGCGTTCGAACGAGGAAGCGCTGGAAACCATCCTCGAAGCGATCGGCAAGGCCGGTTATCGCGCGGGCGAAGACGTGCTGCTCGGACTGGACGTCGCCTCCAGCGAATTCTTCGAGAACGGCAAGTACAACCTCACCGGCGAAGGCAAGCGCCTGACCTCGGAGCAGTTCGTCGATTTCCTCGCCGGCTGGTGCGCCCAGTACCCGATCATCACGATCGAGGACGGCATGGGCGAACACGACTGGGCCGGCTGGAAGCAGCTCACCCAGCGTTTGGGCGAAAAGGTGCAGCTGGTCGGCGACGATCTGTTCGTCACCAATCCCCGCATCTTCAAGGAAGGCATCGAGCAGGGCGTGGCCAACGCGATCCTGATCAAGGTCAACCAGATCGGCACGCTGACCGAAACGCTGGAAGCCATCGCGATGGCCGACAAGGCGCGTTACGCAGCCATCGTTTCGCACCGTTCGGGCGAAACCGAGGACACGACGATCGCCGACATCGCGGTGGCCACCACGGCGACGCAGATCAAGACCGGTTCGCTGTGCCGCTCCGATCGCGTGGCCAAGTACAACCAGCTGCTGCGCATCGAAGAGCAGCTCGGCAGCGCCGCGCGTTACGCGGGCCGCAACGCCTTCGTGTCGCTGAGGCGCTGAGGTCGCGATGCGCGTCGGCGGCACGTCGCGTGTGATCCTGGCGCTCATCGTGCTGCTGTCGGTGTTGCTTGCGTGGCTGCAGTACAAGTTGTGGTTCGGGCAGGGCGGCGCGGGCCAGGTGCAGGCGCTGTCCACGCAGGTCGAACACCAGGCGCGCGACAACACCGGCCTTCGCCAGCGCAATGGCGAGGTCGCGGCGGAGGTCGAAGATCTGAAGTCGGGCGAGGCCGCGGTGGAAGAGCGCGCGCGCAGCGAGCTGGGCATGATCAAGCCGGGCGAAACCTTCTATCGCGTGGTGGAACCGACCGCGGCGTCGAGCGCACCCGCTGCGCCGGCGGTCAGCGATACGCCCGAGCAAGACGAGGGCGGGCAATGATCTGGGCCATCGTGCCCGCCGCCGGGCGCGGCTCGCGTTACGGTGGCGCAGTTCCCAAGCAATACCTCGACATCGCGGGCGTGCCGCTGATCGCCTATTCGATCAGCGCGGTGCTCTCGCATCCGTCGGTCGGCGGTGCGATGGTGGTGTTGTCGGAAGACGATGCATCGTGGCCGGGCTGGACGGAAATCGACGGCAAGCCGGTGCGCACGTGCATCGGTGGCGCGGAGCGCTGCGATTCGGTGCTGGCCGGCCTGGCGGCGTTGCCCGACGACGTGCGTCCCGATGATTTCGTGCTCGTGCACGATGCCGCGCGCCCGCACCTGCGTGCCTCCGATCTCGAACGCTTGCTCGACCTCGGCCGCGGCGATCCGGTCGGCGCGATCCTCGCCGCGCCCGTGCGCGATACGCTCAAGCGCGCAGGCAACGACGGCGGCGTCGATTCGACGGAATCGCGCGAGCACCTGTGGCGCGCATTGACGCCGCAATTGTTCCGCCGCTTGCAACTCACGCGCGCGCTCGAAGCGGCGCGCAATGCCGGCGTGGTGGTCACCGACGAATCGATGGCGATGGAACGCCAGGGCCATCGGCCGCTGCTGGTCGAAGGCAGCGACGACAATTTGAAAGTCACCACGCCGGCGGATTTGCCGCTCGCCGAATTCCTCCTGCGCCTCGCGCGCGAACGTCGCATCCCCGGGGCCTCGTCATGAATGTCCGCATCGGCAGCGGGTTCGACGTCCATGCCTTCGGCCCGGGAGATCATTTGATGCTCGGCGGCGTGCGCGTGCCGCACGATCGCGGCGTGATCGCGCATTCCGACGGCGACGTCGTGCTGCACGCACTGTGCGACGCGATGCTCGGCGCGATGGCGCTGGGCGACATCGGCAAGCATTTCCCGCCGAGCGACGCGCGCTGGAAGGACGCCGACAGCCGCGTGTTCCTCCGCCATTGCAGCGCCTTGCTCGCCGAACATCGCTGGTCGCTCGGCAACGCCGACATCACCGTGATCTGCGAGCGCCCGCGCATCGGCCCGCACGCCGGCGCGATGCGCGGCCTGATCGCCGCCGATCTGGGCGTGGCGGTCGATGCGATTTCGATCAAGGCCACGACCACCGAGACGCTCGGCTTCACCGGCCGCGGGGAAGGCATCGCCGCGCAGGCGGTGTGCCTGCTCGTGCGCGAGTGAGCGTGCATGCCTTCGGCGCGCCCGTGCTGCGGGCGCGGATGCGCGCGACGCCGGAGGATTTCCGCGTCGACGAACTCGATGGCTTCGAAGCGAGCGGGGCGGGCGAACACCTGCTGCTGACGATCCGCAAGCGCGGCATGAATACGGCCTTCGCCGCCAAACGCCTGGCGCAATGGGCGGGCATCGCCGAAATGGGCGTGAGTTACGCCGGGTTGAAGGATCGCCACGCGGTGACGACGCAGCGTTTCAGCGTGCACCTGCCGAAGAAAATCGCGCCGGACCTGGCCGCGCTCGAATCCGACGACATGCAGGTGCTGCATTCGACCTGGCATTCGCGCAAGTTGCCGCGCGGCGCGCTGGCGGGGAATCGGTTCGTGCTCACGCTGCGCGACGTGCAGGGCGAACACGCCGCGATCGAAGACCGCTTGGGTGCGATCCAGGCGCGCGGCGTACCGAATTTCTTCGGCGAACAACGCTTCGGCCGCGAAGGCGACAACGTCGCGCAGGCTTTGCAAATGTTCGCTGGCCGTCGCGTGAAGCGCGAACAGCGCACGCTGTTGCTGTCGGCCGCGCGTTCGGCGCTGTTCAATCGCGTGCTCGAACGACGCGTGGACGACGAGCGCTGGGATCGCGCGATCGACGGCGATGTCTGGATGCTCGAGGGTTCGCGCAGTGTGTTCGGGCCCGAGCCGTTCGACGATGCGCTTGCGGCGCGCCTGGCGAGTTTCGACATCCATCCCACCGGCCCGCTGTGGGGTGAAGGCGACTTGCGCACGACGGGTGAGGCGCGCGCGCTGGAAGAAGCGGCGTTGGATGATGCCGAATCACGCGCCGTGCGCGCGGGGCTCGAGGCGGCGCGCCTGAAACAGGAACGTCGCGCGCTGCGCTTGCGGCCGCAGGCGATGGCGTGGGAGTGGCCGGCGCACGATGTGCTGCAACTGACCTTCGAATTGCCGCCGGGCAGTTACGCGACGACGGTGATCGGGCAGATCGGCGAGATCGGCTAACGCTTCGGCGCCAGCAACACCAGCACCGCGCCCGTGCCGCCCTGGTTCGTCGGTGCCGAGGCGAAGGCCAGCACTTCCCCGCGATGCCGCAGCATCCGGTCGACGAGGTTCTTCAGCGGCGGCGTCTTGCTGTCGCTGTTCAGGCCCTTGCCGTGGATGATCTTCACGCAGCCCAGGCCGTGTTGCCGCGCATGCACCAGGAACTCGCGCAGCATCGCTTCGGCGTGCCTGGCATCGGTCCAGTGCAGGTCCAATTCCTCCTGCGCCGCGTATTCCCCGCGCCGCAGGCGTTGCAGGGTGCGCGGCGGCACCGATTCGCGCCGATACGACAAGGCATCGCCCGCTTCCAGCGCATCGGCGGACATCGCGCGGCGGAATTCGCTCAAGGCCTGCGCTTCATCACGCGCGGCCATGCGCGCGGCGGGGCGCGGCCGCGGCCTGGCCGGCGGCGAGGGTTGCGCGGGCAATTCGCGCACCGGGCCGATCGCGTCGCGGAACAGCGCGGCGTCGTCGACCGGTTCCGGCGGCGGCGGGGGATGCGACTTGCTGGCCATGCCGCAAGCCTACTTCAGTCATCGGCTATGATGCGGTGGACGCCGGAAGGACAACTGCTTTGCGCGTATTGGTCAGCAACGACGATGGTGTCGACGCCCCCGGCATCCGGATCCTCGCCCAGGGGCTGCGCGATGCAGGGCATGCCGTCACCGTGGTCGCGCCCGATCGCGACCGCAGCGGCGCCAGCAATTCCCTCACCCTCGACGGCCCCGTGCGCGTGGTCGCGATGGAAGACGGTCGCTTCAAGGTGTACGGCACGCCGACGGACTGCGTGCACGTCGCCATCACCGGCATGCTCGAAGAAGAACCCGACCTGGTCGTCTCCGGCATCAACACCTCGGCGAACATGGGCGACGACGTCATTTATTCGGGCACCGTCGCCGCCGCGATGGAAGGCCGCTTCCTCGGCCTGCCGGCGGTCGCGATGTCGCTCGCATCGTCGGACCACGACGGCCGCCATTACGACACCGCCGCGCGCGCCGCGGTGGAAATCATCGCGCGCCTGAAGGTCGATCCCCTGCCGGCGGACACGATCCTCAACGTGAACGTGCCCGACATCGCGTGGGAAGACGTGCGCGGTTTCGAAGTCACGCGCCTGGGCAACCGCCATCGCGCCGAACCGTGCATCCCGCAAAAGGATCCGCGCGGCCGCACGTGGTGGTGGATCGGCGCGGCCGGGCCCGAACAGGACGCCGGCCCCGGCACCGATTTCCACGCCGTGCGCACCGGGCATATTTCCATCACGCCGATCCACGTCGACCTCACGCGCTACCAGGCGCTCGAACAGGTCGCGAGCTGGGTCGGCGGTTTGGCGGCGGCGTTGCAGGAGGACCGCTCGTGACCGCGCGCATCCGCCTGCAGCCCGAAGCGATCGGCATGGGCATGACTTCGCAGCGCGTGCGCGATCGCCTGATCGAACGCCTGCAGGCCACCGGCATTTCGGACGACCGCGTGCTCAACGCGATCCGCGCGGTGCCGCGTCATCTGTTCGTCGATGAAGCGCTCGCCACGCGCGCCTACGAAGACACCGCGCTGCCGATCGGCCACGGGCAGACGATTTCGCAGCCCTGGGTGGTCGCGAAGATGACCGAAACCTTGCTCGAAGCGGCGCGCCCGGCCGGTTCGCCGCCGATGCGGGTGCTGGAGATCGGCACCGGTTCGGGTTACCAGGCCGCGATCCTCGCCGCGCTGGGCCTGGAAGTCTTCACCGTCGAACGCATCGGCGAATTGCTGCGCACCGCGCGCAAACGCTTCCGTTCGCTCGGCTTCAACATCCGCAGCAAGCACGACGACGGCCGCATCGGCTGGCCGGAACTCGCGCCCTTCGACGCGATCATCGTCACCGCCGCCGCGCCCGCGCTGGTCGATGCGCTGACCGCGCAACTCGCGCCGGGCGGCACGCTCGTGTGCCCCGTCGGCGGCAGCAGCGGACAAACGCTGATCCGCCTGCGCAAGGATGAAAGCGGCACCGTCGACGAAGCGCAGCTCGCGCCCGTCGTGTTCGTGCCCTTGTTGCCAGGGATGGTGGACTGACGCATGAAGTTGTTCGGACCGCTCTACGAACGCACGATCGCGCTCGCGCGCCACAAGCGCGCGACGACCTGGCTGGCCGTGCTCAGCTTCTTCGAAGCGATCATCTTCCCGATCATGCCGGAGGTGATGCTGCTGCCGATGTGCGTGGCGGCGCCGCGGCGCGGGTTCTGGTTCGCCGCCGTGAGCCTGGCCGGGTCGATGGTCGGCGCGGTGATCGGTTATTACCTCGGGCATTACGCCTTCGAAGCGCTCAAGCCGATGTTCGCCGCGCTCGGCATGCTGCACGGCATCGAATCGGGCATCGCGCTGATCCAGGCGAAGATGATCGAGTCGCCATGGGCGGTGTTCTGGATGCTCGTGCTCGCCGGTTTCTCGCCGATCCCGATGAAAGTGTTCACCTGGTCCTCGGGCGTGGTCGGCGTGCCGATGCTGCCGTACCTGGCGAGCATGTTCGTCGGCCGCGGCAAGCGCGTGTTCCTGCTGGCGCTGCTCATCCGCCTGGGCGGCGAGCGCGCCGAACGCATCCTGCACAAATACATCGAGCCCATCGGCTGGGTCGCGCTGGTGTTGCTCGCAGCCCTGGTCGGTTTTGTCGTGTGGAAGGCGCGCGGCGGATGAATCCTTCGATCCTTCGAGTCGGTACCGCGGCCGCCTGCGCATTGGCGCTGGCCGCATGCGGCAGCAGCACCGTGTATCGCACGAACGCACCCTCGTCGCCGCCGCCGCCGCGCGTTTCGACGCCGAAGCCGGGCAAGACGGTCGTCGTGAACAAGGGCGACACGATGTACGGCATCGCGTTCCGCAATGGCATCGACGTGCGCGATCTCGCGGCATGGAACGGCATCGGCGCGCCTTACACGATCTATCCGGGGCAGCATCTGCGCCTGTTCCCGAAGGGTTCGTCTTCGGTCGCCACGACGACGCCCTCGCGCCCGACTACGCCGCAAACCACGTCACCGAAACCCGTCACGCAGCCCGCACCGCGTCCCGTGCCGCCGCCCGCGCCCGTGGCGAGCCCGATCGCATGGACGTGGCCGGCGAACGGCACGATTCTCAACAGCTATGTCGCAGGCGAACCGACCAAGCAGGGCATCGACATCGCCGGCAACGGCGGCGATCCCGTGCGTGCGGCGGGCGATGGCGTGGTCGTGTATTCGGGCGCGGGGTTGGTCGGTTACGGCGAGCTGATCATCGTCAAGCACAACGACGCGTGGCTCTCGGCGTACGGGCACAACCGCAAGCGTTTGGTCAACGAAGGCCAGCTGGTGAAAGCGGGGCAGCAGATCGCGGAAATGGGCCGCACGGGCGCGGCGCGCGAGATGGTGCACTTCGAGATTCGCTACAACGGCAAACCGGTGGATCCGCAGACGTATCTGCCGAAGCGGTAAGGCTCAACGCGGGAACATGAATCCCGCGACCACGCGACGTCCTTCGCCCGCCAATACGCTGTAGGTGCGCGCCACCGCGGCATTGTCCATCACTTCCAGTCCGATGCCCTGCGACAGGCAGGCGTGCATCACCAGCGCCGGGGGAAACACCTGGCGCGGGCCGGTGCCCAGCAAGATCAATTCCGGTTGCAATGCGAACAGCGGTGCGAGGTCGCCCGGTTCCATCGCCTTGGCGTCGGTGACGGGCCAGTCTTCGACCAGCGCCTCGGGGGCGATCACGAAGCTGGCGGTGATTTCGCGTTCGTTGACGAGCGCGTGCCGGCCATCGGCGCCACGCAGGTACCAGGTGTAATCGGGGCGTTCGAGGTTCAGCTGCATGGTGCGCGAACCTGGCGTCAGCCGCGGGGCAGCACGATCTGCCGCTTGTCCTTGCTCGGGCGATACAGGACGGCGGTATGGCCGATGCGCTGCACCAGTGCCGCGCCGGCGCGCTGCGCCAGGTCCTGGATCATCGCGTCGCGGGCTTCGCGGTCTTCGGCCGCCACCTTCACCTTGATCAGCTCGTGCTGCTCCAGGGCGTTGACGACTTCGGTCACCAGGGCGTCGGTGATGCCCTTGCCCCCGACCTGGAGCATGGCATTCAGGTCGTGCGCCTGGCCACGGAGGAAACGGGTCTGCGCGCTGGTCAACTGAACTGCGGACGGCATTGGACAATCGCGGGGGCTGAACGGGGGAGGGGCAGGGTATCATGGCCACCCAGAGGACCCCCCGCGCATGGCAACCCGCAGCAAGTCCAGCCAGCGCTGGTTGAAGGAACATTTTTCCGACCCCTTCGTGAAGAAGGCCCAGGCCGAGGGCCTGCGCTCGCGCGCGGCCTACAAGCTCGAGGAACTGGTCGAACGCGACCGCCTGCTCAAGCCCGGCATGGTGGTGGTGGACCTCGGCGCGGCGCCCGGCGGCTGGTCGCAATGGGTGCGCGCGGAGCTCGACCGGCTGTCGCACAACGGCACCCAGGACCCCGGCCGCGTGATCGCGCTGGACATCCTGGAGATGCCCGGCCTGGCCGGCGTGGAGTTCCTTCATGGCGATTTCAGGGAGGATGCCGTGTTATCGGCACTGGAGCAGGCCCTTGGCGGGAAGCCCGTCGACCTTGTGCTGAGCGACATGGCCCCCAATAAAAGTGGCGTGGATGCGGTGGACCAACCGCGGGGCATGCACCTGGCCGAGCTGGCGATGGAATTCGCCGACGGCCACCTCAAGCCCGGCGGTACGTTCCTGATCAAGCTGTTCCAGGGCGTGGGGTTCGATGAATACGTGCGGCAGCTGCGGCGGCGTTATGCCAAGGTGGCGATCCGCAAGCCGGCGGCCTCGCGGAAGCGGTCGCCGGAGGTTTACGCCCTGGCGCAGGGCAAGCTGGCCGGAACGCCGGCCAACTGAATGATGTGATCGCGACGCCGTCGCGGAGTACAGGATGAACGACTTGGCCAAGAATCTGATGTTGTGGGTGGTCGTCGCCGTCGTGCTGATGGTGGTGTTCCAGAGTTTCAGCCCGAAGATGGGTGGCGGCCAGGACGTCGTCTATTCGCAGTTCCAGGCGGATGTGGTCAACGACAAGATCAAGTCGGTGGACATCGGCGAGGACGAGAAGACGATCGAGTTCGAGCGCAAGGACAGCACGAAGGGCAAGACCGTTGCCCCGCGTCGCGACGAGCGCCTGGTCGACGACCTGATCAACCACAAGGTCGAGATCAAGCAGGCGCCGCCGTCCAGCGGCATCTCGCTGCTCGGCATCCTGATCAACATCGGTCCGTTGCTGCTCTTCATCGGCATCTGGATCTACTTCATGCGCCAGATGCAGCAGGGCGGCGGCAAGGGCGCGATGTCCTTCGGCCGTTCGCGCGCCAAGCTGCTCAACGAAGACCAGACCAAGGCCACCTTCGCGGACGTCGCCGGTTGCGACGAGGCGAAGGAGGAAGTCGCCGAGCTCGTCGAGTTCCTGCGCGACCCCGGCAAGTTCCAGAAACTCGGCGGCAAGATCCCGCGCGGCGTGCTGATGGTCGGTCCCCCGGGCACCGGCAAGACGCTGCTCGCCAAGGCGATCGCCGGCGAAGCCAAGGTGCCGTTCTTCTCGATCTCCGGTTCGGATTTCGTCGAGATGTTCGTCGGCGTCGGCGCCAGCCGCGTGCGCGACATGTTCGAGCAGGCCAAGAAGCACGCCCCGTGCATCATCTTCATCGACGAAATCGACGCGGTCGGCCGCCATCGCGGCGCGGGCCTCGGCGGTGGGCACGATGAGCGCGAGCAGACCCTCAACCAGTTGCTGGTCGAGATGGACGGCTTCGAAGGCGGCGAAGGCGTGATCGTCATCGCCGCGACCAACCGCCCCGACGTGCTCGATCCGGCGCTGCTGCGCCCGGGCCGTTTCGACCGCCAGGTCACCGTCGGCCTGCCCGACGTGAAGGGCCGCGAACAGATCCTGCGCGTGCACATGCGCCGCGTGCCGCTGGCCGACGACGTCGAAGCGATGACCATCGCGCGCGGCACGCCGGGCTTCAGCGGCGCCGACCTCGCCAACCTCGTGAACGAGGCGGCGCTGTTTGCCGCGCGCGAGAACGCGAAGGACGTGCGCATGGAGCACTTCGACCGCGCCCGCGACAAGATCCTGATGGGTACCGAGCGCCGTTCGATGGCGATGAGCGAGCAGGAAAAGACGCTCACCGCCTACCACGAAGCCGGCCACGCCATCGTCGGGCGGCTGATGCCCGAGCACGATCCGGTCTACAAGGTCACGATCATTCCGCGCGGCCGCGCGCTGGGCGTGACGATGTACCTGCCCGAAGGCGACAAGTATTCGTACAACCGCACCGCCATCGAATCGATGCTGTGCTCGCTGTACGGCGGCCGCGTCGCCGAAGAGCTGATCTTCGGCAACGACAAGGTCACCACCGGCGCGTCCAACGACATCGAACGCGCGACCAAGATGGCGCGCAACATGGCCACCAAGTGGGGCCTGTCCGACGAGTTGGGCCCGATCGCCTACGGCGAGGAAGAAGACGAAGTGTTCCTGGGCCGCTCGGTCACGCAGCACAAGAACGTTTCGGACGACACCGCCCGCAAGATCGACGAGGTCGTGCACAAGATCCTGGACAAGGCCTACGCCCGCACCAAGCAGCTTCTCACCGAGAACCTCGACAAGCTGCACGTGATGGCCAAGACGCTGCTGGAATACGAAACCATCGACGTGCCGCAGATCGACGCGATCATGGAAGGCCGCGAGCCGCCGCCGCCGATGGGTTGGACGCGCAACAACAAGGGCGAGGCGCGCCCGCTGCCGCCGATCGGCGGTCCTGCGGCGCAGACCTGAACCCGGCGCGGCCGCACCGGTACGGCAAACACGTTGAACGAAAGACAGGGCTCCCGCGGGGGCCCTTGTCGTTTCCGCGGAGTTCGCATGCCCGACATCGCCGCCCGCCTGCGCACCACCATCTCGGAGTTCCGGCGCCGCCGCGTGTTCCGCGTGGCCGGGGTGTACCTGATCGTCGGCTGGGTGCTGGTGCAGGTCGCCGATGCGACCTTCGAACCGCTGGGTTTCCCGGCGTGGGCCTCGCGCCTGCTGATCGTGCTGCTCGCGCTGGGCTTCGTCCTGGCCTGCGCGCTCGCATGGATCTACGACATCCAGCCGCACGGCATCGAACGCACGCCCGCCTTGCCCGATGCGAACGCGCTCGAGGGTGAAGTGCCGGCGCGCCGCGCGAGCGACCAGCCCACGCAGGCCGCCGCGCTTCCATTGCCGGAAGCCTCCGTCGCGATCCTGCCGTTCTCCGACATGTCCGAAGCGGGCGACCAGGATTATTTCTGCGATGGCCTGGCCGAAGAGATCCTCAACGCACTGGCGAAGGTGCGCGGCCTGCATGTCGCTTCGCGCACGGCCTCGTTCCGTTTCCGCGACGGCACCGCGACACCGGCCGACATCGGCCGCGAACTGCACGTGGCGGCAATCATGGAAGGCAGCGTGCGCAAGGCCGGCGACCGCGTGCGCGTCACCGCGCAACTGGTCAATGCATCGAACGGCTATCACCTGTGGTCGGAGAACTTCGACCGCAACCTCGCCGACATCTTCGCGATCCAGGAAGAGATCGCGCGCAACGTCGTCAACGCGGTGCGGCCCACGCTGCAGGCGCCGGTCGCCTTCGACCTGCAGAAGCGCGCGCCGCGCGACATGCGCGCCTACGAGTTCTACCTGCGCGGTCGGCAGCACAGCGCGCGCATGACCGACGTCGGGATGAAGCAGGCGCCCTCGATGTTCCGCCGCGCGATCGAACTGGATCCCGAATACGGGCAGGCCTATGCGGGTCTGTCCGATTCCCTGTGCGAGCTGATGCTCTGGCGCATGGTGAATCCGGAGAGCGGTGCGCTCGACGAAGCCCGGGAAGCGGCGCATCGCGCGCTGCAACTGGACCCCGACCTCGCCGAAGCGCATGTCGCCAAGGGCCACTCGCTCATGATCGCCGGCGACCACGATGGCGCGACCGAAGCCTTCGAACACGCGCTCAAGCTCGACCCGGAGCTCTACGTCGCGTATTACTTCTATGCGCGCCATTGCTATACGCAAGGCAACTATCCGCGCGCCGTGGACCTGTTCGTCGCCGCGCACCGCGTGCAACCCGACGAATTCCAGGCCCTCGCGCTCGCCGTCAACGCCGCCGATGCCGCGGGCGACCAGGAGCGCAAGCAGAAACTCGCCATCGAAGGCCTGGCCTGCGCGAGCCACCAGGCGCAGATCGATCCGGAGAACGCGCGCGCGCATTACATGACCGCCGGCCTGATGCAGCACCTGCGCGTGGGCGACAACGGGCACGCGGAGATGGCCTACGCGCTGCGCATCCGCCCGAACGATTTCGACGTGCTCTACAACGGCGCGTGTTTCTTCGCCCTCGACGGCGACGCGGAGGAGTCGATCAACCTGCTGGAGCGCGCCGTGCTGCACGGCGAAGGCAACCTGGAATGGATCGAACACGACTCCGACCTGTGGCCGCTGCGTCCGCATCCGCGGTTCCAGGCGATCGTGGCGCAGTTGCGCGCGAAGGGCTGAGCGCTTACAACCCCTTCCATGTTCGACACCACCCCGCAACTGGATTGCAACGGACGCATCGTGCGGCTCGACCGCACCCGCGTCATGGGCATCGTCAACGTGACGCCGGATTCGTTTTCGGACGGTGGCGAGCATGCGACCACGCAAGCCGCGATCGCACATGGCGTGCGCCTGGCGGAGGAGGGCGCCGACATCCTCGACGTCGGCGGCGAATCCACGCGGCCGGGCGCCGACGAAGTGCCGCTCGAGGAAGAACTGCGCCGCGTGATCCCGGTGATCGAAGGGCTGGTGCGCGCGACGTCGATTCCGATCAGCGTCGATACCTCCAAGCCCGAGGTGATGCGCGCCGCGGTCGCCGCCGGCGCGGGGATGATCAACGATGTGTACGCGTTGCGTCGCGACGGTGCGCTCGATGCGGCTGCATCGCTCGGCGTGCCCGTCGTGTTGATGCACATGCTTGGGCAGCCGCGATCGATGCAGGAATCGCCGCGGTACGACGACGTGGTGGCCGACGTGCATCGCTTCCTCGCCGAACGGATCTTCGCGGCGGAGATGGCGGGCATCGCGAAGGCGCGCATCGTGGTCGATCCGGGCTTCGGGTTCGGCAAGAACCGCGAGCACAACCTGGCCCTGCTCGCGCGGCTGGACACGATCGCCGAGCTCGGCGTGCCGGTCCTCGCGGGCCTGTCGCGCAAGAAGACCATCGGCGATCTGACCGGTCGTGCGGATCCGCACGATCGCGTCGCAGGCTCGGTTGCCGCGCATCTGGTGGCCGCGCAGCGGGGTGCGCGCCTGGTGCGCGTGCACGACGTGGCGCAGACGGTGGATGCATTGCAGGTCTGGGCGGCCGTCGCGGCGCAGCCGGCGGTACGGGCGCGGGAAGCGAAGCCCGCGATTCGCTGGCCCGACGACGATTGACCCAAATCGCGCTGTAACCGCTTCCGACCCTTGCGTGCGCAGGCGTACGCGGCCTAGTCTCGGGCATCACCCGGTGGGGGGTCGCATGTCCATGGTCGAGGGATGACATCCGCGCACGAGCCGACGGCTTCGGTCGACGCCGCGCTGGCGCACGCCTCGCGCCTGTTGTCGACCGATCCTGCGCTCGCCGGCCGCCAGGCCGAGGAAATCCTGCGCGTCGTCGATGGCCATCCGGTCGCCTTGCTGCTGCTCGGGGCATCGCACAGTGCCTGCGGCGATGCGCAGGCCGCCACGCGCATCCTCGAACCGCTGGCGCGCGAACAACCCGGCTCGCCGGCGGTGCAGCTCGAACTGGGCATCGCGCTCGGTCGCGGCGGCCGCGGCGACGAGGCGGTCGCGGCGCTGCGTCGCGCGGTCGCACTGAAACCGGAGTTGCCGCGCGCCTGGCTCGCACTCGGCGACCACCTGTCCGCGGTCGGCGACCTGTCGGGCGCGCAGGCGGCCTATGCCACGCACCTGGTGCATTCGGTGCGCGAGCCGCGGTTGCTGCAGGCCGCCGCCGATCTGCAGGCGAATCGCATTCCCGAAGCCGAAGCCCAACTGCGCGACCACCTGCGCAGCGCGCCGACCGACGCGCCCGCGCTCCGCATGCTCGCCGAAACGCAGGCGCGCATGGGCCGCATCGACGAAGCCGAGTCCTTGCTCGCGCGCTGCCTGGAGCTGGTGCCGGGCTTCGACGCCGCGCGCCACCACTACGCGATGGTGCTCCATCGTGCCAACAAGCCCGTCGAAGCACTGGCCGAAGTCGATGCGCTGCTCGCCAAGGATCCCGCCAACGCCGGTTATCGCAACCTGCGCGCCGTGGTCCTGTGCCGCACCGGCGACTACGAGGCCGCCATTCCGGTCTACGAAGCGCTCGTGCGCGAATATCCGCACCAGGCGCGCCTGTGGCTCAGTTTCGGCCATGCGCTGAAAACCGCGGGACATTCGACGCGTGCAATCGCCGCCTATCGCGAAGCCGCGCGCCTCGAACCGCGCTTCGGCGATGCGTGGTGGAGCCTGGCCAACCTCAAGACCTTCCGCTTCACCCCCGAAGATCTCGCGACGATCCGCGCGCAACTGGCGCGCAGCGAACTCACGCCCGACGATCGCCTGCACCTGGATTTCGCGCTCGGCAAGGCGCTGGAAGACGCGGGCGAATACGCCGCCTCCTTCGAACACTATCGGCGCGGCAACACGCAACGCGTGGCGATGATCCCGTGGATCGCGCAGGACAACACCGCGCGCGTGCGCAAGGCGATCGCAACCTACACGCCGGCATTTCTCGGCGAACGTGCCGGCAGCGGCAGCGATGCGCGCGATCCGATCTTCATCGTCGGCATGCCGCGCGCCGGGTCCACGCTGGTCGAACAGATCCTCTCCAGCCATCCCGATGTCGAAGGGACGATGGAGTTGCCCGACCTGTTGTCGATGACGAAAGAGTTGCGCCGACGCGGCGAAGCGATGGGCGCGCGGCATTACCACGACGTGCTGCCGACGCTGGAGATCGCCGAATTCCGCGCCATCGGCGAGGAATACCTCGATCGCACGCGCATCCATCGCAGGGCGGGCGCGCCGCTGTTCATCGACAAGATGCCGAACAACTTCCAGCACGTCGGCCTGATCCACCTGGCCTTGCCGAACGCGCGGATCATCGACGCGCGCCGGCATCCGCTGGCGTGCGGGTTCTCGCTGTTCAAACAACAATTCGCACGCGGCCAGGACTTCAGCTTCCGGCTCGAAGACATCGGCCTGTATTACCGCGATTACGTCGCGCTGATGGCCCATTTCGACGCGGTGCTGCCCGGCCGCGTGCATCGCGTGCATTACGAAACCATGGTCGAGGACACCGAGCATCAAGTGCGTCGCCTGCTCGATTACTGCGGCCTGCCGTTCGACCCCGCGTGCCTGCGCTTCTTCGAAAACGACCGCCCGGTGCGGACGGCGAGTTCGGAGCAGGTGCGCCAACCGATCTATCGCGAAGGCCTGGACCAGTGGCGCCATTACGCGCCGTGGTTGGCCCCGTTGGAGGAAGCCTTGGGACCGGTGCTGGCGGCGTATCCATCGGTGCCGCCGCACCTGCTCGACTGATTGCGTTCACACCAAAGGGAGGGAAGGGGAAATGGGAATTTCGAACACGCGACGCGCTTTCGCGCGCCGGCCGCTCGCGAGGCATGCACTCGCCATGGCGGTGATCATCGGCTGTCAAACAGGCATCGCCTTCGCGCAGGATGCGCCGCAAACGCCACCGGCCGACCAGGCAGCGCAAACCGCGCCGCCCGCGACGGAGAAATCGAAAACCGCCACGCTGGAGACGGTGACCGTCACCGCGCAGAAGCGCGCCGAAGACCTGCAGAAGGTGCCGATCAGCATCCAGGCGATCAGCAGCGAGACGCTGGAGCAACACCAGGTCTCCAACTTCCAGGACTACGTGAAGCTGCTGCCCAGCGTCACCTTCGGCACCGCCGGCGGCGGCGTGTTCTCCGGCCCGGGCTTCCTGCAGGTGTACATGCGCGGCGTGGCCAGCGGCGGCGACGGCAACCATTCCGGTTCGCAGCCCAGCGTGGGCGTGTACCTCGACGAGCAGCCGATCACCACGATCACCGGCGCGCTCGACGTCCACATGTACGACATCGCGCGCGTCGAAGCGCTCGCCGGCCCGCAGGGCACGCTGTACGGCGCGAGCTCGCAGTCGGGCACGCTGCGCATCATCACCAACAAGCCGGATGCCTCGGGCTTCGCCGCGAGCGCCGCGGCCGAAGTCAACGTGGTCCAGGACGGCGGCCTCGGCCACGTGCTCGAAGGCATGGTCAACGTGCCGATCGCGAAGAACGCCGCGGTGCGCGTCGTGGGCTGGAACCGCCATGACGCCGGTTACGTCGACAACCGCCCCGGCACGCGCGTGTTCCCGACCTCGGGCATCGTGCAGAACAACGACATCCTGGCCGACGACAACTACAACGAAGCCAACGCCACCGGTGCGCGCGTCGCGCTGAAGTGGGACATCACCGACGAGTGGTCGATCACGCCGATGCTCATGGGCCAGCGCCAGACGGCGCGCGGCAGCACCGGCTGGGATCCGAGCGTCGGCGAGTTCCAGGTCAACCACGCCTATCCCGAATCCTCGGAAGACAAGTGGAACCAGGCCTCGCTGACGGTGCAGGGCAAGATCGGCAACTTCGACATCACCTACGCCTTCGGCCACCTCAACCGCAACGTCGAATCGGAAGCCGACTACAGCGACTACGGCTTCTGGTACGACACGCTGCGCGGTTACGGCTCGTACTTCTACGACGACGACGGCGCGCTGGTGAATCCTTCGCAGTACATCCAGGCGAAGGACGCGTATCGCATGACCAGCCACGAGCTGCGCATCGCTTCGCCGGGCGAGGATCGCCTGCGGTTCGTCGGCGGCCTGTTCTGGCAGCAGCACAAGCACGACATCGAACAGCGCTACAAGATCGACGGGCTGGCCACCGTGCTGTCGGTCGGCGGCTGGGAAGACACGATCTGGCTGACCGAGCAGGATCGCGAAGACCAGGACGAAGCGGTGTTCGGCGAACTCACCTTCGACATCACCGATGCCTGGCACGTCACCGCCGGTGGCCGCTGGTTCCGTGCACGCAACAGCCTGAAGGGCTATTACGGGTTCGGCATCGGCTACTCCTCGGGCGGCGATCCGCCGTACGGTGAAGGCGCGTGCGTGGCCCAGTACGGGGCCGATCGCGCGAACTGGGTGCCGTACGAAGGGGCGCCTTGCCTGGTCAACGATCGCGAAGTGCGCGAGTCCGGTTCGCTCGGCCGCTTCAACGTGACCTGGGACATCAGCGATACCAAGCTGGTGTACGGCACGTATTCGGAAGGCTACCGCCCGGGCGGCATCAACCGCCGCGGTTCGGTGCCGCCGTACGTGTCGGATTACCTGAAGAACTACGAGCTCGGCTGGAAGACGATGTGGCTGGACAAGCGCCTGGCGTGGAACGGCGCGGTGTTCCACCAGAAGTGGGACGACTTCCAGTTCTCGTATCTCGGCGCGAACGGCCTGACGGAAATCCGCAATGCGGGTGCCGCCAAGATCGACGGTCTGGAAATGGAACTGCAGTGGGCCATGACCTACAACTTCATGCTCACCGGCGGCGTGGCGTTCTACGACGCGAAGTTGTCGGAGGACTACTGCGGTTACGGCGATCTCGCGGGCAACCCGATCAGCTTCTGTCCGCCGGGCTCGATCGTCCCGTCGACGGGCGAGGTCAACACCATCGGCCCGCAGGCGGTGAAGGGCGATCGTTTGCCGATCACGCCGCGCTTCAAGGGCAACCTCACGGGTCGTTACACGTGGGACGTCGGGCAATACGAGGCCTACGCGCAGGGTGCGCTCTTCCACGTGGGCGATCGCACGGTGGACCTGCGCGATCTCGAACGCGGCGTGCTGGGCAACGATTTCAGCTTCACCCCGTACCAGCACCTGGATGCCTACACGACGCTGGACGTGTCGGCGGGCTTCCAGCGCGGTGCGTGGAAGCTGGACTTCTTCGTCCGCAACGTCACCAACGAGCTGGGCGACCTGACCCACTTCGCCGAGTGCAACATCGCGGTGTGCGGCGCCGAGCCGTACACGGTCAGCACCCCGCCGAGGACCTTCGGCGTGCGCTGGTCGCGCGATTTCTAAAGCAACTCCCGGAAGTACTCCCTCCCCTGCAAACGCAGGGGAGGGCCGGGGAGGGGTGCAGTGTTTCCCCCACGCCCCTAAACTCCCTGCACCACAGGGGAGCCCCACCGCATGACCGCCAGCACGCCGCTCGTCGTCACCTTCGCCATCTACCTGCTCGCGATGGTCACCATCGGCGTGGTCGCGTGGCGATCGACCAAGAGTTTCGACGACTACATCCTCGGCGGACGTTCGCTGGGCAGTTACGTCACGGCGCTGTCCGCCGGTGCATCCGACATGAGCGGCTGGTTACTGCTCGGGCTGCCGGGTGCGCTGTACCTGGGCGGATTGTCGGAAGGCTGGATCGCCGTCGGCCTGATCCTCGGCGCGTGGGCCAACTGGAAATTCGTCGCAGGCCCCTTGCGCGTGTACACCGAGCGCACGAAGAACGCGCTCACGCTGCCCGATTA
This sequence comes from Lysobacter sp. P5_B12, assembly GCF_056400425.1. Classification (NCBI taxonomy): domain Bacteria; kingdom Pseudomonadati; phylum Pseudomonadota; class Gammaproteobacteria; order Lysobacterales; family Lysobacteraceae; genus Lysobacter; species Lysobacter sp. P5_B12. The sequence continues at coordinate 127,631 of NZ_JBFULG010000009.1, forward strand.
CTTCACCCATCGCTTCGACGATCGCTCGCGCATCCTGCGCGTGTTGTCGGCGCTGGTGATCCTGGTGTTCTTCGCCGTGTACTGCGCCAGCGGCATCGTGGCCGGCGCGCGCCTGTTCGAAAGCGTGTTCGGCGTGCCCTACGCGCAGGCGCTGTGGTGGGGCGCGGCGGCGACGATCCTCTACACGCTGGTCGGCGGCTTCCTCGCGGTGAGTTGGACCGACACGGTGCAAGCGACGCTGATGATCTTCGCCCTGGTGCTGACGCCGGTGGTGGTCATCATCGGCACCGGCGGATTCGACGAGAGCATGACGCTGATCCGTTCGATCGATCCGGCGAAGCTCGATCCCTTCAAGGGTAGCGCGATCGGCTTCGTCGGCATCGTGTCCCTGCTGGCGTGGGGCCTGGGCTATTTCGGGCAGCCCCACATCCTGGCGCGCTTCATGGCGGCCGACGACCTGCGCACGATTCCCAAGGCGCGCCGCATCGGCATGACCTGGATGGTGCTGTGCCTGTTCGGCGCGATGGCGGTGGGCTTCTTCGGCGTGGCGTATTTCGCCGGCCATCCGGGCGTCGAGCCGGTGACCGCGAACCCCGAGCGCGTCTTCATCGTGCTGTCGAACTTGTTGTTCAATCCGTGGATCGCCGGCGTGCTGTTGTCGGCGATTCTCGCGGCGATCATGAGCACGCTGTCGTGCCAGTTGCTCGTGTGTTCGAGCGCGTTGACCGAAGACTTCTACAAGGGCTTCCTGCGGCCGAAGGCTTCGCAGCGCGAACTGGTGTGGTTCGGTCGCGCGATGGTGCTCGCGGTGTCGTTGCTCGCCATCTGGATCGCGCGCGATCCCGACTCGCGCGTGCTCGGCCTGGTCAGCTATGCGTGGGCGGGCTTCGGCGCGGCGTTCGGGCCGGTCGTGTTGTTCTCGCTGTTCTGGTCGCGCATGACGCGCAACGGCGCGCTCGCGGGCATGATCGTCGGTGCGGTCACGGTCATTGCGTGGAAGCAGATCGCGGTGGATCAGTACGGCAGCGCGTTGTACGAAATGGTGCCGGGCTTCGCCGCGGCGTCGGTCGCCATCGTGCTGGCCAGCCTGTTCGATCGCGTGCCGGTGGAATCGGTGCGCGCCACCCACGCGCAGGTGCACGCCGCACTCGGCGAGAACGGCTACTGAGCGATGGAGGACCGCCGCCCGCGCGCGCTCGCCATCGCGGGCCCGACGGCATCGGGCAAGACCGCGTTCGCGCTGGAGTGCGCGGCGCGGTTCGACGGGGAAATCGTCAGCGTCGATTCGGCGCTGGTCTATCGCGGACTGGAGATCGGCGCGGCCAAGCCTTCGCCTGAAGAGCGCGCGCAGGTGCCGCATCACCTGATCGACGTGCGCGATCCGTGGGAAACGTACTCCGCCGCCGATTTCGCGCGCGATGCGCGGACGGCGATCGAAGACATCCTCGCGCGCGGAAAGACGCCCATCCTCGCCGGCGGCACCGGCCTGTATTTCCATGCCTTGTTGCACGGGCTGGCGCCGATGCCCGAGGCCGATCCGATGTTGCGCGCGGCGATCGCGGAAGAGGCCGCGCGCGTGGGTTGGCCCGCGGTGCATGCCGAACTCGCGCGCGTGGATCCGGACGCCGCGCGCCGCATCCACGCCACCGATCCCCAACGCATCCAGCGCGCGCTGGAGGTGTATCGCGCGAGCGGGCGCCCGATTTCCGAATGGCAGCGCACGCATGTCGGCGATCGCCTGCCCGTGCGCGTGTTCAAGCTGGTGCTCGCGCCGCGCGAACGCGCGGTGCTGCACGAACGCATCGCTCGCCGTTTCGACGCGATGCTCGATGCCGGATTCCTCGACGAAGTGCGCCGCCTGCGGTCGCTTCCCGAACTCCAGCGCCATCCCGCGCCCCTGGATCTTCCGGCGATCCGCGCCGTCGGCTACCGACAGGCCTGGGAATTTCTCGAAGGGCAGGGCGACGCGACCACCTTCCGCGAACGTGCCATCGCCGCCACCCGCCAACTCGCCAAACGCCAATGGACCTGGCTGCGGGGCGAGCTCGACGCGGTCTGGCGCGATCCGGCGACCGACGGGCGCGATCTGCGCGAGCTCACCGAATCCTTCCTGGCCTGACGGCCTCCATCCCCCTTCCCAAGGGGGATCGAGCGCGCAACGCGCTCGAGGGGGATCAAACAGCGACGAATCCGGGACCTCCGTCATGCGCGCCCCAACCGGCTGTGCGTGTACGATTCGGCTGTCGCCGCCGCGGGGAGTTGCGGGTCGGGCGATGCGCGGCGGTTTGCCGCGTTCGGCACACTGACAACAACAATTGGGGAAACACCCATGTCCAAGGGCCAATCTTTGCAGGATCCTTTCCTGAACGCGCTGCGCCGCGAGCGCGTCCCGGTCTCCATCTACCTGGTCAACGGCATCAAGCTCCAGGGCACGATCGAGTCCTTCGACCAGTTCGTCGTCCTGCTGCGCAACACCGTCAGCCAGATGGTCTACAAGCACGCGATCTCCACCGTCGTGCCGGCGCGCAACGTGCGCGTGGGCCCGGGCGGCGGCTACGTGCAGGCCGCCGACGGCAGCACCGAAGACACCGGCGCGGACGAGGAACAGTAAACACTGCCGTGCCTTTCGCACGATGTGGTGTAAAACCCCTGCATGTTCGAACGTAGCAAGAAGGGCGAGACCGCCCTGCTGATCCAGCCGCATGCCGGTGGCCCGCCCGACGAAGGCGCCGTGGAAGAGTTCGCCGACCTGGCGCGCTCGGCGGGGGCGCGCGTGGCGCACATGCTCACCGCGCGCATCGACCGGCCCAATCCCGCCACCCTCATCGGCAGCGGCAAGCTCGAAGAGGTGAAGGCAGCGGCCGACGCGACCGGCGCCGACCTCGTCCTCGTCAACCATCCGCTGACGCCCGGGCAGGAACGCAACCTGGAAAAGGCGCTGGAGCGGCGTGTCGTCGATCGCACCGGCCTAATCCTGGACATCTTCGCCCAGCGTGCGCGCAGCCACGAAGGCAAGCTGCAGGTCGAGCTGGCGCAATTGCGCCACATGGCCACGCGCCTGGTGCGCGGGTGGACCCACCTGGAACGCCAGCGCGGTGGTTCGATCGGCCTGCGGGGCCCCGGCGAAACGCAGCTGGAAACCGACCGCCGCCTGCTGCAGAAGCGCGTCGAACAACTGCAGAAGCGCCTGGAAAAAGTGGAAGTGCAGCGCACGCAGATGCGTCGCGCGCGCGTGCGCAGCGAACTGCCGCGCGTGGCATTGGTCGGTTACACCAACGCGGGCAAGTCGACGCTGTTCAACGCGCTCACCGGTGCCGATGCGTACGCGGCGGACCTGCTGTTCGCCACGCTCGATCCCACCGTGCGCCGCATCGCGCTGCCGGGCGGTTCGGTCGTCCTCGCCGACACCGTCGGCTTCGTGCGCGACCTGCCGCACGAACTGGTCGCCGCCTTCCGTTCGACCCTGGCCGAAGCCCGCGAAGCCGACTTGCTGCTGCACGTGATCGACGCCGCCGACCCGCTGCGCGACGAACGCATCGCGCAGGTCGATTCGGTGCTCGAGGAAATCGGCGCGGGTGAGATCCCGCAATTGCTCGTTTACAACAAGATCGATCGCATCGAAGGCGCGCAAGCGCGCCACGACCTGCCGACCGACGGCCACGACCACGCCCATCCCCGCGCCCCGCGCGAACGCGTGTGGCTCTCCGCGCGCGACCGCGATGGGCTCGACCTGCTGCGCGACGCCCTCGGCGCGCGCCTGGGCCTGCGCCGCGTCTCCGGCGAAGTGCAACTGCCCGCGGGCGCCGGGCGGCTGCGGGCGCGCCTGCACGAACTCGGGGCGGTGCTCGCCGAGCATCACGACGAACACGGCTGGACCCTGAGCCTGGACCTCGCGCAGGCCGATGCCGAGCGCATCGTGGCCCATGCCTACGGGGAACCCTTACGGCCGCTCTTGCTTGAGGGCGTCTCGGCCCCAACTTGAGTCGGGTCCGATAGAATCGGCCGGTTCGCGCGCGCAAAACGCGTGCCGGCCTCCGGCGGGGGAGTCTCCCCGCGGCCCACAGGAGCGTGCATGGCCTGGAATACCCCCGGCGGTCCGTCGAACAAGGACGGTCGCAACCCCTGGCAGAAGCGTGGCGGCGGCGGTTTCGACCGCTACCTCGAACCCCTGCGCGGCCTCTTCGGGGGCAATGGCGGCGGCATCGGCCGCTGGGTCGCCGTCCTGCTGGTCCTGTGGCTGGCCTTCAACACCTTCGTGCTGGTGACCGAGCAGCAGCGCGGCGTCGTGCTGCGCTTCGGCCAGTTCGCCCGCGTGCTGCAGCCGGGCCCGCACTTCAAGTGGCCGTGGCCGATCGAACGCGTCACCAAGGTCGAGGCCACGCAGATCCGCACCTTCAACGAGACCGTGCCGGTGCTCACGCGCGACGAGAACATCGTGCGCGTGGAAATCAACGTGCAGTACTCCGTCGCCGACCCGCAGCTGTACCTGTTCAGCAGTCGCGATGCCGGGCGCGTGCTCGAGCAGGCGGCGCTCAGCACCGTGCGCGAGCAGGTGGGCCGCTCCACGCTGGATACGGTACTCGGTGCGCGCGGCGCCTTGTCGGTGACCGCCAAGCAGCGCCTGCAGGCCTCGCTGGACGCCTACAAGACGGGCTTGTTCGTTTCCGAGCTCAACCTGCCCAACGCACGTCCGCCGGATGAAGTGAAACCCGCCTTCGACGACGTCAACAGCGCGCAGCAGGACAAGGACCGCACGACGAGCGAAGCACAGGCGTACGCGGCGAAGGTCGTGCCCGAAGCGCGTGGCCAGGCCGCGCAGATCCGCACCGGCGCGCAGGGCTATCGCACCGCGATCATCGCGCGCGCCACGGGCGACGCGACGCGTTTCTCGCTGCTCGTCGACCAGTACAAGGGCGCGCCCGAAGTGACGCGCAAGCGCCTGTGGCTGGAAACGCTGCAGGAAGTGTTTTCGAAGAACCGCAAGATCGTGGGCGACGGCCGCCAGTTGCTCTACGTGCCGCTGGGCGCGCAAAACGCCGCGGGCGCGGCCAACCCGCCGGCCGTCGTGCCGTTGGATTCGGTGGCGCCGACCGTCGAAACGCTCGGCCCCGAGGGCCGCCCGACGCGTAACCCGCGCACCGGCCGCGAGGAGGAATCGCGATGAGGTTTCCCGTCTGGATCCCGCTGCTTGTCGCAGCGCTGCTCGCACTGCTCGGTTCGGTGTTCACCGTGCGGGAAGGCGAGGGCGCGATCGTGCTCAACCTCGGCCGCGTCGTGCGCACCGACATCGGCCCCGGCCTCCACTTCAAGTGGCCGCTGGTCGAGTCCAAGCTCGTCTTCGACCGCCGCCTCACCGTGTTCGACTCCGATCCGGAGCGCTACCTCACCGCCGAAAAGAAGGACATCAGCGTCGACTTCTTCGCGATCGGCCGCATCGAGGACCTGCGCACCTTCTATCGCTCGACCAACGGCGACGAGCAGACCGCGGTCCTGCGCCTGGCGCCGATCATCCGCGACTCGCTGCGCAACGAGATCAACGCGCGCACGCTGTCGCAGGTGGTGTCCGGCGACCGCGCGCAGATCGTCGACAGGCAGCTGGCGGCGATCAACCGCGGCGCCGCCTCGCTCGGCGTGCGCATCGTCGACCTGCGCATCAAGAAGATCGACCTGCCCACCGACAGCGAAGTCATCGGCAACGTGTACAGCCGCATGCGCGCCCAGCGCCAGCAGGTGGCCAGCCGCCTGCGCGCCGAGGGCGAGGAGCAGGCGCGCCAGATCCGCGCCAATGCCGACCGCGATCAGGTGGTGATCGTGGCCGACGCCGAGCGCGATGCGCAGAAGCTGCGCGGTGAAGGCGACGCCGAGGCCGCACGCCTGTACGCGCAGGCCGCCAACCGCGACCCGGGCTTCTTCGCCTTCCAGCGCAGCCTGGAGGCCTACCAGGCTGCGTTCCGCGATGGCTCGACGGTGATCTCGCTCGACAAGGACGATCCCTTCCTGCAGTACATGAAAGACGACCGTTAAGGCGTCGTCACGAATCCGGGGTTACGGCGAGCCGCCGAATCCCGGATAATCCACAAAAGCCGGACGGGCCCTCAGCCCTCCGGCTTTTTCCGTGAAAAGCGGACCGGTTAAACCAAGGAGCGAAGCCGTGGGCCAGTCAGTTGTCGTACTCGGGGCCCAGTGGGGCGATGAAGGCAAGGGCAAGATCGTCGACCTGCTGACCGAGGAAATCGGCGCCGTCGTGCGCTTCCAGGGCGGCCACAACGCTGGCCACACGCTCGTCATCAACGGCAAGAAGACCGTCCTGCACCTGATTCCGTCCGGCATCCTGCGCCCCGATGCGCTGTGCCTGATCGGCAACGGCGTGGTGCTGCATCCCGGCGCGCTGCGCAAGGAAATCGACGAACTCGAAGCCACCGGCGTGGACGTGCGTTCGCGCCTGAAGATCAGCCCGGCGACGCCGATCATCATGCCGTACCACATCGCGCTGGATCAGGCCCGGGAAAAGGCCGCCGGCGGCAAGGCCATCGGCACCACCGGCCGCGGCATCGGGCCGGCATACGAAGACAAGGTCGCGCGCCGCGGCATCCGCGTGGCCGACCTGAGCTATCCGAAGGAACTCGCGGAGAAGCTGCGCGAGACGCTCGACTATCACAACTTCGTGCTGACGCAGTATTTGAAGGTCGAACCCGTCGACTTCCAGAAGACGCTCGATGAAGCGCTCGCCTTCGGCGAATACGTCGACCCGATGAAGTCCGACGTCGCCGGCATCCTCCACGAGCTCCGCAAGCAGGGCAAGCGCGTGATGTTCGAAGGCGCGCAGGGTTCGCTGCTCGACATCGACCACGGCACGTATCCGTACGTGACCTCGTCGAACACCACCGTCGGCGGCGCGCTCGCCGGCACGGGCGTCGGCGCCGATGCGATCGACTACGTGCTCGGCATCGCGAAGGCCTACGCCACGCGCGTGGGCGGCGGCCCGTTCCCGACCGAACTCGACGACGCCGTCGGCCAGGGCATCCGCGATCGCGGCCAGGAATACGGCGCCACCACCGGCCGCCCGCGTCGTTGCGGTTGGATGGACATCGTCGCGCTCAAGCGCGCGGTGGCGATCAACGGCATCACCGGCCTGTGCATCACCAAGCTCGACATCCTCGACGGGATGGAGAAGCTGAAGATCTGCATCGCCTACGAATACCGCGGCAAGCGCACCGAATACGCGCCGCTGGATGCCGCCGGCTGGGAAGAATGCACGCCGGTCTACCTCGAGTTCCCCGGCTGGGACGAATCCACGCACGGCGTCACCGAGTGGGAAAAGTTGCCGGCCGCCGCGCGTGCATACCTGCGCGCGCTGGAAGAACTCGCCGGTTGCCCGCTGGCCATCGTGTCGACCGGCCCGGACCGCGACGCGACCATCGTGTTGCAGGATCCCTTCGCGTAAGCGTCGTCCTCACGGCCGGGCCCGCAGGCTCGGCCGATGGACCTCAAATCCGGTTATCCCTATTGGGCCGTCAAGAACGGCCTGATGGCGACCTTCCCGGCATTGCAGCGCGACCTGCGCTGCGATGTCGCGATCATCGGCGCGGGCATCACCGGCGCATTGATCGCACGCGTGTTCGCCGCGAACGGATACGACACCTGCATCGTCGAACACCGCGACGTGGGCTGGGGCAGCACGGCGGCGAGCACGGCGCTGCTGCAATACGAAATCGACACGCATCTCACCGAGCTGACGAAGCGCTACGGTGAAGACGATGCCGCGCTCGCATATCACGCATGCGTGCAAGCGGTCGACGAAGTGACCGACATCGCGCGCGAAATCCGCGACGTCGGATTCGCACGCGCCCAGTCCCTGTATTACGCGAGCAAAGCCCGACACGTGCGTGGCCTGCGCGATGAACTCCATGCGCGGCGCCGCATCGGCATCGACGTGCGGTGGCTATCGCGCGAACGCCTGCAGGACGACTACGGCATCGACGCAGCCGGCGCCTTGCTGAGCGGCCACGCCGCGCGCGTGGATCCCTATCGCATGGCCTCGCGCTTGCTGCAACGCCTCGCGGGCAAAGGCGTAGCGATCTACGACCGCACGACGGTGCGCGAATTGCATCCGACCGCGCGCCGCGTCGTGCTCGACATCGCGAACGGCACGCGCATCACCGCCGACCACGTCATCGTCGCCGCGGGCTACGCCGCGCAGCAGTGGATCCCGCAACGCGTGGCGGCCAACCGCAGCAGCTATGCCTTCATCAGCGATCCGCTCGACGCGACAGGGCTGGGGCGCATCGCCGACACCGTCGTCTGGGAAACCGCGCGCCCGTACCTGTACATGCGCAGCACCGAAGATGGCCGCGTGCTCGTCGGCGGCGAGGACGATCGCGTCGACATCCCGCAACGCCGCGATCGCCGCGTCGATGCCAAGGCGCGAAAGTTGGTGAAAGGCGTGCGAGCGGCGATGCCGAACCTCCCGGAGCTGGCCCCCGCATTCGCCTGGGCCGGTACGTTCGCCGAAACGAAGGATGGATTGCCGTTCTTCGGCCCGCACGAGGCGCTCGGGCCGCGCGTGCAATTCGCGATGGCGTATGGCGGGAATGGCATCACGTATTCGGTGTTGGGTGGGGCGTTGCTGCGCGCGCATGTGGAGCGGCGGGCGCATCCGTTGAAGCGGTTGTTCGGGTTCGAGCGGTTGGGCTAGGCTTTTCGCGATGAAGACGCGCAAACGCTCCCCCGAAGACTTCGTCCGCGTCCGCGGCGCGCGCGAACACAACCTCAAGGACATCGACGTCGACGTGCCGCGCGATGCGCTCGTCGTGTTCTCCGGCGTCTCGGGTTCCGGCAAGTCGTCGCTCGCTTTCGGCACGCTGTATGCCGAAGCGCAGCGACGTTATTTCGAATCGGTCAATCCTTACGCCCGGCGGCTGATCGACCAGGTCGGCATTCCCGATGTCGACAGCATCGAAGGATTGCCGCCGGCGGTCGCGTTGCAGCAGCAGCGCGGGACGCCGAGCGTGCGTTCGTCCGTCGGCAGCGTCACCACGTTGTCGAGCCTCGTGCGCATGTTGTACTCGCGCGCTGGCGACTATCCGTCGAAACAGCCGATGTTGTACGCGGAGGATTTCTCGCCGAACACGGCGCAGGGCGCGTGCCCCGAGTGCCACGGCCTCGGCAACGTGTACGCGGTGACCGAAGCGTCGATGGTGCCCGATCCTTCGCTCACCATCCGCGAGAAGGCGATCGCCGCCTGGCCGCCCGCGTGGCACGGGCAGAACCTGCGCGACATCCTGGTGACGCTCGGCTACGACGTCGACATCCCGTGGCGCGATCTGCCGAAGAAGGACCGCGACTGGATCCTCTTCACCGAGGAACAGCCCGTCGCGCCGGTCTATCCCGGATTCACGCCGAAGGAAACCCGCGCCGCGGTGCGCCGCAAGGAAGAGCCCGCGTACATGGGCACCTTCATGGGCGCGCGCAAATACGTGCGGCATACCTTCGCGACCACGCAGAGCGCGACGATGAAAAAGCGCGTCGCGCGCTTCATGGTCGGCAGCGTGTGCCCGGTGTGCGAAGGAAAGCGGCTGAAGCGCGAGGCCCTGTCGGTGAAATTCGCCGGACTGGATATCGCCGAGCTCACCGCGCTGTCGCTCGACCGCATGGCCGACGCGCTGAAGCCGGCGGTGAAGGGTGTCGCGCGCCTGTCGGAAGAAAAACGCATTGCGGCACAACGGCTCGCGGAAGACCTCGTCGATCGCATCGGCACGCTGCAGGCGCTCGGCCTGGGCTACCTCGCGATGGATCGCACGACACCGACCTTGTCGCCCGGCGAGTTGCAACGCCTGCGCCTGGCCACGCAAATCCGTTCGCATCTGTTCGGCGTGGTGTATGTGCTCGACGAACCTTCGGCCGGCCTGCATCCGGCGGACAGCGAAGCCCTGCACAAGGCGCTCGACCAGTTGCGCGCGGCCGGCAACACGATCTTCGTCGTCGAACACGACCTGGACATGATGCGTCGCGCCGATTGGCTCATCGATGTCGGGCCCGATGCCGGGCAGCACGGTGGCCAGATTCTCTACAGCGGTCCGCCGGAAGGCCTCGCGCAGGTCAAGGCGTCGCACACACGGTGTTATTTGTTCGGCGAAGCGATCCCCGTGCATCGCGATCGCCGCGCGCCGCAAGCCTGGCTCGAACTCGCGCATGTCTCGCGCAATAACCTGCATGCGCTGGATGCACGCTTCCCGCTGGGCGTCTTCACCGCGGTGACCGGCATCTCCGGTTCCGGCAAGTCCAGTTTGGTGAGCCAGGCGCTGGTCGATCTGATCGCCGCGCACCTGGGCACCGCACCCGAGGCGGAGGAAGAGGAAAGCGAGGTTCCCACCGTCGTGCAAGAGACAACGGGCCGCATCGCCTCCGGTGCGGAGGCGATCCGGCGCCTGGTCAACGTCGACCAGAAGCCCATCGGCCGCACGCCGCGTTCGAACCTCGCGACGTACACCGGTCTGTTCGACCACGTGCGCAAGTTGTTCGCCGCGACGAAAGCCGCGAAGGCGCGCAAATACGACGCCGGCCAGTTTTCATTCAACGTCGCCAAGGGCCGTTGCCCGACGTGCGAAGGCGAAGGCTTCGTCAGCGTCGAGCTGCTGTTCATGCCCAGCGTCTTCGCGCCGTGCCCGACCTGCCACGGCGCGCGCTACGACAAGAAGACGCTGGAGATCCAATGGCAGGGGAAGAACATCGCGCAAGTCCTGCACATGACCGTCGACGAAGCACTCGCCTTCTTCCAGGACGAGCCGCACCTGCACAAACCACTTGCGTTGCTGCACGACATCGGCCTGGGTTACCTGCGCCTCGGACAACCGGCGACCGAACTCTCCGGCGGCGAAGCGCAACGCATCAAGCTGGCGACCGAACTGCAACGCAGCCAACGCGGCGACACGCTGTACGTGCTCGACGAACCGACGACGGGCCTGCATCCGGCCGACGTCGATCGGCTGATGCGCCAGCTGCATGGCCTCGTCGATGCGGGCAATACCGTCATCGTCGTCGAGCATGAAATGCGCGTGGTCGCCGATGCCGATTGGGTCGTCGACGTGGGCCCCGGGGCAGGGGAGGCGGGCGGGCGGATCGTCGCGACGGGGACGCCGGAGGCAGTGGCGAAGGCCAAACGCAGCCGGACTGCCCCCTATCTTGCGCATGCACTCGCCCCCGCAATTGCGAGGTAACAAGGACTTACGGATCAAGGTCGCGTGAAACATGACTTCCGGCGGTGGGGCCGATGCGTCCGCCCCTTCACCATCGACCTGTTCCGCCCGCAGGGGCGGCTTCCCGAATCCCCAAGGATCCACGCATGCGTCGTCTTCTCGTTTCCGCCATCGCGATCGCCCTGGCCGGCGCCACCCTCGACGCCGCCGCGCAAACCGCTGCGCCCCACGTCGCACCGCCCGTCACGGACGCGACCACGCAACTCCCGCGCAACGTGCGTCCGACCAACTACACCATCGCCATCGTGCCGCACGCGGAGAAGATGAGCTTCGACGGCAAGATCTCCATCGCAGTGGATGTGCTGGAACCCACCGACAAGATCGTGCTCAACGCGGTGGACATGACCTTCGCCAATTCGGTCCTGAACCCGCGCAACGGCAAGGTGCAGAAGCCCAAGGTCAGCATCGATGCCGCATCGCAGACCGCGACCTTCACCTTCGACAAGCCGCTGCCGGCCGGGCAGTACCTGCTGTCGACCGACTACACCGGCAAGATCGGCACGCAGGCCAACGGCCTGTTCGCGATCGACTACGAAAACAAGGACGGCAAGCAGCGCGCGTTGTACACGCAGTTCGAAGCCTCCGATGCGCGCAAGTTCATCCCGTCCTTCGACGAGCCCAACCACAAGGCGGTGTTCGACCTGAGCGCCGACGTGCCGGCCAAGCAGATGGCCGTGAGCAACATGCCCATCGCCGAGTCGAAGGACCTGGGCAACGGCCTGAAGCGCGTGAAGTTCCAGACCTCGCCGAAGATGTCGACCTACCTGCTGTTCTTCGGCGTGGGCGACTTCGACCGCGCGACGAAGATGCAGGGCGTAACCGAACTGGGCGTGGTCACCCAGCGCGGCGTGTCGGACCAGGCGAAGTTCGCGCTGGATTCGGCGGCCGACGTGCTCAAGGAATACAACGATTACTTCGCCACGCCCTATCCGCTGCCCAAGCTCGACAACGTCGCCTCGCCGGGCCGCAGCCAGTTCTTCGGCGCGATGGAAAACTGGGGCGCGATCTACACCTTCGAATATGCGCTGCTGCTCGATCCGTCGATCTCCACGCAGTCCGACAAGCAGGGCGTGTTCTCGATCGCCGCGCATGAAATGGCGCACCAGTGGTTCGGCGACCTGGTCACGATGAGCTGGTGGGACGACCTGTGGCTCAACGAAGGCTTCGCCACGTGGATGGCCGCGCGCACCACGCAGAAGCTGCATCCGGAATGGAACACGGTGCTCGGCAAGGTCGGCCAGCGTGAAGCGGCGATGGGCCTGGACTCGGTGGCCACCACGCACCCGGTCGTGCAGAAGGTCGAAACCGTCGAACAGGCCGCGCAGGCCTTCGACTCGATCACCTACCAGAAGGGCAGCGCCGTCATCGGCATGCTCGAAGGCTACGTCGGCGGCGATGCATGGCGCGACGGCGTGCGTGCGTACATGAAGACGCACGCCTACGGCAACACGAAGTCCGACGATCTCTGGAACGCGGTGCAGACCGCGTCGGGCGTGCCGATCGTCGACATCGCGCACGACTTCACGCTGCAGCCGGGCATTCCGCTGATCCGCGTGGAATCGGCCACGTGCAAGGCCGGCAAGACCACGCTGCAACTCAAGCAGGGCGAGTTCACCAAGGACCGCGCCGACAAGCAGCCGCTGACCTGGCGCGTGCCGGTGATCGCGCAGAGCATCGGCGGGCAGCCGGTGCGCACGCTCGTGCAGGGCGGCGCGGCCTCGCTGGAAGTGCCCGGTTGCGGCCCGGTCGTCGTCAACGCGGGGCAGAGCGGTTACTACCGCACGCTGTACACGCCGCAGCAGTTCGCGCAGTTGCGCGACGGCTTCACCAAGCTCGCGCCGATCGACCAGCTCGGCATGATGAACGACGTGTGGTCGCTCGGCATGGCCGGCCTGCAGTCCTCTTCGGATTTCCTGGACCTGGCGATGCGCGTCCCGGCCGATGCCGATCCGCAGATCTGGGGCGATGTCGCCGACAGCCTGGCCTCGCTCGACCGCTATTACGCGGGCGATGCGCAGCGCCAGGCGCGTTACCGCAAGTTCGCGATCAAGACCCTGCGCCCGGTGATGGAACGCGTGGGTTGGGAAGCGAAGGCGGGCGAAGCCGATCCGGTCGCGATCCTGCGCACCGATCTGATCGGCACGCTGTCGCAGCTCGGCGACGAGCAGGTGGTGAACGAAGCGCGTCGTCGTTTCGCCGCATCGGACAGCGATCCGAAGGCGATGCCGGCGCCGCTGCGTCGCACGATCCTCGGCGTCGTCGCCGCACACGCCGATGCCGCGACCTGGGACAAACTGCACGCGATGGCGAAGGCCGAAAAGACGCCGCTCGTGCGCGACCAGCTGTACACGATGCTCTCCATCGCGCAGGACCCGGCGATTTCGCAGCGCGCGCTGGACCTGGCGCTCACCGACGAACCGGGCGAGACCAACAGCGCCGGCATGATCAGCGCGGTCTCGCGCGAGCACCCCGACCAGGCCTTCGACTTCGCCATGGCGCACCAGGCGGAAGTCGGCAAGCGCGTGGACTCGACCTCGTCGAGCCGCTATTACCCGGGCCTGGCGAGCTCCTCGCTGGATCCGGCGATGGTCGGCAAGCTGCGCGCGTACGCCGACAAGAACATCGCCGCCAGCTCGCGTCGCCCGACCGACACGGCGATCGCGAACATCGAGTACCGCATGAAGATCCGCACCGAACGCCTGGCGCAGATCGACGCGTGGCTGGGAAAGAACGGCGGCTGATCCCGGGGCGTTGACGGGAATCCGGGAACGGGAAACGGGGGTTGACCCCTCGTTTCCCGTTTCTCGTTATAAATAGCCAATCCGTTCTGGCGAGGGGCCATCCTCACTGTCATGAACGCCACGCTCGGTCGTCTCACGTTTCTTGCCTTGCTGTGCGCGGGCATGGCGCACGCGCAGGCGCCGCAGGCGGCGTCCACGCGCGCGCTCGCCGCACAGGCGCAGGCCCTGCGCGTGCAACTCGGACCGCCGACGGACACCGTCGCCGAAGACCGGCCCGGCTTCCTCCGCCGCCAGTTGCTCGCCTCGCTCGAACGCCGCCAGGACATGGTGCGCGCGATGGCCGACGTCGAGCGCCTGTCCGTGACGCCCGGGGCCGTCGCGCGGCCCGGCAGCCTGCTCGCGCTCGATGACTTGCGGCGCGAGATCCAGCGCCTCGACGCGGATCTGACCAGCGGACGCCGACGCATCGCACTGCTCGAACAGGAACGCACGTCCACCGCCACGCAACTCACCGACAAGGTGGCGGCCGAACGCACCCTGATCGATGCGCGTGCCAACGCCGATGCGATCGCGCTGGCGAAACTCGAAACGCAACTCACCGAATCGGCGACCGCCGAAGTCGACCAGATGCTGCACCTGCTCGCCCTGCAGCAGAAGTTGGCGCAGACGCAACGCGACGCGATCGCCCATGTGCTGGCGTCGTCGAACATGAGGAACGTCGGCGTGACGCCGCACGATGCCGCCGCGGTCGATGCGCGTTTGCGTGCTTCCGGTGCCGCACTGCGCCGCCGCATGGCCGCGGCGACGACCGAACGCGAACGTGCGCGCGCCGATCTCGCGGCGGACGGCACTGGTGCCTCGGTGCTGAAACTCGAAGCGATGAAGGAACGCGTCGCCAATGCCGACATCGACATCGAACTCACGCGCGAAGCCCTGACCAACCTGGCGACCGAACAACTCGCCTGGCAGATGGCGATCCGCATCTATCGCGACCACGACGAAAGCGCGATCGTCGAAGCGCGCCGCTACGGGCCGACGCTCGTCGAACGGCTCGAGCGACGTCGCGATTTCCTGGCGGCCATGTCCGACCAGGTGCTCGCGCGCAGCGGGGGCCTGTCGACCGAACTTGCGCAGAATCCCACGGCACCGGATGCGGCCGACAAGCGCGCCCTGCGCGACGTGTTCGACCGGCGCCTGCAGATGGTGCAGCGGGCACGCTTCGACGAATCGCGCCTGATCGACCTGATCGGCCGCATGCGCGAGGACTTCGACGCGCGCGCGAGCGCGTATGGATGGCACGAGCGCCTCGGCCTGGCCTGGGCCTTCGCCCGCGATGCGATCGCGCGCGCCTGGTCCTTCGAATTGTTCACCGTCAACCAGACCGTCGAGGTCGACGGCCGGAAGACCGAAGTGCCGCGCGGCGTCACGGTCGGCAAGGTCGTACAGGCGCCGTTGTTGCTCGTCATCGGCCTGTTCGTGGCGATGAAACTCACGTCGTGGTGGGAGCGCTGGTTGCATCGCCGCCGCGGGCTGGACGAAGGGCGCGCGCGCCTGATGCGGCGCTGGGCGCTGGCATTGCTCATCGCGGCCTGCGTGCTGGCAAGTCTGGCGATCGCCGGGATTCCGCTTGCGGCCTTCGCCTTCATCGGCGGCGCGGTCGCGATCGGTATCGGCTTCGGCATGCAGGCATTGTTCAAGAACCTGATCAGCGGCGTGCTCGTGCTCGTCGAACGCCCGTTCCGGCTCGGCGACGTGATCGAAGTCGGCGCCTTGCGCGGCATGGTCGTCGACATCGACCTGCGCACGTCGGTAGTGCGCGATGCAGACGGCGCCGACACGCTGATTCCGAATTCCGTGTTGATGGAAGAGAACGTCAAGAACGTCACCTATCGCACGCGCGTCCAACGCCAATCCCTGAGCGTCGTGCTCGATGGCGACTCCGAGCCCCGCGCGGTGATCGACGCGATGCGCGCGGCGGCGCAACGCCACGGGCAATTGGTGGAGGATCCCGAACCCACCGTGCTGCTCGAGGATTTCGCGGACAACGGGCTGCGTTTCACCCTGCATTACTGGATCGAACTGGTGCCCGGCATGGACCGCAGGCGCATCGCCAGCGACCTGCGCATGATGTTGCTGGGCGCGTTCGAAGACGCCGGCATCAAGCTGGCACCGCCGCCGATCATGCGTTAGCCGGCTACAAGCGCTCCGTCGGTTCCAGCGCCGCGACTTCCGCTGGCGGACACACCCGCATCCGCGCATTGACCTGCATTTCCCAACGCCAGAACGCCCATCCCAGGAAGGAGAACACCGCCGCGCCCAGCGCCAGGGTCACTGCATGGTGGCTGAGCAACGGCGACAGCACGCCGGCGATCACCGCGTTCGACACCAGGCCCGTGAAGGCCTGCAAGGACGAGGCGCTGCCGCGCTGCCGCGGATACATGTCGAGGATCGCGAGGGTGAGGATCGGAAACACCAGCGCGATGCCGAAGGAGTTGAGCATCATCGGCAACACGGCCCACGGCACGGTGGGCACGTCGATGGACAGGTTGTAGGCGATGTTCAGGGCCGCGGCCAGGCCGCAGCACGCGAAACCGATGCGCACCTGCGTGGTGCCATCGACGCGCCCGGCGATTCGGCCGGACGTGAACGCGCCGAGCATCATGCCGCTGATCATCGGCACGAAGAACCAGGCGAAGCTGCGTTCGTCCAGGTGCAGCAGGTCCAGCACGAAGGCGGGCGCGGAGGCGATGTACAGGAACAACGCACCGAAGTTGAACGTGCCCGCCGCCGCCAACCGCTGGAAGCGCGGATTGAGGAAGATCGCGACGTAATTGCGCAGCAACGGCTTCGCGCGCAAGGGAAGGCGCGCCGGTTGCGGGTGTGTTTCGGGCAGCGCGAACAGCGTGGCGAACCACAACAGGATCGAGAAGGCGACGAGGAACCAGAAGATCACCGGCCACGCCGACCAACCGAGGATCCAACCGCCGATCACCGGTGCGATCGCCGGCGCGATGCCGAAGATCATCGAGACCTGGCTCATCAGGCGCTGCGCATCGTTGCCTTGCAGCACGTCGCGGATCACCGCGCGCCCGACGATGAGCCCGACGCCCGCGCTCAATCCCTGCAACGCGCGGAACCAAAGCAGCGTGGTCAGGTCGCGCGAGAGCGCACAACCGGCGGAGGCGAGCGCGAAAACGAACAGGCCGCCGAGGATCACGCGGCGGCGGCCGATCGCATCCGACAACGGCCCGTGCACCAGGCTCATGAGCGCATAGGCGATCAGGTAGACGGAGATCGTCTGCTGCATGGCGACCTTGTCGGCCGCCAGCTGCGCGCCCATCTGCGGGAACGCAGGGAAGATCGTGTCGATCGAGAACGGGCCGAACATCGCCAGCCCGCCCAGCAACAGTGCGAGGCGCCGCGTGGAGATCGCCTTCCCTGGCGCGGCATCCACGATCAGCGTTCCTCTTCTTCCTCGTGCTGCTCATCGCGCACGGCGACATCCAGCGTGCACGACTGCGCGCCGGCCGCGGCGGTGCAGGTGCATTTGCCTTCGTCGAGCAGTTCGCGCGCGCGGCCCTGCGACTTGCCTTGCTTGGTCCAGTCGCGCGCCTGCTTGTTGGCGGCGGCGCAGGCGGACTTTTCGTCCGCGCCCTGGGCGGTGAAGGACTTGCGGGCGTCCTGCGCGTGCGCGAAAGGCACGGCGAGCAGGACGGCGGAGATGGCAACGGTGACGGCGGTCAGGCGCATGGCGGACACCCCTGGTCGGAAGCAAGCGCTGGCGATCCAGCGCCGCGCATTCTACGAACCGGCCGCGTGCCGCGACATGAACGCCATCACGCGCGCGCAGTGGCGCGGGTTTGGCGCCGTCCCGGGTCAGGCCCCGTCGCGGTAGGTCGCGCGCAACAACTCGTGGAAGTGGTGCACCGCGTTCTCGCGCAGGGGGTTCAGGCGGCCGGCCACGTAGGAACCGGAGGACAGCCCGCGCTGCACGTCTTCGCAGATGGTCAGGTCCTCGACCTGCACTTCGTCGCTGAAGCTCAGGTCGGCCGCGCGACGCGCCTGGCCGGCGGGGCTGTCGTCCATCGCGTAGTAGAAATCGAACTCGACGCGGCAGCGATCCACGCCCAGCGGCACGACGCGATTGGTCTGCAGGCGCCCGGGCACGATGTTGAGCATCGTGTTGGGCCACATCCAGTAATACAGCGCATCGCCGTTGCCGTAGAGCGTATCGCCGCTTTCCAGCGGACTCCACTGGAACGAATACCAGCGCGCGGTCTGCGTGACGTAGCTGCGGTAGTCGAGCAACTTGTTCAACCCGGGGTGCACGTGCGGAACGTGGTAACCCTCCAGGTAGTTGTCGATGTACACCTTCCAGTTGCAGCCGACGTCGTACGCGACGCGATGATGGTGTCCGTAGTGTTCCAGCCCGCGCTCGGCGCCGATGCGCGCATCGATGCCTTCGACGAAGGCATCGAAGTCCGGCGCACGCTGCGGATCGACACAGGCGAAGACCAGCCCTTGCCACACGCGCACCGCAAGCTGCGGCAACTTCACGTCGCTCACGTCGAAGTCCGGCGCATCGCCCATCTCCGGTGCCGAACGCAGCGTGCCGTCGAGCGTGTACGTCCAACCGTGATAGCGGCAACGCAAGGCCTTCGCACCCAGGCCGTCGCATTGCGCGAGCGGACCGGCGCGATGGCGGCACACGTTGTGGAAGACGCGAATGACCGCGTCCGCACCGCGCACGGCGATCACCGGCAAGCCGGCGAAATTGCCGATCGCATGGTCGCCCGCGTTGCGCAATTGGCAGACATGCGCGATCAACTGCCAGCCGCGATCGAAGATCAGCGCACGCTCGACGCCTGCGTACGCCGGGTCGGCGTAGAAGCGCGCGGGCAGGGCGGTGGCGTGGTCGAGGGGCTGCGGGGCGAGGTCCGCGGGCGCAGGGACCTTCGAGCGGGGGGTGGTCTCGTTCATCCCGGCAGGATACGCCCGCGCATGGGGCGGGTCACGTCGCTTGGACCCCGTTCTCGTTAGGGTTGCGGTGAACTGCGACGTTCATGCACGGGGCACGCATGCCCGACTTCGGCCCCCAACGCGAATCCATGGTCCGGCGCCAGATCGCCGCGCGCGGGGTCGACGATCCGGCCCTGCTGGCGGCGATGCGCAGCGTGCCGCGCGAGCGTTTCGTCGATGCGTCGATGCAGGACTTCGCTTACGAAGACGGGCCGCTGCCCATCGCGGCGGGGCAGACGATTTCGCAGCCTTACATCGTGGCGCGCATGATCGAACTTGCGCGCATTGCGCACGGCGAGCGCGTACTCGAGATCGGCGCGGGCTCAGGTTACGCGTCGGCGGTGATGGCGCAGATCGCATCGCAGGTCTACGCGATCGAACGCCATCGGCAATTGACCGAACTCGCACGCACGCGCTTCACGGATCTGCATTACGACAACATCGAAGTGCGCACCGGCGACGGCACGCATGGTTGGCCCGAGAATGCGCCCTTCGACGCGATCATCGCCGCCGCCGGCGGGCCCGATGTCCCTCAGACCCTGAAGCAACAACTCGCGATCGGCGGACGACTGGTCATGCCGGTGGGGCGTTCGTTGCATCACCAGCGGCTGGTGCGCGTGATGCGCACCGATGCGTTGTCGTTCGAAACCCGGGAGTTCGACGATGTCGCGTTCGTACCGCTGATCGGCACTTATGGTTGGGCGGAGGACGGGGTGTAGATCAACCCGCCTTCTTCGCCGGCGCCGCCGCGGCAGGCGCCGCATTCCATCCGCAGGTCTTGCCTTCGTTCTGCTTCTTCAGCCAATCCTGGAGGGGCGCGAAGTATTCGAGGACAGGCGCGGCATCCATCTTGTCGCTGCCCGTCATTTCCTTCAGCGTCGCCTGCCACGGTTGGCTCGCGCCATGCGCGAGCATCGCCTGGAACTTCGCGCCCGCGACCTTGTTGCCGTAGAAGCTGCACGCATGCAACGGGCCCTTGTAACCGGCCGCGTCGCACAGCGCCTTGTAGAACTGGAACTGCAGGATGTGCGAAAGGAAGTAGCGCGTGTAAGGCGTGTTGCCCGGCACGTGGTACTTCGCGCCGGCATCGAAGAATTCCTCGCCGCGCGGCGTCGTCGGCGCGACGCCCTGGTACTTCGCCTTCAGGTCCCACCACGCCTTGTTGTATTGGTCGGGCCGGATCGAGCCATCGAACACGCCCCAGCGCCAGCGATCGATCATCAAACCGAAGGGCAGGAAGGACACCTTCGCCAGTGCCATGCGCATCTGCGCGTTGATCAGCGCCTGGTCGCTCTGCTGCTGTTCGCCGACCAGCCCGATCGACTGCAGGTACTGCGGCGTCATCGCGAGCACGATCGTGTCGCCGATCGCTTCGTGGAAACCATCCTGCGCGCCGGTCTGGAAAATCGGCGGCAGGTGCTTGTACGCGGTGTAGTAATAGACGTGTCCGAGTTCGTGGTAGATCGTCGTGAGATCTTCCTCGTTCGGCTTGATGCACATCTTGGTGCGCACGTCGTCGGCCATGTCCATCGACCAGGCGTTCGCATGGCAGACCACGTCGCGATCGCGCGGCTTGATGAACTGCGACTTCTCCCAGTACGACGCCGGCAGCTTCGGCATGCCGAGGGAGGTGTAGAAGTCTTCCGCGCGCTCGGTCATGTGCTTGGCGGTGGCGAGCTGGCCGATGGCGCGCATGTCGGCGAGGTCGTCGGCGGTCGGCGAACCGTCATGCTGCGCGAGCGCCAGGTTGTAGTCCTGCGTCGCCATTTCCTGCAGTTTTTCGGTGATGTTGAGATCGCCGCCATCGGGGTAGGGCTGGAGGATGTCCCACAAGTTGCTCCAGTCCTGCTGCCACATGTTGCCCATCAGGTGCGAGGGCAACATGCCGCCGGCGACTTCGCCGCGGTCGCCGTACTTGGCGTCGAGTTGCGTGCGCGCGTAGCAATGCAACTGCTCGTAGAGCGGCTTGACCTGGCCCCACAGGCGATCGGTTTCCGCCGCGAATTGCGCGGGCGTCATGTCGTAGCCCGAGCGCCACAATTCGCCCGTGTCGGCATAGCCCAGGTCGCGCGCGCCGGTGTTGGAGAGTTCGACGAACTTGACGTAGTCGGCTTTCATCGGCTGCGCGACGGTGTGCCAGCCCTGCCAGGCGTCGAGTTGTTCGTCGTAATCGCGGCTGGTGCGCAGCACGTCTTCCAGTTCGCCCAGGTCGCGGCACGACTTCGCGGTGCCGGTGCCCTTGCAGTACGTGCCCTTGCCGTACATGCCTTCGAGCTTGCTCGCCAGTTTCGTCAGGGCTTCGAGTTGCTGCGGATCCTTCGGCGGCGGCATGTCGGCCTGCAGCTTGAGCAGCTGGATGGCGCGCGCGGTCTGCGGGGAGAGTTGTTCGCCCTCGTATTTGCGCGATTGTTCAATCCAGCCGCGCAGTTGCGTGAGGTTGCGTTCCTCGGCCTTCGCCGACACCAGTTCGCTGTCGCTGTTGATGTAGGTCGAGGACAGCCACTGCGCCGATGCGAGTTCGGGGTAGTCCTTCTTCATCTCGGCGTTCACGCGCGCGACGAATTGGTCGGCCGTCTCGCCCTTGGGCGCCGGGGCGACGCCGGCGGGGCCCGGTGCCTGTTCCGCGGGCTTCTTGCAGCCGGCGAGCGCGAGCAGGCCCGCGGTGACGGCCAGGGCGAGCAGGAGGTGGCGTGGCTTCACGGGGCGGTCCTGGGGCGTGCGCCGGGCGGGCGCGGAGGACGGCAGGCTAGCAAAGCGGGTGTAGGGGCGCGATAGGGCGCTTCTTGGGGTCGCCGCCAAGAGCGTTCCACCCGCATTGGCGCGCCGCCCGAACGTCGATGGTTCCAAATTTTTTTGGGAAAAAAATTTGAAACCCTCAACGCTGGGGCATCACCTTGCGGGTCGCTTCGATCAGGGGCTTTTCGCTCGGGCGTTTGTTGGGAGGTGCGAAGCAAGCTTCGCACTCGCCGATCGTTGAGAGCACCGCGTTCCCGCTTCACCCATCCGATCGCCGCGAAGGCGCCGATGTCCCAGAGAGGGCATCGAGGAGAACGCGCGACTGGAGCTCGGCTCCGAGATGCCCTCGACGGGCAAGGCGTCCGCCCGTCTGGTGTGCTGGCTGTAGGCGCGACCCGATCAAATCGCGACGACCCAATTCACCAGATTGCTGTCGCGAACAGTGAATCGCTGCGCATTTCTGGTGGCCCCGCACCCCAACGCCGGGATCAAACCGTCGGCTGAACCAAGCTCTTGGACTCAGCATCCACCAGCCCACGGCGCGCCAACCATTCCCACGCTTCCGTCGCATCCTGCTCGACATACGCACGCGCAGAACCCAATCGGAACGTATATCCCCACGCATCCATGTCGGCGAACACGCGCGCAGCGCCGACACCCGGGATCGCATCCCCAAGCAGGGACTGCAGGACACAAACCGCGTCTTCTTCGGCAACCGAATCCGTGGCGTCGGTATGCACGAACGCGCGCTTCTCCGGCGGCAACACGATCAGATGCGCCGCTTCGTGCAACAACGAATGGACCGGCGTGTCGGCGCGCGCATACACCGTCGCGCCGACGAGCCCCGCTTCGGGCTCGCCCCAGTAACTGCC
This sequence comes from Lysobacter sp. P5_B12, assembly GCF_056400425.1. NCBI lineage: Bacteria > Pseudomonadati > Pseudomonadota > Gammaproteobacteria > Lysobacterales > Lysobacteraceae > Lysobacter > Lysobacter sp. P5_B12. Next base: position 150,254 of record NZ_JBFULG010000009.1, read on the forward strand.
CGGAATGGTCGCACCGTCGTCGACGTGCACCAGCTGCAACCCGTACGCGCCGAGCAACGCGGCGACGTGCCCGTGGTCGATGTCGGAGAGCGTGAGCACCGACATCGCTCAACCCACCGCGGCGCGCTCCTCCGGCAACGCCACCGAGATGTCCAGCACGTCGTGTTCGCCGTCCTTGACCACGTCGACCTTCACCGCTTCGGCGTCGACGTTGACGTACTTGCGGATCACCTCGAGCAGTTCGCGACGGAGGAGAGGCAAGTAATCGGGCCCGCCGTGGGCGCTGCGTTCCTGCGCGATGATGATGCGCAGGCGGTCCTTCGCGACCGCGGCGGTGTTCTTCTTGGGCTTGAGGAAATCGAAGATCGACATGGCTCAGCCCCCGAAGAGCTTGGTGAAGAATCCCTTCTTCTCGGGCAGCGTGAAGCGCATGGGACGTTCCTGTCCCATCAGGCGCGCAACCGCGTCGTCGTAGGCCTGGCCGGCGTTGGATTCCATGTCCAGGATCACCGGCTCGCCCTTGTTGGAGGCGTTGAGCACGTCGCCGGATTCGGGGATCACGCCGATCGTCTTCAGGCCGAGCACTTCCTCGACGTCGGTGATCGACAGCATCTCGCCGGTTTCCACGCGCGAGGGGCTGTAGCGCGTGAGCAGCAGGTGTTCCTTCACGCGCTCGCCGTTCTCGGCCTTGCGCGTCTTGGAGGCCAGCAGGCCGAGGATGCGGTCGGAGTCGCGCACCGAGGAGACTTCCGGGTTCACCACGACGATCGCCTGGTCGGCGAAATACATCGCGAGGAACGCGCCCTTCTCGATGCCGGCCGGCGAATCGCACACGATGTAGTCGAAGCCGTCTTCGGCCAGGTCGTTGAGCACCTTTTCGACGCCTTCCTTCGCGAGCGCGTCCTTGTCGCGCGTCTGCGAAGCGGCCAGCACGTGCAGCGTGTCGAAGCGCTTGTCCTTGATCAGCGCCTGCTTCAACGAAGCTTCGCCGTGGATCACGTTGACGAAGTCGTACACCACGCGGCGCTCGCAACCCATGATCAGGTCGAGGTTGCGCAGGCCGACGTCGAAGTCGATGACGGCGACCTTCTTGCCCTGGCGTGCCAGGCCGCAAGCGATGCTTGCGCTGGTCGTGGTCTTGCCCACGCCGCCCTTGCCGGAGGTGACTACGATGATTTCGGCCAAGTGATGCCTCCCTGATTCTTGTTGTTGTAGTTGTCAGTCCAGCGCCGCGATGCGGAGCTGCCCCTGGTCGAGCCAGACCTGCACGGCCTTGCCGCGCAGCTCCTTCGGAATGTCTTCCAGCACCTTGTAGTGGCCGGCCACCGCGACGAGCTCGGCGTGGAATTCGCGGCAGAAAATCCGCGCCTTCTCGTTGCCCTGCGCGCCGGCGAGCGCGCGACCGCGCAACGCACCGTAGATGTGGATGGAGCCGTCGGCGATCACTTCGGCGCCCGCGCCGACGGTGGTCACCACGGTGAGGTCGCAATTTTCCGCGTACACCTGCTGGCCGCTGCGCACGGGCGTCACTTGCATCATGCCCGGTGCGGCGCCGGCTTGCGACGCGGCGGGCGCGGGCGCCGGCTTTTGTTCAGCGGCGGCTTTCGATGCGGCGCGCGGCGCGGGGGCCGCTTCGGCCGGCGCTTCGCCGACGCGTTCGTACTGCGCGCGGAACTTGGCGAGCAGCGGAAGGCCCAGCGCGGCCGAGAGTTCTTCGATCTCGCGCGTGCCGTAGGCCAGCGCCACCGGCAGCACGCCGGCTGCGCGCAGGCCGTCGACGAGCCTGCGCGCGGTGTCAACATCCGGCGTCTTCGACAGGCCGCCGAAATCCAGGATCACCGCGGCGCGTTCGAACAGCTTGGGCGCGCGCTGCACGCGGTCGCGCATTTCGGCGGCCAGTTGCGCGACGTCGAGCGTGCGCACGCGCAGGTTGGCGATGCCGACCTGGCCGATCTTGAGTTCGCCTGCCTGTTCGTAATCGATGGCCGTGCTCACGCGCAGGTTCCGGTGGGGCGGTGCGCGAGCGTACGCGACTGCGGGCGCGGCATCGGCAACCAGGGTGCGGCGGGCAGGGCATCGCCGTAGGTGTCGCGCACCCAGGCGTAGCTGCACAGGTCCTTCATCAGCATCGCGGCGCGGTGGCCGTTGTGCATGACGTTCTGGCCGACTTCGCGGAAGCCGAAGCTGCCGTGGAAGAGCAGGGCGTGGTCGGTGCCCGGTTCGAGCAGCACTTCGCAGCACAGCTGCGGATAGCGCAGTTCGGCGTAGCTCTGGACGTCGGCGTACAGGGCGCGGCCCACGCCGCCGCCACGGCGGCGCGAGGCCACCACGATGCGGTCGATGTAGAAGAACGCCCCCTGGCGCGCGCGGAACCACGCGAAGTTGTCGCTGTCGTGCGCGGTGTCCGAACCGAAGCCGACGAGGAAGCCGGCGATCGTCCCGTCGCGCACGGCGACGCGGAAGTATTCGGCGGAATCGAAGAAGCTGCGGAGCTTTGCCGCATCGAGCGGCAGGATGGCGGGGCCGGCGGCATTGTTGAGGGCAAGGACGGAATCCAGCTCGTGCTCTCGCACGTCGCGGACAACAATCGACATTGACGGCTCCGGTCTTTCTCAGGTCTTGCGGGCGAGGAGGGACGCGCTGTCCCCGGCGCTGGCGCGGATTATCGCACGCGATCCGGTGGCCGGGGCATGACTTTCGGCCTCCCGCACCTGCTGCCCCGGAGGGCTAGGATTGGGCATGTTCGCCCGATTCGGCCACGACCGCCTCCTGCGCTATGCCGGCCTGTTCACCTGGGCCGTCGTCAGCCTGCCCCTCGTCTATTCCTGGCTGGTGCCCTTGCTCGGGGACGGCGCGGACGCGCAGCTCGCGCTGCGCCCGATGCCCTGGCAGGGATGGCTGTCCTACTTCGCCTTCGGCTTGAGCTACGCGTGGCTCACGCGCGGGCTGGGCGTGCGGCGGCGCACGGTCGGCGATTTCGCGCTGTTGCTGATCCTCACCCTGGCCGCGGTGGGCGTGAGCTACTGGAACGAGAGCGGCCTGGGCAGCGTGCTGCTGATGGTCGCCGCGTGCGTGCTGCCGTGGTTGTTGCCGCTCCCGCTCGGCGTGGCGTGGCTGGTCCTGAGCCAGCTCGCGGTGGTGCCGGTGTTCGTGCACGGGCTCAACTTCCCGTTGCTCGAAGCCCTGATGCAGTCGGTGTTGTACGCGGGCTTCTCGGGGTTCGTGTTCGTGACCAGCCTGGTCGCGCGACAACAGGCGCAGGCGCGCGAAGAACAACGACGGCTGAATTCCGAATTGCGCGCAACGCGCGCATTGCTGGCAGAAAGCGCGCGCGTCAACGAACGCACGCGCATCTCGCGCGAATTGCACGACCTGCTCGGCCACCATCTCACCGCGCTCAGCCTGAATCTCGAAGTCGCGGGCCACCTGTCCGACGGGCGGGTGAAGGAACACGTGCAGCAGGCGCACACGCTCGCGCGCCTGTTGCTGACCGACGTGCGCGAAGCGGTGAGCCAATTGCGCGAGGGCGGGGCGATCGACCTCGCCGCCGCGCTGCGCCCGCTCGCGGAGAACGTGCCCTCGCTCGCGATCCACATGGACCTCGAAGAGCCGCTGACCCTCGACGATCCCGAGCGCGCACACGTGTTGCTGCGCTGCACGCAGGAAATCATCACGAATGCGGTGCGCCATGCCGGCGCGCGCAACCTCTGGATCGACGCGCGCCGCGCCGACGGCGGCATCGTCATCCAGGCGCGCGACGACGGCGCCGGCGCCGACGCGCTCGTGCCCGGCAACGGCCTGCGCGGCATGCGCGAACGCCTCGCCCAGCACGGCGGCGACCTGCAGGTCGAGTCGCGCCCGGGTGCCGGGTTCTCCCTGCGCCTGACCTTGCCGGCGACCATGCTGGGCGTGCCGCTGGCGAACCCTGCGGCCGCTCCCGTGTCCAACCCCTCGCAAACCCCGCCCGAGCAGGGGCAGACCACCCCCGAAGGAGCCACCGCGTCATGAACACCGCCACCATCCGCATCTGCCTGGTCGACGACCAGACCCTCGTGCGGCAGGGCATTCGTTCGCTGCTGGCCCTCGCACCGGGGATGGAGGTCGTCGCCGAAGCCGGAGACGGGCGCCAGGCCGTCGAGCTCATCCCCCAAGTCCAGCCGGACGTCGTCCTCATGGACATGCGCATGCCGGTGATGTCGGGCCTGGAAGCCCTGCAGGCACTGGGCCGCGCCAACACCCTGCCGCCGACGATCATCCTCACCACCTTCGACGACGACCAACTCGTCCTTGCGGGCCTGAAAGCCGGCGCCAAGGGTTACCTGCTCAAGGACGTGACGCTCGAACAGCTGGTCGGCGCGATCCAGACCGTCGCCGCGGGCGGCTCGCTGGTCCAACCGGCCGTGACGCAGCGGCTGCTGTCGGGCCTGGAGCACATGCGCAACGACTTCGTCAGCCTCGACCGTCCCGACCCCCTGACCGACCGCGAAACCGAGATCCTGCGGCTGATGGCAAGCGGCTTTTCGAACAAGGAGATCGCCAATTCGCTGGGCGTGGCCGAGGGCACGATCAAGAACCACGTGTCCAACATCCTGTCCAAGCTCGGCGTGCGCGATCGCACCCGTGCGGTGCTCAAGGCCTTCGAACTGCAATTGGTGTGACGAAGGCCCCGTGATGGCGGCCGCACGCGGCTTCGCGTGCGGATGGCTCGCAAGCACGGCCGCTCACCTGCTAGCATCGCCGGTCTGTGCGGGCCGCCCGGCGGCGGCCCGGTCTGGAGACCTTCCGAATGACCCGTTTGATCGAGATCCTGATTTCCCTGGCGATCGTCGCCGTGCTGTTCGTCGTCGTCGGCATCGCGCTGCCGTCCTCGCGCCACGTGTCCGAGAGCATCGAGACGAACCGCAAGATGATCATCGTGCGCGACACGCTCACCAGCCCGCGCCGCTTCAAGGAGTGGAACACGCTGGCGCTGCGCGACCCGCGCATGGAGTGGAAGTTCTTCGGTCCCGATACCGGCGTGGGCGCCGGCTTCGAATACGCCTCGACCAACAAGATGGTCGGCTCGGGCAAGTGGACGCTGACCAAGAACGATCCGAACCAGATCGAATACCAGATCGTCGACAGCACCCGCGGCACCAACAAGAAAACGTCGTTCTTCCTCAAGCCGACGGGCCGCAACAACCGCAACGTCGAAGTCATGCAGACCTACGACGTCGATTACGGTTTCGACCTGCTGGGCCGCTACTCGGGCCTGTACGTCCGCGCCATCGGCGACGACATCAAGCTGGGCCTGGGCAAGTTCACCAACATGCTCGCCGGCGTGCCGAACTACGACTACAACGCCGACTTCGGCCGCAAGACCCAGGCCGACCTGCCGAAGGTCGTCGAACTCCCGGCGGAGAACCTGCTGTTCGCGCCGGCCACCGTCGAGCGCGACCCCGACAAGATCCAGCAGGCGATGAACGCCAACCTGCAGTGGATCAAGAAGGTGATGGACGCCAACGGCCTGGAATCGGCCGGCCCGATCCGCGTCATCACCACCGAGTTCGCCGCCGACGCCTACTCCTTCGACACCGCGATGCCGGTGCGCAAGAAGGGTGCGACCGACCCGAACGCCGAAATCCCGGCGCCGAAGCTGGAGCAGCAGGTGCAGTTCATCCGCACCACGCCCGCGCGCTACGCCAGCGCCGGCTTCACCGGCCACATGATCAACCTGGCGAAGGTCCGCGACTCGCTGCGCGCCTGGACGATGACCCGCGGCTACGAAACCACCGGCCGCCCGTTCGAAGCGTGGACCAACGGCGTGGATTCGGGCTTCACCGACGACGGCCACTACCAGTTGTACTGGCAGCTGAAGTAAGCCTTCGACATCGATGCTTGGAGACGAACGCCGCGCTCGCGGCGTTCGTCGTTTTGGAGGAACGACAATGCGCACGGGCGAACGCACGATCACCATCCGCCTGGCCGGTTTCGCCGGTGGCCTGTTCGCCGCGTGCGCGGTTGCGTTGTCGGCTTACGCGATGCACGCGGAGCTCGACCCCCACGCACGCGAACAGGTGATCATCGGCGCGGCCTTCGCCTTCGGCCACGGCATCGCGCTGGCGGCGCTCGCGCGGCATGGCGCGCATTGGCTGGGTGCGCTGTCGCTGTTTGCCTTGCTCGTCGGCGTGTTGCTGTTTTCCGGCAGCCTTGTCGGCGCCGCGGTGGTTCACACACCCACGACATTCGCCCCGCTGGGCGGCATGATCACGATCGCGGGCTGGCTGGTCTTCGCCCTGCACAGCCTGCGACGCTGAAGGAGCCGCGATGGCACGACGCACACGGGGATTCGACACCGAGGCCGCCTGGTCGCACCTGACCAGGCGCGACCGGAAGCTCGGCAAGTGGATGGAAAAACTCGGGCCGATCGCGCCCGACCCGCGCTGGCGCAAACCCTTCGATCCCGTCGACGCGCTCGCACGCGCCATCCTCTACCAGCAGCTGAGTGGGAAGGCCGCGGCGACGATCGTGGGTCGCGTCGAAGCCGCGATCGCCAGCGACCGCTTCCATTGCGACACGCTCGCGCGCATCGACGATGCAGCATTGCGGGCTTGTGGTGTGTCCGGCAACAAGTCGCTCGCGTTGCGCGATCTCGCGCTGCGCGAAGAACGCGGCGAAATCCCCACGCTACGGCAAATGGCGACGATGGACGAGGACGCGATCATCGCCGCGCTCGTGCCGGTCCGCGGCATCGGACGCTGGACGGTTGAGATGATGCTGATGTTCCGCCTCGGCCGCCCCGACGTGTTGCCCGTCGACGACCTCGGCATCCGCAAGGGGGCGCAGGCCATCGACAAACTCGACGAAATGCCTGCGCCGAAAGCCTTGCTGGCGCGCGGCGAGAAATGGGGGCCGTACCGCACCTACGCGAGCCTCTACCTCTGGCGCATCGCCGACCTGGCGAATGCCCCGAAGGCGAAGGATGCCAAGCCGGTGAAGCGCTCGCAGGGGTGAGCTGCGAGCGCGTCGCTCCGCATCAGCGTACGCACGCCGCAAGGAAGGGGGTGTCGGTGCCCCACGTGTCTTCCCGCGTCGGGTCATCGGGCACGATCAACCCGTTCCGGTACTCACCGACGACGCGCGAGATCCAGTGCGTTCCGTTGATCCAGCCGAGACGCTCGAGCGCAACGCCCGAAGGCGGTGCGCCCAACGGCTTGTAGGTGTTGAGCAACGTGATGAACTCGTTCTGGCTCGGCAGGCGCCAGTTCGGGGTGCCGTTCACGACGAGGCGTTCGCAGGCAGCCTTCGAATTCTTCCACGTCAGGAGGATGTACGCCTTCATCTTGGGGCTGGCGGGAACAGGCCAACCGTAGATTGCCCCGGCGCTCGCCTCCTCGGGTGTCAGCGGGCGCGCGAACATCAATCCACCCGCAGGCGCAACCGTGGCGCGTCCCTGCACGTCGCCCATCCGCACGATGCGTTCCTTCCGCACCCATTCCCATTGCTGGTTGCTGCCGCCGTGGCAATTCCAGCGGCCGGTGTTCGGCCCGTAACGCCAATTGGCGTACAGCACGTCGAGGCATTGCCAGTGGTTCGTGGCGCGGTACGAGAGGATGCGATTGCCGTCGATGCGCCAGAGCTGGTTCCACTCCGGCGCCGATTTCTTCGCGTACGTGATGACGTTGGTCTGCCATCCCTCGACATCGAGCACGCGGCCGCCCAGGTAATTACGGACGTACATCATCCCCATCGCGCCGTAGACCCCCGGTGCGCGCTCGACGTACCACAGTTGCGCGGGTGAGTTGTCGGGCGCGCGCATCGCCACGCCGGTCGGCACATGGGCCTGCCCGTGTAGCGTCGTCGGATTGCCTTCGGCCGTGAGCACACGGCCGTCGAGTTTCGAACGGATGACGTAGAAGTGGTCGGGCTCGTAGGCCGCGGCCGGTGTTGCGATCAGCAACGCGAGCGTTGCAAGCAGGATACGCAGCGACATTGCAGGCTCTCCGATGACAGGTTCGAAGAGACTTGCGCAGGCCTTGCACGCGCGACAGGGCGATTGCTCCGCTTTTTTCGCGGAAGACTCGCGCGCTTTGAAAACCTACGCGTGCGTCGGTCTTGCAGGCGACTCGATGGGCGTGCGCGTCCCGAAGCGGCGTTTGAATTGCAGCGCAGGGCGCTCGATCAGGAACCAACTGGCCGCCGCGCATGCGAACGCAAGCACGCTCGCCCACAGCACGTTGTGCATCGGCGGGCCCGGCGAATACGTCTGCACGATTTGCGCGCTAGGCCATCCGTAGAGATACAGGCCGTACGAGAGATCGTGGTGCGCAAGCTTCGCGGGCACCGGCGCGAACGCGAGCCACAAGGTGCCGTAGGCCACGAGTGCGAAGTAGGGTGCCGCGAACCAGGGCGTGCCGCGCAACAGTGCCGCGAGAATCAACAGCACCACGATCGGTATCCACGACAAGCGGATGCGATCGCGCCACAGCCAGGCCGCGGTACCGGTGACGAAGAACGCAACGCACCACAGATCGTTGCCCAACCAATCCGGCAGCGGCGCGCGAAACCATGCGAATGCCGCGATCCCCGCGATCAAGGCCAGCCACGGCAACAGGTAACGCTTCGCCGTCAACACGCCGACCAACGAAGCACCGAGCAACAACACATACAAGCGACCTTCCACCGGCAAGGTCCACAGGGATCCGTTGACCGCCGTTTGCGGCAGCGTTTCGAACACGCCGGGGAGATGGAATTCCGCGCGCCACAGCGTCGCGTTCGACCACAGATAGCGCCACGCGTCCGCCGCCCAATAGTCGCGCGCGGTGGTCATCATCGGCCCGAGCACGAACACGCTCAGCAACACGCAGACGACCAGCGCCGGCAGGATCCGCAACGCCCGCGACCCCAGATACCCGCGCACGCTGTTGCGCTGCAGGCTCGCGGCGATCAGGAAGCCGCTGATCACGAAGAACATGTCCACCGCGATCGCGCCGGCGAATTTCACCTGCGTCGCACGCGCCAGCAGGTCGCCGCCCGGCGTGCCGGTGATCGCCCATGCGTGGCCGTAGATCACCAGCCAGGCGGCGATCAGGCGCAGGACATTGAAATGGTTGTGGCCGGACGTCCAGGCGGACGCCAGCGTGCGCTCACCCGCCACGCCAACACCAATGCCAGGGCTCGTAGACGATGCCATGCGGGTTCTCGCGCGGATAACTGAGCACGAACCCGTGCCCCTGCGCGTTGTCCTGCAACCATGCGAAGGCGCGCGTCTTCTCGAAGCTCTCTTCCGCCGGCGGTTCGTCCGGCGTGCCGATGTCGAGCGCACGGCCGCCATGGTGTTCGCTGAAACCGGGCGCGGCGTTGACCGTCAGGATCTCTTCGACCGTCTGCCCGCGCGCAAGCTTGCGTTCGAAGATGCCGAGTTGATAGTCGTGCGAGCGATAACCGCTGATCGACTCGAGCACGACGTCGTCGCGCAGCGCTTCGGCCTGCATGTGCAGCCACGCGCGCGCGGCGCCGGGGCGCAGCCAGAGCGGGCGACGGAAGCGGTCGAAGCCGGCGAAGTCGAGGCGATCGGGTTCGGCGACGAGCGACAGGCCGGTGCGTTGCGTGTACGCGTCTTCGTCGATGTCGAGTTGGTCGAGGCGTTCGTGCAGGCGGGCGAGGGGAAGTTCGTACACACGCTCCACGCCCCAGCGTTCGTGCGGCGAGAAACTGTCCAGCGCGTCGAGCGCTTCGCCGATCCCGTCCTCGCGCTGCAGCGACGGCACCAGCGGCATCAAGCCTTCCGGCAACTCTGCCGCGAGATAGCGGCCGTCGCGCTTGCGGCGCAACACGCACAGCGCGCGCGAGAGCACGCGCGCGTCGTGGTTGCTGCGCGCGCGCAGCAGGCCGCCGGGCCACAGCTCGATGTCCGGCGTGTTGAGCAACACCTTGGGATTGCGTCGCATGCGCCAAGGGTACCCGAGGCCGTCAGCGCGTGCGCCAACCCCATGCCGCCAGGCTGCCGGCGACGAGCGCCGCGACCCAGGACGCCGCGACCGGAATCGCTTGTCCGCCGATCTCCACCGGCGCGCCGACCAGCGCGCGCCAGGCCTGCAACAACGCGACGACGGTGAACACGATCGCCGAAGCAGTGACATACCCACGATGCGACGTCGCCATGGCCGGTCTCCTCAGAGCGGTTTCTTCAGGTAAAGCTGCACGGGCTTGAACGGATGCGATTGCACGACACTCACCAATTCCCAGCCCTGCAGGCCGAGTTGCACGAGCTTTTCCTGCACCACGTCGCGTGCCATCCCCAAAAAGCCGGGTTTGACCTGCACGACCTGGTACGTCCAACGGTCACTCGCCATCGTTTGATTCCTCTTCTTTCGTCGGCGGCGGCGCCGGGAGGCGCCCCGCCTTGCGCAAGGCGTCGCGCAACACGTATTCGATCTGCGCGTTGAGCGAACGGATCTCGTCGTCGGCCCACCGCTGCGCGGCGTTCAACACGTCCGCGTTGATGCGCAGCGGATAGGCCTTCTTCTCACCCATCAGTAGAGCGTGCCCGCGTTGACGATCGGCTGCGTGGCGCGTTCGCCGCACAACACGACCAGCAGGTTGCTGACCATCTGCGCCTTGCGCTCTTCATCCAGGTGCACGACGCCGTTCTTCTGCAGCTCGGCCAGCGCCATTTCGACCATGCCCACCGCGCCGGCGACGATGCGCGTGCGCGCGGCGATGATCGCGTTGGCCTGCTGGCGCTGCAGCATCGCCTGCGCGATTTCCGGTGCGTAGGCCAGGTGGCTGATGCGCGCGTCGATCACCTGCACGCCGGCATCGGCCAGGCGTTCGGACAGTTCCTGCGACAGATGCGTGCTGATTTCGGCCGCGTGGCTGCGCAGCGAAAGCTGGCCCTCCTCGTGCTGGTCGTACGGATAGCTGGTGGCCATCGCGCGCAACGCCGATTCGGACTGGATCTGCACGAAGCTCTCGTAGTCGTCGACGTTGTAGACCGCTTCGGCCGAATCCACGACCTGCCACACGATGACCGCGGCGATTTCGATCGGGCTGCCGTCGAGCTCGTTGACCTTGAGCTTGCCGCTTTCGAAATTGCGCACGCGCTGGCTCACCTTCCGCTTGGCGTAGAAGGGGTTGTTCCAGCGCAGGCCGTTTTCCTTGACCGTGCCGACGTACTTGCCGAACAGGCTCAGCACCGCGGCCTTGTTGGGCTCGACCATGTACAGGCCGAACAGGCAGAAGAAGGCGATCAGATCGGTCAGCAGGCCCAGGACGACCCAAAGCGGGGCTTCCATGCGGATGCCGTTGAACATCAGGAATCCGCCGACCAGCAGCACCGCCAGCAGCAGGAGCAGCATGGGGATGCCCGCGGCGGAACGGATGGGGTTCTCTTTCATCGAAGGCCTCGACAAGCCCCGGGATTGGGGCGCGCCGATGTGATATCACTCTGATATCAGACACGCAAGCGGTGGACGACGAATGGCGTCGCTCAGCGGGTCGCCGGAAGCCAGACCAGCGGCGCGGGGCTGAACTCGCCGGTCGCGATCAGGCCCTTGCCGTCGGGCAGCCAGGCGAGGGCTTCGGCCTGGTGCAGCCAGGGCAGCGGCTGGGTGGCGGGCACGCGCGCGACCGCCCGCGGCCACGGTTCATTGGGCGCGCGGCGATAGAGCAGCAAGCGGTCGTAGGTCAGCACCGCGAGCGTCAGGCCATCGGGCGACAGATCGGCCGCGGTGACCTGGCGGCCGAGCGCAACGCGCCGCGGATCGGAGATGCCGGATTCGGCCGGCGCTTCGGCCAGGGTGCCGATGCGGCGCGCGACCACGACCGCACCGCGCGCCGGGCGCAAAGGCACCGAAAACAATTGCGCCGGTTTGCGCTTCTTCGAAATCAGCAGCACTTCGCCGGCCTGGGCATCCACCGCGACGGCCTCGCAATCGCGCGGGCCGTCGGGCCAGCGGAAGGCGATCGACCACGCCGCCGAGACCGCGCCGCCATCGACCAGCGGATCGGGCTCGGGAACGACATGCAGCTGCGCCGTGCGGCGCAGGCCGCCGTTGTCGCCGGTGTCGGCAATCAGCAACCAGTGGCGGCCCTGCCACTGGAAGGCGTCGAGGTCTTCCCAATCGGTGTTGCGCACGCCGGCCACGCGCACGCTCGCGATGCGCGAACCGCGCCGCGAGATCGCATGCAACATCGGCCCGTTGCCGCCGTCCTGGAGCAACCACAGCGTGTCGCGATGCACCGTGGACGTCGCAAGGCCACTGGTCTCGTCGATCGAACCGTCGAGGATCACGCCCGCCAGGCGCGGCTGCGGGCCTTGCCCGTCGCACGCGGCGAGCAATGCACAACAGGCAAGGGCGGGCAGGGCACGGGGCATGCGCATGAGGCGCGCAGGATGGCATGGCCGGCGCGGGTACACTACGCGCCCCATCTTTCGGCACCTGTTCGATGCCCACGATCGGTACGCCCCTGTCCCCGCACGCCACGCGCGTGCTCCTGCTCGGCTCGGGCGAGCTGGGCAAGGAAGTGGCGCTGGAATTGCAACGCTTCGGCGTGGAAGTCATCGCCGCCGACCGTTACGCCGACGCACCGGCGATGCAGGTCGCGCACCGCAGCCACGTGCTCGACATGCTCGATGGCAAGGCAGTGCGCGCGCTGATCGAACGCGAGCGCCCCCACATCGTCGTGCCCGAAATCGAAGCGATCAGCACGCCCACGCTCATCGAAATCGAAGCCGAAGCGAAAGGCGCCTTGCGCGTCATCCCCACCGCGCGCGCCGCGCGGCTGACGATGGATCGCGAAGGCATCCGTCGCCTCGCCGCCGAAACGCTCGGGCTTGCGACCTCCGCGTATCGCTTCGTCGACACGCTGCCCGATTATCGAGACGCCGTGCAGGCCGTCGGCCTGCCGTGCGTGGTGAAGCCGGTGATGTCCTCCTCCGGCAAGGGCCAGAGCCTGGTGCGCACGCAAGCCGACATCGACGCGGCGTGGGACTACGCGCAGACCGGCGGCCGCGCCGGCGCGGGCCGCGTCATCGTCGAAGGCTTCGTCGACTTCGATTACGAAATCACGCTGCTCACCGCGCGCCATGCCGGCGGCACGAGTTTCTGCGAACCGATCGGTCACCTGCAGCGCGACGGCGACTATCGCGAAAGCTGGCAGCCGCAGCCGATGTCGCCCAAGGCACTCGAACGCTCGCAGCAAATCGCCAAAGCCGTGACCGACGATCTCGGCGGTTGGGGTGTGTTCGGCGTCGAGCTCTTCGTCAAAGGTGACGAAGTATGGTTCTCCGAAGTCTCCCCGCGCCCGCACGACACCGGCCTGGTCACGCTCGCCTCGCAAGACCTGAGCCAGTTCGCGCTGCATGCGCGCGCGATCCTCGGCCTGCCCATTCCCGCGATCCGCCAACTCGGTCCCACTGCTTCGTGCGCGATGCTCGCGCAGGGCCACGGCGTGCCGGTGTTCGACAATGTCGAAGGCGCATTGCGCGAAACAGATACGGCACTGCGCCTGTTCGGCAAACCGCGCGTGGAAGGTCACCGCCGCGTCGGCGTGACCCTCGCGCGCGGCACCGACATCGACGACGCGCGCTCGCGTGCGCGCGACGCCGCCGCCGCCATCACCATCCGTTTGGAAGAATGACGCGATGAACGAGTCCGAAGGCTACGTGGTCTATTTCTTCCCGCAGGCGCTCGAAGCGCTCGGCGAGGCGATCAAACCCTATCTGCGCGAGGGCCCCGGCGGCGAGCACGTGCTCTGCCACGAGATCGATACGGCAGGCGCGTTGCTGGAGATGACGATCCAGGCGCAGGCCAACGATGGGCGCACGGTGGCGCTGGAGTTGATGGTGCCGCAGTCGATGATCCGGATGGTGGTCTCGGCACACAGCGAGGCGGGCTTCGGGTTTTCGCCCCGCGTGGCACCAGCGTTGATGGCATCGTTGCCCCCGGTGGCGGGGCAGGCGCCAGCACCGAGCGCGCCGACGCAAGCAGTTCCGCAGACGGGTGAAGCGCCCAAGGCCGAGGCGAAGAACTTGCCGCCCGAGGGCTGAGCTCCCAAAAAACGACTTCGGCGGCCGCCTTCGACAACGATCGGGTCAGTGCGAAGCTCGCTTCGCACCGGCAAACGAACGCTCGGGCGAATCACCCGAGCGAGAGCCAACGCTCGAAAGGTGATGCCCCAGCGTTGTGAGTTTCAAATTTTTTTCCCAGAAAAATTTGGAACTCACAACGTTCGGGCGGCGCGCCAATAACGCAAGCGGCGCTCTTGCTCCTTCGGACCTACACCCCGATTACGCCATCCCTTGCCAAGCCCTGCCATCGAACGCTTCCAAAGGCCGGAAGCGCCGCTTGTAATCCATCTTGTCGTGTCCCTCGATCCAGTACCCGAGGTACAGATGCGCGCGATTGTCGCGCTGCGCCCAGGCGATCTGCCGCAGCAGCGACAAGGTCCCCAGCCCGCGTTCCGGGAGATCAGGGTCGAAGAAGGTATAGACGGCCGACAGCGCATTCTCGACGACGTCGGTGATCGCAACGGACAACAACCGCCCCGGCCCCTTGCCTTCGCTGCGCTCCCGCAACTCCATGAAGCGCCCATGCGACCAACTGCCGATCAGGAACTGGTCGAACTCGATCCCGCCGTGCTCGTCCATCCCGCCACCGCGATGTCGCGCACGCAGATAACGTTGGTACAAAGCCAACTGCTCTTCCGTTCGCTCGGCCGGCACGATGCGCGACTCGACATGGGCGTTGCGCGCGAGACAACGGCGCTGGCTGCGATCAGGCGTGAATTGCGCGACGGGAATGCGCACCGCGACGCACGCGCGGCACCCCTGGCAATGCGGCCGATAGACGATGTCCCCGGAGCGGCGGAACCCCCACCCCAATGCGAGCGGATACAGGTTGGGCATGCGCGGATCGCGCGGGTCGAGCACGAGGTCGCGAGCGATGCGCGTGGGCCAGTAACCACACGCGTGGTCGCCGGTGTGGAAGACGCGGAGTTCATCCTGGTCCGGGGTGTTGTTGGCGCCCATGGCCGGAGCATACCGCCATCGAATGCGAAGACGTTGTCGCGTCCCCGTCACGCGATGTCGTGAAGTCCGTGTCAGAACGTCACGCGGCCCGATGCCACCAGACCGGCGATCAGCCCGCCCAAACCGCCCAGCGTCCCGAGCACCAGGCCGATGCGGCACTGGATGCGCTCGCGGCGCCGACGTTTGGCGGCGCCTTCGGGGTCGACGCGCGCTTCCACGGCGAGGCGGCGCGCTTTCGCGCGGGGCTGCACGACGCCCGTCTGCCAGAACACGATGCCCATGAACACGCAGGTGGCGACCGTCGCCGGCACCCATCCGCGCGTGGAGGTCGTGGTCAGCAGCATCGACACCAGGTAACCGAAGATCGCGAACACATTCACGATGGCCGAACGGGTGAGCGCACGCCGTTCTTGCGCATCCATCGCTTCGCGCATCTGCTTGCGCCAGCCCCAGAAGATGCTCGCGTTCGCGGCCACCAGCCCGATGCCGACACCCGAGGCGGCGCCGAGCAGCACCTGGCCGATCGTCTTCGCGCCCAGGCCCGCGCCGCCGATCATCGTCGCCGCGGCGGCCGACGGGCTGGCGACGACGAGCGCACTGGTCACGATGGTCGCGAACGCAGCGGCCGGCGCCGAGCCCTTCGCGAATTCGCCGAAGCGCTGGAGCAGGTCGTCCTGCACCTGTTGCCGCGCACGCGACAGACGCTTGCGCACCGCGGCGTCGGACAAGCCGAGCAGTGCGGCGACCTGTTTCGAACTCTGGCCTTCGCGATAGAACAGCAACAGCGTTTCGCGGCTGTCTTCGGGCAAGGCGGAAATCACGTCGGCGGCGGCGATGTGGCGCTCCTCGTCGATCAGCGCATGCAAGGGCGACGGCGCGGGATCGGCGGCGGCTGCGATCGCGGCCTCGACGTCATCGACCGGGAAGGGGCCGCGCACCTTCGCGCGCAAATGATCGCGCGCGAGGTTGCGCGTGATCTGCCGCAGCCAGGGCAGGAAACTGTCGGCGTTGTGCAGGCGGCGCAGGTGTTGCCATGCGCTGAGGAAGGCGTCCTGCGCGATGTCCTCGCTGCTCGGCACGTCGCGCGTGATCGCCAGCGCAATCGCCGTGATCGTGTTCTGGCAGGCGATCACGATGCGGCCGTAGGCATCGCGGTCCCCGTCGCGCGCGGCGGGGAGGTTCAGGCGGATCAGCTGGTCGATGGTGGTGTCCATGGACATCAAGACGTCGCCGGTCGCCGGATGTGACTCAACGGACCGCGAGGACCCGCAACACCCGCCAGGTCGCCTCGGTCCGGCGCACCAGCAGTGTGCGGACCTGCGTGGCCTGTGCGCCTGCGCTGGTGACGGCAAGCTCGACCGTGCCGGTGCCCGAGCCGTCGGTGCGGTAGCCGCGGATGTCGATGAGGACGGAAGACTTGCCCGTTGTGTCGCCGCAATCGAAGCGGGTCTTCGAGGCGGGCAGGTCGGCGAGTTGGGCCTTGGTGGCAGGCGTGCCGTCGATGCGCACGCAGGCCACGGCCGGTGCGTCGGCGGCGAGTTCGACACCGGCGAGCATGGTCGCCAGCGCGGGCGGGGTTTCGACAGGATAGGCGCCGGGGACCGGCTCGGCCGGCGGCGCCGTGGTACTCGCAGCCTTGGGCGCGCGCGCATCGAACAGATGTTTGTCGACGACGGCGGTTGCCACGGTCGCCGACGTATTCGCCCGATGCGCCGCAACCCATGCAAGCCCGACCGCAACGACGATCAGCACCAACAAGCCCATCTTGTAACGAAACGCGCGCTTGGTCGGCGCCACCGCGGCGCGCAATTCGTAGGTGCCGGTGATCGTGGACTCCGGCAGGAAGCTGTCGCTCCCGCCGCGCGTGGAATCGAGCAGGCCCGCTTCGCGCAGGATCTGCCGCGCGCGCGGCTGGTCTTCCGATTTCAGCACCCACACCGCGGGCAAGGGGCCGCCGGCTTCGTCGTCCTTGTACGTGCGCCGCCCGCTCCAGGCGCTCTTGTACGAACGCCCGTGCGTGATGCGCACTTCGATGCCTTCGTCGGCGAGCATCTTCGCGATGCCTTCGACGTTGGCCAGGCGCGGACTGGAAAACACTTGCCGCATGTCAGGCCTTGCCTTCGTTGATGACGCGGATCAGGCCTTCCTGCGCGGTGCTCGCCACCAGCTTGCCGGCGCGGTCGTAGATCTGGCCGCGCGCGAGGCCGCGCCCGTCCTGCGCCGTCGGGCTGTCGATGGAATACAGCAGCCATTCGTCCGCGCGGAAGGGGCGATGGAACCACAGCGCGTGATCGAGCGAAGCCATCAACACATTCGGCTGGTAGTAACTGATGCCGTGCGGGAAAGTCGCGGTGCCGAGCAGATGGAAGTCCGAGGCATACGCAAGCAGCGCGCGATGCAATTCCGGTGCGTCGCCCACGCGTTCGCCCAACCGGAACCACACGTGCTGGAACGGCGGGCGCTTCGGCGGATTGAGCTCGTCGCGCGGATACACGTGGCGGAATTCGAATGGCCCCTGGCGCGACAACCAGCGCTGCACCTTCGAGGGCAACCGCGCGAGATGATCGGGCGTGAGATCGGCGGTCGGCGCGATGTCCTCGGGCATGGGCACTTCGGGCATCGACAGTTGATGCTGGCCCTGGCCTTCTTCCGCGCGCTGGAACGATGCTGCGAGGAAGAAGATCGGCTGGCCGTGCTGGACCGCGGTGACGCGACGCACGGAGAAGCTGCCGCCGTCGCGCGTGCGGTCGACGAGGTAGACGATCGGTGCGTCGATGTCGCCCGCGCGCAGGAAATACGCATGGAGCGAATGCGCGCTGCGCGGTTCGGTCACCGCATCCATCGTCGCCTGCGCCGCCGACAATGCCTGCCCGAGCACCTGCCCGCCGAACACGTATTTCGTGCCGATGTCGCGGCTCTGGCCGCGGAACAGGTTGTCCTCGAGGCGTTCGAGGGAAAGCAGTTCGATGAGTTCGGAAACGGGGGGCGCGTTCATGGCGCGAGTATAGACGGCGCCCCTGACGTCAAGGCTCGAACTGGTTCGATTCAAAGCGCTCGAGCCGGACCTCGCGCAGCACGCGGTCCCAAGGGAACAACGGTCCCGGATCCAGCTTGCGATGCACCGTCTTCGTCGGATCGTCTTCGGCCGCGACGGTCGTCGTGTCCAGGTCCTCGTGCCCGGCGATGAAGCGCAGCGCCGGATAGTCCTTCGCCAGCACACGCAGCAATGCGATGAGCGCAACAATCTGCGCCTGCGTGTAGGGCTCGTCCATCGCCTGGTGGTTCGCGTCGAGCCAGCGCGGGTAGCGCCCGGTGTTCACCAGCTCGATGCCGATCGAACGCGGGTTGTAACCGCGCGTGTGGTTGGCCACGCGCTCGGGCGAGACCCACAGGTGCACCGAGCCGTCGCGATCGATGTAGTAGTGGCCGCTGTTGCCCTGGCCCGAATCCGGATAAAGCACGCGCTCGCCATAGTCGCGCGCGGTCGCCAGGTCCGGCAGTTCCGTGCAATGGATGACGACCAGGTCGATCTGCGCACGTGGGCGCGCGTCGAGCCGGGCTTCGTAGGGCAGGGGTGTGGTTTGGACCGGAAGCTCCGGCGGCGGCATGGGCACCATGGCCGCGATGCTAGCATCGCAATGTTTCCTCCCCCACAAGCACGCATGCCCGCCATTCCGCCCCCCGATTCCGCGCTCGGCCGCCTCATGGCGACCTTGCCTCGTGCCGGGCGCGTGGAATGGATCGGGGTGCGCCCCAAGCGCGACGTGCCGATGGCGCCCACCGACATGGTCGAAGCGCAGACCGGCAAAGGCCTGGTCGGCGACCGCTACACCGGCGGCAGCGGCAAGCGCGGCGTCACGCTCATCCAGGCCGAACACCTGCCGGCCATCGCGGCGCTGTCGGGGCACGCATCGGTTTCGCCGGTGTTGCTCCGCCGCAACGTCGTGGTGTCCGGCATTCCGTTGATCGCATTGAAGGGCCGGCGCTTCCGCATCGGCGAGGTCGTGCTGGAAGGCACCGACACCTGCGATCCGTGTTCGCGCATGGAAGAAGCGCTGGGGCCCGGCGGCTTCAACGCGATGCGCCACATGGGCGGCCTGTGCGCGCGCATCGTGGAAGGCGGGAGGTTCCGGATCGGCGACGCGGTGTCGGCGATCGAAGACAAGGACGGTTGATGCGCGGTCATTGCATTTTGTCGCACGGGTTCGAAAGCGGGCCCGATGCCACCAAGGTCACGGCGCTCGCCGAGGTGGCCGAGCGTTTCGGCTGGAGCCACGAGCGGCCGGATTTCACGGACCTGGACGGCAAGCGCGAGGTCAGCGACCTCGGCGATGTCGCCGCGCGCGTGCAGCGTTTGTTGCGCATTGCGAGCGAGGCCGCCGCGAACGGGCCGGTCGTGCTCGCCGGTTCGAGTCTCGGCGCATGGATCTCCGGCCGCGTGTCGCTGCAGGTGCCGGTCGCCGGTTTGTTCCTCATGGCCCCGCCGATCGCGTTGGACAAGACCCATCCGTTCGATGCCGCGGGCGTGCCGACCTCGATCATCCACGGTTGGGAAGACGAACTCATTCCCGCACACGACGTCGTGGCGTGGGCGCAATCGCGTCGCGCGGCCTTGTTGATGGTCGACGATGGCCATCGCCTCTCGGCGCACGTGCAGGCCAGCGCCGACGCGTTCGCTGCACTGCTTGCGAAGCTCTGACATGAAATTCTTCGCCAGCTGCGGCAAGGGCCTCGAATATCTGTTGACCGACGAGTTGATCGCGCTCGGCTGCACGCGCGCCACCGCGACGATGGCGGGCGTGAACGTCGAAGGCGAATTGCTGGACGCGCAACGCGCCGTGTTGTGGTCGCGCCTAGCCAGCCGCGTGCTCTGGCCGATCACCGAATTCGATTGCGCGGACGAACATGCCTTGTACGCAGGCGTGTCGGCCGTCGATTGGGAAACGCACCTCGGCCCGGGCCACACGCTCGCCGTGGATGCGCACGTCTCGGGCGAAGCGCTGACGCACGCGCGCTACGCAGCGCAACGCGTGAAGGATGGCGTGGTCGACGTGCTGCGCCAGAAGACCGGGGCCCGCCCCGATGTCGACATCGAATCGCCGGACGTGCGCCTGAATCTGGTCGTGCGCAAGAACCGCGCGCTCCTCTCGATCGATCTCGGCGGCGGTCCGCTGCATCGCCGCGGCTGGCGCAGCGCGCAGGGCGAAGCGCCCCTGAAGGAAAACCTCGCGGCCGCGGTGTTGATGCGCGGCCAATGGCCGACGCTGTATCGCGAAGGCGCATCGCTGCTCGATCCGATGTGCGGCAGCGGCACGCTGTTGATCGAAGGCGCACTGATGGCGGGCGATGTTGCACCGGGCCTGCAGCGTCACGGTGCTGCGCTGCCGACGCGTTGGCGCGGTTTCGACAACGCGGCGTGGCAATCGCTGGTCGACGATGCGACCCGCCGTCGCGACGCCGGGCTGCTCGCATTGCGCCCCGCCTTTTTCGGCAGCGATGCCGACGCGCGCATCCTGGAAGCCTCGCGCGGCAACGCGCAGGCCGCCGGCGTCGGCCATGTGCTCGACCTGCGCCCGACCACCGTCGAATCGCTCGCGCGCGCAACCGACTTCGGCCCGCGCGGTCTCGTCGTCTGCAATCCGCCTTACGACGCACGCCTGGCCGCCGATCCCGCGCTGTATCGCGCCCTGGGCGATGCATTGCGCCGCAACGCGCCGGCGTGGCGCGCAAGCCTGCTGTGCGGCGACGACGACCTCGCACGCGCCACGGGCCTGCGCGCGAACAAGCGCTACCAACTGTTCAACGGCGCGATCGAATGCACGCTGATCGTGTGCGACCCGATCGCACCGCCGCAGCGCTCGGTCGACGCACCCGCGCCGGTGTTGTCGGAAGGCGCGCAGATGGTCGCCAACCGCCTGCGCAAGAACCTCAAGAAACTGAAGGCCTGGCGCGAGCGCGAAGGCGTCGACAACTTCCGCGCCTACGACGCGGACCTGCCCGAGTACGCCGCCGCGATCGACGTCTACACCGACGCCGATTCGCGCGAACAATGGCTGCACGTGCAGGAATACGCGGCGCCGGCGGAGATCCCGGAAGAGACCACGAGAAAGCGCCTCAACGCGTTGCTCGCCGCCACGCGCGAGGTCTTCGGCATTCCGAAGGAACGCATCGCGCTCAAGACGCGCAGCGTCGGCAAGGGCGGCAGCAAGTACGGCCGCTTCGACCGTCGCGGTGAATATCTCGTGGTGCGCGAAGGCGACGCGCGCCTGCGCGTGAACCTGTTCGATTACCTCGACACCGGCGTGTTCCTCGACCATCGCCCGCTGCGCCTGCGCATCGCGGAAGAGGCCCGCAACAAGCGTTTCCTCAACCTGTTCTGTTACACGGGCGCCGCGACCGTGCAGGCCGCGCGTGGTGGCGCATCCAGCACCACCAGCGTCGACCTCAGCGGCACCTACCTGCAATGGTTGACCGACAACCTCGCCGAGAACGGCATCGGCGGCGGCCGTCACCGCCTCGTACAGGCCGACGCGATCCAATGGCTTCTCGCCGACCGCGGGGACTACGACCTGATTTTCTGCGATCCACCGACGTTCTCGAACTCCGCGCGGGCCAACGACTTCGACGTACAACGCGAACACGTGCGCCTGCTGCGCGCCGCGCTCAAGCGCCTCGCGCAAGGCGGCTCGCTGTATTTCTCGAACAACTTCCGCCGCTTCAAGCTCGACGAAGCGGCCTTGTCCGACATCGCCTCGATCGAAGACGTCACCGCCTCGACGATCCCGCCCGATTTCGCACGCGACGCCCGCATCCACCGCTGCTGGCGCTTGCGGCGCCTCGGAATGGACGCGCGCGGATGAACGCACGCGCCGGCTGGTGGGCGCTGTTCGGACAGTGGTTGCGCAATCCGCTGCAGACCGCGTCGATCGCGCCCTCGAGCCGCGATCTGGCGCGGGCGATGGTCGATGAACTGCCGCACGACACGCGGCGCGTCATCGAACTTGGCGGCGGCACAGGATCGGTCACGCGCGCATTGATGGCGCATGGATTGCGCGGCAATGATTTGCTCGTCATCGAACTCAGCGAATCGCTGCATACACATTTGCGCAAGCGTTTCCCCGCGGTGCGCGTGGCACTGGGCGATGCGAGCGACTTGCCCGAGATCGCCGCGCACTGCGGCTTCCTCGCAGGCGGCCTGGCCGATGCGATCGTGTCGAGCCTGGGCCTGCTGGCGATGCCGGAGGACCTGCAGCAACGCATCCTGGCCGCGTCCTTCGCGTGCCTGCGCCCGGGCGGGCGCTTCATCCAGTTCACCTACGGCCCGCAGGCGCCGGTCTCCGAATCGGTGCAGCAGGCCTTGCGCTTGAAGGTGCGGCGCGGGGGCTTCGTGCTGCGCAATGTGCCGCCGGCGACGGTGTATGTGTATGAGCGGCGCTGAATTTTCCTAAGCCCGGATCTGACTCGCCTTGCGCCAAGCCGCCAACCCCCAGTAACCGACGCCGGTAAACACCGCACACCCCGCTTGCACGTATTGCCCGATCGACCAGCCCGCGTCGCGGCCCGTCAGCACGATGAAGATGGGGAACGCCACCAGGTACACCGCGAATAGCCGGAAGAACCAGGGTGGAAGGAGTCCGCCATGGTCGGGTCGATTGAAGATCAAGCGCAGGGCGAGGGAGAGCACCCAGAGGCTGACCAACGCCAGCACCGTGCCGCCGAACCTGCCCAGGCCGGCGCCGTCTGGCTGGGGATCGAGGTACAGGGGGATGGACGAGACGACCAGGCAACACAGCGCGACGAATGCAACGAACAAACCGGCGAGGACGCGAATCGGCCACGGCCACGGGCGAGGCGGGAGGTATTCTTCCGACGGCAAGTCATCTTGCATGGCTGAAGAGCTTACCCGGCGGCTGGCGGGCGTCCAAACCCTGCGTTCCACGCACGGCACTGGTTTCGCCTTCGCCCCACCGCCATCGTTCCGACTTCGCAACGAAGGAGGTCTCCATGTCCACCACGACCCAGTCCGCCGCCCGCGTCGCCCGCAAGCTGCGCGGCCGCCCGACGTCCGACGGCGCCGGAGTGAAGCTCACGCGCGTCATCGGCACGCCCGAGCTCGACATGCTCGATCCGTTCCTGATGCTCGATGAATTCGGCACCGACAAGGCCGAGGACTACCTCGCCGGTTTCCCCGAGCATCCGCATCGCGGGTTCGAAACGGTGACCTACATGCTCGACGGCCGCATGCGCCATCGCGACAACCACGGTAACGAAGGTTTGCTCGTGCCGGGCAGCGTGCAGTGGATGACCGCCGGCCGCGGCCTGGTGCACAGCGAGATGCCCGAGCAGCAGGAAGGCCGCATGCGCGGTTTCCAGCTGTGGGTGAACCTGCCCAGGGCCAACAAGATGGACGCGCCGCAGTACCAGGAGTTCGCGCCCGATCGCATTCCCGTCGCGCAGCCTGCGCCGGGCGTGTCGGTGAAGGTGATCGCCGGCAATGTCGGCGAAGTGCGCGGCCCGATCGTGCAGCCGGCGACCTCGCCGGTCTATCTCGACATCGAACTCGCGCCGTCGACGACGTGGTCGTATGCCTTGCCCGAAGGCCACAACGCATTCGCGTATGTGTTCGAAGGCGATGCCACGATCGGCGAAGGCGATGACGCGCGTGCGCTGGACAAGCAGGAACTCGCGGTGCTCGGTGGCGGCGATACGCTGATGGCATCGTCGGGCGCGCAGGGCGCGCGTTTCATCCTCGTCGCAGGCCGTCCGCTGCGCGAGCCGGTCGCGCGTTACGGCCCGTTCGTGATGAACACGAAGGAAGAAATCATGCAGGCCTTCGCGGACTTCCAGGGCGGCCAGTTCTGATGCCCACCTCCCCTCCAGGGGAGGTCAAAAATCGGCCAGGCCGATTTTTGGGTGGGGTATGACGGCGGCGTTCAGGAACCCGTCCTAGACTTGCCGTCACACCCCAGCAAACGGAGTTGCCGATGCTTCGCACGACCCTCGCCGCCTTCCTCGCGGCCTGCGCCCTGGCCGCCTGCGCCAGCAATGCATCCAATGGTGGCGGCACGACTTCGCAGGAGAGCACGATGCGTTCGATCACCGCCGGTGCTTCCGAAAAACTCGCGCCAAAGGAAACCGTCCGTTTGCCCGACGGTGCGACGTTGCAGTACGTGTCGGTGACGCAGGATTCGCGCTGCCCGCCGAACGCGCGCTGCATCCGCGCCGGCGATGCCGACATCGAGTTCGTGTTCGCCAACGGCGCGCAGGCGACGGTGAAGGCGAACCTGCCCGAGGCGCCGTCGAAGAACATGGGCGCCTGGCGCCTGACGGTCGAAGACCTCGAATTCAACGAAAAGCCGGCGGTCACGATTCGCGTGGACCCGGCGCAATAAGAAAGGCAATGCAATGACCACGATCGTCGCTCCGCGCGTCCATGATCTCGGCGGTTTCCAGGTGCGCCGCGCCGTCCCTTCGATCCAGGCGCGCAGCGTGGGGCCGTTCGTGTTCGTCGACCACATGGGCCCGGCCCTGTTCGAGCCGGGCCGCGGCATCGATGTGCGGCCGCACCCGCACATCGGTCTGGCGACGGTGACCTTCCTGTGGGCGGGCACGATTTCGCATCGCGACACCCTGGGCAGCGTTCAGGACATCCGTCCTGGCGATGTCAACTGGATGACGGCAGGGCGGGGCATCGCGCACTCGGAGCGCACGCCGCCGGGCTTGCGCGAGGCGCCGCATCCGGTGCACGGGATGCAGACCTGGGTCGCGTTGCCGAAGTCGCACGAGGAAGTCGCGCCTGCGTTTTTCCATCACGCGGCCGATGCGTTGCCGATGATCACGCGGCCGGGCGTCACGTTGCGGGTGATCGCGGGGCGTGCGTTCGGCGAGGAGTCGCCGGTGGCGGTGTTCACCGATACGTTCAACGTGGCGGTCGACATGGCGCCGGATGCGGAGTTCGAGGTCGATGCGCGTGCGGTGGAGCGTGCGTTGTACGTGCTCGAAGGGAAGCTGCAGTTGGATGGCGCCGATATTCCCGAGCAGCATCTGGTGGTGTTGGATCGTGGCGTGACGCATCGCGTGCGTGCGCTCGGCATCGTCAAGGCGATGTTGTTGGGCGGCGAGCCCTTGGATGCGCCGCGGCATATGTGGTGGAACTTTGTTTCTTCGTCGAAGGAACGGATCGAGCAGGCCAAGCAGGATTGGCTGGACGACAAGTTCGGGAAGATTGCCGGGGAGACGGAGTTCATTCCGTTGCCTGAGCGGTGAAGCGGGTGCGTTGAATTGGCGTCGTTTTGGTGGGGTCGGCTCCACCAGATTTGCGCGGCCACCGCGCGTAGCTATTTGTTATGCGCGACAGCAATCTGCTGATTGGAGTCGTCGTGATCTGATTGGTGCGCGCCTACAGCCAGCACACCAGACGGGCCGGCGCCTTGCCCGTCGAGGACATCGCGAGTCGCGTGGGTGCTGGTCCTCGCAACCGCGATGTCCTCTCTCGGGCATCGGCGCCTTCGCGGCGATCGGATGGGTGAAGCGGGGGCGCTGCGAGATGATGCGTCGACCTCCGCTTTGCCATCAGATCGCTGCGAGGAACGTCGCCTGCCAGAGGCGACCATGTGCGAAGACTCGAGCGCCGAGGTGGGCGACGTTCCGTCCGTCGGGTGTGCTGGCAGTCGGCGCGAATCAATCAGCCGCGTCGGACACACTCATCAAGTGCTGTCGCGAAACCATCAGCTGCGAGCGCAGCGGTCGTCGCGTTGAAGGCCACATTGCGG
>NZ_JBFULG010000010.1:0-79498 GCF_056400425.1 Lysobacter sp. P5_B12
GGATACACCCAACCACCCAAGATGGCCACTGCGATGGTGTTGTTGTCGAATTGCATTTCGGGGAAATGGGCCCCCGCGGCGAGTGAGGCAGCGATGCCCGCAGGGTTGTACACATAAATGGTGAAAGCCGTGGCGACGACCCAGCCAGCGAGGATTGCGCTCATGACCTTGAGTGGCAAGCGCTTGGGCCAGGGAAAGAGAACAGCCGAGCCCGCCACGATGCACGGCAGTGCATCGCGGCCGATAGCGACGATGTCGAACAGGTTCTGAGGGGTCATCGGCAAGAAGCTAGCGCGAACGCCGAATGTCCGCTATGGGTCGAAAGCGGTCATGGTCGAATGTCCGCTATCGGCCAGAAGCGGACATGGGACGGGGGTGCCAACTGCCGACAACATTGATGTTGAGGTCGTAGTTGGGCATGTCGAGTTCGTGGCAATTCGCCACGGCTCGCCAATCCAGTCGACTTAGAAAAATATGCCTACGGTTCCCTCCCAAGGCATCACTTCCCATGCGGGGTGCACTGCGTGAACCGCCTGTTGCGTGGCGCCGTTGGATGATTTCCAGATCACGTTTTCGCCCGTACCAGGGCCGTTGGCGTTACCAAGATTGCGCCAGAGCACATCGGTCTTGCCGTCGCCGTCGAAATCACCGCTGCCGACCACCTGCCAGTGGTGGTCTGGCACAGGTTGCCTGGCTAGCCGCATGGATCGCATTGCCGACGGCCAAACCACATTGGCGCCCGTGCCCCAGTGGTGCCAGAAGATGTCGGCCTTGCCGTCTCCGTCGAAATCACCCGCCGCCACGGGCAGCCAGAGGGGGTCGCGGACAGGGGCCACGGCTTGTGGGGTCAGGTGATTGGCCGATTTCCAGATCACGTTCGCTCCGGTGCTGAACTTGCGCCAGAACACATCCGACCGGCCATCGCCATCGAAGTCACCTGTTCTGACGAGCCACCAGCCTACATTGACCGACACCACCCCCAGTCGCGTCGAATAATTGGCGGACCTCCAGATCGTATTGTCGCCTGTACGTTCATTGCGCCAGAAAACATCGTCTCTGCCGTCTCCGTCGAAATCGCCTATCGCGGCGACTTTCCAGTTCCAGTCGGGGACGCGCACTACCGCCTGCTGAGTCGCAGCATTGCCAGCGTTCCAAATCACGTTGTCCCCTGTTTGGGCATTCCGCCAGAACACATCCGCGCGCCGGTCGCCGTCGAAATCGCCATATCCGGCGATAATCCAATTCAGGTCAGTGACACTCGCCGTGGCTTGCCGAGTCGTGATGTCGGCGGATGTCCAAATCACGTTCGCTCCGTTGCTGTACTTGCGCCAGAACACATCCGACCGGCCGTCGCCATTGAAGTCACCGGCAGGGCCCGCCGCCTGAGCGGGAATCGCCGCCACGGTCAATGCAAGAGCCAACATGCTCAGTACCGTTTTCATCGTGAGCCTCCGGTGCGGGCAAGCGATCAGAGCTCAGCCGCCAATGGCCGCTTCTTCGCTTGCGTTTCCACCTAACGCCCGGCTGGCATTCGAACGGCCATTCACCTAATTCCCGCCAATGATCTGGGCAGTGCGAAGCTTGCTTCGCACCCAATGCGGTTGAAGCCCGCTCTCCCGCGATCAATCCCGCTTCGCGCGAGCAAACGCAGCAGCAAGCGCGTTATTGGCCGGCGCCTGCACGGCCCCCGGAACACGCGCCCCACGCCCATCGTCCCGCTTGCCCCTGTCCGGCGCATCACGCTTCGGCTCGCGCACGGCCGGCGGCGTGTCGTCGAGCCGCCGCGTGAGCGCGATGCGCTTGCGCTGCACATCGACCTCCAACACACGCACCTTGACGATGTCCCCCGACTTGACCACCTCACGCGGATCCTTGACGAACTTGTCCGCCAACGCCGAGATGTGGATCAACCCATCCTGGTGCACGCCGATGTCGACGAACGCACCGAAAGCCGCGACATTGCTGATGACACCCTCGAGGATCATGCCGACCTTGAGATCCTTGATGTCCTCCACCCCGTCGGCGAAACGCGCCGCCTTGAACTCGGGGCGCGGATCGCGGCCCGGCTTCTCCAGCTCCTTGAGAATGTCGCGCACGGTAGGCTCGCCGAATTGCGCGTCGGTGAACTGCGCCGCCTTGAGACCACGCAACAACGCGGCGTCGCCGATCAGCTGCTTCACTTCGCACCCGCACTTTTCGAGGATGCGCGCGACCACCGGGTACGCTTCCGGATGGACGGACGAAGCGTCGAGCGGCTGGTCGCCATCGGCGATGCGCAGGAAGCCCGCGCACTGCTCGAAGGTTTTCTCGCCCAGGCGCGGCACCTTCAGCAGGGCCTTGCGGTTCTGGAAGGCGCCATTCGCGTCGCGATACTCGACGATGTTCTCGGCCACCGTCGACGACAAACCCGACACACGCGTCAGCAGTGCGGCGGACGCCGTATTGACGTCCACGCCCACGGCGTTCACGCAATCCTCCACGCGCGCATCCAGCGCACGCGCGAGGCGATATTGATCGACATCGTGCTGATACTGGCCGACGCCGATCGCCTTGGGTTCGATCTTCACCAGCTCGGCAAGCGGATCCTGCAGGCGCCGCGCGATCGAGACCGCGCCGCGCAGCGTGACGTCGAGGTTCGGAAATTCCCTGGCCGCGAGTTCGGAGGCCGAATACACCGAAGCGCCGGCTTCGCTGACCACGAGCTTCTGCAGTCCGGCCATCGGCGCGCGCTGGATCAGCTCACCGGCGAGTTTGTCGGTCTCGCGCGATGCGGTGCCGTTGCCGATGGCGATCAGCTCGACCCCGTGCCGCGCGCACAGTGCATGCAGCACCGCGAGCGACTGATCCCATTGGCGCCTGGGTTCGTGCGGATAGATCGTCGCCGTCTCGACGACCTTGCCGGTGCGATCCACCACGGCGACTTTCACGCCCGTGCGCAGGCCCGGATCGAGACCGAGCACGGCCTTCGGACCGGCGGGCGCGGAGAGCAACAAATCCTTGAGGTTGTCGCCGAAGACCTGGATCGCCTCGGCTTCGGCCTTCTCGCGTGCCTGCGAGAACAGATCGAGCAGCAAGTGCAAGTGCAGTTTCGCTTTCCATGTCAGCCGGCAGGTGTCCTGCAGCCACTTGTCCGCGGGCCGGCCCTGCGCCTTGACGCCGACATGATGCGCGACACGTCCTTCGGCCAGCAGATGTCCGGCATCCGCATCGGTGCCGGGATCGAGGTCGATGAACAGGATCTCTTCGCGGCGCGCGCGGAACAGCGCAAGCAAACGGTGCGACGGAATGCGGGCGAGCGATTCGCGATGATCGAAGTAATCGCGGTACTTCGCGCCCTCGGTTTCTTTCCCTTCGGCCACGCGCGAGCGGATCACGCCCACCTCGTGCAGCCATGCGCGCAGCTCGCCCACGAGCGCAGCGTCCTCGCCCCAGCGTTCCATCAGGATCCAGCGCGCACCGTCCAGCGCGGCCTTCGCGTCGGCGACGCCCTTGTCGGCATCGACGAAGCGCGCGGCACAGTCCTCCGGCACCTGCGTCGGATCACCGAGGAGCGCATCGGCCAACGGCTCCAGCCCGGCCTCGCGCGCAATCTGTGCCTTGGTCCGCCGCTTGGGCTTGTAGGGCAGGTACAGATCTTCCAGGCGCGACTTGGAGTCCGCGGCCTCGATGTCCGCCCGCAGGGCATCGGTGAGCTGGCCCTGCTCGGCGATGCTGGCGAGCACCGCGGCGCGGCGATCCTCGAGTTCGCGCAGATAGCCCAAGCGAGTTTCGAGATTGCGCAGTTGCGTGTCGTCCAGCCCCCCGGTCACTTCCTTGCGATAGCGCGCGATGAAGGGCACCGTCGCGCCCTCGTCGAGCAGGGCGATGGCGGCCTGCGCCTGGGCGCCCTGGGCACCGATCTCGGCGGCGATGGTGGACGCGATCTGGCGGGCGAGCTGCGGGGACATCTGAGGCATTGCGGCGGTCTGCGTGCGACGGGAGTGCTGGGCCGATTGTGGCAATGCCTTGGGCGTCGCGTAAGGATTGACAGCGCCGCGTATCGCGAGTCCGCTTTCGGCCAGGAGCGGACACTCACGAGTTCGTATTTTTTCTCTCCCCACGAGTGATTGACCATCGCAGCAAGAAATATCCCGTAAAGGCCCCGATCGTGACAAAGGCCGAGATCAAGGCGGCCCACAACAACACGCTCGCAATGGAAAACTGGGGGGCGTGATCTATCAAAAACCGCAGCAAGAAACACACCCATAGGGCGAGAAACACCGCGACTGGTATCAAGCGCCTTTTCCAATGCATCGAGATTTTCAAGGCTGACACTCTGTTCCACAGGCTTGAACCGCGATTGTGCCGCCACTTGTTGCAACTGTCCGCTTTGGGTCGAAAGCGGTCACCACCCTACGTTCTCTCTCAGTCATCGGCATCACTGGATGTCGCGAGTATCGTCTGAAGCATTCACCATTCCAGCGAACGCAATTCACCACGGCTACTGCTAGCGGGAACGCACGTTATGCCAGCGTGCGGATGCATCAGGTCGATCCGCAAATCCGGCAACGTGCATCCAGCGCGGGCGCATGTGCTGTCCGCTGGCACGCAACGGCTGCGTAAGCGATAGGGGCGCAAACCACACGGAGTACGTCATGCATCGTCCCCTTGCCATTGTCACCGGCCTGATCCTGTTGGCCGCCAGCGCCACGTGCGCCGCACAGGTCAGCCGGATCAGTTTCACGCGCTCGACCTACAACGACGATTTCAGCCTGCGCGCCTCGACGATCTATCGCATCAACGCCGACGGTTCGGGATTCATGAACCTGGGGGCCTTGACCACGGGCATCTATCGCTTCTCCCCGATGTGGTCGCCCAACGGTGCGTCGATCGCGTACGTCTACGGCACGAGCGCATCGCCGGCCCTGAATATCTACGTCATGACCAGCACCGGCGGCAGCCGCCACCGCGTCACCCTCGGGTCGGCACGGCACACGCAGCCGGTGTGGAGTCCAGGCGGCACGCGCATCGCTTTCATCGCCGAAGGCACGACCGGTGCGTGCCTGGGCATCGTGGCGCCGGACGGAAGCGGGCAGCGCAATCTGTTTTGCCCGCCGGGCCCGGCCTACATCGACAACACGCCGCAGTGGTCGACCGACGGCACGCGCATCTTCATCTCGACCGGTTTCTACGGCCCGGGCCTGGAGCCGCCGTATCACTCGCGCGCGTGGAGCGTGAACGTGACCACCGGTGCGGCCAGCCTGCTCACCGAGCAAACGCTGGATGACCCGCGTTCGGTGTATTTCAATCCCAATGGCACCTCGGGGTTGTATGCGAGCACGTACCAGAACCGGCCGATCGATGCGGTCAACTTCGCGACCGATGTACTGGTTCCGCGCACGACCGGCTACGGGCCGAAGTGGAACCGCACCGGCACGCGCTTCGCCTATACCAAGTCGGGTTCGACAGGCGCGCCGGATTTCGATTCCTACGACCACGTCTGGGTCATGTCCGCCGACGGCAGCACCGACACCGAAGTCACGATGCCCATCGTGGACAACATCGAGTACGACGCAGTCAAGTGGTCGCGCGACGGCACGCGCATCCTGACGAACCGCACGGTGTTCGCGCCGAGCTCGCCGGGCAGCGGGACGTACACGGGCACGCCGGCGATGCGCATCTTCAACGTCGCAACCAGCGCGTTCACCTCGCTGCCGAACGGGGCGGCATCGGATTGGTATCAGTCGCCCTGATCCGACGCGCTGCCACGTAGCTTCGCCTCGAGGGCGAGCAGGGCCCTGGAACGCTCCTTCAATCGCTTGGCCGGTGAGCCAGCGTAGATCCCCCACGGGTCGAGGGACTTGGTTACGAGCGCCTGGCTCCCGACCGCAGACCCTTCCCCGATCACCGCGCCGGGGAGGATCACGGTGTTTGCGCCGACGATGGCGTGCTTGCCCAGGCGCACCTCGCCTCTCGCCCCGCCGAGGTATTCCGCCGGCACGGTGGGGTTGGTGAGGTGTTCGCCGGAATAGTCGTCGGAGGCGGAGTAGATCCGGACACCCGACGACAACCCCGAGAAGTCCTCCATCACGATCCCGTGGCCGCCATAGAGCCCGCAGTAACCGGCGATGTGGACGTAGGACCCGATGCGGACATGACCCTCGCCCGTGGCCACGATGGTGCAATAGCCGTCGATCCGCACGTTGTCGCCGAAGGAAATGTTCTTCGCGCCGATGATCGTGCAGCTGCCCTCGATGCGGACATTCTCGCCGACCGAGCGGAAGCCCATCTCGCGCAGGTCGGAGGACACGAAGTGCCCGTGGTCGAAGGCGCGACGGGCGATGGCCGGGGCGCTGGGGTTCGGTTCGCTCATGGTGTCCATCCGGGAGTGCCGAGTGGATGCGAGCCTAACTGATCAGGCACGCGCTTTCCGTGTCCTGGTGCGCGGCGCAGTTCTTGAAACGATGGTGCCGGAAGTGGGACTCGAACCCACACGCTTTTAAGGGCGGCGGATTTTGAGTCCGCTGCGTCTACCGATTCCGCCATTCCGGCGCGGGCGGGAAGTATAGCCCGGCTGTTCGCGCTTCAGAACCCGCCGTAGCGCGCCATCGCGGCGGCCAGGACGAAGATCGCGGCCACCAGGGCCAGTTCCATGCGCAGCACGGTGCGCATCTTCGCCAGTTCGCCTGCGTCGGGGACGTAGGCCGGCTGCGTGCGCTGCGCTTTCTTCCAGCGCATGAACTTCACGGTGGGAATGATCGACAGCAGGCCGACCAGCACGAAGGCGCCGATCTTGGCGTGGAAGTAGGGGTTGTGCAGGTAGAAGTCCGGGCCTTTCACGCCGAGGAAGACGCGGCACAGGCCGACGGCGAGCAGCAGGCCGGCGCACATCCCGTAGCCGCCGTCGAGTTTCGCAAGGCGCGGGATGGTATCGGCGGTGAGCGGGCCGCGGAGCAGCACGGCTTCGGCGACGAGCATCGCCACGAGGCCGAAGACGAGGAGATGGTGGAGGGCGGCCAGGCCGAGGTCGGTCGCCATTGCCTCAGGCGGCTTCGTCGGTTTCGAGGATCGCGCTTTCGCGCACGAACCATTCGTCCTTCACGTTCGCGAACTTCGAGCAGCATTCCATCGGCGCCTTGTAGATGTGCAGCGAGATGGCGATGCGGTCGGGGCTGGCGTTGCGGATGGTGTGGTACTCGTGCGGCGGGATCAGGCTGCCGGCGCTGCCGGGGCCGGCGTGCATGCCGCCGGCGGCGCGGAAGCGGAAGCGTTCGCCTTCGCGGCCCAGCAACTCGTACTGCACGATTTCCAGTTGGCCATCCCACACGCCTTCGACGCACCACAGGCCGGAGTGGTCGTGCAGCGGCGTGCCCTGGCCGGGGCCCCAGGTCATGCAGACGATGCTGTAACCGTGCTCGGGGCTGCGATAGAGCTCACGGCGGGCGTAGTGGTCGGTGATCGGTTCGTGCACGCAATCGGGCAGGCGCACGTCGCGGTCGCGGATCAGGCGGCACAGGGCGTCGCGCAACGACGCGGTGACCTTGTGCTCGTCGTCCTGCGCCACCGCTTCGTCGATCGCGGCGATCAGCTTGTCGCGGCCGGGGAAATCGACGTCCGGGCAACAGGCGGTGTCGGTGGCGGCGGGCGACGCGTTCATGGGCTTGTACCGGAAAGGGCGACGAGGGTCGGCAACAGGGCGCAATTGTACTTAGACGCTTGCAAGGAAATCGCTAACCGCGGGCCCAAAACGGGCAATGTCCACGAGGAAGGCGTCGTGGCCCTGCGGGGACGGCAGGGGCAGGAACGCCGACTCGGCACCCGCGGCCCGCAGCCCTTCGGCCACCTGCTGCTGTTGCTGGAGGGGGAAGAGGATGTCGGTTTCCACGCCGATGGCCAACGCGCGATCCACCGTGATCCGGCCCAGCCCGGCGTCGACGTCGCCGTCTCCGTATTCGGCGAGATCGAACCAATCCATCGAACGGCTGAGGTAGAGGTAGCAGTTGGGGTCGAAGCTGCGCACGAAGCGGCGTGCGTGGCCTTCGAGGTAGCTCTCCACCTGGAACTCCAGGCCGAAGGGTTCGTCGTCGTCGCGGCTGTCCGAATCCAGCCGCACGCGGCCGAAGCGCCCGTCCCATTCCAGCGCCGAGCGATAGGTGATCACGCCGAGCTTGCGCGCCATGCGCATGCCGGCTTCGGGGTAAACGTCTTCGGAGTAGTCGCCGTGGTTCCATTTCGGATCCAGGCGAATCGCTTCGCGCTGCAGCGAGCGGATGGCGATCGAGAACGGAAGCGCGCGTGCGCTGCCGGAAATGTTGATGTGCGTGCGCGCGGAATTCGGATGGAGCAGGAGGTAGGCGAGGGCGACCATGCCGCCCATCGAGTTGCCGATCACGCACGCGAGTGCATCGATGCCGAGGCCTTTCACGACTTCATGCGCTGCGTTCGCGCCGTCCTCGATCGAGAGTTCGGGGAATGCGAGTCCATACCGCTCGTTGGTCTCGGGGTTCACCGACGCGGGCCCGGTGGAGCCTTTGCAACTGCCGAGGGAGTTGGTGCAGATGACGAACCATCGGTCGGTGTCGATGGGTTTGCCGGGCCCGACCATGTCCTCCCACCAGCCGGCTTCGGGGTTGGCTGCATTCTTCGCCGCGTGCGCATTCGGGGACAGGCCGGTGAGAATCAGGACGGCGTTGTCGCGTGCAGTGTTGAGCGTGCCCCAGGTTTCGAAGGCCATGCGGGCGTTGCGGAGTTCGCCGCCGCGTTTCATCGGAAAGGGCGAGGGCAGGGGGTGGAAGCGCGTGCCATGCGGGATGAATTCGGTCATGGGGCGCAGTTTACTTTGGAGCGTTCATCTTCGGAGGGACGGCGCGCCGCGCGCCTTTCATGAGAACGATCGGCTTCCTGCAAAGCTTGCTTTGCAGCCCCCAATGAAAGCTCGGGCGAAAGCCCCCTGATCGAAGCGACCCGCAAGGTGATGCCCCAGCGTTGGGAGTTTCAAATTTTTTTCCCAAAAAAATTTGGAACTTCCAACGTTCGGGCGACGCGCCAATGCTGGAGGAACGCCCTTCACATCCGGTCCCGGGGCCAACCAAGCCGCCGAAGTCCCACAACCCACCGCCCATCCGAAAGCCCCTGATATCCGGCGCGCCCCCCGGATAAGGTCCATAGTGCTGATTGCGTTTCCCGATCGATATTTCCCAGGGGGTGGTCCGTGCTTCTGCAACCCAACACCGCGCTGGACCTGGAGATCAAGTCCTTCACCGGCACACTGCGCCGCTGCTTCCGAGGCGCAGGCTGGGAAGCCGTGAGCTACTACGCCGCAGACGCCTGGTCGGCCGCCAACCGCGCCGACGCCAGCTGGCCCGAAGTCGAAGCACGCGTCCGCGCCGAGTGGGACGCGACGGTGGCGGTGACGCGCTTGCGCCAAGTCGAAACATCCCACCTGGTGAAGTCCCCTTCGGCGGGCCCACTCGCCTCGTAACACAGCATCACCCCGCATTCGCACCACGCGTGGCGAGCTAGTCGCTTCGCCGATACGCGTTGCCCGACATGCCGCTGTTGTTACTTCTCCCGATCGCCGTCCTCGCGCTGTTCGCACTCTGGGTCGTGCTGCTCCCGATCTCGCTGTGGGCACGCTACAACGCCGGCAGTGCTCGCCGCCGCGCGCAAAACTGGATCATCCGCGGCAACGCGTGGTTGCTCGCAATCTCCCTTCCCGTATTCCTGCTCACAGCCTGGCTCGCCTCGCACTGGATGCACGCGGCCCTGCGCGACGGCTTGCTGGGCCTGCTACTAGGCGTCCTAGTCGGCATCGTGGCGCTGTGGCTGACAAAGTTCGAACGCGACGCCAAGGGCCTCGTCTATACGCCCAATCGCTGGATCATCGTGGCGCTGACTGCACTCGTCGCACTGCGCATCGCCGCGGGCTTGTGGATGACATGGCGACACGCGACGGGCGACACCATCGACACACTCACCGACTGGATCGATGCAGGCGCATGGAGCGGCGTGGCCGGCGTCTTTCTGGGTTACGCACTGGCCTACACCTGGGGCCTGCGAGCGCGATTGCCGCAACCGAAGTAGCGCACAACGAAAACGATCAGCTCCCTGCAAAGCGCGCTTTGCAGCCCCCAACGAACGCTCGAGCGAAAGCCCCCTGATCGAAGCGACCTGAAAGGTGATGCCCCAGCGTGGGGAGTTTCAAATTTTTTTCCCAAAAAAATTTGGAACTTCACACGTTCGGGCGGCGCGCCAATGATGGAGGAACGCTTCTAACGCGCAGAACCCTCAGGCACCAACATCGAAGGCGCCAACCCAAACACCCGCCGACAAGTCCGCGTCAAATGCGCCGCATCCGAAAACCCCGCCTCATGCGCCGCCTCAGTCAACGAACGCCCCGAAAACGCAGCCTGCACCGCGCGATCCACCCGCGCCCACAACAACCACGCCCGCAACGACGTCCCCGTCTGCTGCACGAACAAATGCCGGAACCGCCCCGGCGACAAATGCACCGCAGCGGCCACGTCTTCCAGCCGAATCCGCGACCCCAGGCGCGCACGCATCCACGCAAGCGCCGCCGTGATCCGCGGATCCTCGCTGGCCGCCAACACCGGATCGCCCGCGATGCGGCAGATCGCGCCCTTCGCGTATTGCGACAACAAGGGATCGTCCGCGCCGCCGATGTACTGCGCCTGCAAGTGCTTCACCGCCGCGTTGGCTTCGGCATCCGACAACAACGCAACATCGAAGCCCGCGAAGCGTTCCCGCAACGCCGCACCGCTGCGTGAATTGGGTTCGACGAACAAAGTGGCGATCGAGGCCCCGCGTCCGTCGAAGCTGTGCGGCCGATCGGGCATGACGACCATGCCGCGCGTCTCACGTGGCGCGGGCCAATCGCCGGCGCGAACCTCGAAGTCGCCATCCATCGCCAACGAGATCTGGA
Organism: Lysobacter sp. P5_B12; assembly: GCF_056400425.1. Lineage (NCBI taxonomy): Bacteria > Pseudomonadati > Pseudomonadota > Gammaproteobacteria > Lysobacterales > Lysobacteraceae > Lysobacter > Lysobacter sp. P5_B12. The sequence continues at coordinate 10,922 of NZ_JBFULG010000010.1, forward strand.
TCGCGTGATGCGCATGCGTCTGCACCGCGGAGAGGTGAACGCCGATCCAGAGCGAACCCCCGGGCCAGCCGAGGATCCTGCCGATTCCCGCGACCGGCCGTTTGCTTGAAACCAGCGCGTCGGTACCCATCGTTGCGAACAGCCCCTTCGTTCAAGAGCCCACGGGGGGAGGGGCCCAAGATTACCTCCAGGCCAATCACGGCCTGACCTCGACCCCCGGAGATGACGATCATGAACAACGAAGCCAACAAGGCCGCCTGCACCTGTACCGATTGCATCGGCGCCGCCTGCACCTGTGGTTGCCAGAGCCCCGCCGCCGCCAAGGGCGCCTGCAAGTGCGGTTGCCAGGAAGCGAAGCCCTGCCAGTGCGGGCCGAGCACCTGAGGTTTACTTCGGCAGGTAGTCGTTCGCCTCGACCAGCTCGACGCCCGGCGCCTCGATGACGCACTGACGCAACAGATACGCGTGTCCTTCACCGAAGAACACGACGGCGCGGCCGCCTGCCGGCAGGGCTTGCAGCAACTTGGCGCAGATCGTCAGGTTGCGCGTGTACCAGGCGCCGACAAGTTTGGCGCCTGGCTGCGTGTCGGCGTCGCCGTAGCGCAGCATGTCCATGTAGAAGCCATGGTTTTTCAACGCGCGCGCCGGCTGGTTCATGTAGCGGAGGACCGAGCCGATGCTGCCGGTCGCGACGCGTTGGCTGAGGGTCTGGACTTCTTTTCCGGCATCGGCCAGCGCGGCGTCCAGGCGCGGTTGCATGCCGTGGCCTTTTGCATAGTCCTTGACGGGGTCGAAGGGAAATTCGCCTTGGGCGTCGATGCCGCTGACGTGCTCCAAGTCGCGCAGCGCGGCCAGCCGGAATCCCAGTTGCACGACTTCGTTGCGGGAAGGCGCGAGTTTCCCGGCGCGGTAGCTGGCGTATTGCTCGTTCGTCGTTGCCGCCGGCCATTCGACCATGACTTGCGTCGGGGCGAATTTCGCGAGGGATTTGGCGATGTCTTCGATTTCCGCCTGGCGTTTCTTGGCGAGGACGTCGTCGACCTGGACGTTGAAGATGTCCTTGCCTGGGTTGTCCAGGTGGAAGGTGCCGATGATCATGACTTGCGTCGGCGCGGGTGTTTCCTGGGCCACCGCATCGCCTGCGACGAGCAGCGCGAGAACAAGGGCAAGCAGCCTTGCGAACATGGGAGATCTCCGTCGCCGATGCGCTCCGGATGTTAGCAGAGCGATGAACAGCGTCGCTTCGGGAGGACGGCGCGCCACGTGACGTGGTGTGGTTCCCCTGCCGCTCCTGGAACGCCATCCATGGCCACCAAGTCGCGGGCGCAAGGCCATCCATGGCCTTGCTCTGGTGAACCACACCACACCACGCCACGCGTCACGCCTCATCTGAGGGGTGGTGGCTGCCTCTTCGGTTGGAAAGGCCAAAGCACTCGGCCCGCTTATAGCGAGTCGTCACCCGCTCAGAGTCTCGGCGAGCACCCTCTCGCGGAACTGATCCAAATACTTCCCACCGAGCAAGGGTGCCAAGCGGTCCAACGAATCGAGCGCTGCCAGAACATCGATCGACTCGCCGGCAAGAACGGACAGCGCCTGATTGTGAAGTGCGTATGCGAACTGCGCAGCCGCGCCCGCAGGCGTGTTCTCTCCACCGAGGTGTGGCCAAAGAAGTATCCGCAGTTCATACACGGCCGCGGCAAGCAGCCGCTTCTCCAAATCCTGTCCTGTAGGCATGAGCAATCTCCTGAAGTCCCGTGCTTCCGCGTCACGAAAACGATCAGCTACCTGCAAAGCTCGCTTTGCAGCCCCGAACAAACGCTCGAGCGAAAGCCCCCTGATCGAAGCGACCCGCAAGGTGATGCCCCAGCGTGGGGAGTTTCAAATTTTTTTTCCAAAAAAATTTGGAACTTCACACGTTCGGGCGGCGCGCCAATCGGTTTCGAGCGAGCTTTCCCAACGCCCCACCCAAAAAGAAACCCGCCATTCGGCGGGCTTCTTTTTGACCTCCCCAAGGGGAGGTGGAATCGGCTACTTAACCGACCCGATCGTCAGATCCACCGGCCCACTCGCAGGCAAGGTCACACGCGAAGGCGTTGACTCCAGGTCGCCAGACTGCGGAATCGCATCTCCACTGGCCGACACACGCGCCAACACTTCGATGTCCCGCATCGCCGAAAGCTTCTGCGTCGGCATCGGGCTATCGCCATCGTCGAGCGTGATATCGAGCGGCAACTCCTGCAGCGTGTGCCGCTCGACCGCCACCGGCATCGGCGGCCCGCCCGCGGCGCGCGCAATGACGAACACCGTCGCATCCCCACGCAAACGCACACGCGCAGCCAACTCCGGATCCAGCGCGACGCGAACCCGCAAGCCACCTTGCGACGCAACTGGCGCGGCAGCCGGCAACGGCTTCATCCCCGCCGCCTTGCGCGCCTCGTCGATCTGCACCCGCAACGACGGCGCCGTACTCGCATCGACCATCGCGAGCAACGGCTCCCACGTCTTCGCGGCTTCAGCGTTCTCGCCCGCCTGCCGCTGCGCAATCCCGAGGAACCAACGCGCACGCTGATGCTGCGGCTGCACCTCCATCGCCTGCCGCAGCAGCGTGACGGCGACGGTGTCGAAACGATGCTCCGGATCCGCAAGCGCACGCGACTGCGCGGCTTCGGTCAGCACATCGGCATCGCGGGGCGCGAGTTTTGCGGCGTGCGCCATGGCATCGCGCGATTCGGTGAAACGTTGACTGTTGCCGAGCGCCTGCCCGAGCAAACGCCAGCCTTCGGCCTCGTCCGGATGCTTGGCCAACTCCGCCTGCAATTCCTTGATCGCATCGTCCATCGTCTGCGGCATCGCCACGGCGGGCTGTGCTTCCAGCGCGGCCGGTGTGCCGACGATGCGATACAGCGCCGTGCTGCCCAGGCCGATGAACAGCGCGATGCCGATCACCAGGGCCCGCGAATCGCGCCACAGGGGCCGCAACAACAACGCGGCGACGAACATGACGAGCAAGCCGCCCGCGATGGCGAACGTCAACGTGGGCGACATCACCACTCCTGGTTGGGGTCGTCGGCGAGGGGAGTGGTCGACGCGCGCTTGCGCACGATGCGTGCGATCACGAGGCCGCCGGCGAACAGCAGCAGCGCCGGGCCGAGCCACAGCAGCCACGTCGTGCGTTCCATGCGCGGGCGATACAGCACGAATTCGCCGTAACGCGCGACGAGGAAATCCTTGATCTGCGCATCGGTGCGGCCTTCGCGCATCAGATCGAGCACTTCCTTGCGCAGGTCGAAGGCGATCTGTGCGTTGGAATCGGCCAGCGACTGGTTCTGGCACATCACGCAGCGCAGTTCGGAGACCAGCGCGTGGAAGCGCTTTTCTTCGGCGGCGTCCTGGAAGTGCAGGGGCGCGACGTCGGTGCCGACTTGCGCGGACGCGTGTGGCGCCGCGAACAAGGCCGAGAGTGCGAGCAGCAGCGCGAGGACGAATTTCATCGGAGGACCTTGCCCTGCGGGTCGATGCTGTCGAGCGCGGGGATCAGTTCGCCCTGGATCAGCGCATCGGTGAGCGGGCCGACGTGTTTCCAGCGAATGGTGCCGTCCGCGTCGACGAGAAAGGTTTCCGGCGCGCCGTAGATGCCCCAGTCGATCGCCGACTTGCCTTCGACGTCGGTGATCACGAGCCAGTACGGATTGCCGAATTGGTCGAGCCAGCGCAACGCGTCGTCGCGGTCGTCCTTCCAGTTGAAGCCGACGATGCGCACGCGCTTGGTTTCGGCGAAGCGCGTCAGCACCGGGTGTTCGTCGCGGCAGGACGGGCACCAGCTGCCCCACACGTTGAGCAGGAAGGGCGGGCCTTTGAGATCGGCGAGCGTGACCGTGCGGTCGGGTTCGTGCAGCACGGGCAGGGTGAATTGCGGCGCGGGCTTGTCGATCAGCGGCGAGGGCAGGGCTTCGCGATCGGGATTGCGGCTCAACCAGACACCGGCGGCCAGCAGCAAGGCGAGTGCGGCGAAGACGGCCAGCGGAATGAAGCGCGATGCACGGCCGGTCATGCGCTGGCCTCCGCGCGACGGAAGCGTTTGTCGGTCGCGGCGATGAAGCCACCGATGGCCATCAGCAATGCGCCGAACCAGATCCACCGCACGAAGGGCTTGGCGTGCACGCGCACGGCCCAGGCGTCGCCGCCGAGGGGTTCGCCGAGTGCGACGTACAGATCGCCGCGCACGCCGGGGGCGATCGCCGCTTCGGTCATGACCTGGCCGCCGCTGGCGTATTTGCGCTTTTCCGGATGCAGCGTCGTCAGTTCGCGGTCGCCGTCGTACACGCGCACGGTGCCGCGGTCGGCGACGTAGTTGGGGCCTTCGCGGTGTTCGACGCCTTCGAAGAGGAACTGGCGACCGTCGATGTTCACCGCCTGGCCCGGCGACAGCGCGAGCTCACGTTGCTGCGCGAGGCCTTCGACAAGCAGGGCGCCGACGAGGAACACCGCGATGCCCGCGTGCGCGAAGGTCATGCCGAGCATTTCGGCCGTCATGCGGCGGCCCGAGGCGTTGAAGCGCGTCCACAGGAAACGCAACGTGCCCGTCGCGACCCACGTCGCGCCCGCCAAACCCGCGGCGACTTTCCACGGCCCTTGCCTGGCGAGGAAGAACGACGCGATGCCGATGCCGAGCGCGAGCCCGGCCCAGGGCACGAGCATCGCGATCGGGCGCGAGGCCTGTTCGCGCTGCCACTTCGTCAGCGGGCCGAACGGCAGCAACAGGACGAGCGGCGCCATCAGCAGCGTGAACAGCAACGCGAAGTAGGGCGGGCCGACGGAGATCTTGCCGAGGTCGAGCGCATCGGCGAGCAACGGATACAGCGTGCCGATGAGCACCATCGCGCACGCGGTGGACAACAGCAGGTTGTTGGCGAGCAGCAGGGTTTCGCGCGAGGACGCGGCGAAGGGCGCGCCGTCGTTTTCGCTCGGCGCCTTCATCGCGTAGAGCAGCAGCGAGCCGCCGACGACGGTGCCGAGGAACATCAGGATGAACAGCCCGCGCGTGGGATCGGCCGCGAAGGCATGCACACTGGTCAACACGCCCGAACGCACGAGGAAGGTGCCGAGCAGCGAGAGCGAGAAGGTCGCAATCGCAAGCAGCAAGGTCCAGCCGCGGAAGCTGCCGCGCTTTTCGGTGACCGCTTGCGAATGCAGCAGCGCCGCGCCGGCGAGCCACGGCATGAAGCTCGCGTTCTCCACCGGATCCCAGAACCACCAGCCGCCCCAGCCCAGTTCGTAATACGCCCACCACGAACCCAGCGCGATGCCGCAGGTGAGGAAGCCCCACGCCACGTTCGTCCACGGGCGCGTCCAGCGCAGCCAGCGTGCGTCGACTTCACCGCCGAGCAGCGCGGCGATGGCGAAGGCGAAGGGCACGGAGAAGCCGACGTAGCCCAGGTACAACATCGGCGGATGGATGATCATCCCCGGGTCTTGCAACAACGGATTGAGGTCGCGGCCTTCGACGGCGGCGGGCAGCAGGCGTTCGAAGGGATTGCTGGTGAAGATCAGGAAGGCGAGGAAGCCGACGGCGACCAGGCCCATCACGCCCAGCACGCGCGCGATCACCTCGCTCGGCAAGCGTTGCGAGAAGCGCGCGACCGCGGCCGTCCACAGCGCGAGGATCAGCGCCCAGAGCAGCAGCGAGCCTTCGTGCGCGCCCCACACGGCGGTGTAGCGATAGATCATCGGCAGCAGCGTGTTGCTGTTCTGCGCAACGTAGCGCAGCGAGAAATCCTGCGCGACGAACGCATGCGACAGCAGCCCGAAGGCGAAGAGCACGAGCGCGAACTGCAGGTACGCAGCGGGGCGCGCGACGGCCATCCACGAGGCGCGGCCGTTGTGCGCGCCGGCCAGCGGCAACACCGCCTGCAGCGCGGCGACGAGCAGGGCGAGGACGAGCGCGAGTTGTCCGAGTTCGGGCAGCACTAGTTGCTGCCTTCCGTCGGCATGGCGGTGTCGGACGGATTGGTGTCGACGTCGTGCTTCTTGTGCGCCTTGCCCATCTTGTCGGCGACTTCCTTCGGCATGTAGGCCTCGTCGTGCTTGGCCAGCACTTCCTCGGCGACGAAGGTGCCGTTGCGCATGCGCCCGGTGGCGACCACCGCCTGCTTCTCGCGGAACAGGTCGGGCAGGATGCCGGTGTAGACCACGGGCATCATCGCGTCGCCGTCGTCGACGGAGAAATGCGCTTCCATCGAACCGGGCGCACGCTTGAAGGAATTCGCGGCGACCATGCCGCCGAGGCGGATGCGCGCTTGTCCCGAGGACACCGCATCGCCCGCGCGGCCATCGAGGATTTCCGCCGGCGTGTAGAGGTAGGTGACGTTGCGGCCGAGGGCGGTCACGACGAGGCCGACGGCGATCGCCGCGGCGACCAGCAGCGCGATCACGTACCAGAGGCGGCGCTGGCGGGTGGGGTTCATTGTGTTTCGGTCCTGCTCAAAGTGTCGATGTCGGGGCGCGGCGCCTTGCGCGATGCACGCAGGCGCGCGGCACGCAGCTGGCGCGCGATGTCGATGCGCGGGGCGATGAAATCCCACAGCAGCACGACGAAGAACACGGCGTAGGCGCCGATGACGTAGTTCAGGTAACTCATCGCGCACGCTCCGCGGTGCCGGAGGCCATGCGCACGACCCAATCCTTGCCCGCCTCGCGGCGCAGGTTGTCGGCGCGCGCACGCGACAGCAGCGAGCCGACGAACCACAACTTGGTGGCGATGATCATCGCGAACAACGGCGGCAGCATGCTCGGATCCATCTTCGAACCGCCGAGCAGGCTGATCGTCTGGCCCTGGTGGAGCGAGTTCCACCAGTACACCGAATAGCGGATCACCGGCAGCAGCGCGACGCCGACGATCGCGAGCAAACCCGCGGCGCGCGCGGCCTGGCGACGATCGTCGATCGCGTGGTACAGGCCCATGATTCCCAGATAGAGGAACAGCAACACGAGTTCACTCGTCAGGCGCGGATCCCAATCCCACCACGTGCCCCACATCGGCTTGCCCCAGATCGAACCGGTGGCCAGCGTGATCAAGGTGAATGCAGCGCCCGTCGGCGCGCAGGCCATCGCGAGGATTTCGCACAGCTTGATGCGCCAGATCTGCGCGATCGCGGCGTAGAAGGCCATCAGCCCGAAGACAAACAGACTCATCCACGCGGCGGGCACGTGGATGTAGAGGATGCGGAAGCTGTCGCCCTGCTGGTAATCGGCGGGCACCTGGAACAGCGCGCCCCACAGCCCGTAGGCCATCACGAGCACGGCGAGCACGTACGACACCGGCGACCAGCGCGCGGCGAAGCGATCGAAGTAGGGCGGCGAGCCGAGTTGGTGGAACCAGCGGACGAGCGGATGCATGGGGGTCAGCTCAATGAAATGCGGATCGCGGCCGCCGCGGCGAGCGGCACCAGGACCAGCGCGAGCACCAGGCCCGCGCCGAGGTAAAGCAGTGGCGCGGCGGCATCCAGGCCTTGGCCGGCAAGCGCGACCGCACCGGCGCCGAACACCAGCACCGGCACGTACAGCGGCAGCGCAAGCAGCGCGACAAGGATACCGGAGCGGCGCATGCCGACGGTCAATGCGGCCACCACGGCGCCGATCAGGCTTAACAGCGGCGTGCCCAGCGCGAGCGAGGCCATGAGGACGGGCAATTCGGCGCGGGGCAGGTGGAGCAACTCGCCGAGGATCGGGGTGGCGAGCAGCAGCGGCAGCGCGGTGGAGGCCCAGTGCATGAAGGTGCGCACGAGCACGAGCCACGACAGCGGCACCGGCGCCAACATCCATTGTTCGAGCGAGCCGTCTTCGGCATCGCCGCGGAACAGGGTATCGAGGGCGAGCAGGCCGGCGAGCAACACCGCCAGCCACAGCACCGGCGCGGCCACCCGTGCGAGCGTCTTGCCTTCGGCGCCGAGCGCGAGCGCGAACAACACGACGACCAGCAGCGCGAACAAGGCCGGCTGCAGCGCATCGCCGCGACGGCGCCACAACATCCGCGCATCGCGGGTTAACAAGGCGAAGGCCGCCGAACGCATCATGCGGCGCGCTCCAGGGCGAGCATGCGCGTGCGCACCGGCGGCGCGGCGTAGGCGCCGTGCGTGGTCAGCAGGGACGCGCCGCCTTCGCGCAGATGCGCCTGCACCATCTTGTTGACCAGGTTGATGCCTTCCAGATCCAGGTTGGCGTAGGGCTCGTCCAGCAACCACAGCGGCGCCGGCGAGAGCCACAGGCGCGCGAGCGAAAGGCGCTTCTTCTGCCCGGCGGAAAGTTGCCGCGCGAGCGTGTCTTCATAACCGGACAGACCGACGATGCCCATCGCCGTTTCCGGCACCTGGCCGCGCCGGCGACCATGCAGGCCGCAGAGGAAGCGCAGGTTTTCCATCGCGGTGAGGTCGGCCTTCAAAGCAGGGAGATGGCCGAGATAGGCGATGGCGCGTGCGCGGAGCATTGGGGACGCGGTGCGACCGTCGATGTCGATCTCGCCCTCGTCGGGGCGCAACAGGCCCGCGAGCACGCGCAGCAGCGTGGTCTTGCCCGCGCCGTTGTCGCCCTGCACGAGCAGGGCCTCGCCTGCGTCGACGGAAAACGCGAGGGGACCGAACACCGGTTGTTCATTGCGCGCGAAGCGCAGGCCGCGTGCGGCGAGCAGCGGCGGGACGTCGCTCATTCGGGGTCGGTCGGATGCGGAGCCGGCATTTTAGCGGTTCACTCGCGCGGAAGGGTCCTTAACAGGTCGTCTACAATGCGCCCCTTCCTTCCCGGGTGTGGCCCGATGCAGCGTTGGCGAACCCTGGATGCCTGGATTCTCGCCACGCTCGTGGGCGCCGCCGTGGTCCTGGCGGGGCTGTCGGTCGCGCGGTTCCGATCGCTCACCACGGTGGTGCCCTTCGCCGGGCAGGTCGTGGCGGGGGTGCCGGCCACGGCGCTACTGGGGCGGGTCGAGCGTTGCGCGGTGTCTCCGCGGCGCTTCGAAGTCTCCGGCTGGATGGCGCGACCGGGCGTGGCGCGGGGCCCGCATGTCACGCGCGTGCTCCTGCGCGACGACCGCGACGGCCGCCTCTGGCAGTTGCCGACCGAGTTGCCGCCCCGCAGCGACGTGAACGTGCAGCTGAACCGCGCCGGCTTCGCGGGCGCCGACTACACGACCTCGGGCTACGCCGCCTCGCTGGACCTGCGCCGCGCGAAACCGCGCATCGCCGCGGGCCAGGTGTTCATCGCCTACGACCAGGGCACGGCCGGCCGGCAATACCAACTCGTGCGCGTGGCGTGCCGGATGGACCCGGCATGAGGAATCTGAAAGTTTGGCGGACGCCCGGCGCCGGGCTGCTCCTGGGGATGCTCGCGATCCTCGCGTATCTGCATTTCGCCGTCTTCGACCGCCGCGGCGAATCCGACGACCTGATCTTCTCGCTCGTGCTCGAAAAGGGCTCGCTCTGGTCCTTCATGCGCGAGCGCTATCTGACGTGGACGGGCCGGTGGCCCATGGAGATCGTCGGCTCGCTGTTGGTGCCGAACATCTGGGCATGGCGATTGGCGAACATCGCTGTCGTGTTCGCGTTCTGCGTCAACGTTGCGCGCCTGGGCTTCGGCGAACGCGGTCGCGCGCCGGCGGCGATCGCGGGCGTGTTCGCGCTGTTGTGGTTGTTGCCGGCCACCTTGTTGCAGGACGCGGCGTGGTGGGTCACCGGCTCGTTCTATTACCTGTGGCCGGTGACCTTCGGTTTGTATGCGATGCGCGCGTTGTTCGAACGGCGCGAGCGCAGCGTGTGGGAGTGGGCGTTGATCGTTGCCGCGGGCAGTTACGCCGCCTACAACGAACAGATCGGTCTCGTGCTGCTGGGCGTCGGCCTGCCGCGGTGGATCCAGTTGTATCGCGAAGGTCGGTACACGCGCGGCGATGCCGTGCTCGGTGCCGCGCTGGTGATCAATTCGATCATCAACGCCGCCGCGCCGGGCCCGCGCGCGCGCTTCGCGCAGGAGATCGCGAACTGGTATGCCGATTACGGCACGGTGGGGTTGCTGGACAAGTTGAACATCGGCTTGGGTTCGATCGGTACCACGCTCGCGCGCGCCGACAATCTGCTCGCGATCGCGGCGGAGTTGCTCGCGATGATGCTGGTGTGGACGGCGCCGGCGGCGCGGCGCGTTCGCATTCCGGTGGTTGCGGGGCTTGGCTTCCTGTTGCTGGCATCGATCGCGCCGATGGTCCTGTCGCCGGGCGATGGGCTCGCGCGCCGATTGTCGGTGTGGATGATGACGGCCGCGAATGTGACCTCGTCGCGCATGGTCACGCTCGCGTTGTCGATGTTCGGCGCCACCTGCTTGGTCGTCGCGACATTCATCGCCCTGCGCGATCGCTCGCTGCGCGCCGCGGGCTGGATGGCGTGGACGTTGATGCTCGGATATGCGTCGCTCGCGGCGCTCGCGTTCTCGCCAACGGTCTACGCCTCGGGCGAACGCACGCGCCTGGCGATGTGCGCGGTTCTGATGATCGTGGTGTGTCGCCTGATCGCCGAAGCCCGCGAACGATTCGGCGATGCATGGCTACGCTTCGCCGCGTGGCCCGTCGGCGCCGTCGTGTTGCTGCGGATCCTGCAGACCGCCTAGGGCGTCGGCGTGCGCGGGGTCGAACGGCGCTCGCGCGGCTTCACGTGCAAGGGCGCCCACTCCACGTGCGCGCGGTCTTTCGCCATCAGTGGCTGCGATGCGTACATGCGCAGGCCCACCGGTTCGCCGCGATTCCACACCAGCGTGCCGAGTTGCCCGTAGCGCAGGGCCAGACGGTCGAACTCCTGGTCGGGCATGTCCATCACCACCCAACTCGGCTCGCGCCAGCTGCGGTTGGGCGCGGAGGAAAAGCCGGGGCGGAAGGGCAGTTCACTCGTGAGCAACGCCGCGTGCAGTTCTTCGTCGGCGCGGCGGTTGACGGCCTCGGCGCGCGGGATCGACTGCGGATCCCAGGCCGACAGCAGCCCGAAGCGCCGGCTGTGCGGGAAGAACGCCTCGAGCTCGGGCGCCTTCTGGCCGATGCGGATCTGGCGCCATTCCCCGTCGAGCTCCCAGCGGTATTCGGCCGCGTAGTAGGCGTCGAGGAGGGTGGCGATGCGGAGGTCGGTCTGGAGCGACATTGGACGATCAGATTTAACGCAGGGGCGGGCTTCCGTAAACTCGAATCCCCGCCGCCGGCCTGCCGTTCGTCGGATTCCTCACATTTTCGTCACACGGAAGGCCCATGCAACCCAAGACCAAGCTGCCGAAGGTCGGCACCACCATCTTCACGGTGATGTCCCAGCTCGCCATGGAACACAAGGCGGTGAACCTGGGGCAGGGCTTCCCCGATTTCCCGGTGCCCGATCGGCTGGTCGAAAGCCTGGATCGTGCGATGCGCGCCGGGCACAACCAGTACGCGCCGATGACGGGCATCCCCGCGCTGCGCCAGGCCATCGCGAACAAGACCGAGCGCGTGTACGGCTGGCGCCCGGATGCCGACACCGAAGTCGCCGTCACCTCGGGTGCGACCGAGGCGATCTTCGATGCGATCCATGCGCTCGTGCATGCGGGCGAAGAAGTCGTCGTCCTCGACCCGTGCTACGACTGCTACGAACCGGCCATCGATCTGGCCGAAGCCAAGGCGGTGCACGTCGCGCTCGATCCGCAGACCTTCGCGCCGGACTGGACGAAGGTGCGCGCCGCGATCACCCCGCGCACGCGCATGCTGATGATCAACAGCCCGCACAATCCCTCGGGCGCGATGCTGTCGAAGGCCGACATGGAAGCGGTGGCGGCCATCCTGCGCGACAACCCCGACCTGTATCTGTTGTCGGACGAGGTGTACGAACACATCGTCTTCGACGGCGCGCGCCATGAATCCGCACTGCGTTATCCCGAACTGCGCGCGCGTGCGTTCATCATCTCGAGCTTCGGCAAGACCTATCACTGCACGGGCTGGAAGGTCGGCTACTGCATCGCGCCGCCGGCACTGACGGCCGAATTCCGCAAGGTGCATCAATACAACACCTTCTGCACGTTCGCCCCGGCGCAGCATGCGTTCGCGGAGATGATCGAACAGGATCCTGCGCACTATTTGGAACTGGGTGCGTTCTACCAGGCCAAGCGCGATCGTTTCGCCGCGCAATTGCGGGAGACGCGATTGAAGCCGCTGCCGGTGCCGGGCGGGTATTTCCAATTGGTCGATTACTCGGCCGTCAGCGATCTCGACGACCTCGCGTTCTGCCGCTGGCTCACGACCGAACACGGCGTCGCCGCGATCCCGTTGTCGCCGTTCTACGAAACGCCGCCCGCCGGGCAACGCCTGGCGCGCTTGTGTTTCGCCAAGAACGACGCGACGCTGGATGCGGCGCTCGAACGTCTTCGCAAGCTTTAACGCAAGGGGCTTGTAACGTGACCTCCATGCAAGATCTCCGCGTTTCCCTCGTCCAGGGCGATACCCGCTGGCACGACCCGGCGGCCAATCGCGCGTATTACGGCCACCTGGTCGCGCCGCTGCACGGCACGACCGACCTGGTGTTGCTGCCGGAAACTTTCACCAGTGGTTTCAGCAACGACGCAATCACCCAGGCCGAAACGATGGACGGGCTGACGATCGATTGGCTGCGCGAGCAGGCGGCCAAGATCGGCGCGGCGATCTGCGGCAGCGTCCAGATCCGCGACGGCGACGGCGTCTACAACCGCCTGTGCTTCGTCACGCCCGATGGCGCGTTGTCGACCTACGACAAGCGCCACCTGTTCCGCTATGCGAAGGAGCACGAGCGTTACGCCGCCGGCCACGATCGCATGACGATCGAATTCAAGGGCTGGCGCATCTGTCCGCTGGTTTGTTACGACCTGCGCTTCCCGGTGTTTTCGCGCAATCGCTTCGATGTCGAACGGCCCCAGGGCCTGGATTACGACTTGCTGGTGTACGTGGCGAATTGGCCTGCGGCGCGCAGCTATGCGTGGCGGACCTTGCTGCGGGCACGGGCGATCGAGAATCTGTGCTTCGTCGCGGGCCTCAATCGCGTCGGCGTGGACGGCAACGGGTTGAAGTACGACGGCGAAAGCGCGGTCCTGGATTTCCTCGGGCAGCCCTTGAGTGAAGCGGCGGACGAAGAAGTGGTGGTGACGACGCGTCTGCCTGCGCGTGAATTGCTGGCGCATCGGGAGCGGTTCCCGGCGATGCTGGATGCGGATGCGTTCGCGCTGAAGTAAGGGCATTCGACACATCAGGCAGCGGCAGCGCTGGCCTTCGCGAATCGCGGGAACAACGCTTCGGCGTTGCCGCGTTCGATTGCATGGCTCGTCGCGGCATCGAGGATCGGGCTGGCGTCGAGCAGTTTGTTCTCCGCGATCACCGCCGTCTCCGGCACCATCGGCCAGTCGCTGCCGTACAACACGTGGCCGGGGCCCGCCACGCGCGTGAGCGCCGACAGCGTCGCCGGGTGCGTGGACAGTGCGGTGTCGTAGTACAGCGCACCGAGGTAATGCTCGATCGGCTGCGTGGCGCGCGCGGAAAGACCCGGGAGTTCGACGCGGCTCATCTCCAGGCGGAAGGGCAGGTAGGGGATCGTGCCGCCCGCGTGCGAGAGGATGTACTTGATGTTCGGGTAGCGATCCATCGTGCCGCTGAAGATCAGGTTGGCGACCGCACGCGAAGTGTCGAGCAGGAATTCGACGATGCCCCAGGGCATCGTGAGTTTCGGCACGATCGCGCCGGGCACCACGGTATTCGGGTGGATATGCACGGTGGCCTTGCGTCTGTCGAGTTCCTGGAAGAACTCCTCGAACTCGGGGTTGCCCGGGTACTGGTTGCCGAAGCTGCTGAAGAGCTGCACGCCGTCGAGTTTGAGCACGTCCATCGCGTACTCCAGTTCCTGCAGCGCGGCGTGCGTGTCGGGCAGCGGCATGGTTGCGAAGGCGCCGAACATCCGCGGGTCGTCCTGCACGATGCGCGCCATGAATTCGCTGCAATGGCGCGCCCAATGCACGGCGGCCGCGGCGTCGTAGAGCGATACGCTCGGCACGACGGAGCCGACCGCTTGCGCGATGCCGTTGCGCGCCATCGTGTCCTTCGCGATCTGCACGCTCCAGTCGGGGATCGGCGGACCGCCCGTCCAGTGCGCGCCCTGCTTGGCCAGCCACGCGAGGAACTCCGGCGGCATGAAGTGATGGTGGACGTCGATGCGTTGCTTGTTCATGTGCGTTGCTCCCGTAGTTACCAATCGAATGCGACGCCGAGCGTCGGCCCTTCGAAATCCAGATCGGCGATATGCCGGTCGTTTCCGAAGTCGTAGTCCAGGCGGCGATAGGTCACGAACACCTCGCCCCAGTGCGCGGCGTAACCGATGCCCGCGCTCGCATTCCAGGTCAGGTCGCTCGCGCCGGTGCCGGCGTCGACGTACCAGGGCACGAACCATTGCTTGCGTTCGCCGAAATACATGCGGCCTTTCGCGCCGACGATGCCGTCCCAACTCGAATGGCCGACCTCGCTCGATCCGGTGCGCAGCGTGCCGACGACATCGCTGTTGAAATCCCAGTCGAGCTTCACGGTCGCATCAAGCAGGCGGCCGCCGGCGAGTAGATCGATGTTCGCGTTGTCGCGCTCGAGTACGCGGTAGGTGCCGGCGACGGTAAAGGCGACGGCTTCGATGTCGAGCGACGCATACGCGTACGTGCCCGGCGGCAGCGGCATGCGGCCGGCGAGGAGGCTGCGCGTGCCGTTGGTGTGTTGCCCGAGGTCCATCGCGACGACATCGCCGAATGCACCCCAACGGCCCTTGCGGACTTCGAAGGTCGCCATGCCGGCGGCGTCGGTATGCGAAATCAGGTCATCGGCGCTGAGGTACAACGCGCGTTCGCCGCCGCTGGGCAGGCGCGCATCGCCGCCGACCCTGGGCACGAAGGCGTACAGGCTGGTGCGGAATTGCCAATCATCGGAGGTGTCGTCGAAGCGGTCCTGCGCGAACGCTACGGACGGCAGCAACAACGCAGCGGCCAGGAGGGCGAGGGAATGGGGGCGGGGCACGTCGGCACTCCGTGGGGGAATGCCTGTGTCGACGCACGCGGCGTGCCAACGCGCAAGTCATTGATGTCGCAGGATTCTTGTTTCCGACGTGGCGCGCGATGGTGGCTGCCGATCGCCAATTGGCGATTTCGCGCCAGCGCTCAAGCCAGTCCGTGCTTCTCGATGCGCGAGCGCAGTTGCGCGCGCGTGATGCCGAGCAGGCGCGCGGCCTCCGACTTGTTGCGCCCCGCGCGTTCGAGCGCTTCTTCGATCATCAGGCGCTCGGTATCGCCCAGCGATTGCGACGAGGAGATGCGCACGATGGGCACGACGGGTTTCGCGGCGGCGATGCCGATCGGCAGGTGCTCGGCGGTGATCATCCCGCCTTCGCTGAGAATCACCGCGCGTTCGATCGCGTTGCGCAACTCGCGCACGTTGCCGGGCCAGCCGTAGCCGGTCAGCGCGGCGACGGCTTCATCGCTTACACCCGCCGCGGGGCGACCGATGCTCTGGCCCACTTCGTGCAGGAAGGCTTCGACGAGCAGCGGGATGTCTTCGCGGCGTTCGCGCAAGGGCGGCAGCGCGATGTCGAACACTGCCAGGCGATAGAACAGGTCTTCGCGGAACGTGCCGTTGGCGATCGCCGATTGCAGGTCGCGATGGGTGGCGGCGAGCACGCGCACGTCGGCGCGCATCGTGCGCGTTCCACCGAGGCGTTGATATTCGCGTTCCTGCAAGACGCGCAGGAACTTGGCCTGCACGGTCGGGCTCATCTCGGCCACTTCATCGAGGAACAGCACGCCGCCGGCCGCCTGTTCGAGCTTGCCCGGATGCGCGGACTGCGCGCCGGTGAACGCGCCGCGGTCGTGGCCGAAGAGTTCGGATTCCAGCAGTTGTTCCGGCAGCGCCGCGCAATTGAGCGCGATGAACGGGCCTTTGCGACGTGCCGATCCGCGATGGATGAAACGCGCGATGACTTCCTTGCCCGTGCCCGATTCGCCGGAGAGCAGCACGGTCGTTTCGGTAGGCGCGACTTTCGTGGCGAGTTCGAGCACTTCGCGCCAACGCCGCGAACGCCCCAGCGTGCGATGCGCGCTGCGTGCATCGAGTTCTTCGGCCAGGGCTTGCACGCGACGTTCGAGTTGCGACGCGTGCTCGCGCGCGGCGGCGCTGCGGCGCGTTTCCTCGGCGAGCGTGCGTGCGAGGCCTTCATGCGCGAGGGCGAGCGACGCGAGTTCGGCGATCACCAGCAGTGCTTCACCGTGCGACTGCGTGAATCGCCCGGGCGTGCGCGACACCAGCAGTACCGAGCCGAGGCGCCGATCGCGATGTTGCAGGGGCGCGCGCAGGATCGCGCGATAGCCGCGCTCCAGCGTGAGCCGATCGAGCGGATACGCGAGGTCCAGTTCGGATTGCGCGTCGTGGATGACGACGAGGAAGCGGTCGGCATCGGGCCACAGGGCAGGCGAAAACCCGGCGCGCGGGAACACGGCGCCTTCGAGTTGCTTGACGTCGTCCTCGCCGGCGGCTGCGACGGCGCGCACCGTGCCGCCCGGTTCGAGTTTCACGATGCCCATCGCGTCGAAGGGCACGACCGCGCGGCAGGCATCGGCGACGGCGTCCCACACCGCGCGCACTTCCAGCGAATCGGCGATCGCGCGTGCGATCGCGGCGAGTGCCGAATGCAACTCCGATGGCGCCTGTGCGGCCATGGGCCGGATCATACGCCCGCGATTTTTCAGCGCATCAGCCGAAATACACGCGTTCGGCGGCCCATCGGACGGGCGGCGCGGAGAGCAGCAGGTCGAAGGGCCAGTCGAACGGCAGGCGGTCGTAGGCCCAACGCAAGGCGCGCTTGGTGCGGAAGCGTGGTGCGGCGTCGATCGCGACGGTTTCCGGCGCGGGCCCGCCTTGCCGCAAATGCGCGGCGATCGCGCGGCCGACGGTCCATGCATGTTCCCAGGAGGCGCGGATGCCGCCGGCGGTCACGGGCGACACGATGCCGGCGGCATCGCCGGTCAGGATCGCGCCGTCGCGCGCGAGCGGCCACACCGGACCACTGCACGGAATCAGGCCCGCGCGCGTGGGGCCGGGCGTCAATCGCAAGGGCAGGCCGCCGGCCTGGCCGACGCGCAGCAGGAACGTATCGAGGTCGGGCACGCGCACGTTCGCCGGATCGTGTCGCAAGGCCAGGCCCGCTTGCACGCCGCCGGGGTTCTGCGCGATCCAACCGATGTAACCGGGCGCGTGGCGCTTGCTGATGAAGCAATGCAGCGCATCGGGATCGGCCAGGCGCGCGTGGGGGAATTCGTATTCGATGCCGTAAAGGAAACCGCGCACGCGCCCGAGCCCGCAATGCTCGGCGACGCGCGAACGCGCACCGTCGGCGCCGACGAGGAAGCGCGCACGGCCCGCGCCTTCGACGTGCCATCGATCGCCGACGCGCGTGGCGTCGCGGAACGATGTCGACAGGCGAAGGTCGACGCCGTTGGCGCGCAGTTGGTCGGCGAGCCAGCGCATGACGCCGGGCGTATCGGTGGTAAGGAAGTAACTGCCGGGCGCGGCGAGCGCGACTTGTTTGAGGTTCGGCGCGTACAACTGCACGCGTTCGACGCGTCGCGTGAGATGCGCTGGCAACTCGCCGAGCAGCGTGCGCTCGGCGGCCTCCTTCACGATGATGCCGGTGGTGCGCAGCTTGTCGCCGGGGTCGGCCTTGCGTTCGAGTACGCAGACGCGCAAACCCGATTGCGCGGCCGCGAGCGCGCAGGCCGCGCCGGCGAAACTCGCGCCGACGACGATGAGGTCATGGTCCATGCGCGCAGTGTTGGCGCGCTGCGCGAAGCGACGACGAATCGAATGTGAAGCCAAAACGAAGAAGGGCGCCTGGGCGCCCTTCTTTTTCATTCAACGCGTGGCATCAACCGCCGCTGTGACGACCGCCGCCGGGGCGACCACCACCGCGCGGACCGCCGGGGCGCGGACCGCCGGGACGCGGGCCACCGGGGCGTTGACCGCCGGGACGCGCGCCACCGGGACGCGGACCACCGGGGCCAGCCGGACGCGGGCCACCGGGACGGGGACCGCCCGGACGCGGCGCGCGCGGCTTGTCGCCGTACGGGTTGAAGCTGCCGGGATTGGCGTGATCCGACGGGAACGAGGGCGCATTGCCCGGATGCCCGTAAGGACGCGCACCACCGCCAGCGCCGCGATTCGGACGATTGCCATCGCGCTCGCCGAAGGGACGCGCCGGACCGGCGCGATTGCCGTCGCGATCGCCGAAGGGACGCGGCTGACCACCGCCGCGATTCGCATTCGGACCACCGAACTTGTTGCCGCCACCACCGCCGGGCCTGCCACCGCCACCGGGCTTGCCTGCGCCGCCCGGCTTCGGGCCATACGGCTTGCGCGGACCGCGCGCGCCGTCGGGATTCTTGTGACCGGTCGGACCGGTGTCGACGCCTTCGGGCACGTACCAGGTGCGGAACGCGGCGGGGTTGCCCGCATCGCGCTGTTCGCCCGGACGCATGCGCTGGCCCTGCTGGCGCGGACCCTTCGGCTTGAACGCCTTGTTGCCGGCATTGGCCGCGGCTTCGCCGCTGACCGTCAATCCGCCGTGCGGCTTCTTGCCGCCGCGGCCACCGCGGCGATCTTCGCGCACGTGGTCGAAACGACGCAGTTCGCGACCTTCATCGGCGGTGTTGTGCCCGCTGACGTAACCGGCGGTGCGCGCACCGCCGAAATGCAGCGTCGACTTCGCCGCCTTGCGCTGGCCGATGACCGGCATCAGCGTCAGCGACGAGGGCGTGCCGTCTTCCAGTCCGAGCTTGCCGCGCAGCGTGGCGACCTTGTCGGGCGCCAGTTCCTGCGACTGCCCGCGCAGCAGCGGCTGCGGCAGGGAGACATCGCCGTAGCGGATGCGCTTCAGGCGCGACACCTGGCAGCCCTGCGATTCCCACAGGCGACGCACTTCGCGATTGCGGCCTTCCTTCAGCAGCACGCGGTACCAATCGTGCGACTGGTCTTCGCCGCCGCTGACCTTGGTGATTTCGTCGAACTTCGCCGGGCCGTCTTCCAGCGCGACGCCGCGACGCAGGCGGTCGACCAACTTCTCCGACACTTCCTCTTCGCCTTCCGGCGGACGCACGCGGCAGACGTACTCGCGTTCGATCTCGTAGGAGGGATGCATCATCGCGTTGGCGAGTTCGCCATCGGTGGTGAGCAGCAGCAGGCCGGTGGTGTTGATGTCCAGGCGGCCGATCGCGATCCAGCGCGCGCCCTTGAGCGAGGGCAGCGATTCGAAGATCGTCGGGCGGCCTTCGGGGTCTTCGCGCGTGGTGACTTCGCCTTCGGGCTTGTTGTAGATCAGCACGCGCGCAGGTTCCGTGAGCGCGGTGGCGACGAACGTGCGTCCGTCGATTTCGATCTTGTCGCCGCCGGTGATGCTCATGCCCACCTGGGCGATGGCGCCGTTGACCTTCACCAGGCCGTCGGCGATGCGCTGTTCGAGCGCGCGGCGCGAACCGAGGCCAGCTTGCGCGAGGACCTTGTGCAGGCGTTCCTCGATGCGCGGGGCGTCGGTGGGTTGCTCGGGGGAGGCGCCGCGCTTGAGGGAAAGCTTGCGGCGTTCTTGATCACTCATTGTGTCTGCTCCGACGAGGCCATCTGGGCGTCGTCATCTTCGGTGACGTGTGCGGTGTCTTCTTCAGTTTCCGCTTCGTCGTGGGGGACAGGGGCATCCGGATCGGAAGCAACCTGTTCGGGGGGGAGTGCGGCCTGCGGGCCGGCTTCGGGTTCGAACTGGAATTGCGGTTCGAGCTCGCCGAGGTCCTTGAGTTCGGACAGCGGCGGGAGTTCGTCGAGGCGCTTGAGGCCGAAGTAGTCGAGGAAGCCCTTCGTGGTGCCGAACAAGGCCGGCTTGCCCGGGACGTCGCGATGGCCGACGACGCGGATCCATTCGCGTTCCTCGAGCGCCTTGATGATGTTGCTGTTCACGGCCACGCCGCGGACTTGTTCGATTTCGCCGCGCGTGATCGGCTGGCGATAGGCGATCAGCGCGAGGGTTTCGAGCGTGGCGCGCGTATAGCGGGTCTGGCGTTCGGTCCACAGGCGCGCGACCCACGGATGCACGTCGGCCTTGACCTGGAAGCGGAAGCCGGAGGCGAGTTCGACCAGTTCGACGCCGCGGTCGGCGCAAGCGTCGCGCAAGGTTTCCAGCGCCAGTTCGACCGCGCCGTCGGGTGCGGGATCGTCCAGCGAGAACAGCGCGTGCAACTGCGCGAGCGTCAGCGGCTGGTTGGCTGCCATGAGCGCGGCTTCGACGATGCGGGTGATGAAGCTCTGGTCCATTTGGTTCATGCGCGGGAGTCGTTCGCGGCGGCGGGTTCTTCGTCGAACTCGCTCGTCAGTTGGAGGGCATCGGGCGTGCCTTCGCCCACGGCGAGGGACTTGACGTAGATCGGGGCGAGGGCGCGCGCCGGCGTGTCGGCGTGTGCGTCGCTCGGACGGCTGTTGTCGGTGTATTCCTGGATGATCTCGACCAGTTGTTCCTTCGCAAGCGTGAGCAGCGCGAGGAAGGTGACGACCACCCCGAGCTTGCCTTCCTGCACCGTGAACAGCGATTCGAATCGGTGGAACTGGCCATCGTGCATGCGCTCGAGCAACTCGCCCATGCGTTGGCGCACGCTGAGCGCGTCGCGCTTGATCGCATGTTGCGTGAACAGCTCGGCGCGCTTGAGCACGTCGCCCAGCGCCAGCAGCATTTCGCGCAGGTCCACCGGCGGCGGCAACTTCACCGACGCGCGGTCCGGCACGAAGGCCGCCACCGGCACGGTGTCGCGGTCCTGGCGGGGCAGGGCGTCGAGGTCTTCGGCGGCCTGCTTGAAGCGTTCGTATTCCTGCAGGCGGCGCACGAGGTCGGCGCGCGGGTCGTCTTCCAGGCCTTCTTCGGTCGGCGGCCGCGGGAGCAGCATGCGCGACTTGATCTCGGCCAGGATCGCGGCCATCACCAGGTATTCGGCGGCGAGCTCGAAGCGCATCTCGTGCATCGCCTGGATGTAGTCGACGTACTGGCGCGTGATCGAGGCGACCGGGATGTCGAGGATGTCCAGGTTCTGGCGGCGGATCAGGTACAGCAACAGGTCCAGCGGCCCTTCGAAGGCGTCGAGGATGACCTCGAGCGCATCCGGCGGGATGTACAGGTCCTGCGGGATCTGCAGCACCGGCTGGCCGAGCACCATCGCCAGCGGCATTTCCTGCTGCTGCGGGTGCGTCGGATTGTGTGTTTGCGGGTGAGCGCCGTTGGCGGGTTGGTCGCCTTCGGGCGCGGGCACGCTCGGTTCGTCGGACATGCGTTATGCGGCCCCCTCGAGGCCACCGGGTGGAGCAATGCAGCGCGGACGGCGGGGCCGTGCGCAGCCGCGGAACTCAAAGTCTTGCTGGGGGGACCCCGTCGATTGTCGGTCGATGGCCGGGATCGCGCGGGCCGCGTCACGCGCGGCACCGAATCATTGACCCCAAGGTTACGGGGGCAGGCGAGGGCTGTCCACCACTTACAATCGCCTTTTCACCAAACGCACCAACGGCAGGAGCATCGGGATGTGGTACGCGATCGAAGGACATGACGGCCCCGGCGTGCTGGAACGCCGCCTGAAGGCCCGCCCCGCACATGTGGCGCGGCTGCTGGCGCTGCGGGACGAGGGGCGCCTGCTGCTCGCCGGCCCGTGCCCGGCGATCGACGCCGAAGACCCGGGCCCGGCCGGTTACAGCGGCAGCATCATCGTGGCCGAGTTCGATGCATTGGAAGCCGCCCGGGCCTGGGCCGATGCCGATCCTTATGTGGAAGCCGGCGTCTACCACCGCGTCGACGTGCGCCCCTTCAAGCCCACCTTGCCGTGAGCCGGGTCGAACGCATCCGGGGTTTGCTCGATGCCGCGCTGTCGCCGCAGTCGCTCGAGGTCGTCGACGACAGCGCCCGCCACGCGGGCCATGCCGGCGCGCGCGACGGGCGCGGGCATTTCAATGTCGACATCGTGAGCGAGGCCTTCGCGGGCCTGCTTCCGCTGGCACGCCATAGAAAGGTGTATGCGGCGCTGGGCAACATGATGGAGACCGATATCCACGCGCTGTCGATTCGCGCACGCACGCCGGGCGAAGCGAACGGCTGAGCTTGCTGCAGTGCAGCAAGTCATCGCCTCTTTACACGACGTTTACAGTCCCTTGTGAAAACGTTTACATTCCAGCCACGGACGAATGTGTGGGGCGGCGATGGGAGACGTTGTCACGATTCGCGACGTAGCACGGCTGGCCCAGGTCTCGGTGGCCACCGTCTCGCGCGCGCTCAACGGCCAGCAGAACGTGGCCAGCACCGTGCGCGAGCGCGTCCTGGACGCGGCGAAGGAACTCAAGTACGTCCCGCACCACGCCGCGCGCAGCCTCAGTAGCCGCCGCACGCGCACCATCGGTGTCGTCCTTCCCGACCTGCACGGCGAATTCTTTTCCGAATTGATGCGCGGCATCGACGTCGTCGCGCGCGAGCACGATCTGCATCTGCTCGTTTCCAGTTACCACGGCCATCCCGATGAACAAGGCACCGCATTGCGTGCGATGCGCGGGCGCGTGGATGGATTGCTCGTGCTTTCGCCGTTCCTCGACAGCCAGGCGCTGGCGAGCGAACTGGGCCAGTCGCAGCCCGCGGTGCTGATCAACTCGCATCTCACCGGCGTGGGCCTGGGCACCTTGCGCATCGACAACTACGGCGGCGCGCGCGAGATGGTCGCGCACCTGGTCGACAACGGGTATCGCCGCATCGCCTTCGTCACCGGGCCGAAGGACAACTTCGACGCCGACGAACGCCTGCGCGGCTACACCGATGCATTGGCCGAGCTGCTGCCCGACGCGCAACCGATCGTGTTGCAGGGCGCATTCGACGAATCCTCGGGCCATGCAGCGGGCCATGAAGTCCTCAAGATGGAGCCGCGCCCCGACGCCGTATTCGCAGCCAACGACATGACCGCGCTCGGTGTGTTGTTCGCTTTCCACCAGGCGGGTTTGACCGTGCCGGACGACATCGCCGTCGCCGGCTTCGACGACATCCCGCTCGCGCGCTACGTGCATCCATCGCTGACGACGATCTCGGTCGACATCGCGCAACTCGGCGGCCGCGCGCTGCGCACGCTGCTCGCGGGCCGCGAAATTCCCGCGCAGCCGACCGACGAAGCCACGCTCATTGCCCCGCACCTGACCGCGCGGCAATCCACCCAACGTCGCGGCGCCGCGCATCGCCGCGACAGTTCCTGAGATTGCGCTCCCCCAACGCGTCGCCCCGTTTTCGAATTTCGAACCAACGCATTCCGCAGGGAGAGAATCCAATGAAGCCTCGCATCCAACATCGCCCCACGCCGCGACTGCTCGCATGCGCGCTCGCCGCGGCGCTCGCCGTCGGCGCGCCCGCGGTTTATGCGCAGAGCACCGCGTCCACCGTCCGCGGCATCGCCACGGCATCGCAGCAAGTCACCGCGACCAACGTCGCGACGGGCCTGACGCGCACCGCCACCGCCGATGCCAGCGGCAACTACATTCTCGCCGGCCTCCCGCCGGGCACCTATCGCGTGCAATCGGCCGGTGGTCCGATGCGGACGGTCACGCTGGGCGTCGCGCAGACGGCCTATCTCAACGTCGCTGCCGCGACCACCGAGCTGACTGCGGTCGAAGTCGTCGGCACGGCCCAGGAAGTGCGCACGTCCGAAGTCGCCACCAACGTCTCGCCGAAGAAGATCGAAGCGCTGCCGCAGACCAACCGCAACTTCCTGTCCTTCGCCGACACCGTGCCCGGCGTGATCTTCGAACAGACCGCCGACGATTCCACCAAGCTGCGCAGCGGCGCGCAGAACTCCAACGGCATCAACGTCTTCATCGACGGCGTGGGCCAGAAGAACTACGTGCTCAAGGGCGGCATCAGCGGCCAGGATTCCTCGCGCGGCAATCCCTTCCCGCAGATGGCGATCGGCGAGTACAAGGTCATCACGTCCAACTACAAGGCCGAGTACGACCAGATCAGCAGCGCGGCGGTCACCGCGGTCACCAAGTCGGGTACGAACGAAATGGAAGGCTCGGTGTTCTATGACCGCACCTCCGACCATTGGCGCGCGCGTACGCCGTCGGAAGAGGATGCCGACCGCGAGTCCAACACCGCGACCTCGCAGTACGGCATGTCGCTCGGCGGGCCGATCCTCAAGGACCGCCTGTTCTACTTCGTTTCCTACGAAGGCAAGGACATCACTTCGCCGCGCTCGGTGACCCTCGGTGGCAACTACACCGGGCCGCTGCCCGAAGATATTCTCGAACAAACCGGCCCCGTCGCTTCGCCGTTCTCCGAAGACCTCTGGTTCGGCAAGCTGACCTGGCAGCCCACGGGCGACCACCTGATCGAGTTGTCTTTGAAGGACCGCACCGAATCGGAAATCACCGGCATCGCCGATCGCGACACACCCTCCCACGGCACGACGAAGGACAACGACAGCACGCGCGCCGACTTGCGCTGGCAGTTCAACCGCGAGAACTGGTTGAACGATGCGCACCTGACGTTCGAAGACGAAAGCTTCGGCCCGCGTCCGCTCACCTTCGGCCCCGGCATCAACATCACGCGGCCCAACCGCGACGCGGTCATCAACATCGGCGGCGGCCGCGACTTCCAGGACAAGGGCCAGAAGGGTTGGGCGCTGCAGGACGACTTCACCTGGTTCGGCGTCCAGGACCACACGATGAAGGCGGGCTTCAAGTACAAGGCCGTCGAAATCAACGCCTTCGAACA
This sequence comes from Lysobacter sp. P5_B12, assembly GCF_056400425.1. Taxonomy (NCBI): domain Bacteria; kingdom Pseudomonadati; phylum Pseudomonadota; class Gammaproteobacteria; order Lysobacterales; family Lysobacteraceae; genus Lysobacter; species Lysobacter sp. P5_B12. The sequence continues at coordinate 35,764 of NZ_JBFULG010000010.1, forward strand.
GCAGCCCTACAACCCGCAGTACCTGGTCGACATCGATGAGCAAAACGCGCTCGGCAACACGACCGTTGCGTCGTTCACGCCCTACGAAGTGACCTTCGGCGCGCAGGTGCCGGGTTCGCCGTCGCGCGACATCACCACCAAGGCCAAGCAGTTCGGCATCTACTTCCAGGACGATTGGCAAGTCACCGACCACCTGCTGCTGAACCTCGGCCTGCGTTACGACGTCGAGCGCAACCCGGGCTACGAGAACTACGTGACGCCGCTGGGCGTCGCCGCCGCGCTGCGCAACTGGTCGAACATCCACGGCCCCAACGTGGACTACAACATCGAGGACTACATCAGCAGCGGCAACAACCGCGACACCGACGACAACAACTGGGCGCCGCGCCTGGGCTTCTCCTACGATCTGTTCGCCGACGAGCGCCACGTCATCTTCGGCGGCGCGGGCCGCACCTACGACCGCAACCTGTGGGATTACCTCGCGCTGGAGCAGTCCAAGAGCACGTTCCCGCAGTACACCTTCCGTTTCAACTCGGCAGCGCATCCCTGCGACCCGGCCACCGACGCGCGTTGCTTCACGTGGGATCCGAGCTTCCTGGATCCGAATCAGCTCACCGCGCTCGTCGCTTCGAACCCGTTCCTCGGCGCCGAAGTGAACATGATGAACAACAGTCTGGAGACGCCGTATTCGGATCAGTTCTCCCTGGGCATGCGCAACACCTTCGGCATCTGGGGCCACGACTGGACCTTGTCGACGACGGCGGTGCACATCCGCAGCAAGGAAGGTATCTACTTCCGCCTGGGCAATCGCTTCCCGGACGGCAGCTTCTATGATCCGGGTCGCCCCGATCCGCGCATCCAGTTCGGCTACCAGCCTTGGGGCTTCCCGATTCCTGGCTACGGCACGCTGATCCTGGCCGACAACGGCATCGAGACGCGCCTCAACCAGTTCCTGCTCGGCATGGAGAAGGGCTGGACGAGCGATTCGCCGTGGAATCTGTCGATCGCCTACACGTGGAGCCAGGCCGAGGAAAATCGTCCGAACGCATCGAACGACGAGCATTACCTGTTCGACCTGGCCAACCTCGACAACCAGGAATTCATCCCGTCGATCGGCGTGCCCAAGAATCGACTTGTCGTCAGCGGCTTCACCGATCTGCCGTGGGACTTCCAGTTCTCCGGCAAGCTGACCCTGTCGAGCCCGACGCCGAAGGACGCGACGAACTGCTACGAAGTGGTCACGCCGGGCGCGTGCTATTTCGATCCGCTCATCCCGTCGGGGAACATCGGGTACAAGTCGCTCGACATGGCGCTGCGCAAGACCTTCAACACGGGTACTTCGTTGCAGCCGTGGGTGCGCGTGGACGTGATCAATCTGCTTAACTGGGACAACTGGCAGGACTACAACACCTTCCGCGGCGATCCCTCCTTCGGCCCGAATCCGGACTTCGGCGAAGTCAGCAGCCTGGCCATCGTCGGCGCCACGCGCACGTGGAAGCTGTCGGTGGGTTTCGATTTCTGATTTGATGGTGAAGTAATGCAGCACGCGCTTTCGAAAATCGTCCTCACCGCGCTCGCAACCGTCGCGCTGGCTTCGTGCCAGCGCGACGCCGCGAAACCCGAAGCCACGCACACCGCGAAGCCGCCGGCGGCCGTGCCGCATGCGCACGTGGAGCGCGCTGTTCCGCCGCTCGTCGACGATCTCGAAAAGCGAACCTTCGATTATTTCTGGGAAACCACCAACCCGAAGAACGGGTTGGTGCCCGATCGTTGGCCCACGCCGTCGTTCTCCTCGATCGCGGCGGTGGGTTTCGGCCTCACCACGTACGGCGTCGGCGTCGAACGCGGTTGGATCACGCGCGACCAGGCGATCGAACGCACGCTGGCGACGCTGCGCTTCCTCAAGAACGCGAAGCAGGGGCCCGAGGCGACAGGCACGTCCGGTTACAAGGGCTTCTACTACCACTTCCTCGACATGCAGTCGGGGCATCGCTTCCAGACCAACGAACTCTCGACGGTCGACACGACGCTACTGATGGGCGGTGTGCTGTTCGCGCAGACCTATTACGACCACGACGATCCGCGCGAAGCCGAAATCCGCGCCACTGCCGATGCGCTGTATCGCGCGGTGGAATGGCCCTTCGCGCAGGTGCGCAAGCCGCTGATCTCGATGGGATGGAAGCCCGAAGACGGCTTCATCGCCTACGACTGGAACGGTTACAACGAAGCGATCCTGGTCTACATCCTCGCGCTCGCATCCCCGACCCATCCGGTCGGGCGCGATGCGTACGACGCGTGGACCTCGACTTACGATCGTTCGTGGGGTTCGTTCAACGGCGGCCAGGAACACCTGACCTTCCCGCCGCTGTTCGGCCACCAGTATTCGCACGTGTGGGTCGATTTCCGCGGTATCACCGACGATTACATGAAGCGTCGAGGTATCGATTATTTCGAGAACAGCCGCCGCGCGGCGTTGTCGCAGCAGGCCTACGGCAAACAGAACACGCCGGGCTGGAAGGGCTACGACGAAAACGTGTGGGGCTGGACCGCGTCGGATGGCCCGATCGACGCGACGATCGCCTTCAACGGCAAGCCGCGCAAATTCCAGACCTACACCGCGCGCGGAGTCGGCACGCAGTACACGGTCGACGACGGCACGATCGTGCCGACGGCCGCGGCCGCGTCGATCGCGTTTACGCCGGAGGCCTCGATCGCCGCGATCCAGGCGATGCACGACCGCTACGGCAAGGCGATCTACCAGCAGTACGGGTTCCTCGATGCGTTCAACCCGAGCTTCACCTTCAAGCACGAGAAGCTGCACCACGGGCAACTGGTCGAAGGCGTGGGTTGGGTCGACAAGGACTATCTCGGCATCGACCAGGGTCCCATCGTGCTGATGATCGAAAACCATCGCAGCGATTTCGTCTGGTCGGTGATGCGTCGCAATCCCTATATCCGGAAAGGCCTGGAACGCGCGGGCTTCACCGGTGGGTGGCTCGACGAGGCGAAATGACACGCACACCGCGCACGTGGCTGTGGGCCTGTGTCGCGTGCGTGGCGATGCTCGCGGGATGTTCACGCGCTAGTGAAGACACCAAGGTCACCACCATTCGCTTCTGGGTGATGGGCTACGAGGGCGACATGGTCGCCCAGATGTTGCCCGACTTCGAACGCACGCACCCGGGCATCAAGGTGCAACTGCAGCAACTTCCCGTCACGGCCGCGCACGAGAAGCTGCTCACCGCCTTCGCCGGTGACTCGCTGCCCGACGTCTCTCCGCTGGGCAATACTTGGATTTCCGAGTTCGCGACGCTGGGTGCGATCGAACCGCTGGATCCATGGATCGCGCGCACGCCGGGCATCGTGGTCTCCGATTATTTCCCGGGCGCGTGGGATACCGGCGTCATCGATGGAAAGACGCTGGCGATTCCGTGGTACGTCGAAACGCGCCTGCCGTTCTATCGCAAGGACATCGTCGCCGCCGCGGGCGTGAAGACGATGCCGCGCAGTTGGGCCGAATGGCGCGTGGCGATGCGCGCGGTGAAGAAGCACGTGGGCCCCGATCGCTACGCGATCCTGTTGCCGCTCAACGAATACGAACCGCTGCTCAACCTCGCGGTGCAACAGCCCGATCCGCTGCTGCGCGATGGCGGGCGCCACGGGAATTTCCGCAGCGCAGGTTTCAAGCGCACGCTGCAGTTCTACAAGGACACCTTCGACGAAGGCCTCGCGCCGCGCGTGGACAACACGCGCATCTCGAACGTGTGGCAGGAACTGGGCCGCGGCTACTTCAGCTATTACGTCAACGGGCCCTGGAACATCGCCGAGTTCCGAAAGCGCTTGCCGCAGGAGCAAGCGGGCACCTGGGGCACGATGCCGTTGCCCGGGCCGAACGGGCCGGGTGCATCGGTGGCCGGCGGCACGAGCTTCGTGTTGTTCAAGAAGTCCAGGCACAAAGAGGCGGCCTGGCAGTTGATCGCGTGGTTGGCCGAACCGGAACAACAGATTCGGTTGCACGCGATCACCGGCAACCCGCCGCCACGCCGCGCGCCGTGGTCGGCACCCGCGTTGGCGAACGATCCTTACATCCAGGCCTTCCGCGACCAACTCGAGCGCGCAGTCTCCGCGCCCAAGGTGCCGGAGTGGGAGCGCATCGCGCAGGAGATGCGCTTCGTGGGTGAGCTGGTCGCCAACGACAAGTTGAGCGTCGACGAGGCCGCCGCTGAAATGGATCGCCGCGCCGACCGCATCCTCGAAAAGCGCCGCTGGATGCTCGACCACCACACCTTGCCCGGCGGTGCGCAATGAAGGCTTCGCTCGCGGGTTGGGCGTTCACCGCGCCGGCGCTGTCGGTGATCCTCCTGTTCTTCATCCTGCCGGTGTTGGCGGCCTTCGCGCTGTCGGTCACCGACTTCGACATCTACGCGCTGTCCGACCTGCGCAACCTGCGTTTCGTCGGGCTCGACAACTACATCGGGCTGCTCACCAATCCGCTGTTCTGGAAGGCGCTGGGCAACACGCTGTACTTCGTGCTGGTCGGCGTGCCGCTGTCGATCGTGGCCTCGCTGGCGGCAGCCTTGCTGCTGCATTCGAAGCTCGCGCGCTTCAAGCCCCTGTTCCGCACCTCGCTGTTCGCGCCGGTGGTGACCACCGTTGTCGCGGTCGCGGTGATTTGGCGGTACTTCTTCCACACGCGCTACGGCATGGTGAACTGGGCGCTCGGGCTGATGGGCATCGACGCGATCGACTGGCTGGGCGATCCGCATTGGTCGATGCCGACGATCATCCTGTTCGCCGTGTGGAAGAACTTCGGCTACAACATGATCATCTTCCTGGCCGGGCTGCAGGCGATCCCGGAAGATCTGTATGAGGCCGCGCGCATCGACGGCGCGACCTGGTGGCGGCAGTTGTTGCACGTGACCTTGCCGATGCTCGGGCCGGTCTTGCTGCTCGTGTCGATCCTCACGATGGCCGGCTACTTCCAATTGTTCGCCGAGCCTTACGTGATCACACAGGGCGGGCCGTTGCAGAGCACCGTGAGCGTGCTGTACCTGATGTACGAAGAAGGCTTCAAGTGGTGGAACCTCGGCAACGCGTCGGCCGTGGCCTTTCTGTTGTTTGTCTTGATGACGACGGTGACGAGCGGGCTGTTGTGGTTCGCGCGCAGGAAGGGAGCGGAATGAGCGGCGTTGCACGCCAACGCTTGTGGGCGTCCGTGGCGGTGAACGGGGCGCTGGTCGTGTTCGCCGCGGCCGCACTCGCGCCGCTGGTGTGGATGCTGCTGGTGTCGTTCATGCGGCCGGGCGAGGCGAGCCATTTCCCGCCGCCGTGGTGGCCGTCGCAGCCGACCCTGCACAACTATCGCGAATTGTTCGTGCGCGCCGGCATGGGCCGCTACCTGTTGAACAGCTTCCTCATTTCGACCGGCGTGATGCTGATCTCCGTGTTGCTCAACACGCTGGCTGGTTATGCGTTCGCGAAGCTCCGGTTCAAGGGGCGCGAGCGCACCTTCCGCGCGTTGCTGGCTGCGCTGGTGATTCCCGCGCAGGTGGCGATGATGCCGCTGTTCCTGCTGCTCAAGCAGATGGGCCTGGTGAACACCTACTTCGGCGCGATGGTGACGGGGCTGGCAAGCGTGTTCGGCATCTTCCTCGTGCGCCAGTACGCACGGTCCCTGCCGGACGAATTGCTGGAAGCCGCGCGCATCGACGGCGCGGGCGAGGCACGCATCTTCTTCCAGATCGTGCTGCCGGCCTTGCGTCCGATCCTGGTCACGCTGGCGATCTTCGCCTTCCTCGGCGCATGGAACGACTTCATGTGGCCCTTGATCGTGTTGAGCGACCAGACGATGCAGACCCTGCCGGTCGCCCTGGCGAATCTTTCGCGCGAACACGTGCAGGACAACGAATTGATGATGGCCGGCGCGGTGGTCACGGTGATCCCGGTGCTGGTGTTGTTCCTGGCACTGCAGCGGTACTACCTGCAGGGCCTGCTGGTCGGGAGCGTGAAGGGATGACGAAGTGGATCGCGTGCGTGCTGTGCTTGCTGGCGCTCGATGTGCAGGCCCGCGTGCTCGATGACTTCGATTCGAAGGACGGTTGGAAAGTCATTCAATCCGACCAGGTCACCGGCGCCTTGCGCAACGCCGACGGCGGCTTGTGCCTCGACTACGACTTCCACGAGGTCTCCGGCTACGTCGGCCTGCAACGCGATGTCGCGATCGACTATCCCGACAACTACGCATTCGCATTCAAGCTCCGCGGCACGGGGCCGACGAACGACTTCCAGTTCAAGCTCGTCGATGCCAGCGGCGACAACGTCTGGTGGGCGACGAAGCCGAAGTTCGAGTTGCCGTCCGCCTGGACGCCGATGCGCTTCAAGAAGCGCCATATCGCGAAGGCGTGGGGCCCGTCGGAAGAGAAAGACCTCAGGCACAGCGCGAAGCTCGAGTTCACGCTGGCGAGCGGCGAGGGCGGGAAGGGCAGTGCGTGTTTCGATGCGTTGACGTTCGAGGCCTTGCCGGCGCCGGATGATTCGCCGCTCACCGGCACGTTGTCGCGCAAGGACAACGTGTTCACCTACGACCTGGGAAAGGCGCGCGAGATCGGCGGTGCGATCCTGCGATGGAAGCCCGATGCCGGCGGCGATTGGTACACGCTGTCCCTGTCGAATGATGGGCAAGCGTGGCGGCAGGTCTACGAAGTCCGATCCAACGACGGCGGCGAAGACTTCATCGCCTTGCCCGAGGAAGAAGCGCGCTACCTGCGGATCGACGTCAAGTCCGTTCAATTCTTCGGACCCCCGGTCGCCGAACTCGAATCGGTCGAAGTGCAACCGCTCGCGTTCGCCGCCACGAAGAACGATTTCCTGAAGGCCATCGCCGCGCACATGCCGAAGGGCGACTTTCCGCGCGGCTTCGTCGGCGAGCAATCGTACTGGACCATCGTCGGCATCGATGGCGGCACGCAGCAAGGTCTGCTCGGCGAAGACGGCGCGGTGGAGTTCACGCCCGGCAGTTTCAGCATCTGGCCGGTCGGCACGACGCCGACAGGGCGCATCGATTGGGCGACGACCCCGGCGACGCAATCGCTGCAGGACGGCTACCTGCCGATTCCGTCCGTGCATTTCGTGCGCGACGACGCGCGGCTCGATGTCACGGCCTTCGCCGTCGGCAAACCGAACGACGCGCGCCTGATCGTGCGCTATCGCCTGACGAACACGCGCGCGAAGCCCGGCGATTTCGGCCTTACGCTGGAACTGCGTCCCTGGCAGGTCAATCCATCGACGCAGTTCCTCAACACCAGCGGCGGCTTCAGTGCCGTGCGCGATGTGCGCCTCGAAGCGAGGCAGGTGTTCGTCAACGGTTGGCCGCGCGTGGCCCTGTCGGACGCGAGCGAGCCGATGTTCACCAACACCTATCCGTTCGCGTCGCGACACTGGGTGGGACGACATCCGCCGCGCAGCCGCGAAGCGCACGATCCCGACGGCATGGTGTTCGCCGACCTGCCGTATATGCGGACCCTGGCCCCGGGGGAGTCGTTCGAGCTCGCATTGAGTTCGCCGCTGGGCCACCTGGAATCCACGCCGATCACGAACGATGAAGCCGCTCGCCTGCAGGCGCAGGCCGCGGAGGAATGGCACGACAAACTGGATCGCGTGAAATTCAAACTGCCCGAGCAGGGCGAGCACATCGCGAACACCATCCGCACTGCGCTCGCGCACATGGCCATCAGCCGCGTGGGCCCGCGCCTGCAACCGGGCACGCGTTCGTATGCGCGCGCGTGGATCCGCGACGGCGCGATGATCGGTGAAGGTCTGTTGCGACTGGGCCGCGAAGACATCGCGAAAGACTTCCTGCGCTGGTATGCGCAGTATCAATTCGACAGCGGCAAGGTGCCGTGTTGCGTCGACGATCGCGGTGCCGATCCGGTGCCGGAGAACGACAGCCACGGCGAGTTGATCTATTTGATCGCCGAGGTCTATCGCCATACGCGCGACCGGGAGCTGCTGGAAAAGATGTGGCCGCACGTCGTCGGCGCCGTGAAGTACATGGACGCACTGCGCGCGAGCGAACGCACCGACGCCAATCGCGCGAAGAACGCCGCGTTCTACGGACTGATGCCCGCGTCGATCAGCCACGAAGGGTATTCGGCCAAACCGATGCACTCTTACTGGGACGATTTCTGGGCGTTGCGTGGGTACAAAGATGCAGTGCAGATCGCGCAGTGGCTCGGGAAGGACGCAGACGCGCAACGTTTCGCGGCATCGCGCGATCAATTCTCCGGCGATCTCCAGGCTTCGCTGCGCACCGCGATGGCGCAGCAGAAGATCGACTTCATCCCGGGCTCCGCGGAACTGGGCGACTTCGATGCGACGTCGACGACGATCGCGCTCGCGCCGGGCGCGGCCGATGCGGTCCTTCCGCCGGGCGCGCTGGAAAAGACCTTCCAGCGTTACTGGCGCGAGTTCGAGCAGCGTCGCAAGGGCGAGCGCGCGTGGAAGGACTACACGCCCTACGAGTTGCGGACCGTCGGCACCTTCGTTCGCCTGGGCTGGCGCGATCGCGCGCAATCGGCACTGGATTTCTTCTTCGCCGACCAGCAACCACGCGCGTGGAATCAATGGGCGGAAGTCGTCTCGCACACGCCGCGCAAGCCGTTCTTCCTCGGCGACCTGCCGCACGCGTGGGTCGCGAGCGATTACGTGCGCTCGGCGCTGGATCTGTTCGCTTACGAGCGGCCGCAGGACGAGGCCATCGTCATCGCCGCGGGGATTCCCGCCGATTGGTTGAAAGGCGAGGGCATCGCGATCGAAGGATTGCGTACGCCGGGTGGGGCGTTGTCGTATTCGTTGCGGGAGGTTGGCGACAAGGTGGTGCTTGAGGTCGCCGGCGGGATCGAGTTGCCGAAGGGCGGGCTCGTTCTACCTTGGAATGGCAAGGAAACGCGCGTGACGCGCGTGCCGGCGAAGGTCGAGATTGCGCGCTGACGCGCGCTATCCCTCCCCAACCCTCCCGTGCAAGCAGGGGAGGGAGCGGGGCGATCAGTAGGGGAGCGGGTCGTCGATCGACGCGCCGTGACTCGCGATGGCCTTCGAATACCACCGCGCACTGTCCTTCGGCGTGCGTTCCTGCGTGCCGTAGTTCACGTGCACGATGCCGAAGCGCTTGGAGAAGCCCAGCGACCATTCGAGGTTGTCGAGCAGCGACCACACCATGTAACCGCGGATGTCGCAGCCCTGGTCGATCGCGTCGCGGATCGCCGTCAGGTGCTTCTTCAGATAGCCCATGCGCAGCGGATCGCGCACGCGGCCTTCTTCGGCGACCGCCGGATCGAAGAACGCCGCGCCGTTCTCGGTGATGTAGGTCGGCAGGTTGCCGTAGCGGTCCTTCGCCCAAACCAGCAGATCGGTCAGGCCTTGCGGGAAGACTTCCCAACCGGTTTCCGTATACGTGCCCAGCGGTTGGCGCACGGCGCCGGCCTTCAGCGGATAGCTGTCGGTGGCCTGCGTGACGCTGCGGGTGTAGTAGTTGATGCCGATGAAGTCGAGCTTCTGCTTGATCAGCGCGTAATCTTCGTCCGCCCATTCGGGCCACGCGTCGCCGAAGATTTCGTTCTTCAGTTCCGGCGGATATTTGCCGAGCAGCGCGGCGTCGAGGTACTGCTCGTTCATGTACGCGTGTGCGCGCTTGGTCGCCGCGAGGTCTTCGGGCGACTGCGTGTTCGGGTACTTCGGCTCGATGTTCACCACCAGGCCGATCTCGTGCTTGCCGATCTCGCGATAGGCCTTCACCGCCGCGCCGTGTGCGCGCATCAGGTTGTGCGTGGCGATCGGGGTTTCGTATTTGCTGCGATGGCCCGGTGCGAGTGCGCCATGGAGATAGCCACCGTCGGTGACGACCCACGGCTCGTTGAGCGTCACCCACTTCTTCACGCGGCCATCGAGCGCGCGGTACAGCACGCTGCCGTATTCGGCGAACCAGTCGGCGATGTCGCGGTTGAGCCAGCCGCCGCGGTCGTCGAGCGCCGCAGGCAGGTCCCAGTGATAGAGGGTGAGCAGGGGTTCGATGCCCTTGGACAACAACTCATCGACCAGGCGCGAGTAGAAGTCCAGGCCCTTCTGGTTCACGCGGCCGGTGCCGTCGGGGAGGATGCGCGACCACGAGACGCTGAAGCGGTACGCCTTCAGGCCCAGCGAGGCCATCAGCGCGACATCGTCCTTCATGCGGTTGTAGTGGTCGCAGGCCACGTCGCCCGTGTCGCCGTTCACGGTCATGCCGGGCGTATGGGCGAAGCGCGTCCAGATGCTCGGGCCTGCGCCGTCGGCCAGGGGGGAGCCTTCGATCTGGTGCGCGGCGGTGGCGGCGCCCCAGAGGAAACCTTCGGGGAAGCGGCGGGCGTTTGGGTTGGCGGCCATTGTTTGTTCGTGTAAACGGTTACATGGCAGGATACCGCCAACACGCCGCGCATTGCACCGTCCCTTCGTCGAATCGGGAACCGATGGCCCAGGTCAGCCTCGAGCAGGTCCGCAAGGTCTACGCACCCATCAAGGGCGGCAACGGCTTCGTCGCGGTCGATGGCGCGACCTTCGATGTGGCCGATGGCGAGCTGCTCGTCCTCGTCGGGCCCTCGGGCTGCGGCAAATCCACCCTGTTGCGGATGATCGCGGGCCTGGAGGACATCTCCTCGGGCACGCTGCGCATCGGGGAGCGCGTGGTGAACGACGTCGCCCCGAAAGACCGCGACATCGCGATGGTCTTCCAGAGCTACGCGCTGTATCCGCACATGAGCGTGGCCGAGAACCTCGGCTTCGGGCTGAAGCTTCGCGGTGCGTCGAAGTCGGACATCGCCACACGCGTCGACGAAGCCGCCCGCGTGCTCGAACTCGGCAAATTGCTCGACCGCAAACCCGCCGCGCTCTCCGGCGGACAGCGGCAGCGCGTCGCGCTCGGGCGCGCGCTGGTGCGGCATCCGCAGGTCTTCCTGCTCGACGAGCCGCTCTCCAACCTCGACGCCAAGCTGCGCGCCGGCATGCGCGTGGAAATCGCGCGACTGCACCGGCAAGTGGGCGCGACGATGATCTATGTCACGCACGACCAGGTCGAAGCGATGACGCTCGGCCAGCGCATCGTGGTGCTGAAAGATGGCCACGTGCAGCAGATCGACACGCCGATGGCCTTGTACGAGCGGCCGGCGAATTTGTTCGTCGCGACCTTCCTCGGCAGCCCGGCGATGAACGTGTTGCGCGGGCGCTTGGTCCGCCACGATGGCCTCGCACTCGAGATCGGCGATGGCCTCCGTATTCCGATGGGCGAGGGGGCCGACGTCCCGGAAGCCTGGCTCCAACGCGAGATCGCGATCGGCGTGCGTCCCGAAAGCCTGCTGCCCGCCGATGGGGCCGGCGCGTTCGACGCCACGATCGAAATGATCGAAGCCCTGGGCAACGAAACCCTCGTCAATGCGCGCGTCGGCACGCAGTCGCTGGTCTCGCGCATGGCCCCGCGCACTTTGCCGCCCCCGGGCCAGGGCCTGTCGCTTGCGATCGCCCCGGGCCGCTGGCACGCCTTCGATGCGGCCACCGGCGAGCGCCTTGCCCCACCGGGCTGAGCGATTCGCACGGTCGAGGCGCCCACGGCTTCCAAGGCCTCGCTATACTCGCGCGTAATCACGATGACGCCGTCGTGCGCCGCCTGCCGGATCAATGGTTTAGGCGACGTTTCGAAGCGAATCTCTCACATACGGCGGCACGGGCCTGCAAGGCTGCGTGCTGCAGGGGCCGAACGACCGCCGCATGCGCCTGTCCACGATCAAGCTCTCCGGTTTCAAATCCTTCGTCGATCCGACCACGCTGCACCTGCCGACCAACATGACCGGCGTGGTGGGGCCGAACGGTTGCGGCAAGTCCAACATCATCGACGCCGTGCGCTGGGTCATGGGCGAAAGCTCGGCCAGTCGGTTGCGCGGCGATTCGCTCACCGACGTCATCTTCTCCGGCAGCACCGCGCGCAAGCCGGTGTCGCAGGCGACGGTCGAGCTGATCTTCGACAACAGCGACCACACGATCACCGGCGAATACGCCGCGTTCAACGAGATCTCGGTCAAGCGCACCGTGAGCCGCGACGGGCAGAGCACCTACGCGCTCAACGGCACCAAGTGCCGCCGCCGCGACATCACCGATCTGTTCCTCGGCACCGGCCTGGGCCCGCGCAGCTACTCGATCATCGAGCAGGGGATGATCAGCCAGATCATCGAGGCGCGCCCGGAAGAACTGCGCGTGTACCTCGAGGAAGCCGCCGGCATCTCCAAGTACAAGGAACGCCGCAAGGAAACCGAAACGCGCATCCGCCACACGCGCGAAAACCTCGACCGCCTCAACGACCTGCGCGAAGAAGTCGGCAAGCAGCTCGAACACCTGCGCCGCCAGGCGCGCCAGGCCGAGCAGTACCAGTCGATCCAGGCCGAGCGCCGCATCAAGGACGCCGAGTGGAAGGCGCTGGAATATCGCGGCCTCGACGCACGCGTGCAGGCGCTGAAGGAAAAGCTGGACAACGAAGAGACCCGCCTGCAGCAGCTGATCGCCGAACAGCGCGCAGCCGAGGCCAAGATCGAAACCGATCGCGTTCGCCGCGAAGAAGCGAGCGACGCGCTGAACAAGGCGCAGGCCAACGTCTACCAGGTCGGCGGCACGCTGGCCCGCATCGAACAGCAGATCGCGCACCAGCGCGAAATGGCGCAGCGCCTGCAACGCGCACGCGATGAGGCGCAAAGCCAGCTCAGCGAACTGGGCTCGCACATCAGCGGCGACGAAGCGCGCCTCAACGGCCTGCGCGAGGCGATCGCACAAGCCGAACCCGAACTCGAACGCCTGCGCGCCGACGACACCGCGCGCCAGGAAGCGCTGCGCGACGCCGAAACCGCGCTCGCCGACTGGCAGCAACGCTGGGATGCGCACACCAAGGCGCAGTCCGAAGCCGCGCGCGCGGGCGATGTCGAACGCACGCGCATCGAACACCTGGATCGCCAGACGCTCGACGCCGATCGCCGCCGCGAGCAGCTCAACGCAGAACGCGCGAGCCTCGATCTGTCGTCCCTGTCCGAAGCCTTCGCCGGCACGCAGCAGCAACACGACACGCAGAAGGCTTCGCTCGAAGGCCTCACCGCGCAGGTCGAAGAACGCAAGGCGGCCGTCACCGCCATGCAGGACCAGCAGCGCAGCGCGCAGAGCGAAATCGCGGACGTGCGCAAGAACGCGCAGGCTTCGCGCGGTCGCCTCTCCTCTCTGGAAGCCTTGCAACACGCCGCGCTTGGCCAGGAACAGGGCGCCGCGACCGCTTGGCTCAAGGCGCGTGGCCTCGACAGCGCCGCGCGCGTCGGCGAAAAACTCCAGGTCGAATCGGGTTGGGAAAACGCCGTCGAAGGCGCGCTCGGCCAGTTGATCGAAGGCGTGCTCGTCGAAGCGCCCGAAGCACTCGTCGAAGCGCTCGGCGACCTCGGCGAAGGCCGCCTGACGCTGGTCGATCCGGCGGGCGCCGAGTTCCCGGTCGCCTCGACCTCGCTCGCCGCGAAGGTGAAGGGCCCGGCCGCGATCCGTCGCCTGCTTTCGAAACTCCATGGCGCCGAAACCCTGGCCGAAGCGCGCGCACTCGTGCCGCAGCTGGGCGATGGCGAATCGGTGATCACGCGCGCGGGCGAACGCCTCGGCGCCGGCTGGGTGCGCGTGGTGCGCTCCGGCGCAGCCAAGCAGGGTGCGTTGCTGCGCGAGAAGGAAATCCAGTCGCTGCGCGCGGAGATCGAAGATCTCCAGAAGCGCGAAGCGGTCCTCAACGAAACGCTGACGCGCCTGCGCGACCAGGCGCTCGCCGCCGAGCAGCAGCGCGAAGACGCACAGCGCGCGTTGTATCTCGCGCATCGCGGTGTGTCGGAACTCGCCGGCCAGTTGCAGAGCCAGCAGGGCAAGCTGGATTCGGCGCGCAATCGCATCGAACGCATCGACACCGAGCTGTCGCAGTTGATCGCCACGCTCGACGCGAACCGCGACCAGGCTCGCGAAGCGCGTTCGAAGCAGGAAGACGCGGTCGGCCGCATGGGCGAACTCGAACAGGTCCGCCAGGCCCTGGACGCCGAACGCCGCCGCTTCGCCGAAGCCCGCGACAACGCCCGCGTTTCCGCGCGCGAATCGCGCGACACCGCGCACGCGCTCGCGCTGACGGTCGAATCGCAACGCGCGCAGATCGTGGCGCTCGCGCAGTCGCTCGAACGCATGGGTAGCCAGCGCGGCCAGCTCGACTCGCGCCTGGGTGAACTCGCCTCGCAGCTCACCGACGGCGACGCCCCGGTCACCGCGCTGGAAAGCGAGCGCCAGAACGCGCTGGAAGAACGCGTCCGCGCCGAAAAGGCCCTGGGCGAAGCGCGCTCCATGCTCGAAGGCATCGACGCCGAACTGCGCGGCAACGAACAGACGCGCCACCAGCGCGACGAACAGGCCATCGCCCAGCGCGAGAAGATCGGCCAGCGCAAGCTCGACCAGCAGGCGCTCGTCATCAACGCCGATCAGTTGTCGGCCGCGGTGGTGGAAGCCGGTTTCGTGTTGCAGGAAGTGATCGACACCCTCGCGCCGGATGCCGACGTCGGCGCGTGGGAAAAGACGGTCACCGATTTCGACGCCAAGCTGCGCCGCCTGGAGCCGGTGAACCTGGCCGCGATCCAGGAACACGCCGAAGCCGCGCAGCGCAAGGAATACCTCGACGCGCAGGACACCGACCTGACCACCGCGCTGGAAACGCTGGAAGAGGCGATCCGCAAGATCGACCGCGAAACCCGCGGCCGTTTCAAGGACACCTTCGATCGCGTGAATTCGGGCGTGCAGGAACTGTATCCGCGCCTGTTCGGCGGCGGCCACGCTTACCTCGAACTCACGGGCGAGGACCTGCTCGACACCGGCGTTGCGATCATGGCGCGCCCGCCGGGCAAGCGCGTGTCGAATATCTCGCTGCTGTCGGGCGGTGAAAAGGCGATGACCGCGGTCGCGCTGGTGTTCGCGATCTTCCGCCTCAACCCCGCGCCGTTCTGCCTGCTCGACGAGGTGGACGCGCCGCTCGACGAAGCCAACGTCGGCCGTTTCACGGCGATGGTCAGCGAGATGAGCGAAGCGGTACAGTTCCTGTTCGTCACCCACAACAAGGCGACGATGGAAGCCGCGCAACAGTTGTCCGGCGTCACGATGCGCGAGCCGGGCGTCAGCCGCCTGGTGTCCGTCGACCTCGCCGAAGCCGCGCGCCTGGCCGGCGCCGCCTGACCTCACGCAGTCTCATCACAGGGAGCACGCGATGGATTCGACGGTACTGCGCATAGGCATCGCGATCGCGGGCGTGCTGTTGATCGCCGCGATCTACATCTTCGGCCGCCCGCGCAAGCCGGGGCAGGGGCGTCGTGTCGGCGGCGGGTTTGCCGACGCCGCCAACCGCGGCGATGCAGAACGCATCGAGCCCACGCTGGGCGAACAGATTTCCGACGAATTCGCCGCCGGCGAGCAGTCGCAATCCGAACTCGAGCTGGGCGCCCGCAACGAGAACAGCGAGCTGGGCAAGCGCGGCGACGCCTCGTTCGAAAAGATCGTTACCTTGTATGTCGCCGCACGCGAAGGCGCGAAGCTGCGCGGCAGCGACATCGTCGTCGCGGCCGAAAAGGCCGGCCTGACCTACGGCCACATGCAGATCTTCCACCGCCTGGTCGAAGGCCACCCCGAGCGCGGCCCGATCTTCTCCGTCGCGAACATCATGAAGCCCGGCAGTTTCGAGATGGCCACGATCCAGGAACTCGAAACCCCCGCGATCGCCTTCTTCCTCACGCTGCCGGCGCCGATGACCGCGCTGGATGCATGGGAAAAGATGCTGCCGACCGCGCAGCGCATGGCCGAGTTGCTCGACGGCGTGGTGCTCGACGAATCGCGCAATGCGCTGGGCCGCCAACGCATCGCGCACATCCGCGATGAACTGCGCGGCTACGACCGCCAACACGAAGCGCCGCCGCTGACGAAGCCGGCGCGCTGGTAATGGGGAAGGCCGCTGCAACCGCGGCGCGGGTCGAAGAACTGCGCCGCCTTCTCGACGACGCCAATTACCGCTACTACGTCCTGGACGACCCCACGCTCGCCGACGCCGAGTACGACAAGCTCCTGCGCGAACTCGAAGCGCTCGAACGCGAGCACCCCGAACTCGCCGACCCCAATTCGCCGACCATGCGCGTGGGCACCGCGCCTTCGGGCAAGTTCGCCGAGGTCAAGCACGCGGTGCCGATGCTGTCGCTGGCGAACGCGTTCGAAGACGACGAAGTCGCCGAGTTCGTCGCGCGCATCGCGAAGGAAACCGGCGACGCGACGCCCGATTTCTCGGTCGAACCCAAGCTCGACGGCCTGGCGATCAGCCTGCGCTACGAAGACGGCGTGTTCGTGCGCGGCGCGACGCGCGGCGATGGCGCGACGGGCGAAGACGTCACGGCCAACCTGCGCACCGTGCGCAGTGTGCCCCTGCGATTGCGCGGCAAGGCGCCGAAGGTGCTGGAAGTGCGCGGCGAGGTGTACATGCCCAAGGCCGCGTTCGAAAAGTACAACGCGTGGGCGCGGGAACACGGCGAGAAGACGCTCGCCAATCCCCGCAACGGCGCGGCCGGTTCACTGCGCCAGCTCGATCCGCGCATGACGGCGCAGCGCCCGCTGGCGTTCTATGCGTATGCGCTGGGCGAAGTGGAGGGCGCGACGCTCCCCGCGACGCACTCGCGCACCCTGCAATGGCTGCGCGAACTCGGCCTGCCGGTGAGCGCGGAAGTCGACGTCGCCACGGGCGCCGACGGCCTGCTCGCGTATTACAAGCACATCGGCGACAAGCGCAACGCGCTGCCGTACGACATCGACGGCGTGGTCTACAAGCTCGACCGCTACGACCAGCAGCGCGCGATGGGCTTCGTTTCGCGCGCGCCGCGCTGGGCCATCGCGCACAAGTATCCGGCGCAGGAAGTGCCGACCGTCGTCGAGTCGATCGAGGTCAATGTCGGCCGCACCGGTGCGGTTACGCCGTGGGTGTTGATGACGCCGGTGCAGGTCGGCGGCGTGACGGTTACGCGCGCGACGCTGCACAACGCCGACCAGATCGCGCGCCTGGACGTGCGCGTCGGCGACACGGTGATCGTGCGTCGCGCGGGCGATGTCATTCCCGAGGTCGTGCGCGTGGTCGAGGAAAAGCGTCCGGTCGATGCGAAGGGCAAGCCGAAATTCCCCGCATATCAGTTGCCGACGGAATGCCCGGTCTGCGGCTCGGCGATCGAACGCGAAGAAAACGAAGTCGTCGCACGCTGCACCGGCGGTCTGTTCTGCCCGGCGCAACGCGTGCAGGCGCTGTTCCACTTTGCCTCGCGCCGCGCGATGGACATCGAAGGCCTGGGCGAACGCTTCATCACCGCGCTGGTCGAGTTCGACATGGTGCGCAGCGTGGCCGACCTGTACAAGCTGACGGTCGAGGATTTCGTCGCGATGAAGCAACGCGCGGACGAACTCGCCGATGCGGTGCCCGAGACCGTGAAATCCGGCAAGGTCGCCACGAAGTGGGCCGAAAACCTGGTCGCCGCGATCGATGCCAGCCGCACGACGACACTCGAACGCGTGCTCTACGCCCTCGGCGTTCGCGATGTCGGTGAAAGCACCGCGCGCACGTTGGCGCGGCATTTCGGCGCGCTCGATCCGATCCTCGCGGCCGACGAAGAAACGCTGCGCCAGGTGCCCGACATCGGCCCCGTGGTCGCCGCGCGTATCGCGCACTTCTTCGCCGAATCGCACAACCGCGAGGTCATCGCTGCCTTGCGCGCGAACGGCGTGCACTGGCCGGAAGGCGCGCCGCAACGCGCGGCCGACGGCCCGCTCGCGGGACAGACGGTGGTGCTGACCGGCGGTCTGTCTTCGATGTCGCGCGACGAAGCCGGCGCGAAGCTCGAAGCCCTGGGCGCGAAAGTGTCCGGCAGCGTCTCCAAGAAGACGAGTTTCGTCGTCGCCGGCGAGGCAGCCGGCAGCAAGCTGGCCAAGGCGCAGGAGCTCGGCGTCGAAGTCTGGGACGAAGCGCGCTTGATCGCATTCCTCGCGGATCAGGTTTGAAGCCCATCGCGATGACCCACGACGCGCTCCGTCTCCGTGCCCGCCTGTACGCCACCTTGCGCGCGTTTTTCGCGGAGCGTGGCGTGCTCGAAGTCGAAACGCCGGTGCTCTCGCGCGCGGGCAACACCGATCCGAACATCGCCTCGTTCTCGCTCGAATTCTCCGGCCGCACCGACGGCGCACCGCGCACGCGCTGGTTGCGCACGTCCCCCGAATTCCCGCTCAAACGCCTGCTGGCCGATGGCATCGGCGATTGCTACGAACTCGGGCGCGTGTTCCGCGATGGAGAAGCCGGCGGGCGCCACAATCCCGAATTCACGATGCTCGAGTGGTATCGCGTCGGGCGCGATCATCGTTGGCTCGCGAACGAAACGGTCGAAGTGATCCGTGCGGCGCTCGCATTGGTCGGGCGTGACGTGCGCGTGGTCGACATCGCGTATCGCGATCTGTTCCGCGATCGCCTGGGCATCGATCCTTTCGCCGCCGACGATGCGCAATTGCGCAACGCGTTGGGCGATGTCGTCATCGATCCCGAGGGCTTGGTGCACGACGACTGGCTCGACTTGCTGATCACGCATCGGCTGCAGCCGGCCTTCGACGCCGACACCGTCCACATCGTGCGCGACTACCCGGCATCGCAATGCGCGCTGGCGAAGATCCGCCCCGGCGATCCGCCCCTCGCCGAGCGCTTCGAAGTGTTCCTGGGTCCGCTGGAACTTGCCAACGGGTATCACGAACTGCTGGACGCGGGCGAGCAACGCGCGCGTTTCGAACGCGACCAGGCCGTGCGCAGGGCGCGCGGGCAGGCCGCGCCGCCCATCGACGAAGCGCTGCTGGCCGCGCTGGAGCGCGGTTTGCCGCCCTGCGCGGGCGTAGCCCTGGGCGTCGACCGGCTGATGATGGCCCTGGCGGGCACCGACCGGATCGCCGACGTGCTGGCTTTCGATTTCGCGCGGGCGTGACGCGCCTGAGTTCAACGTGGTCTTGACCCCGCATTCAGCGATCCGGGACAGTGCGCGAAGGAAATCGAGGACTTCGTCGATGCCAACCAGCGCCTCCCCCGTTTTGCTCGCCGGCCTGATGGTCGTCGCGCCTGCGTGGGCGCAACAATTCCGCACGGCCGAACCGTATCCGGGCAACCGGCCCGACATCGTGCGTTGCGAATCGGCGAAGGGCCGGTCCACCTCCTGCAAGGCCGACGTGCGCGGTGGCGCGCGCCTGGTGCGGCAGTTGTCGCGCAGTCCGTGCATCGAGGGCGAGAACTGGGGCGTGCGCGAAGGCGAGATCTGGGTGCGCGCGGGATGTCGCGCGGACTTCGGCCTCGGCGATACGAAGGCGATCGCGCCGGGCCCGCAATTCCTCAAATGCGAGGCGTCCAACACGGTGTCGCGCCGGCATTGTCCGGCCCTGACGATCGGTGGCGTGCAATTGATCCGGCAGTTGTCGAAGTCGCAGTGCATCCAGCACAGCACCTGGGGCTACGACCGCAACAGCGTGTGGGTGTCGCAGGGCTGTCGCGCGGAGTTCCAGATCGGCGAGGGGCATGCGGCGGTGGAAAAACTGGGCCCGCAGCAGGTGCGATGCGAATCCGACCGCGGGCGCGAGCGTCGTTGCGAAGTCGGTGTGTGGCAGGGCGCGCGCTTGACCCGGCAGTTGTCGAAGTCGCCGTGCGTGCAGAACCACAGTTGGGGCTGGGACCAGCGCGGCGTGTGGGTGAGCCGCGGCTGCAGGGCGGAATTCACCGTCTGGTAGTGCCTTAAACTACCGGAATGGACGATTTCGACTACGCCCGCTACGACCGCATCCGCCCCATCCGCTGGACCGGCGACGCGCTGGAACTGCTCGACCAACGCAAGCTCCCCTTCGACACCGAATACCTGACCTGCCGCACCAGCGACGACGTCGCCGCCGCGATCCACGCACTCGCCGTGCGCGGCGCGCCCGCGATCGGCATCGCGGCCGCATGGGGCGTGGTGTTGGCCGAACGCGCCGTCGAAGCGACCGACGCGCGCGATGCCGCCGCCCAGCTCGAACCGGCATTGCAACGCCTCAACGCCGCACGCCCGACCGCGGTGAATCTCGCCTGGGCGCTGGCCCGCATGCGCGCCGCGCTCGCTCGCGCCGACCACGACTGGCGCGGTGCCCTCGAACGCGAAGCGCAGGCCATCGACACCGAAGACCTCGCCGCAAACCGTCGCATGGGCGCGCTCGGTGCTTCGCTCATCGAACCGGGCAGCGGCGTGCTCACGCATTGCAATACCGGTTCGCTCGCAACCGCCGGTTTCGGCACCGCGCTCGGCGTGATCCGCGCCGGCGTCGCGCAGGGCCGCATCGACCAGGTCTTCGCCGGCGAAACGCGCCCGTGGTTGCAGGGCGCGCGCCTGACTGTGTGGGAATTGCAGCAGGACGGGATCGACGCCACGCTCATCGCCGATTCGGCCGCCTCGCACCTGATGAAGACCGGCAAGGTGCAGTGGGTGGTCGTCGGCGCCGACCGCATCTGCGCCAACGGCGATACCGCCAACAAGATCGGCACCTACCAGCTCGCCATCGCCGCCCGCCATCATGGGGTCGGGTTCATGGTGGTGGCGCCGTCCTCGACCGTCGACATGGCCACGCCCAGCGGCGAGATGATCGAAATCGAGGAGCGCGACGCCGCCGAATTGCACGTCGTCGGCGGCAGCCGCACCGTGGCCGAGGGCATCGGTGCCTGGAATCCGGTGTTCGATGTCACGCCCCACGATCTGATCGATGCGATCGTCACGGAGCGGGGGGTGATCCGCCATCCCGACGCGGCTTCGATGCGTGATGCCTTCGGGATGCCATGAAGCGCCCCTAAGTTCCTGTTTTTACCCAAGAATCGGCCCCTCGACGGGGCCGTTTCCATGCTAGAATTCCCGTCTTGCGCACTCCTTAGAAAAAGCCCACCGAATGGCAGAACTCGCCAAGGAAATCATCCCGGTCAACCTCGAAGACGAGATGCGCCGCAGCTACCTCGATTACGCGATGAGCGTGATCGTGGGGCGCGCGCTCCCCGACGTCCGGGATGGCCTCAAGCCGGTGCATCGCCGCGTGCTGTTCGCGATGAACGAGCTCGGCGCCCACAGCAACAAGCCGTACTACAAGTCGGCGCGCATCGTCGGCGACGTCATCGGTAAGTACCACCCGCATGGCGACACCGCGGTGTACGACACGCTGGTGCGCATGGCGCAGCCCTTCTCGCTGCGCTACATGCTCGTCGACGGGCAGGGCAACTTCGGTTCGATCGACGGCGACTCCCCGGCGGCCATGCGATACACCGAGGCGCGCATGTCGCGCCTGGCGCATGAGTTGATGGCGGACATCGACAAGGAAACCGTCGACTTCCAGCCCAACTACGACGAGAAGGAACTCGAGCCCACCGTCATGCCGACGCGTGTGCCGAACCTGCTGGTCAACGGTTCGGCGGGCATCGCGGTCGGCATGGCGACGAACATCCCGCCGCACAACCTCAACGAAGTCATCGACGCGACGATCGCGCTGATCGACGATCCGCTGCTCGACGTCGAAGGCCTGATGCAGTACATCCCCGGCCCGGATTTCCCGACCGCGGGCATCATCAACGGCACTGCCGGCATCCAGCTCGCCTACCGCACCGGCCGCGGCCGCGTGCGCATGCGTGCGCGCGCCGAGATCGAAGTCAACGAAGACAACGGCCGCGAAGCCATCGCGGTGTCGGAGATCCCGTACCAGGTCAACAAGGCGCGGCTGATCGAAAAGATCGCCGAGCTGGTGAAGGAAAAACGCCTCGAGGGCATCAGCGAGCTGCGCGACGAGTCCGACAAGGACGGCATGCGCATCTACATCGAGGTCAAGCGCGGGGAGTCGGCCGAGGTCGTGCTGAACAACCTCTACGCGCAGACGCAGATGGAGTCGGTGTTCGCGATCAACATGGTCGCGCTGGTCGACGGGCGCCCGCAGCTGCTCAACCTCAAGCAGATGCTGGAAGCCTTCGTGCGCCACCGCCGCGAAGTCGTCACCCGCCGCACCATCTTCGAACTGCGCAAGGCCCGCCAGCGCGCCCACGTGCTCGAAGGCCTCACCGTCGCGCTCGCCAACATCGACGAGATGATCGAGCTGATCAAGACCTCGGCGAACCCGAACGAAGCCCGCGAGCGCATGCTCGCGCGCCGTTGGCAGCCGGGCCTGGTGGGCTCGCTGCTGGCCGCGGCCGGCGCCGATGCCTCGCGTCCGGAAGACCTGCCGGCGGGCGTCGGCCTGTCGGAAGACGGCTACCAGCTCACCGAAGTCCAGGCGCAGCAGATCCTCGAGATGCGCCTGCACCGCCTCACCGGGCTGGAGCAGGAAAAGCTCACCGACGAATACAAGCAGTTGCTCGAAACCATCTCGGGCCTGATCCGCATCCTCGAAAACCCCGACGTGCTGCTCGACGTCATCCGCACCGAGCTGCGCAATCTCAAGGAAGAATTCGGCGACGCGCGTCGTTCGGAAATCCGCGCCAGCGAGGAAGACCTCGACATCCTCGACCTCATCGCGCCGGAAGACGTGGTGGTGACGCTGTCGCATTCGGGTTACGCCAAGCGCCAGCCGGCCAGCTCGTATCGCGCGCAGCGCCGTGGCGGCCGTGGCCGCAACGCGGCGATGACCAAGGACGAGGACTTCATCGACCAGCTGTGGCTGGTGAACACGCACGACACGCTGCTCACCTTCACCAGCTCCGGCCGCGTGTTCTGGCTGCCGGTGTACCAGTTGCCCGACGCCGGCCCGCACGCGCGCGGCCGTCCGATCGTCAACTGGATCCCGCTGGAACCGGGCGAACAGGTCCAGGCCGTCCTCCCGGTGCGCGAGTACCGCGATGATCGCTTCGTGTTCTTCGCCACCCGGCACGGCACGGTGAAGAAGACGCCGCTGACGGAGTTCGCCTTCCGCCTGCAGCGCGGCAAGATCGCGATCAACCTCGACGACGGCGACGCGCTGGTCGGCGTCGCGCTGACCTGCGGCGAGAGCGAAGTCATGCTGTTCGCGTCCAACGGCAAGGCCGTGCGCTTCGCCGAGGGCGAAGTCCGTTCGATGGGCCGCACCGCCACCGGCGTGCGCGGCATGCGCCTGGCCGAAGGCGAGGAAGTCCGCAGCCTGATCGTGATCGAAGGCGACGGCGACATCCTCACCGCCAGCGAACGCGGCTACGGCAAGCGCACCCCCGCGGCGGACTACCCGCGCAAGGGTCGCGGTACGCAGGGCGTCATCGCGCTCCAGACCACCGCCCGCAACGGCAAGCTGGTCGGCGCCATCCAGCTCAGCGACCACCACGAGGTGTTGCTGATCTCCGATGGCGGCACGCTGGTGCGCACGCGCGCGGCGGAGATCTCGCAGGTCGGCCGCAACACGCAGGGCGTCACGCTGATCCGCCTTGCGGCGGACGAGACCTTGCAGGCGGTCGAACGCGTGGATGCGTCGCTGGACGACGAGGTCGTGGTGTCGGAAGCTGAAGGCGCGGCAACGGAGGTCGTCGACGCGACTGCCGACGTGTCCGCCGGCGACGCCGAGGGCCGTATTCCGGAGTGATCGCGCGAGTGCGCAAACGCATTCGACGACGCCGCCTCCGGGCGGCGTTGTCGTATCTGGCGCATGATTCGGCGACCGCAAGGCGACAGCTTGTCGCCGCACAACACAAATAGGGATCGACCATGAAGTCGTCTGCGCGTCCGAACGGAGTCGGGGGTGCGTTTCGGAAGGCGGTTGGGTGGGCGGCGGTCGCCGCTTTGGCGTTGGGGTTCGCGGCCGGGTGCAAGCCACGGCCGACCGGCGAGTTGCCGGAAGTCAGCGGCGAGAAGATCGCCGCGAAGAAAGCGCAGGTCGCCGGCTTCGGCCTGGTCGCGGCGTATCCCGACCAGGAAGGCGATACGCTCGCGCTGGCATTGGAATTCAGCAAGCCGCTGGTCGGCACCCAGGATTTCGACGACCTGCTGTCGGTGACCGACAAGGACGGCGCGCCCATCAAGGGCGGCTGGGTCCTCGACGACAAGGGCGACGACGAAGGCCGCGTGCTGCGCTTCCCGCACGTGGAGGCCGGGCGCGATTACATCGTCTCGATTCCCGCCAAGCTCACGGCCGCCGACGGCCGCACGCTGAAGGAAGACATCCGCCGCACGGTGCACACCGGTCCGCTGGATCCGGTGGTCGGCTTCGCCTCGCAGGGCAGTGTGTTGCCGGCGCGCGAGAGCCGCGGCCTGCCGGTGGTGTCGATCAACGTGCCGGAAGTCGACGTCGAATTCCTGCGCATCAAGGACAGCGAACTCCCGCGCTTCTTCGCACAGTTCCAGCGCGGCGGTCGTCGCGGGACCTGGGATCTCGAACGCGACTATTCCTGGGACGACGATTCCGGCGACACGCATAGCCGCACGCCGCTGTCGAAACTCGCCGAACCGGTGTACGTCAACCGCTTCACGCTCGGCGGCCGCACCAACGAACGCGTGCTGACGTATCTGCCGCTGCAGGACATCACCGAGCTTCAAAAGCCCGGCCTGTACTTCGCGGTGATGAAGCGCGCCGGCCAGTTCAGCGATCAGTACGACACCGCGTTCTTCACCGTCAGCGACCTGGGCCTGCACACGCGCGCCTACAAGGATCGCCTGTTCGTGCACGCTGCGTCGCTGCAGACCGGCAGTGCGCAGGCCACGGTCGAACTCAAGATCCTCGACGCCGGCGGCGAGACGATCCTGAAGGGAAGCACGGACCGCAACGGCAACGCGCTGCTGCCCTACAAACTCGACGCGACCCACGTGCTCGTCGCCACCCACGGCACCGACGTGTCGATGCTGCCGTTCAACCAGCCTGCGCTGGATCTGTCGGAATTCGCGGTGTCGGGCCGTGAACAGGCGTGGTTCGACGTGTTCGCCTGGTCGGGCCGCGACCTGTATCGCCCCGGCGAAACGGTGCGCATTTCCGCGTTGTTGCGCGACCAGGACGGCCAGCCGATCGACACCAAGGGCAAACCGCCGCAACCGATCTTCGTGCGTTACGTGCAGCCAGATGGCAAGGCGCTGCTCGAAACGCCGCTGCAACCCGATGCGCAAGGCTACGTCCGCCACGCACAGGTGATTCCCGCCGATGCCGCCACGGGCCGCTGGCGCGTGGAATTCCGTACCGATCCGTCGAGCAAGGAAGCGGTGCAGGGCATGACGCTGCGCATCGAAGAGTTCCTGCCCGAGCGCATGAAACTCGATCTCGACGCGCCCGCGCGGCTCGCGTTCGGGCAACCGCTGCAATTGAAGGCCACCGGCGCGTATCTCTACGGCGCGCCCGCGGCGGGCAACCGCTTCACCGCCAAGCTCGCCGTCGAAGTCGAACAACATCCCATCGAAGCGCTGAAGGGCTGGTTCTTCGGCGACCCGACGCTGCCCTTGCCGAAGGAAGCCAAGGACATCGTCGATACCGAGTTCGGCGACGACGGCACGCTCGTGCAGCCCATCGAATTGCCGAAGGAAGCCAAACCCGTCACGCCGATCGCCGCCATCGTCACCGGCAGCGTGTTCGAAACCGGCGGGCGCAGCGTCAACCGTTCGATCACGCGCGTGGTGTGGCCGGCCGAAACGTTGGTCGGCGTGCGCCCCCTGTTCGACGACAAGGAAGGGCCGGGCGCGAACGCCAACGCCGGTTTCGAATTGGCGCGCTACTCCGCCGACGGCACGATGCGCGCCGTGCAGGGCGCACGCGTCACGCTGATGCGCGAGCAACGCGATTACCACTGGGCCTGGGGCGACGAAGGCGGTTGGGATTACGACTACAGCAGCCGCTGGTCGGCGATCGAAACGCGCAACGTCGACCTGGGCACGAGCGCCGTGCGCATGGCTTTCCCGGTGGAGTGGGGCAACTATCGCGTCGAAATCTACGACCCGACGACGAAACTCACCACGCGTTATCCCTTCACCGCCGGCTGGAGTTGGGACGACGAAAACCGCGGCCTCGACGCGCGTCCCGACAAGGTCAAGCTCGCGCTCGACAAGACGCATTACCGCGCCGGCGACACGATGAAAGTTACGGTGACGCCGCCGCACGAAGGCGAAGGGCTGCTGATGGTCGAGAGCGACCGCATGCTCTTCGTCCAGGGCATCACGGCGAAGGCGGGCAGCACGTTCGAGATTCCGGTGACGAAGGAGTTCGAGCGCCACGATGTGTACGTGACGGCGCTGGTATTCCGCGGCGGCAGCGCGAAGAGCAAGATCACGCCCGCGCGCGCCGTCGGCGTGGCGCATGTGGAGATGGATCGCCGCGATCGCACCGTCGCGGTCGGCGTCGCCGTTCCGAAGGCGATGCGGCCGCAGCAGAAACTGCCGGTCGTCGTCAGCGCGCCGCAGCTTGCGGGGCAGATGGCCTTTGTTTCCGTGTCCGCGGTCGACGTCGGCATCCTCAACATCACGCGCTTCCCGGTGCCGAACGCGGCCGAGCATTTCTTCGCGCAGCGTCGCCTGGGCGTGGATGCGTACGACCTCTACGGGCGCGTGATCGAAAGCTTCGACGGCGACACCGCGAAGATCCGCTTCGGCGGCGACATGGCACCGCCGCTCGCACTGCCGCAAGCACGCAGGCCTACCTCGCGCGTTCAGACGGTCGACCTGTTCAGCGGCCCGGTGCAACTCGACGCGAAGGGCATCGCGCGCGTGAAGCTCGACGTGCCCGATTTCAACGGCACGCTGCGCGTGTCCGCGCTGGTGTGGTCGGGCGGCAAGTACGGCAGTCGCGCGAACGAAACGCTCGTGCGCGCGCCGGTGCTGGCCGAAGCGAGCATGCCGCGCGTGCTCGCGCCGGGCGACAAGAGCAACGTCACGCTGGACGTGCAGAACTTCAGCGGCAAGCCGGGCACCTTCAAGGTGCAGGTCGACGGCATCGGGCCGCTGTCGGTCGCCAACGGCGCGCGCACGGTGAAACTCGCGAAGGAAGAACGCACGACGCTCACCTTCCCGCTGCAGGCGAAGGAAGGCTTCTCCACGGCGCAGGTGCGCGTGCGCGTCGATGGCAACGGGCATTCGGTCGATCGCAAATACGATCTCCCGGTGCGCGCGGCCTGGCCGCAGGTGATGCGCACGCGCAGCGTGACCGTGCAGGGCAATGGCCCGATCGCGTTGGACCCCGAACTGGCCGCGGGCTTGATGCCCGATTCGGTGCGCGGGCGCCTGGTGGTCAGCGCGTTCCCGCCGATTCCTTTCGCCGCCGCGCTGGAAGATGTCCTGAAGTATCCCTACGGCTGCGCCGAACAGACGACGAGCAAGGGCTTCGCCACGCTCGTGCTCGACGATGCCACCGCGAAGTTGCTGGGCGTGCCGCCGCTCGGCGATCGCGTGCGGCGCGATCGCATCGCCGGCGCGCTCGCGCGCCTGGCGGGCATGCAGGTCGCCTCGGGCCACTTCTCGCTATGGGGCGGCGAAGACATGGTCGATCCTTCGCTCACGCCCTACATCGCCGAGTTCCTGCTCGATGCGCGCGAAGCCGGCTTCGCCGTGCCCGAGGCGATGCTGCAGAAGACGCTGAAGGCGCTCAACGAAGATCTGCTCTCCGGTGGGCCGCAGTTCTACAACTACGATCATCGTGCGCACCTGATGTTCGCGTATCGCGCGCATGCCGGTTATGCGCTGGCCCGCGTCAATCGCGCGCCGCTCGGGACGCTGCGCGCGCTGTACGACGATGAACGCAGCAAGGCCGAAACCGGCTTGCCGCTGGTTCGCCTGGGCATTGCACTGTCGCTGCAGGGCGATCGTCGACGCGGCGCGAAAGCGATCGCCGAAGGCTTCGCGTTCGACGATGCGCAGCGTCCGGAATGGCTCGGCGACTACGGCACGCGCATCCGCGACGACGCGATGATGATCGCGCTGGTGCACGAGCGTGGCCTGGCGAAGCCCGAGTACGACGCGCGCACGATCAAGCTCGGTCGCGAACTCGACGCGCGCCGCAAGGAGCGCTGGTTCTGGCTCAGCACGCAGGAACAGGTGTCGATCGCGCGCATGGGCAAGGCGCTGATGCGCGGCAAGGGCAAGGTGGTCGCGGGCCAGTGGGTCGGCGCCAATGAACGCAGCGATGTCGCGAACGTGCCGATGACCGGCCGTCTCGTCGATTCGGCCGCGCTCGACCTGCGCTTCGTGCCCACCACGCCGCCGCCGTATTACGTGAGCATGGAAGTCGCGGGTATCCCGCGCGAAGCGCCGCCCGTCGACAAGTCCGCGATCGACATCGTGCGCACCTACTACACCACCGACGGCAAACCCTGGGAGGGCAACAAGCTCGCCGAGGGCGACAGCCTGATCGTGTTGCTCACGGTGAAGACCTCGCAACCGATGCCCGATGCGCTGGTGACCGACCTGTTGCCCGCGGGCCTGGAAATCGAGAACTTCAACCTCGGCGATGCGAAGCAATGGGCGGGCGTCGTGATCGACGGCATCGAAATCGCCAACCGCGACCGCGCCAGCGAGATTCGCCACGAGGAGTTCCGCGACGACCGCTATGCCGCCGCGCTCAAACTCGATCGCTACGACACCGCGCGCCTGTTCTACCTCGTGCGGGCCGTAACACCGGGCACGTACGCGGTGCCGCCGCCGCAGGCGGAGGACATGTATCGACCCGAGTTGCGCGGCACGGGCGCGCGCACGCCCGCGACGATCACGGTGACCCAACCGGGGCAATGACCGTGCGCAGTCGAAGGCGATGGTGGTGGCGGGGACTGTTGGCGGCGGAGGTGCTGCTCGTCCTCGCGATGTTGGGCGACCTCGCGTTCCCCGTACCGTTGCCCGATGGGCGCGGTGCGGGGGCGATCGTGCTCGCGCGCGACGGCACGCCACTGCGCGCCTTCGCCGATCGCGATGGCGTGTGGCGCTATCCGGCGTCGATGAAAAGTGTCTCGCCGCTCTATGTGCAGGCTTTGATCGGCTACGAGGATCGCTGGTTCTACAAACATCCGGGGATCAACCCGATCGCGCTCGCGCGTGCGGCAGGGCAATGGGCGCGGCATGGGCGCGTGGTGTCGGGCGGTTCGACCCTGACGATGCAGGTCGCGCGCATCCTCGATCCGCCCAGGCCGGGGCGCCGCAGCGTGTTCGACAAGACGCGGCAGATGGCGCGCGCATTGCAACTGGAAGTGCATCTGTCGAAACGCCAGATCCTCGCGCTGTACCTGGATCGCGCGCCGTTCGGCGGCACGATCGAGGGCGTCGAAGCCGCGAGTTGGGCCTATCTCGGCAAACCGGCATCGCGCTTGTCGCACGCCGAAGCGGCGCTGCTCGTCGTGTTGCCGCAATCGCCCAGTCGTTTGCGACCGGATCGGGAACCCGAACGCGCGCGCGTCGCACGCGACAAGGTGCTGGCGCGCATGGCGAGCGAAGGCGTGTGGTCGTCCGACGACGTGCGCGAAGCGCGCATCGAACCGGTGGTCGCGCGCGCGCTCGAACCGCCGCGCCATGCGCAATTGCTCGCACAACGCCTGCGCGATGAAACACCAGGTACCGCGCGCATCCGTTCGACGATCGACAACGACCTGCAACGCATGCTCGAAGAACGCGTCGCCGCGTATTTCTCCGATCTGCCGCCGCGCACGTCCGCGGCCTTGCTGGTCGTCGACAACGCGACGCTGGAAGCGCGGGCTTATGTCGGCTCGGTCGAATTCGGCGATCCGCAACGCCTGGGCCACGTCGACATGGTGAAGGCCTGGCGCTCGCCGGGTTCGACGCTCAAGCCGTTTCTCTACGGGCTCGCGCTCGACGATGGGTTGATCCACTCGGAGAGTCTGCTCGTCGATGCGCCGCAATCCTTCGGCGATTACCGGCCCGGCAATTTCGACATGGCCTTCAACGGGCCGGTGGCGGCGTCGGAAGCCTTGCGTCTGTCCTTGAACGTGCCCGCGGTGGATCTGCTCGATCGCGTTGGCCCCGCGCGTTTCGCCGCACGCTTGGAAAATGCGGGCATCGCGTTGAAGTGGCCAGAGGGCGGGGCGCCGAATCTCGCGATGATCCTCGGCGGTACCGGGGCGCGCCTGGAAGATCTCGTCGGCGCGTATGCGGCGCTCAATCGCGATGGCATCGCCGGTCGCGTGCGGTATCGACCGGACGCACCGCGCGTGGATCGCCGATTGTTGTCGCCGGGTGCGGCGTGGATCGTGCGCGAGATCCTCGAAGCACATCCGCGCCCGGGCAGCGTCGCCGATACCTTCGATCCGCGGTCGCGCATGCGCGTGGCATGGAAGACCGGAACGAGCTACGGCTATCGCGACGCATGGGCGCTCGGCAGCACGCGGCGCTACACCGTCGGTGTCTGGATCGGTCGACCGGATGGCACGCCATTGCCGGGGCAATACGGTGCGATGACGGCCTTACCATTGTTGTTTGAAACCATC
Source organism: Lysobacter sp. P5_B12 (assembly GCF_056400425.1). NCBI lineage: Bacteria > Pseudomonadati > Pseudomonadota > Gammaproteobacteria > Lysobacterales > Lysobacteraceae > Lysobacter > Lysobacter sp. P5_B12. The sequence goes on from NZ_JBFULG010000010.1 coordinate 66,278, forward strand.
GACGGCTTGCCGACGGCCGCGGTCGACAGCGCGCCGCGTCCGCCGCCGGCCGGCGTGGAGGAAATCGAAGTGTGCTGGCCGCTCGGCCTGCCGCCCGATCCGGCGGCGCCCGCGTTGTGCCGCAAGAAGCGCGAAGCGTGGACACTCGACGGCAACGTGCCGCCGACCTTCGCCGAACGCGATGCGCGCTTGTGGAACGCCGGTGTCGAACGCTTCGACGTGGATGCACGCACGGGTCAACGCCTCACGGCCGAATGCAGTGGTGCGCACGATCGCAAACCTGCCGAACTCGCGCGCTGGCCCGCCCTCGCATCCCCGTGGCTCTCCACTGAAACGCGCGCGGCGGCGACGTTGCCCCCGCGCGCCGCCGATTGCGAACCCGACAACCGCGATGCCACGCAATCGCTGCGCATCGATGGCCTCGTCGACCGCGCAACACTTGCGCGTCCTTCAAACAGCACGGCGCCGCTTCGCCTCTCCGTGCGCGCACTCGGCAGCGAAGCGCGCATCCGTTGGCTCATCGACGGCCGCATGGTCGGTGAAACACGCGGCGCGGCGCCCTTCGATTTCGACTTCGCCGACGCCGGCGCGCACACGCTCACCGCGCTGGCCGAAACCGGCGCGTGGACGGCGATCGGATTCCGCGTGATGGAGTAGGGCGCTTAGCCCAGCTGCTCGAGCACGTAGTCGGCCGCCGAGACGCGGAACTCGCCCGGCGCTTCGACATGCAACTGCTTCACCACGCCGTCTTCGGCATACAGCGCGAAGCGCTTGGACCGCGTGCCCATGCCGTAGGCGGTCGCGTCCATCTCCAGGCCGAGCGCGCGTGCGAAGTCGCCGTTGCCGTCGGCCAACATTTCGAAGCCTTGCGGAACCTGGTGCGCTTCGCCCCAGGCCTTCATGACGAAGGGATCGTTGACCGACATGCACAGCACTTCGATCCCGCGCGCGCGGAAGTCCGCGTAGCGCTCGACGAAACCGGGCAGGTGGCGCTCCGAGCACGTCGGCGTGAACGCACCGGGCACCGAGAACAACAGGACCTTCTTGCCATCGAACAGCGTGCGCGTGTCGACCGTCTCCACGCCCCCGTCGCGGATGCGCTTGAGGTTGACTTCGGGAATGCGGTCGCCGGACTGGATCGACATGGGGGACTCCTCGATGGGGGGGCAGGCCGCCGAGTTTAGGCGATGATCCGGCCTCGACGGCGTTGCGGTAGGCTTTCGCGCATGGAATTCAAGGACTACTACCAGATCCTCGGCGTCGAACCCGGCGCCGGCGACTCCGAGATCAAGACGGCCTATCGCCGCCTCGCGCGCAAGTACCACCCGGACGTGAGCAAGGAAGCGGGCGCCGAAGACAAGTTCAAGTCGATCAACGAGGCGTACGAGGCCTTGCGCGATCCGCAGAAGCGCGCGGCTTACGATCAGTTGCGCACGCGCGGTTACCGGCCCGGCGACGACGTGCAGCCGCCACCCGGTGGTTTCCATGGCGGGCAGGGCGATTTCGATTTCGACGAGATCTTCGCCGGCGGCGGCGCGGGCGGCGGATTCTCCGATTTCTTCGAGTCGCTCTTCGGCCGACAGCGCGGCGGCCCAGGCGGCGGCCCGGGCCCGCGACCGCAGGCACGTGGCGACACGCGCGCCAAACTCGCGGTGCCGCTGGAGTCGGTGTACAGCGGCGGCAACGTGCGCATCGGCGTCAACGGGCGCACGCTCGACATCAAGGTGCCCAAGGGCATCAAGCCGGGGCAGTCGATTCGCCTGGGCAAGCAGGGCAACAACGGCGGCGATTTGTATTTGGAGATCGAATACGCCGCGCATCCGCAGTTCGAAGTCGACGGGCGCAACATCCTGCACGTGTTGCCGCTCGCGCCGTGGGAAGCGGCGCTCGGTGCGACTGTGAGCGTGCCGACCTTGGGCGGCCCGGTGGAGCTCAAGATTCCCGCGGATTCGGAATCGGGTCGGAAGCTGCGTTTGCGTGGGCGTGGGTTGCCTGGGCAGCCGCCTGGCGATGAGATCGTCGAGTTGGAAATCCTCGCGCCGCGTGCGCATTCGAACGAACAGCGCGAAGCGTATGAGCGGATGCGCGATGCGTTCGGTGACGATTGGCGGCGAGAGTAAGCGCGTCGCTTCGGATGGACGCCTCGGCACGTGACGTGTTGTGGTTCCCCTGCCGCTCCTGGAACGCCATCCATGGCCACCAAGTCGCGGGCGCACGGCCATCCATGGCCGTGCTCTGGTGAACCACAACACGCCACGCACCGAGGCTAACTGCAACTGATCTGTCGTCCCCTTCGGTTGGAAAGCAACGGACCGTCGAACTCTCCGAAGGCTCTCCCGCCGAAGAAGCAGCCATCTCAGTTGAGGTGAGCCTCGGTGCGTGGCGTGGTGTGGTTCACCAGAGCAAGGCCATGGATGGCCTTGCGCTCGCGACTCGATGGCCATGGATGGCGTGTCGGGAGCGACAGGGGAACCACACCACGTCACGTGCCGAGGCGTCCTTCCGAAGAGGGAGGTTGCGACGTTCACACCCCCTTTGGCACCCTGCGCCCTCGCATTAGGAGTCCAACGATGTCGCGACCCCGCCATTTCTCGATGCTGCGCGACTTCCACCTGGCGGATTGGTTCACGCTGGCCAACGCCTTCTGCGGCACCGGCGCGATCTTCGCGGCCATGCGCTTCCTGCAGGAAGGCATCGTGCGCGACCTCCTGGTGGGCATGGCCCTGATCCCGCTGGCCTTTATCTTCGATGCCCTCGACGGCCGCGTGGCGCGCTGGCGCAAGTCCGCCTCCACCCTGGGCCGCGAACTCGATTCACTGGCCGACGTCATCTCCTTCGGCGTCGCGCCCGCGGCGCTGGGCTATGCCTGCGGCCTGCAGGGCGGGTGGGACTGGGTGGTGCTCTCGTATTTCGTCGGCTGCGGCGTCAGCCGCTTGGCGCGTTACAACGTGACGGCCGAGGCCCTGTCGGGCGAAGACGACAAGGTGAAGTTCTTCGAAGGCACGCCGATTCCCACGAGCCTGCTGATCGTGGTGCTGCTGGCGGTGGCGGCCGTCCAGGACCGCATCGGGACGGATCTGTGGTTCGGGGTGGTCCATCTCGGCCCGTGGCAGCTCCATCCGCTGGTGCTGGTGTTCGCGCTGTCGGGCTCGCTGATGATCAGCAAGACCCTCAGGATCCCCAAGTTCTGAGGAATGCGGCACTGCAACAATTCGGGCGATATGATGCCGCCTTGATTCGCGTGGGAGGCACGGATGGACGCAGGGCAGGATTTCGAGAAGATGGCGCGGCAGTACTGGAGCGCCTGGGGCGACATGCTCCGCGGGGCGGTCCCGGCGGCCCAGCCCGCCACCCCGGACCCGATGAAGCAATGGCACGACGCCGTGGACTGGTGGACCCAGCTCGCGCACGGCCAGCGCTCGGAGGTCAATGCGGCGGTCGACCGTTTCAACGGCCAGGCCCGCAGCTGGTATGGCTCGATGCAGCAGGTGGCGGCGCAGTTTGCCGGCCAGGACGCCTCGGCGCGCGATATCACCAGTGCGTGGAAGCAGGCGCTCGGTGCGGTCGGCGAAAACCCGTTCCCGGAATTGTTCCGCTCGATGCGCGGCCAGGGCCAGCAGGGCCTGGACCAATGGATCGAGGATGCTTCGCCGTTCCTGGATGCCTGGCGTCGTGAAACCAGTTCGTGGCTCGGCATGCCGGCCTTCGGTTTCGCGCGCGAGCATCAGGAGCGGTGGCAGAAACTTGTGCAGGCGCAGCTGGACCTGCAGCAGGAAAACAGCGCCTACAACGCGTTGATGGTGAAGTCCGGCCAGCGTGCGTACGAAGTGTTCGAGCAGAAGCTTGCCGCACGCACCGGCGAAGGCCAGCAACTGAAGTCTGCGCGCGCAATGTTCGACCTGTGGATCGACTCGGCCGAAGAGGCGTATGCCGAGATCGCGCTGTCGGATGAATTCCGCAAGGTGTACGGCCGGCTCGTCGATGCACAGATGCGCGTGCGCGGTGGCGTGCAGCGCGAAGTGGAAAACGCGACCGGCCAGCTCGGCATGCCCACGCGTACCGAGATCGATGCCGCGCATCGCAAGATCACGCAGTTGGAACGCGAAGTGCGCAAGTTGCGCGATGCGATGCAGGCGATGGCGTCGGTGAAGCCGCAGGCAGCGCAGCAGTCCTCGCCGCAGCAGCCCGCGCCGGCCGCAGCACGCAGCGGCGAGGCGTCGCTGAAAGTGCAGGGCGACAAGATCCTCGGCGGCAACAAGCCGAAGAACGCCAACACCAAGACCTCCTCCAGGAACGGCACGAAGGGCAAGGGGAAGCGCGCATGAGCCTCGGTAACCAGGGTCCGCTGGACATCAGCCCCGAAGCGCTTGCCGACGAAGCGCTGCGGATGCAACAGAAACTCGGCGCGGGCCTGAACACCCTGCGCGACGTCGACGACGTGCAGTACGGCGCGACGAAGAAGGAAGCCGTGTGGTCGGACGGCAAGGTGGTGCTGTATCGCTATCGTGGCGAGCAAGCGCCCACGGCGAAGGTGCCGCTGCTGATCAGCTACGCGCTGGTCAACCGCCCGTACATGGTCGATCTCCAATCCGATCGTTCGATCGTGCGCGGCCTGCTCGCGCGCGGCGAAGACGTGTACATCATCGACTGGGGCTATCCGGATCGTTCGGATCGCTATCTCACGCTCGAGGATTACGTCGAACGCTTCCTCGGCGGCGCGGTGGATTACTTGCGTCGCGAGCACGGGCTGGATGCGATCAACCTGCTCGGCATCTGCCAGGGCGGCGCGTTCTCGCTGTGTTATTCCTCGCTGCATCCGGAAAAGATCCGCAACCTGATCACCATGGTGACGCCGGTGGATTTCCACACCGACGACAACATGCTGTCGAGCTGGACGCGCGCGATGGACGTCGACCTGTTCGTCGACACGCTCGGCAACGTGCCGGCCGACCTGATGAACTGGTGCTACCTCACGCTCAAGCCGGCGCGCCTGTTCGTGCAGAAGTACGTCGGGCTGGTGGACATCCTCGACGACAAGAAGGCGATCGAGGATTTCCTGCGCATGGAAAAGTGGATCTTCGATTCGCCGGACCAGGCGGGCGAAGCGTTCCGCCAGTTCGTGAAGCAGTTCTACCAGGCCAACGGCTTCATCAACGGCGGCATCACCATCGGCGATCGCGAAGTGCACCTGGGCATGGTCGAAATGCCGGTGCTGAACATCTTCGCCGAGCAGGATCACCTCGTGCCGCCGGGTGCGTCGAAGGCCTTGCGCAACGTGGTCGGGACGAAGGACTACACCGAGCTCTCCTTCAAGGGCGGCCACATCGGCATCTACGTGTCGGGCCGCGCGCAGAAGGAAGTGCCGCAGACCATCCACGATTGGCTGCTCGCGCGCTGAGGCGATGATGCGCGCGCTTCCGCTTGCGGTCGCGCGCGCCATCGGCATGGTCTGGACCGTGCCGAATACCTTGATCGGATTGATCGCAGGCGCCGCGGGCATGGCCTTCGGCGCGCATGCGCACGTGCGCGCGCGCGAATGCGCGATCGTGTTCCATCGGTTCCCGTGGGGGCCGGGCGGGGCGATCACGCTCGGGAACACCATCCTCCATACGGGGGATTCGCTCGATGCGGAATGCGTGACGTATGCGCATCGCGCGGGGCATGCGCACGAAGCCTCGATCACCTACGCCGATCATGAGCGCGCGCATGTCTTCCAATACATGGCGCTCGGGCCGCTGTTCCTGCCGCTGTACCTGGCTTGCGGTGGCGTCAGCGTGCGCAATCGTTTCGAACGCGCGGCCGATCGTTACGCATTGACCGGCCGCGACTGGTGGCCGTGGGCGTGAAGCGGCCGTTGTGTTTGACAGTACGTTGACGGTGCATCCGATACCTTCGCGACCGTCGAGGACGTCCAAGATTCCGCCAACCCAGGAACGAAAGGTTCGAGGGAATGGCACTCGAAGACGACCACGACGAGCGGAAGGCTCGATCCCCTCCAGACCCTTGAAAAAGGTCCGTGAGATCGGGCCTTCTTTTTTTTGCCTCGAAGGATGCTGCCTGATGAACCCCGAAACGCCGGGCGAGATCGATTCCTGATGGTCGTGCTGTTCCTCGGTGGTCCGCTCAATGGCGAACGCACCGACTGGACCGATCCGCCGAACTACTACGCCTACGTCATCGTCGGCGGCATGGTGCCGTACTCGCCGCATGGCGAGATCCACGTTCCCGGCGTCGACACTGTCTACGCACCGATCGGCATGGGCGGCAACGCCATCAGCGACAGCCTCAGCCACCTGTAAGCGACCCGATGCGGGGGCCGGCGCATACTCCGCCCCCATGGCCAACTTCCTCCAGATCACCCCGTTCATGCACGTGGCGGACGTGGAGGCCACGACGCGGTTCTTCGCGGACATCCTTGGCTTCAGGACGCTCTATCGCCAGCCCGGCTACGCCTACATCGAGCGCGAGGGCTGCGGCATCCGGATCATGGAGGCGGGAGAGGGCAATCCGCTGATCGCCGGGAACCGGCGTTTTCGATATTACGTCGATGTCCGCGACGTCGACGGGCTCTACGCCGAGCTCAAGCCCAGGCTCGACACCCTGCCGAAGGAAGATGTCCACGGGCCGGCCGACAAACCCTATGGCCAGCGGGAGTTGCTCGTGAAGGTGCCCGATGGGGACCTCATCGCCTTCGGGCAGGGCATCTTCACACCCGAGGGTGCCCAGGTGACCCCCGGTGGACAGGACGAGCCCCACGTTTCAAAAATGTGACTTTGTGCTCACTTTCACATTCGGGGCTGGCGCGATGCTTGCGCCTCGATCAGGGGAAAGGGGGACGCGCCATGGATGACCGCACGCTGCAATTCGTACTGTTCCTGGGCGTCGCCGCCGGGCTGTACACGCTGGTGACCGTCGGTATCGAGATCGCCCGCCGCTTCGTGCTGCAGTCGCGCGCCTCGCATGCGGCGACGGTGGCCATGGTGACGGACGTGGTTTCCCGCAACGACTGATGCCCCTGCGACGCTCGCGCCGCCTCCGGTGCGCGTGATGGGCGCACTGCTCGAAATCCTGGCCGAAGCCTTCTTCGAACTCGTGATCGTCGGAATCGGCCACGGGATCGGTTGGTTGGTGCCCACGCGCGGCAAATTCACCGATGGGCAGGCGGCCCTCGCCGGCGTGCTGTTCTGGGCAGCCGTGTTGCTCGGCGGGCTGTGGTGGCGCCTGGGCTGAACGCCCTCAGCGGTTGATCAACGCGAACGCCAAAAACACCAGGACCGGCCCGGCCAGCGAAAGAAAGGCCAGTCCGATGAGCCCTTGCGTCCGCTTCGTCGGTTCGTCGGCACCCGCCTTCGCAAGGCGAACGAGGCCGACGATGGCCACTGCCTGCATGATCAAGGTGATCGGGTAGGCGAAGATCGCGATCGCGAACAGGGTGCTGCCGCCTTCGGTTTCCGGATGCGCCGCGAACAACACGCGCGCGGCGAACGCCGTGAGCGCCGCCATCAGGAGGGCGGACGTTCCGAGGAGGTATTGCGGCCAGCGGGGCGACAGGGGCATCGGGCGATTGTATGCGGTGGGCGCGCCCTGGGCGGCCGCCCGGAATGGACTCACACCTCGCTGGGCGGGAGCTCCCGGAGCTTGCCTTCATGCAGCTCGAGCACGCGATCGAGCCGGCGCGCCAGGCTCCGGTCGTGCGTCACCAGCACCAGGCTCGTGCGTTGCGCGCGGTTGAGATCGAGCATCTGCGCGAAGACGTGCGCCGCGGTCTTTTCGTCGAGATTGCCCGTGGGTTCGTCGCCCAACACGCACGCGGGTTTGTTGACCAGCGCACGCGCAACGGCGGTGCGTTGGCGTTCGCCGCCGGAGAGTTCGCCCGGCTTGTGTTCCAGACGATGGCCCAGGCCGACCGATTCCAGCAATTCCCTCGCGCGCTGGCGTGCATCCGGGATGTGCGTGCCGTTGAGCAGCACGGGCAGCATCACGTTTTCGAGCGCGGTGAATTCCGGCAACAGGTGATGGAACTGATACACGAAGCCGAGCGCCTTGTTGCGCAGCTTGCCGCGCTCGGCGTCCGACAGGTCGCTCATGCGCTGGCCCGCGACCCACACTTCGCCCGCGGTCGGGACATCGAGCCCGCCGAGCAGGTGGAGCAGGGTGCTCTTGCCGGCGCCCGAGGCGCCGAGGATCGCGACGGTCTCGCCTTCGGCCACGTGCAGTTGCAGGTCGTGGAAGACGTGCGTCTTGAGGTTGCCTTCGGCGTAGGTCTTGGCCAGGCGTTCGGCGCGCAGGACTTCACTCATAACGCAGCGCCTCCGCCGGGGCCGTGCGCGCGGCGCGCCACGCGGGATACAGCGTGGCGACGAACGCCATGCCGAGCGCGACCAGCGCGATGATCGTGACGTCGTCTGCTTTCAATTCGGTCGGCAATCCGGTGATGTAGTAGACATCCTCGGGCAGTAACTGGACGCCGAGGACGGTTTCGAGCCCGTTGAGGATGTGGTCGAGGTTGAGCGTCAGCAGCACGCCGCCGACCACGCCCAGCACCGTGCCGATGATGCCGATCAGCGTGCCCTGGACCATGAACACCTGCATCACGCCACGCGGCGTGAGGCCCAGCGTGCGCAGGATTGCGATGTCGGCTTGCTTGTCGGTCACCAGCATGACCTGCGAGGACACCAGGTTGAACGCGCCCATCGCGATGAGCAGCGAGAGCAGGATCGCCATCACCGTCTTTTCCATCTTGAGCGCGCGGAACATGTTCGCGTTTTCGCGCGTCCAGTCGCTCACGCTGTAGGGGCCGGGCAACTTGAGCGCGAGGTCGCGCGCGACGTCGAAGGCCTTGTCCATGTCGTACAGGCGCAGGCGCACGCCGGTGACGCCGTTGCCCATGCGCATCAGGCGTTGCGCGTCCTGCAGGTTCACCACCGCCAGGCCCTTGTCGAATTCGTTGTAGCCGGCTTCGAACAGGCCGCTGACCTTGAAGCGTTTGAACTGCGGCATCGCGCCCATCGGCGTGGCCTGCAGGTCGGTGGTCAGCACGACGTAGTCGCCGACGTTGACGCCCAGCCACAGCGCGAGTTCGCGCCCCAGCACGATGTTGAAGCTGCCCGGCGCCAGCGCGTCGAGCTTGCCGACGACCATCTTTTCGCCGAGTACCGAAACGTTGCGCTCCTGGTCCGGCACCACGCCGCGCACGATGGCGGGCTGGTTGCGCGCGCCGCGCAGCAGGCCCTGCGTTTCGATGTAGGGCGCCGCGCCGGCGATGCGCTTGTCCTGCATCGCGAGCTTGACCGCATGCGGCCAGTCCGTCAGCGGGTCGCCGTAGCCGCTGACGGTCGCGTGCGCGGCCATCTGCAACATCCGATCGCGGATCTCGCGCTGGAAGCCGCTCATCACCGCGAGCGTGGTGATCAGCGCGGTCACGCCGAGCGCGATCCCGAGGATCGACGCCAGCGAAATGAAGGAGATGAAACCATTGCGGCGCTTGGCGCGGAGGTAGCGCAGGCCGATGGCGACGGGGATGGGTTTGAACATAAGCCGCCTATCCTCGCATCCCGCGGGGGGCTGCGGCGAGATGGCCGGCCGAAGGACGGGACAGGCGCAGTGCCCGTCGTTCATGCGCGCCCAGGGTATCGGGCCAGAACGCGAGGCGATGGACGCGGCCTTCGTTGTCCCGCGCACGCAGGAATGCGAGCGTGCCGCGCCAATGGACGTGAGGATTCGGGATGGGCATGTCGTCGAGGGTGGCGCTTGCGTCGGACCGGAGAAGGAAGACCCGCGGCGGGCGGCGATGTTCCCGGTACGCGGTGAACAAGGCCATCACGTATGCGCCGACGGCGAGGGGCGCGCCCAACGCGGCGGACACATCGGACGCGAGTACGGCCAACGCACCGAGCGGGCCCAGCGCGAGCAACACGGCGACGACGCAAAGGGAGGGGCGCCACGTCAGTCGACATCCCGGGGAAGCTCGAACACGCTGCGGCGTGGAATGCATTCGGTGACGTCCATGTCATCAGTGGAGGCTGCACCCTAACGCGAGACTTGTCCGTCGTATGTCATCCGATGCCGCACGACGGTGTCGGATTTTCCCGAGCGCGCAACGCGAGACAATTCCGCGCGACAAAGTGAAAACCGGCCCGAGCGCCGCGCTTACACACGCCGCTTCGGACGTGGCGAGATACGACGATGCAAAGCGCATCGTCTCCAAGCGCCGACCTCCCGGTTGGAAAATGGGCCACTGCCGCGGCCTTCGTCGGCGGCGCGTTCGTTGCGCTCTGGATGCCGTCTGTCCTTCCGTTGTGGACAAGCGTCGCGATCGCCGTTGCGACCGCGGCGGCCTGCATCGCCTCCGCGCCGCTTCGATCCCGCTGGCCCTGGCGCCTGGCGGCGACGGCGGTCTTCGGATTCGCCATCGCCGCGGCACATGCGGCCCATGCATTCGACCTTCGATTGCCGCCGTCGCTCGAGCGCAGGGACGTGCGCGTTCGTGGCCATGTCGTGGACCTGCCCGATCGCGATGCGCGGCGCATGCATTTCCTGCTGCGCGTCGACGACGACGTGTCGCAAGCGCGGGCCTTGCGAGGGCGCTTGCTGCGCATCGCCTGGTACGACGGCGGCAAGCCGGCGAAACCTGTCACCGCCGGCAGCCGCCGGGAGTTCGACGCCCGCTTGCGCGCGGCGCGCGGCCTGCGCAATCCCGGATGGTTCGATGCCGAGCGCCATGCGCTGGCCAATCGGCTCACGGCGACGGGTTACGTTCGCAATGCGGCCAGTGCGCGCGAAATCGCGGCGCCGTCGGGCCTCCACGCATGGCGCGCGTCCATGGCCGATCGCATCGACGCCGCGATCCAGGCGCCGGTCTCGCGCTTCATCCGCGCACTCGCCCTCGGCGACACGCGAGGCCTCGACGACGCCGATTGGGCGACGCTGCGCGCCACCGGCCTGACGCATCTGATCGCGATTTCCGGTTTCCACGTCGGCCTGGTCGCGGGCTTCTTCGCGCTGACGGTGTCGCTCGCGTGGCGCGTCGTTCCGGCGTTGGCGCACCGCATCCCCAGGCCGATCGCGATGGCCATCGCGGCGGTCGCCGGCGCCGTGCTGTACACCGCCGTCGCCGGGTTCGCATTGCCCACCGTGCGCACCACGCTGATGATCGCGGTCGTGGCTGCCGTGCGCTGCGGACGTCGCGCCCTTTCGTCGTTCGACGCGTTGTCGCTCGCGGTCATCGCGATGGTGCTGGTCGATCCCTTGTCGCTGCTCGGGGCGGGGTTCTGGCTCAGCGTCGGTGGCGTCGCGTGGTTGCTGTGGTGCCTGCCGAACGGGGAGGGCGGTGTATTGCGCAGTTTCGCCGCGGCGCAGGCGGTCGCGACCGTGGGCTTGTTGCCGCTGACCGTCGCGTTGTTCGGGCAGGCCTCGATCGCCGGGCCCTTCGCGAACCTGATTGCGATCCCGTGGTGGAGTCTGGTCGTCGTTCCGCTGGCGTTGTTGGGCACGGGCCTGGAGGCGATGCACGCGGGTCTCGGCACGCTCGCATGGCGTGCGGCCGCCTTCGCATTCGATGCGACATGGCCCGCGTTCGAAGCGCTCGGCGAGAGTCCGTTCGCGTTCGCGTGGTTGCCCGAAGCGCGCTGGTTCGCGTTGCCGATGGCGGCATTTGCAGCCTTCTGGTGCCTGCTGCCACGCGGTGTTCCGGGCAAGCCGCTCGCGCTGTTGCTGTGGCTTCCCTTGCTCTGGCCGTCGCGCGCGCTTCCGGCGCACGGCGCATTCCGCATCGACGTGCTCGATGTGGGGCAGGGGCTCTCCGCCGTCGTGCGCACCAAAACGCACACGCTCCTGTTCGACATGGGACCCGCTTCGCACGACGGATACGACGCCGGCGAACGCGCCGTGGTCCCCGCCCTGCGCGCATTGGGCGTGCGCGCACTCGATGTGGCCATCGTCAGTCACGCCGACAGCGATCACGCCGGTGGCTGGCAGGCCGTCCGTCGCGCACTGCCCATCCACGACAGCCACGCGCCGGAAGGCAGCCCGACGCCGGTCGCATCGCGTTGCATCGCCGGTCGAACCTGGCAACGCGATGGCGTCGCCTTCCGTTACCTGCATCCCACGCAGCACTTCCCCTACCTGGGCAACGACGCCGGCTGCGTGCTGCGCATCGACGGCACGCACGGCAGCGCGTTGATCACCGGCGATATCGGCGAGGTGGTCGAACGCACGCTCGCCCGTCGCGACCCCGCGCAATTGCGCGCCGACGTCGTGCTGGTTCCGCATCACGGCAGCGAAGGTTCGTCCGACCCCGCGTTCATCCGCGCGACCGGCGCCCGCGTCGCCCTGGTCGCCAGCGGCGCGAACAATCGCTTCGGGCACCCGCGCGCGGAGGTCGTCGAACGCTGGTGCCGGGCCGGCGCCCGCGTCCTGGACACCGCCGCCGGCGGCGCCCTGCGCGTGGATGTGGGCGCCGAAGGCGTGAAAACGGCCGCACGTCGCGAAACCCACGCACGGCTTTGGGACGCAACGCCCCGGTCCGCCCGCGGCGCTGGGCTATGCTATCGGCCGAATGACGGGCCTGGCCCGGAGGAGTGAGACGTGCTGGAACTGGTGCGCGCGGGCGGCTGGCCGATGATCCCGTTGTTGCTGCTCTCGGTGATCGCCCTGGCGATCATCGTCGAGCGTTTCTGGAGTTTGCGGCGCAAGGTCGTCCTGCCGCCGGGCCTCGGCCCCGAGGTGCGGGCCTGGGCCGCCAAGGGTCGGCTGGACCCCACCCACATCGATTCGCTGCGTCGCAACTCGCCGCTCGGCGCCTTGCTGGCCTCCGTGCTCGACGTGCGCCATCGCACGCGCGAGGAAATCCGCGAGCGCACCGAAGACGTGGGCCGCCACCAGGTCCACAAGATGGAGCGCTTCCTCAACACGCTCGGCACCATCGCCGCCGCGGGGCCCTTGCTCGGCCTGTTCGGCACCGTGGTGGGCATGATCCAGATGTTCCTCGGCATCCTCGACCAGGGCATCGGCGATGTGAACCAGCTCGCAGGCGGCATCGGCAAGGCACTGGTGTGCACCGCGGCCGGCATGATCGTCGCCATCCCCGCGCTGTGCTTCCATCGTTACTTCCGTGGCCGCATCGCCGCGTACATCGTCGACATGGAGCACGAAGCCATCGGGTTGATGGACGCGCTCGACCCGCGCGCCGCCGCCGCGCAGCGCGCCGCCGCCGGCCAGGCG
>NZ_JBFULG010000011.1:0-76046 GCF_056400425.1 Lysobacter sp. P5_B12
GCTGCTGGACCAGGGCCAGGCGGGCGACAACGCGGGCCTGCTGCTGCGCGGCACCAAGCGCGACGACGTCGAGCGCGGCCAGGTGCTGGCCAAGCCCGGTTCGATCACCCCGCACACCACGTTCGAAGCCGAGGTGTACGTGCTGTCGAAGGACGAAGGCGGCCGCCACACGCCGTTCTTCAAGGGCTACCGCCCGCAGTTCTACTTCCGCACGACCGACATCACGGGCGCCGTGACCCTGCCGGAAGGCGTGGAAATGGTCATGCCGGGCGACAACATCAAGATGGTGGTCGAGCTGATCAACCCGGTCGCGATGGACGATGGCCTGCGCTTCGCGATCCGCGAAGGCGGCCGTACGGTCGGCGCCGGCGTCGTGGCGAAGATCCTCAAGTAATAAGTCTGTGATTTTCCGGGGGAATGGGTTGCCATTCCCCCTGGAGACCCACTAGAATGCAAGACCCTCGCGGCCTGCCTTGAACGGAAGGCTGCAGGGACCAGCGAACTGAGGGGCAGGATGCACCTCGTTTTCGCCAGACAGGGATATGTCGCGCGGTGGTGCTCCGCCCGTTCCGAAGATTTTCGGGACACACATGGCGGGGCCGCTTGCGCGTTCTAGATTCCGTCTGGGCGGACCGGGTAACCGGCCCGCCCTTGATTTTGCAGGACGCACCCCGTTCCAAAGCACCCCGTTTCAAAGAAACCCGGGGCCGGCACACCAGAGGCCGACCTCCCGCTCTTTCCAGAGGAATACCCGTCATGGCGGACCAGAAGATCCGGATTCGGCTGAAGGCATTCGATCATCGCCTGATCGATCGCTCGGCCAGCGAGATCGTCGAGACGGCCAAGCGGACCGGCGCGCAAGTGCGCGGCCCGATCCCGCTGCCGACCAAGCTCGAGCGCTACACCATTCTTACCTCGCCGCACGCCGACAAGGACGCGCGCGACCAGTACGAAACCCGCACGCACAAGCGCGTGCTCGATATCGTCGACCCGAACGACAAGACCGTGGACGCGCTGATGAAGCTCGAACTCGCGGCTGGCGTCGACGTGCAAATCAAGCTGACCTGAGGCCCGCCACCATGACCGCGAAGAAGCATTCGTTGGGCATCGTCGGCCGCAAGGCCGGCATGAGCCGCGTGTTTACCGAAGATGGCAAGTCCATCCCGGTGACCCTGATCGAAGCCACCCCCAACCGCATCACCCAGGTGAAGACGGTCGAGACCGACGGCTACAGCGCCGTGCAGGTCACCGTCGGCGTCAAGCGCGCCGCCCTGGTGAACAAGCCGGCCGCCGGCCACCTCGCGAAGGCGAAGGTGGAATCCGGTCGCGGCCTGTGGGAACTGCGCGTGGCCGACGACAAGATCTCCGACTTCCAGGTGGGCGGCGAAATTCGCGCCGACATCTTCGAAGTCGGCCAGGCCGTCGACGTGCAGGGCATCACCAAGGGCAAGGGCTTCCAGGGCACGATCAAGCGCTGGAACTTCACCATGGGCGACGCGACGCACGGCAACTCGCTGTCGCATCGTTCGCCGGGTTCGATCGGCCAGCGCCAGACGCCGGGCCGCGTGTTCCCGGGCAAGAAGATGTCGGGCCACATGGGCGCCGAGCAGCAGACGACGCAGAACCTGCGCGTGGTCAAGGTCGACGCCGAGCGCGGCCTGATCGCCGTGCGCGGTGCCGTGCCGGGTGCGCCGGGCGGCGACGTCATCGTGCGTCCGACGAGCAAGGGAGTCTGACGATGGAACTGTCCATCAATAACAGCAAGAACACGCTGTCCGTTTCGGACGCCGTGTTCGGTCGCGAATTCTCCGAGGACCTGGTCCACCAGGTCGTCGTCGCCTACCGCAACGCGGGCCGCGCCGGCACCAAGGCGCAGAAGACGCGTTCGGAAGTCAACGGCACCACGAAGAAGTCGAAGAAGCAGAAGGGCGGCGGTGCGCGTCATGGCGCGCTGACGGCTCCGATCTTCGTCGGCGGCGGCGTGACGTTCGCGGCCAAGCCGCGCAGCTTCGCGCAGAAGGTCAACCGCAAGATGTACCGCGCGGCGATCGCCGCGATCCTGTCGGAACTCAACCGCCAGGGCCGCATCACCGTCGTCGAATCCTTCGACCTCGACGGTCCGAAGACCAAGGGCCTGATGTCCAAGCTCAAGGATCTGTCGGTCGGTCGTCGTCCGCTGATCGTGACCGAGGATGCGTCGGAATCGCTGTACCTGTCCGCGCGCAACCTGCCGTATGTCGAAGTGCGCGACGTGCAGGGTCTCGACCCGGTCGCCCTCGTCGGCGCCGATTCGGTCGTGATGACGGCCGATGCGGTCAAGAAGATCGAGGAGTGGCTGGCATGAGCGCGATCACCAACAACGTGTACGAAGTAATCCGCGCGCCGCGCGTGTCCGAAAAGACCGCGCGCCTGCAGGAAGTGTCGAATCAGTACGTCTTCGAAGTCGCGAAGACCGCCACCAAGGCTGACATCAAGGTTGCGGTCGAGCAGATTTTCGACGTCAAGGTCGAAGCGGTGAACGTGGTGAACGTGAAGGGCAAGAACAAGTCCTTCAAGTTTCGCCAGGGCAAGCGCGGCGATTGGCGCAAGGCGTACGTCAAGCTGGCCGAAGGCCAGTCGATCGACGTGATGATGGCCAAGGCCTGAGGACAGACCCATGGCATTGATGACTTTCAAGCCCACTTCCCCCGGTCGCCGTTCGGCGGTCCGTGTCGTGACGCCGGACCTCCACAAGGGTGCTCCGTTCGCCGCGCTGGTCGAGAAGAAGAGCAACACCGGCGGCCGTAACCACCACGGTCGCATCACCACCCGCCACATCGGCGGTGGCCACAAGCAGCATTACCGCATCATCGACTTCAAGCGCGACAAGGAAGGCATTCCGGCGCGCGTGGAGCGGATCGAATACGATCCCAACCGCACCGCGCACATCGCGCTGCTGTGCTACGTCGATGGCGAGCGTCGCTACATCATCGCCCCCAAGGGCCTGAAGAGCGGCGACCAGGTGATCGCGGGCCGCGACGCCCCGATCAAGGTCGGCAACACGCTGCCCCTGCGCAACATCCCCGTCGGCTCCACGGTGCATTGCATCGAGATGAAGCCCGGCAAGGGTGCGCAGCTCGCCCGCGCCGCAGGCGCCGGCGTGCAGCTGATCGCCCGCGAATCCGGTTACGCCACCCTGCGTCTTCGCTCCGGCGAAATGCGCAAGGTGCCGGCCGAATGCCGCGCGACGATCGGCGAAGTCGGCAACGTCGAGCACAACCTCGAGAAGCTGGGCAAGGCCGGTGCGAAGCGTTGGCGCGGCATCAAGCCGACCGTTCGCGGCGCCGCCATGAACCCGGTCGACCACCCGCACGGTGGTGGCGAGGCGAAGGCTGGCCAGGGCAACCCGCATCCGGTCACCCCGTGGGGTGTCCCGACCAAGGGTTACAAGACGCGCAAGAACAAGCGCACCACGCAATTCATCGTGCGCGATCGCAGGGGTTAATCGGCCATGGCACGTTCACTGAAGAAGGGTCCGTTCGTCGACCACCACCTGATGAAGAAGGTGGAGACCGCGGGCAACAACAAGAAGCCGATCAAGACCTGGTCGCGTCGTTCGATGGTCATGCCGGAAATGGTCGGCTTCACCATCGCCGTGCACAACGGCAAGAACCACATCCCGGTCCTGGTCAACGAAAACATGGTTGGCCACAAGCTTGGCGAATTCGCACTGACCCGGACGTTCAAGGGTCATGGCGGCGACAAGAAGAGCGGGAAGTAAGGAGATGACCATGGAAGCGAAAGCCATCCTGCGCTCTGCGCGCATCTCCGCGCAGAAGGCCCGCCTGGTCGCAGACCAGGTGCGCGGCCTCTCGGCCGAGCGTGCCGTCAACCTGCTGAAGTTCTCCGACAAGAAGGCCGCCGGCATGATCCGCAAGGTCGTCGAATCGGCGATCGCCAACGCGGAGAACAACCAGGGCGCCGACGTCGACGACCTGCGCGTCACCTCCATCATGGTCGACGAAGGTCCCACGCTGAAGCGCTTCATGGCGCGTGCGAAGGGCCGCGGCACCCGGATCCTCAAGCGCACCAGCCACATCACCGTGGTTGTCGGTGCCGGCAAGTAAGGCGGAGATAAGACGATGGGTCATAAAGTTCATCCGACCGGTATCCGCCTGGGCATCGCCAAGGACTGGAACTCCAAGTGGTATGCCGGCAAGAAGCATTACGCCGACTACCTGATCGCGGACCTCAAGGTCCGCGACATGCTGCGCAAGAAGCTCGCGCAGGCCGGTATTTCGAAAATCCTGATCGAGCGTCCGGCGCAGAACGCGCGCGTGACGATCCACACCGCCCGCCCGGGCGTGGTGATCGGCAAGCGTGGCGAGGACATCGAAAAGCTGCGGAAGGAAGTCAGCGACCTGATGGGCGTTCCGGCGCACATCAACGTCACCGAAGTCCGCAAGCCCGAACTCGATGCGCAGCTGGTCGCCGAATCGATCGCGCAGCAGCTCGAGCGCCGCATCATGTTCCGCCGTGCGATGAAGCGCGCGGTCGGCAACGCGATGCGCCTCGGTGCCCTGGGCATCAAGGTCAACGTCGCAGGCCGCCTCAACGGTGCGGAAATCGCGCGTTCGGAGTGGTACCGCGAAGGTCGCGTGCCGCTGCACACGCTGCGCGCCGACATCGACTACGGCTTCGCCGAAGCGAAGACGACCTACGGGATCATCGGTATCAAGGTGTGGGTCTACAAGGGTGAAGTGTTCGACTTCAGCCAGGTCGGCCAGGAAAAGCAGGACGACACGCCGCGCGCCGAGCGTGGTGAGCGCGGCGATCGCGCCGACCGTCCGCGTGGTCCGCGCCGTGAGCGCGAGGCGAGGGATTAATCATGTTGCAACCCAAGCGAACCAAATACCGCAAGATGCACAAGGGCCGTAACGACAGCCTGAGCTGGAGCGGCAATGCCGTTTCGTTCGGCGAGTTCGGCCTGAAGTCCACGGCTTTCGGCCAGCTCACCGCGCGCCAGATCGAAGCGGCCCGCCGCTCGATCAGCCGCTACGTGAAGCGCGGCGGCAAGATGTGGATCCGTGTGTACCCCGACAAGCCGATCACCAAGAAGCCCATCGAAGTTCGAATGGGTTCCGGTAAGGGCAACGTCGAATACTGGGTCGCGCAGATCCAGCCGGGTCGCATGATTTACGAGATCGAAGGCGTCAGCGAAGAAGTCGCACGCGAGGCGTTCCGCCTGGCCGCGGCCAAGCTGTCGGTCACCACCACTTTCGTTACCCGGACGGTGCGCTGATGGAACTCAAGAACCTGCGTCAGAAGAACGCCGGCGAACTGAAGGCCCACCTCGTGGACCTGCAGAAGGAGCAGTTCGCGCTCCGCATGCAGAAAGCCACGGGCCAGCTGCCCCCGGCCAAGACCCATGAAGCCCGCCGTGTCCGCCGCGAAATCGCGCGCGTGAACATGCTGCTCGGCGACGTGGCAAAGAAGTAAGGACTCGACGATGAACGAGAATGCCAAGAAGCTGCACACGGTCGATGGCCGCGTCGTCAGCAACAAGATGGACAAGACCATCACCGTGCTCGTCGAGCGCCAGGTCAAGCATGCGTTGTACGGCAAGTACATCCGCCGCTCGACCAAGCTGCACGCGCATGACGCCGAGAACGCCTGCAAGGAAGGCGACCTCGTGCGCATCGCCGAGTGCGCGCCGATGTCGAAGACCAAGAACTGGCGTGTCGTCGAAATTCTGACGCGCGCAGCCGAGTAAGGAAGGAGAGACAGCCATGATCCAGATGCAGAGCTATCTCGACGCCGCCGACAACTCGGGCGCGAAGGAACTGATGTGCATCAAGGTGCTTGGTGGTTCCAAGCGCCGCTATGCCCACATCGGCGACATCATCAAGGTGACCGTCAAGGACGCGATCCCGCGCGGCAAGGTCAAGAAGGGCGACGTCTACGACGCCGTCGTGGTCCGTACCCGCAAGGGTGTGCGCCGCGCCGACGGTTCGCTGATCCGCTTCGACGGCAACGCCGCGGTGTTGCTCAACAACAAGCATGAGCCGATCGGCACGCGCATCTTCGGGCCCGTGACCCGCGAACTGCGTTCCGAGAAGTTCATGAAGATCGTCTCGCTCGCGCCCGAAGTGCTCTGAGCGAAGGAACCCATATGAACCGTATCCGCAAGGGCGACCAGGTGGTCGTCATCTCCGGCAAGGACAAGGGCAAGCGTGGTGACGTGGTGCGCGTGGCCGGCGACAAGGTCGTCGTGTCCAACATCAACGTCATCAAGCGCCACACCAAGCCGAACCCGCAGCTCGGCCAGGCCGGCGGCGTGATCGAGCGCGAAGCGCCGATCCACATTTCGAACGTCATGCTGTTCAACCCTGCCTCCGGCAAGGGCGAGCGCATCGGCTTCAAGGTCCTGGAGGATGGACGCAAACTGCGTGTGTTCCGCTCCAGTGGTGAATCGATCGACGGCTGATCGCCGTCCGAGGAAATGTCATGACCCGGCTTGAAAAGATTTACAAGGAAGACGTGGTGCCGAAGCTGATGAAGCAGTTCGGCTACACCAATCCGATGCAAGTGCCGAAGCTCGTCAAGGTCACGCTCAACATGGGCGTGGGCGAGGCGGCGGCGAACAAGAAGATCCTCGAGAACGCGGTGGCCGACATGGCCAAGATCTCCGGCCAGAAGCCGTTGGTCACCAAGTCGCGCATCTCGGTGGCCTCGTTCAAGATCCGCGACGGCTGGCCGATCGGCTGCAAGGTCACCTTGCGCCGCGCCCGCATGTTCGAGTTCCTCGATCGCCTGATCAACATCTCGCTGCCGCGCGTCCGCGACTTCCGCGGCGTGTCGGGTCGTTCGTTCGACGGCCGCGGCAACTACAACATGGGCGTCAAGGAACAGATCATCTTCCCGGAGATCGATTTCGACCAGGTCGACGCCATGCGCGGCATGGACATCGCGATCACCACCACGGCGAAGACCGATGCTGAGGCCAAGGCCCTGCTCGAAGCCTTCCGCTTCCCGTTCCGCAACTAAGGGCACGACACCATGGCCAAGACCTCGATGGTCAACCGCGAAGTCAAGCGCGCCAAGCTGGCGAAGCAGCATGGTGCCAAGCGCGACGCGCTGAAGAAGATCATCTCCAGCACGACCGCTTCGTACGAAGAAAAGATGGAAGCCGTGGTCAAGCTGCAGAAGCTGCCGCGCGATTCCTCGGAAAGCCGCCAGCGCACGCGTTGCGCGATCACCGGCCGTCCGCGTGGCGTCTACAAGAAGTTCGGCCTGGCGCGCAACATGCTGCGCAAGGCGACGATGAACGGCGACGTCCCGGGCCTCCGCAAGGCGTCCTGGTAACAAGTTCCAAGTAGAAGTATTCGCATCCCGCGGATATCGGTGCACTCAAAGGTAATTTTCAATGAGCATGACTGATCCCATCGCCGACATGCTGATCCGCATCAAGAATGCGGCCGCCGTCGGCAAGCCGGCTGTTTCGATGCCGTCGTCCAAGATCAAGGTCGCGATCGCGAAGGTCCTCCAGGAAGAGGGCTACATCGCGTCGTCGCGCGTGACCAAGGACGGCGCCAAGTCGGTCCTCGAAATCGCGCTGAAGTACTACGAAGGCAAGCCGGTCATCGAACGCCTCCAGCGCGTGTCGAAGTCCAGCCTCCGCCAGTACCGCGGCAAGGACGCGCTGCCCAAGGTCCTCGGTGGCCTCGGTGTCGCGATCATCTCCACGTCCAAGGGCATCATGACCGACTCGCAGGCGCGCCAGCAGGGCGTCGGCGGTGAAGTCCTGTGCGTCGTGGCCTAAGGGAGTAACGACTATGTCGCGCGTCGCCAAGCAACCGATTGCCCTGGCCAAGGGCGTCGAAATGAACATCCAGGCCGAGAACGTGACCGTCAAGGGCCCGAAGGGCACCCTGTCGATCGCCAAGCCGGCCGGCGTCGAAGTCAAGGTCGAAGACGGCAATGCGCTGCTCTCGGCCAACGACCCGTCGCTCCTCCCGATGGCCGGCACGCTCCGCGCCATCCTCGCGAACATGGTGCAGGGCGTCAGCCAGGGCTTCGAGCGCAAGCTCGAGCTGGTCGGCGTCGGTTACCGTGCCGCGATGCAGGGCACGGACCTGAATCTCTCGCTGGGCTTTTCCCACCCGGTGCTGTTCAAGGCTCCCGAAGGCATCACCATCGCCACGCCGACGCAGACGGAAATCGTCGTGTCCGGCGCCGACAAGCAGCGCGTCGGCGAAGTGGCGGCGAAGATCCGCGGTTTCCGTCCGCCGGAACCGTACAAGGGCAAGGGCGTGAAGTACGCCGGCGAGAACATCATCCGCAAGGAAGCCAAGAAGGCCTAAGCGGCTTTCAGCTTTCGGAGACATACGCATGAACAAGAAACCCGCCCGCCTGCGCCGCGCCAAGTCGACGCGCGCGCACATCCGCGAACTCGGCGTGCCGCGCCTGTCGGTGCTGCGCACCGGCCAGCACCTGTACGCCCAGGTCTTCACCGCCGACGGCTCCAAGGTCCTGGCTTCGGCCTCGACCGTGCAGTCCGACGTCAAGGAAGGCCTGAAGAACGGCCGCAACGCCGACGCCGCCGCCAAGGTCGGCCGCATGATCGCCGAGAAGGCGAAGGCTGCCGGCGTCGAGAAGGTCGCGTTCGACCGCTCGGGCTACCGCTACCACGGCCGCATCAAGGCGCTCGCCGATGCAGCCCGCGAAGGCGGCCTGCAGTTCTAAGCAAGAAACTTTCAACCGTCGATACGGTCGGTATCGGACGCGGGCGGGAGTTCTCCCGTTCGCGGAACACCCGCGACACACCAACAACTCTAAGCGGCCAAGAGCCGTAAATTCCTTAACTACCGAGACAAGACAATGGCAGAACAACGTGAATCGCGGGGCCGCGATCGCAATCGCGATCGCGAGGAAGTCGATGACGGCATGATCGAGAAGCTGATCGCGGTCAATCGCGTCAGCAAGACGGTCAAGGGCGGTCGCCAGTTCACCTTCACCGCGCTGACGGTGGTGGGCGACGGCAACGGCAAGGTCGGCTTCGGTTACGGCAAGGCGCGCGAAGTGCCGGTCGCGATCCAGAAGTCGATGGAATACGCCCGCAAGAGCTTCATCCAGGTCGACCTCAACAACGGCACGCTCTGGCACGCCGTGAAGTCGGGCCACGGTGCCGCGCGCGTGTTCATGCAGCCGGCTTCCGAAGGTACCGGCGTGATCGCCGGCGGCGCGATGCGCGCCGTGCTCGAAGCGGTCGGCGTCAAGAACGTGCTGGCGAAGGCCGTCGGTTCGCGCAATCCGATCAACCTGGTGCGCGCCACGCTGCGCGGCCTGGGTGAGACGAGCTCGCCGAACAAGATCGCGGCCAAGCGCGGCAAGAAGGTCGAGGACTTGAACCATGGCTAAGACGCCCGCAAACACTGGCACCGTCAAGGTGCGCCTCGTCAAGGGCCTTCGCGGCACGCAGGCGCGTCATCGCCTGTCGGTGCGCGCCCTCGGCCTCAACAAGCTCAACGATGTGCGCGAGCTGAAGGACAGCCCGCAGGTGCGTGGCCTGATCACGCAGCTGCACTACCTCGTTCGCGTGGAGGATTGATCACATGCGTATGAATACCCTCAAGCCAGCCGACGGCGCCCGCCAGGAACGCACCCGCGTCGGTCGCGGCATCGGTTCGGGCCTCGGCAAGACCGCGGGCCGCGGCCACAAGGGCTCGTTCGCCCGTAGCGGCAAAGGCAAGATCAAGGCCGGCTTCGAAGGCGGCCAGATGCCGATGCAGCGTCGCCTGCCGAAGATCGGTTTCCGCAGCAAGCTGCTCAAGGACACGGCCGAAGTGCTGCTGTACCAGCTGGACAAGCTGGACGCCGGCACGATCGACATCGCCGCGCTGCGCGCCGCCAAGCTCATCCCGCAGGCCGCCCGCAAGGTGAAGGTCGTGAAGAAGGGCGAAGTGACCAAGAAGTTCGTGCTCCAGGGCCTGATGGCCACGGCCGGCGCGAAGGCCGCGATCGAAGCGGCCGGCGGCCAGGTCGGGGAGTAAGCGACGCATGGCGCGAGGCGCAGCTGCGAATCTCGGTGGCGGGCTCGGTAAATTCACCGAGCTCCGTCAGCGCCTGTTCTTCGTCCTCGGCGCGTTGATCGTCTACCGCATCGGGTGCTACATCCCGGTGCCGGGCGTCAACCCGCAGGCGATGATCCAGCTCATGGAGTCGCAGAAGGGCACCATCGTGGACATGTTCAACATGTTCTCCGGTGGCGCGCTCCAGCACTTCAGCCTGTTCGCCCTGAACGTCGTCCCGTACATCTCGGCCTCGATCGTCGTGCAGTTGATGACGCAGATCCTGCCGAGCTGGAAGGCGATGTCGAAGGAAGGCGAGTCCGGTCGCCGCAAGATCACGCAGTACTCGCGCATGGGCGCGGTGTTCCTCGCGATCGTGCAGGCCGGTTCGATCGCCTTCGCGCTGCAGCACCAGGTGGCTTCCGGCGGCATGCCGGTGGTCTACAACCCGGGCCCCGGGTTCGTGCTCACCGCGGTGGTTTCGCTGACCGCGGGCACGATGTTCCTGATGTGGCTGGGCGAGCAGGTCACCGAGCGGGGCATCGGCAACGGCGTTTCGCTGATCATCTTCGCCGGTATCGTCTCCGGCCTGCCGGGCGCGGTGCTCACCACGTTCGAACAGGCGCGCAACGGCGACATCACCGCGTTGCAGGTGATGGCGATCGCGGCCATCGTGCTGGCCTTCACCTTCCTCGTCGTGTTCGTCGAGCGCGGGCAGCGCCGGGTCACGGTCAACTACGCGCGTCGCCAGGGTGGCGGTCGCAACGCGTACATGAACCAGACCTCGTTCCTGCCGCTGAAGCTCAACATGTCGGGCGTGATCCCGCCGATCTTCGCCTCGAGCCTGATCATGTTCCCGGCCACGGCCTCCACCTGGTTCGGCCAGGCGGGGCAGGCCAACTGGCTCCAGCGCGCGGCACAGTCGCTGGCCCCGGGCGAGCCGCTGCACATGATCCTGTTCGCGGCCCTGATCATCGGCTTCGCGTTCTTCTACACGGCGCTGGTCTTCAACTCGCAGGAAACGGCCGACAACCTCAAGAAGTCGGGCGCGCTGATCCCGGGCATCCGCCCCGGCAAGGCGACCGCGGACTACATCGACGGCGTGCTGACGCGCCTGACCGGTGCGGGTGCGGCCTACCTGGTGCTGGTTTGCTTGCTTCCTGAAGTGATGCGCACGAAAATCGGCGCCTCCTTCTACTTCGGCGGCACCTCGCTGCTGATCGTGGTCGTGGTGGTGATGGACTTCATGGCGCAGATCCAGGCGCACCTGACGTCCCACCAGTACGAGAGCCTGCTGAAGAAGGCGAACCTCAAGGGTTCGCGCGGCCTGACCGGCCGTTGATCGAAACACACCGCGGCACCGGCCCAGCCGGTTCCGCACCCCGACCCGGGTTTCGCCCGGGTCGACCAGGGCGACTCGCGCGGCGGTCTCGTGCGCGGGTGGGTCCGGACCAGACCGCGCGCCGGAGTAGCGCGCGGGGCAAGGGCAGGGCGGGGTTCGCCGCGTTGCCCGAGCAGTCCGGAATCCGTCGCCGGAGCATGGGCACACTCCCCATGCCGGGTTCAGGGCCGTTTGGCCCGGGACTTCCAAGTTCCACGAGACCACGCTAAACTTTCATGTTCCCTTGCCGGGTCGAACACGTCCGGCGGCCATCAGTTTTGGAGATCGCGTCATGGCGCGTATTGCGGGCGTCAACCTGCCTGCCCAGAAGCATGTCTGGGTCGGGCTTCAAAGCATCTACGGCATCGGCCGTACCCGTTCGAAGAAGGTCTGCACCGCTGCGGGCGTTGCTTCGAACATCAAGATCCGCGACCTGTCCGAACCCGATGTCGAGCGCCTGCGCGCGGAAGTCGGCAAGTACGTGGTCGAAGGCGACCTGCGTCGTGAAGTCGGCATGGCCATCAAGCGTCTGATGGACCTGGCGTGCTACCGCGGCCTGCGTCACCGCCGTGGTCTCCCGCTGCGTGGCCAGCGCACCCGGACCAACGCACGCACCCGCAAGGGTCCGCGCAAGGCCATCAAGAAGTAAGGAACCCACACCATGGCCAAGCCGGCAGCTGCCGCAAAAACGAAGAAGAAGATCAAGCGCGTCGTCACCGACGGCGTTGCGCACGTCCACGCTTCGTTCAACAACACCATCGTCACGATCACCGACCGCCAGGGCAACGCGCTGTCGTGGGCGACTTCGGGCGGCGCGGGCTTCCGCGGTTCGCGCAAGTCCACGCCCTTCGCCGCCCAGGTCGCCGCCGAAAAGGCGGGCCGTGCTGCGCTCGACTACGGCGTCAAGTCGCTCGAAGTCCGCATCAAGGGACCGGGTCCGGGTCGTGAAAGCGCCGTGCGTTCGTTGAACAACGTCGGCTACAAGATCACCAACATCATCGACGTGACGCCCATCCCGCACAACGGGTGCCGTCCGCCGAAAAAGCGCCGCGTCTGAGGAGCTGAAGAAAAATGGCTCGTTATATTGGTCCCACCTGTAAGCTCGCCCGTCGCGAAGGCGCCGATCTCGGCCTGAAGTCGCCGGCGCGCGCGCTCGATTCCAAGTGCAAGCTGGAGCAGAAGCCCGGCCAGCACGGCGCCACCGCCCGCAAGGGCAAGCTGTCCGACTATGCGACCCAGCTGCGCGAAAAGCAGAAGGTCAAGCGCATCTACGGCCTGCTGGAGCGTCAGTTCCGCAACTACTACAAGAAGGCGTCCACCAAGAAGGGCAACACGGGTGAAAACCTGCTGCAGCTCCTCGAGACGCGCCTGGACAACGTCGTCTATCGCATGGGCTTCGCCGTCACCCGCCCGGCCGCGCGCCAGCTGGTTTCGCACCGCGGCGTCACGGTCAACGGCAAGCCGGTGAACCTGCCGTCGTTCGCCGTCAAGGCCGGCGACGCGATCGCGCTCTCCGAGCGCGCGCAGAAGCAGCTTCGCGTGCAGGAATCGGTCACCGTCGCGCAGCAGATGGATCTGTCGCCGGCGTGGGTCGAAGTCGACGCCAAGAAGTTCGCCGGCGTGTTCAAGGCCGTGCCGGACCGTGCCGAATTGCCTGCTGACATCAACGAAGCGCTGATCGTCGAGTTGTATTCGAAGTAACGGTTCGCAGCTGCACCAGGCATGCGACCAGACGTGGTCGCGTGCCGCCCTATTGGAGACGTTACAACATGACGGTTACCGCAAACCAAGTCTTGCGCCCCCGCGGTCCGCAGATCGAGCGTATCGCAGAAAACCGCGCCAAGGTCGTGATCGAACCGCTGGAACGCGGCTACGGCCACACGCTCGGCAACGCACTGCGCCGCGTGCTGCTGTCCTCGATCCCCGGCTTCGCGATCACGGAAGTCGAGATCGACGGCGTGCTGCATGAGTACACCACCGTCGAAGGCCTGCAGGAGGACGTGCTCGAGGTGTTGTTGAACCTCAAGGACGTCGCGATCCGCATGCACACCGGCGATTCGGCCACCCTGAGCCTCGCGAAGCAGGGCCCGGGCGTCGTCACCGCCGGCGACATCAAGGTCGACCACAACGTCGAGATCCTGAATCCGGCGCACGTGATCGCGCACCTCACCAAGGACACGGCGCTCAACATGCGCCTGAAGATCGAGCGTGGGTTCGGCTACCAGCCGGCCGCCGCCCGTCGTCGTCCGGACGAAGAGACCCGCGCGATCGGCCGCCTGATGCTGGATGCCTCGTTCTCGCCGGTCCGCCGCGTCGCGTACGCAGTGGAAGCTGCGCGCGTCGAACAGCGCACCGACCTGGACAAGCTGGTCCTGGACATCGAGACCAACGGCACGATCGACGCCGAGGAAGCCGTGCGCACCGCCGCCGACATCCTCAGCGACCAGTTGTCGGTGTTCGGCGATTTCACCCACCGCGACCGCGGTGCGGCGAAGCCGCAGGCCAGCGGCGTGGATCCGGTGCTGTTGCGCCCGATCGACGACCTCGAGTTGACGGTGCGTTCGGCCAACTGCCTCAAGGCCGAGAGCATTTACTACATCGGCGACCTGATCCAGAAGACGGAAGTCGAGCTGCTCAAGACGCCGAACCTCGGGAAGAAGTCGCTCACCGAGATCAAGGAAGTCCTCGCCCAGCGCGGCCTTTCGCTCGGCATGAAGCTGGAAAACTGGCCGCCGGCCGGCATCGCCTCGCACGGGATGATGGGCTAAGCAGCATCGATGCCTGCGCGGTTTTCCGCGCAGGCATTTGTCGTAATCAGCAACATCCGACGCGGTCATAACCGCGCGGCGCGCCGCCCACGGAGGGTCGGCCAGGGCCAGCGTAGCCCGAGCGTCAACGCCAGGATGGCGACAGCGAAGTCCAACGACCCAAGATTCCAAAGGAAACCAACCCATGCGCCACCAGAAAGCCGGACGCAAGTTCAGCCGCACCAGCGCCCATCGCGATGCGATGTTCAGCAACATGGCCGCCTCGCTGTTCAAGCACGAATTGATCCGTACCACGCTGCCGAAGGCGAAGGAACTTCGCCGCGTCGCCGAGCCGCTCATCACGCTCGCGAAGATCGACGGCGTCGCCAACCGCCGCCTTGCCTTCTCGCGCCTGCGCGACAAGGAAGCGGTCGGCAATCTCTTCACCATCCTCGGTCCGCGCTACGCCACCCGTCCGGGCGGCTACCTGCGCATCCTCAAGTGCGGCTTCCGCGCCGGCGACAACGCGCCGATGGCGTATGTCGAACTGGTGGACCGTCCCGAGGCGGCCACCGAGTAATCGGTCGCCCCATGCGAGACCCGAAACCCCGGCCCGGTGCCGGGGTTTCTTTTTTGGTGCACGCGGGACGCTCGCCACTTCCCATCGGGCGCAAGCTCAGCCACGCTTGCCGCATGAACGACACCGCCGCCGCTTCCGCCTTCCGCCTCCGTTTCCTGCTCGGGTTCGTCGCATGCGCGGCGCTGATCGGGTTCGCGCTGTTCTCGCAAACGCATTGGCACCTCAACCCGTGCCCGCTGTGCATCTTCCAGCGCATCGCGTTTGCCGCGCTGGGCCTGGCATTCCTGATGGGTGGTCTCATCGCGCCGCGCGGCACCACGGGCCGCCGCATCCTCGGCGTGATCGCATTGATTCCCGCACTCGCAGGCGTCGGTATCGCGGCACGCCACGTTTGGCTCACGCATCTTCCGCCGGACCAGGTGCCCGCCTGCGGCCCGCCGCTGGAATTCATGATGGACGCCAGCCCCTTCGCCGACGTCGTCCGCCAGGTGCTCACAGGCTCGGGCGAATGCGCCAAGGTCGATTGGCACTTGTTCGGCATGTCGATGCCGGCGTGGTCGCTGCTGTGGTTCGTGCTGCTGACGGGCCTGATTGCGATGAGCGCATTCCGCCGCCGCTGAACGGTGCAATCCGCCGGTTGCGGGCGATCCGCCGCCGGCCCATGATGCGACGACGCACTGCACCATTTGGCGTCGCCCCATGGCAAATACCGATCGCTCGCTGCATCCCGTGAACCTTCCCGCCGACTGGGCGCCCGACAGCTGGCGCGCGCGCCCGGCGACGCAGATGCCCGTGTATCCGGATGCGGACGCGTTGCAGGACGCGCTGCGCGAACTGCGCGGCCTGCCGCCGCTCGTCACCTCGTGGGAAATCATCGCGCTCAAGCAGCACCTGGCCGAGGCGCAGGAAGGCAAGCGCTTCCTGTTGCAGGGCGGCGACTGCGCTGAGAGTTTCTCCGAATGCAATTCGGACGTGATCTCCAATCGCCTGAAGGTGCTGCTGCAGATGAGCCTCGTG
The DNA here is from genome assembly GCF_056400425.1 of Lysobacter sp. P5_B12. NCBI lineage: Bacteria > Pseudomonadati > Pseudomonadota > Gammaproteobacteria > Lysobacterales > Lysobacteraceae > Lysobacter > Lysobacter sp. P5_B12. The sequence continues at coordinate 15,775 of NZ_JBFULG010000011.1, forward strand.
CTCGTGCACGGCTTGCGCCTGCCGGTCGTGCGCGTCGGTCGTTTCGCGGGCCAGTACGCCAAGCCGCGCTCGACCGATGACGAAACACGCGACGGCGTGACGCTCCCGAGCTATCGCGGCGACATCGTCAACGCGCCCGGCTTCACCGCCGCCGAACGTTTGCCCGATCCACGCCGCATGATCAAAGCGCATGCGCGCTCGGCGATGACGATGAATTTCGTACGCGCGCTGATCGACGGCGGCTTCGCCGATCTCCACCATCCCGAATACTGGGATCTGCGCTGGGTTGGCCACTCGCCGCTCGCCGACGAATACCACCGCATGGTGGCGAGCATCGGCGATGCCGTGCGCTTCATGGAAACGCTGTCCGGTTCGCAGGTGCACAACCTCAACCGCGTCGACTTCTACACCGCGCACGAAGCGCTGTTGCTTCCCTACGAAGAAGCGCAGACACGCCAGGTGCCGCGCCAGTGGGGTTGGTTCAACCTCAGCACGCACTTCCCGTGGATCGGCATGCGCACGGCCGCGCTGGACGGCGCGCATGTCGAATACTTCCGCGGCATCCGCAATCCGGTCGCGGTGAAGATCGGACCGAGCACGACGCCAGATGGTTTGATGAAACTGATCGACGTGCTGAACCCGGAAGACGAACCCGGCCGCCTGACGCTCGTGCATCGCATGGGCGCCACGCAGATCGGCGGCAAGTTGCCGGCGCTGCTCGACGTCGTCCGTCGCGAAGGCCGCCGCGTCCTCTGGGTCTGCGATCCGATGCACGGCAACACCGAAAGCACGGCCAATGGTTACAAGACGCGCCGCTTCGGCAACATCCGCAACGAGTTGGAGCAGGCCTTCGAACTGCACGCCGTCGCCGGTACGCGCCTGGGTGGCGTGCACCTGGAGCTGACGGGCGAAGACGTCACCGAATGCCTCGGCGGTGCGCGCGAGCTCACCGAAAGCGATCTGGTGCGCGCGTATCGCTCGACGGTCGATCCACGCCTGAACTACGAACAGGCCCTGGAAACCGCGATGCTGATCGTGCGCAAGCAGGCGCAATTGATGGCACCGGTGCACGCGTGAGGCGCGCGTCGATCGCCATCGCCGCGGCGACTTTCGCGGCGAGCGCATTCGCGGCCAACCCGACCGTCGAAACGCAGGATAGCGGCGTGGCCGTTCGACTGCGTGGTATCTCCGCGGTGGACGCCAACATCGCCTGGGCGAGCGGGCGCGAAGGCACCGTGCTGCGCACCATCGATGGCGGCGCGCATTGGACCAACGTGTCGGTGCCCGAAGCGAAGGCGCTCGATTTCCGCGACGTCGAAGGCTTCGACGCGAACACCGCCATCGTGCTGAGCATCGGGCCCGGCGATCAGTCGCGTGTCTATCGCACGCAGGACGCAGGCAAATCGTGGAAGCTCACGCTGAAGAACGACGACGAGCGCGCGTTCTTCGATTGCATGGTGTTCGAAGGACAGAGCGGTTGGATGCTCGGCGATCCAGTCGACGGGCGTTACCAGGTGCGCGAAACGCGCGACGGCGGACGCACGTGGGCGTTGCAGGCGAAGGGCCCGCAAGCCTTGCCGGATGAAGCCGCGTTCGCGGCGAGCGGAACCTGCATCGCGCGCGGTGCGAAGGGTGCGTTGTACATCGCGGGCGGTGGCGCCGCTTCGCGCATCCAGTCTTCGCGCGCGGACGCAACCGCGTGGGCGCCGCTTCCCACCGACATGCCGCACCGCGTGCCCGCGGCGGGCATCTTCTCCATCAGCAATACCGTCGGACCGCGCGCATTGATCGTCGGCGGCGACTTCGAACACGAAACGCAAGGCAGCGCGGCATTCCTCGACCAGGGCGCGGAGGGACTGGCCGTCAGGATGCTGCCGCCGCCGCCCGGCTATCGCTCGGGCGCGGCGTGCTTCTCCGTCTCGCTGTGCATCGCCGTGGGCCCGACCGGCATGGAGGCGATCGACGCGCCGCCCGGCGGCGCGCAGGCCACCTGGCGGCCGCTGTCGAAGACCGGCTACGACGCGATCGACCGCGCCGGCATGACCGCCTGGGCGAGCGGCGACAAAGGCCGCATCGTGCGCATCACTTTTGCGTCGAAGCAGCCGCAGGCATCGTCGCCGTCGAATCCGTAGCCGGCGCCGTCGTCCACACCGGCATCGCGCTCGCCTTCGACGAGGGCAACGCCGTTTTCCCCAACACCACCGTCGAAAGGAAAGTCGGCGCACGCCGCAACTTGCTGCGCTGCTCGTACGCGTAACCGACCGACAGCAGCTTCGATTCGCTCCACGCCGGCCCGATGAACACCACGCCGATCGGCAAGCCGTGGCTTTCGCCCATCGGCACCGTCAGGCTCGGATAACCCGCCACCGCGGCGACGCCGTAACCGGCACCGACGAAGTGATCGCCGAGCACCTGGTCGGTCGGCCACGCCGGCGACATCGCCGGTGCAATCAGCACATCGACGTTCGCGTTCTTGAGTGCCGCGTCGATCCCCTCCGGGCCTGCGAGGCGACGCGCCGTCGCCTTCGCTTCCAGGTACGCCGGATCGCCGAGCGACCCCTTGGCGTTCGCCTTCTCGAAGATTTCCTGGCCGAAGTAGGGCATCTCTTCGGCGACATGCTGGTTGTTGAATTCGATCAGCTGCGCGAGCGTCTTCGGTGCGACCTCGTGCTTCTGCAGGTAGTTCTCCACGCCGGCCTTGAACTCGAACAGCAACACTTCGAATTCCGGATCGTCCCACTTGCCCTTGGTCGCGATGTCCGCGTCGACGACCTGCGCGCCCGCCGATTTCAGCGTGGCGACGACGCGTTCCATCGCCGCATCGACATCCGGATGCCAGCCCATTTCCTTGCGCAGGATGCCCACGCGCAGGCCTTGCAGCGCATTGGCATCAAGCCGCTTTTCATAATCGAACACCGCCTTGCCGACGCTGTTTGCCGTCGCCGCGTCGCCGTCGTCGCGACCGACCATCGCGGACAACATCGCCGCCGCATCCGACACCGTGCGCGTCATCGGCCCCGCGGTGTCCTGGCTGCTCGAGATGGGAATGATGCCGTCGCGGCTCACCAGGCCCACTGTCGGCTTCAACCCGACCAGGCCGGCGACCGACGCCGGGCAGATGATGCTGCCGTCGGTTTCGGTTCCGACGCCGACGACGGCGAGGTTCGCCGCGATCGCCGTGCCGGTGCCTGCGCTGGAACCGCAGGGATTGCGATCCAGTGCGTAGGGGTTCTTCGTCTGACCGCCGCGGCCGCTCCAGCCCGAGCTCGCGCGCGTGGAGCGGAAGTTGGCCCACTCGCTGAGGTTGGTCTTGCCCAGGATCACCGCACCGGCGGCGCGCAGGCGTTGCACGAGGAATGCGTCGCGGGACGGCTTGTTGTTCGCAAGCGCGAGCGAGCCACCGGAGTTCACCATCGGCACCGCGTCGATGTTGTCCTTCAGCAACACGGGCATGCCGTGCATCGGGCCGCGCACCTTGCCGGTCTTGCGTTCGGCGTCGAGCGCATCGGCTTCGGCGAGCGCCCTGGGATTGAGTTCGATCACCGAATTGAGCGTCGGGCCCGCCTTGTCGATCGCCGCGATCCGATCGAGGTAGGCCTGCGTCAGCGCGTGGCTCGTCAAATCGCCCTTCGCCATGCGTTGTTGCAGGCCGGCGATGTCGGCCTCGTCGAAGGCGAAGGCGGGCACCGTCGATGCAGCCGGCGTACCGGGTTTCGTCGGCGTCGGTGCAGCTATTTTTTCGGCGGCATCGCGGGGCTGGCAGCCCGTGGCCGCGAGGAGGGCGAGGGCGAGCAAGGCAAGGCGCATGGCAAGGTCCCCTGGGCGGCGGCGTGCCGCGAAGGCGGAGCATCGCGCGGCGGCGGGCGACCCGCAACCGGAAGCGGAGCGGCGGCCCGTTAGCTCAGGGCCGAGTTGCGCGGCGGGTCACACCTTCGAGGATGGGAATCCGAAGGATGCGATCGCGGGCCGAACCTTTGTGACCCGCACGACGCGCGCCGTGCGCCCACACTGCACGATCGGACTTCCAACGCGCGCCGAGCCAGCAAAAATTGGCGTAATACCGGGGATTGGTCTGTCGACGCTGATGGATGAAGGGTCGGGCCTGCCCGAAGAGCCAAGCGATTGTCGTTCCGTACGCTTCGCGCAGCAGGCGTTCGCTGTAGACGCCATTGCGAATGCCGATTGCGACGCCTTCCCATACATTCAACGCGCGGGTCAGGGCGGCAGCTTCGTCATTGGGAAGGTCGAGCCGGCCGAGACGTTCAAGGGCGTCGGGTGTTGTCGTCCGAATCAGGCGAATGGCAACACGCAAATTCTGAATCTCGTGTTCCCGGAAATCCTTGTCGAAGTCGAGCGTGTTCTTTGCGCGTGCAAGGTGACGTTGCGAACGCAAGCTGATGACGGCCACGACGGTACCCACGAACAGCAGTGGGACCGTTGGATTGTCGGAGAGAAATTCGATTGGCATGGCAATAAAAAAAGGCAGCCGGCGGAGGCTGCCTTTTGGCGGTTGGGCTTTTGGCGTCAGTTGATGCCGAAGTCGTGTTCGCGCATCGCGTCTCTCCCGTTTGTGTGTGTGGGATCGAAACTATTTCCAAGTCCACACACCGTCAATCGCATTCGATCGCTTCGAGACGTTTCACCACGGAGAATCGCCGCTCTCACTTCCGCCGCTTCAACAAATCGCGCGCCAACACCCAAACCACGATCACGTTGATCGCAAGCACGATCACCGACGCCCATCCCGGATGGCCGATCAACTCATGGATTTCGAAAGGCAGGTAGATCGACGCGGCGAGGCAGCCGAGCAACGAGGCCCACGCCTTGTCGCGCCACAGGCCCCAGGCTTCGACCAGGTGCAGCACGCCATAGAGGCAAACCGCCGCGGCGGCGAAGTGCACCGAATGCGGATTGATCGCGTTGGCGAGCCACGCCATCGCGCCGTGGTCGGGTTCCAGTTGGAAGCGCGTGATCAGCTCGTGCACCCAGCGCTTGAGCGGGATGGGGCCGATCAGTTCCAGGCCGCTCGCCGCCGACAGCGCGAGCAGACCCTTGATGCCTTCGATCACCGCGATGGCCCGCAGGCCCGGATGGGCCCGCGGGTCGTGCACGTAGACCCTTGAGCGCTCCGCTTCCATGCGCGGCGCCGGCTCGTGCATCACGCAGCGCGCGAAGCGCGCTTGCGATCGGTTTCCGTGCGCGACTTCTTGCGCAGGCGAATCGCCTTGGGCGTGATCTCGACGAGTTCGTCGTCGTCGATGAATTCCAGCGCCTGCTCGAGCGAGAACTTGATCGCCGGGATCAGGCCTTCGTCGTCGTCCTTGCCGGACGCGCGGAAGTTGGTCAGCTGCTTGCCGCGCAGCGCGTTGACCGTCAGGTCGTTGTCCTTGGAATGGATGCCGACGATCTGGCCTTCGTAGATCTCCTCGCCCGGTTCGATGAACAGGCGGCCGCGTTCCTGCATCGCCATCTGCGCGTACGCAGGCGACGGGCCGGTGCCGTTGGAGATCAGCACGCCGTTCTGGCGCTGGCCGATCTGGCCTTCGGCCTTCGGGCCGTAATGGTCGAAGACGTGGAAGAGCATGCCGGTGCCGGCGGTGATCGTGCGGAACTCGGTCTGGAAACCGATCAGCCCGCGCGCGGGGATCAGGTAGTCCAGGCGCACGCGGCCCTTGCCGTCGGGTTCCATGTTCTGCAGCAGCGCCTTGCGCTCGCCGAGGCGACCCATCACGCCGCCCTGGAATTGTTCTTCCATGTCGACGACGAGCGATTCGAACGGTTCGGACACCACGCCATCGATGGTCTTGATGATCACTTCCGGGCGCGAGACCGCGAGCTCGTAGCCTTCGCGACGCATGTTCTCGATCAGGATCGACAGGTGCAGTTCGCCGCGGCCGCTGACCTTGAACTTGTCGGCGTCGCTCGTGTCCTCGACCTTCAGCGCGACGTTGTGCTGCGTCTCGCGCGTGAGCCGGTCGCGCAACTGGCGCGAGGTGAGGAACTTGCCGCCGCTGCGGTCCTTCACGCCGGCGAAGGGCGAGTCGTTGACCTGGAAGGTCATCGAAATCGTGGGTTCGTCGACGGTGAGCACCGGCAGTTGTTCGACGGCCATGGGGTCGCACAGCGTGTCGGAGATGCCGAGGCCTTCGATGCCGGAGAAGGCGATGATGTCGCCGGCCTGCGCTTCGGGCACTTCCACGCGTTCGAGGCCCATGAAGCCGAGCACCTGCACCACCTTGCCGTTGCGCGTCTTGCCGTCGCGGTCGATGACGGTGACCTGCTGGTTGGTCTTGACCTTGCCGCGCTGGATGCGGCCCACGCCGATGATGCCGACGTAGTTGTTGTAGTCCAGCGAAGTCACGCGCATCTGGAACGGGCCGTCCGGATCGACCGGCGGCGCGGGCACGTGGTTGCAGATCGCTTCGAACAGCGGGGTCATGTCGCCGTCGCGCACGCTCTCGTCCATGCCGGCATAGCCCTGCAGGCCGGAAGCGTAGACGGTGGTGAAGTCGAGCTGGTCGTCGGTGGCGCCGAGGCGATCGAACAGGTCGAAGGTCTGGTCGAGCACCCAGCTGGCGCGCGCGCCCGGGCGGTCGACCTTGTTGACCACGACGATGGGCTTGAAGCCCATCGCGAAGGCCTTCTGCGTCACGAAGCGCGTCTGCGGCATCGGGCCGTCCATCGCGTCGACGAGGATGAGCACCGAGTCGACCATCGACAGCACGCGTTCCACTTCGCCGCCGAAGTCGGCGTGCCCGGGCGTGTCGACGATGTTGATGCGCCACACCTCGCCCGTGGTCGGGTTGGTCCAGCGGATCGCGGTGTTCTTCGAAAGGATCGTGATGCCGCGTTCCTTTTCCAGATCGTTGCTGTCCATCACGCGGTCCGGGACCACGGCGCGCTCGCTGAGGGTGCCGGACTGCTTGAGCAGCTGGTCGACGAGGGTGGTCTTGCCATGGTCGACGTGGGCGACGATGGCGATGTTGCGGAGGCGTTCGACGGAAGCGGACATGATGAATGCGCGCCGGGGGCGGCGCGGGGCGGCTTGAGAGAGCCGGCGAGTATACCCGTAGGCGGGGTCCAAACACTGACTGGAGTATCCTCGGCGGCTTTCCCGCAGGAGCCCCGCAATGTCCCTGGTCGCCGTTTTCGAAACCGCCCGTGGCCCCATCCGCATCGAGCTGGCCCCCGACAAGGCCCCGCTGACGGTCGCCAACTTCGTGAATCTCGCCAAACGCGGCTTCTACGACGGGCTCGACTTCCACCGCGTGATCGCCGATTTCATGGTCCAGGGCGGCTGTCCCGAGGGCTCCGGCCGTGGCGGCCCGGGCTATCGCTTCGAGGATGAGATCGGCAATGGCCTGCGCCACGACCGCGGCGTGCTCTCCATGGCCAATGCCGGCCCGAACACCAACGGCAGCCAGTTCTTCATCACGCACGTCCCGACCCCCTGGCTCGACGGCAAGCACACCGTCTTCGGAAAGGTGATCGAGGGGATGGACGTGGTCGACGCCGTGAAGCAGGGCGACAAGATCGAGCGCGTGCGCATCGAAGGCGACGCCGACGCGGCGCTGGCGGCGAAGGCCGACCGCGTGGCGGAGTGGAACAAGATCCTCGCCGCCTGAGGTTCCGCTAACCCTCCCAGCGCAAGGTGTCGAACATCCTCGACACCTTCGCCCCATCGCGCGGGAAGTAGTACTCGCGCGGTGCGATGAAGATCGCCAGGGCCAGGCCCTTGTCGTGTTCGAACATCGCGACGAGGCCCTGGTACTGCAGGCCTTCGGCCGTCTGCAGGTCCACGTCGAAGCGCAGGCCCTGGTGCGTGCCGAATGTCGCCGGCCGCAGGTTGCTCGGCGTCACCCCGACGAAGCCTGCACTGAGCAGTCCGTCCGCGACCAGGTCGCGCAGCTCATCCTCGCGCATGCCCTTGTGATAGTAGGGCGCGTCCGGCCGGCGCTTGCTCTCGCGCTGCCCGAGGAAGATGTAGTCGCCGTCCTTCACCGTGTGGATCAGGTAGAGCATGTTCAGCAGCTCGCCATCGATCGTCCACAGCTGCGAACGATTGGTCGTGGCGCGCGTCCACTCCATTTCACTGTTGAGCACGAGCTTGCCGGCGCGCACTTCGCCCGGCGTGACGAGCCGGCTCGTGCTGCTGCCGCTGGCGCAGGCGGCGAGCAGCAATGCGACCGCGGCCGCGACGAACGCGTTGCGGATCCATCCCATGCGATGCATCAGTGCGTGCCTCCGAGTTTGTCGAGCGCGCGCTGCACGAAGGCGCGATCGTCGGCCTTCGGCGCGTTCTGCAGATAGGTCTCCAATGCCGCGCGTGCTTCGGCGTTGCGGCCTTGTTGCGCCAGGGCATAACCGTGTTCGCGCCATGCGCCGACCGGCGCGCCGGGCAGGGTGATCGCGCTTGCGTAGAGTTGCGCGGCCTTCGCGTCGTCGCCGGGGCGGTCGTGGCGTCGATAGGCCTCGCCCAGGTAGAACGTCAGCATGCCCTTGTCTTCCTGCGGCGCGTCGTCCAGCAATTCCTGGATGACCAGTTGCGAACTGGCGTAGCGACGCTGCGCGAGTTCGGCGACCAACCAGTTCTCGAGGAACGGACGGGTGGCGTGCCGGTACTGTTCCTTGTTGCGGGTGCTCGGCGGATTCGGCACCGACGCGGCGGCGGCGCGCACGTCGGCCAGTCGCTCCTCGGTGGCCGGGTGCGAAGCGAACACCGTGCTGCGGCTGATGTACTTCAGCGTGTTTTCCTCGCGCAGCATGCGCGCCCAGACGTCCGCGCCGGCGCGCGGATCCCAGCCCTGCGCGACGACCGCCTCGAAACCGAGCTTGTCGGCCTCGCGTTCCATGTCGCGGCTGAACTTGAAGATCGTCGCGTAGATGCCGAGCGAACCGAACATCGCGGTGTTCGGAAACCCCGCGCCGTAAGCGAGTACCTGGAAGGCGCTGAGGAAGGCGCTGGTGTCCTTCATGCGCCGCCATTGCCGCAGCGTGTGCTGCGCGCGGAAGTGGCCGGCCTCGTGGCCGAGAACGAAGGCGAGTTCGGCTTCGTCTCGCATGCGCAGCAACGCGCCGGTCCACACGATCATCGTGCCGTTGGGCGCCATGCTCGCGTTGAAGGCGGGCACGTTCATGATGTAGACGCGCAGGTCCTTGCAGTAACCGGCCGATGCACGACAGGCGACGTCGGTGACGTAGGCGTTGAGCGCCGGATCGCGCACGCGCATCGGCGAGCGCTGGAGTTCTTCCTCCGACTTCTCCATCGCGTACCACAGCTCGTCTTCATCGGTGCCCGCCACGGGGCGCGAACCCGGTTCGTTCTTGCGCATCGGCTGCTGCGTGGCGCAGCCGGCGAGCACGGCGAACAGGGCGGCCGCGATGAACGCTTTCGCAGACCGGCGCCTCATCGATGGATGTCCCTGAGCAGGTCGCCCGCGGTTTCCCGCGCGCCGGCCTCGTCGCGCAGGTCGCCGGTCTGGTCGACCAGCAGGTTGTGCCAGACCACCTGGCCGGTGCGCAGGTCGACCAGCGAGGCCAGGCCCATCTGCTGGCCCCCGCCGATGTCGCCGCCGAGCAGGAGGAAGCCGATGACGCGCATCGCCGCGCGCCCGCCGCTGGTGTAGCTGTCGCGCACGTAGGTGAACAGCGCGTAGTCCGCGCCGGTGGCTTCGCGCAGCGTCGAAACGCCGGGGCCGAGGGTCCAGTCGAACTTGTCGTGCTTGTTGCGCAGCGTGCCCGGCCGCCCGTAGTTGAGGATGCTGATCGACACCGCCTGGTTCAGCAGGTACAGCTGCCGCAGCCGGGTTTCGGGGCCGGCGTCCTTGGGCAGGTAGAAATCGGGCTTCAGGGTGAAGCCGACCGCTTCCAGGCGCTGGCGCGCGGCATCGGGGAAGTTCTTGCGCGCCGCCTCGGTCCACGCCTTGCGGGGTTCGGCCATGCCGCCGGCGCCGACGGCGTAGAGCTCGATGTCCGGTTCCACCAGGACCACGGTGGTGCCCGAGAGGACCACCGGTTTGCCGCCCGCGTCCTCGACCTGCCGGACCTGCGTCGACATGCACCCCGGCAGGGCCGCGAGGATCAGGAGGAACAGACCGGAAACGATGGAAAACCTGCGCGCCACTGGCCGGTGCACTGCGGCCGACAGCATCCCCTGTGCTAGCATTTCCGGCTTCCTTGAAGAGGTTTTCGCGATGCCTGAGCTCGCCCGGCGCATTGGTCGCGCCAAGCCTAGCGCAATCATGGTGGTGGCCGAAAAGGCCAAGCGTCTGAAGTCCGAAGGCCGCGACATCATCAGCTTTTCCATCGGTGTGCCGAACTTCCTCCCGGGCGACCACGTCTATGCCGCTGCTCGTGAAGCGTTGGCGAAAGACAGCGGGCAGTACGGCAGCAACCGCGGCAGCGATGCGCTCCTGGACGCCTTCCTCGCTCACATCGCGCAGATCGGCCTGAACGGATACGAACGCGCGAACATCGCGACCGGCATCGGCGCCAAGCACGTGATCTTCAACCTCGCCGAAGCGCTGCTCGACGAAGGCGACACCATCTGCTTCGCGGTGCCCTACTGGACCAGCTACTTCGACATCGCGGAAATCGTGAACGCGAAGGTCGAGCTGCTTCCGTGCCCGGCGTCGCAGGACTACAAGATGACCCCGGCCCAGCTCGACGCCGCGCTGGCGAAGAAGCCGAAGGTCTTCCTGTTCAACAACCCGTCCAACCCGACGGGCATGGTGTATTCGAAGGACGAGATCTCCGCGCTGGCCGATGTCATCGCCAAGTATCCCGATACGTGGGTGATCACCGACGACATCTACAACCGCATGGTGTTCGACGGCCTGGGTTACCACAACTTCGTGCACGCGCGTCCCGAACTGCGCGATCGCGTGATCTTCCTCGACTCGCTGTCCAAGACCTACGGCATGCCCGGTTGGCGCGTCGGTTTCCTCGCCGGCCCGAAGAATGTCGCCAGTGCCGTCGCGACGATGAACTCCAACCACATCACCAACATCCCGGAAGTCGTGACCGCCGCGGCCATCGCCGCGCTCTCCGGCCCGCAGGACATCCCCGCGCAGAAGAACGCCGAATTCGCGGCCAAGCGCGACCAGGTGCTGGCGATGCTCGCCACGCTGCCGGGCGTGGTGTGCCCGCGTCCGCAGGGTGCGTTCTACGTCTTCCCCGACATCAGCGTCGCCTTCGGCAAGACGCATGGCCCGACGGGCCAGAAGATCGCCAACGACGTCGACTTCTGCAATGCGCTGCTCGAAGCCAAGGGCGTGGCCTGCGTGCCGGGCTCGGCCTTCGGCGAGCCGCGCGCGCTGCGCATCAGCTACACGTGTCCGACGCCGCAACTCGCGCCGGGCCTGCAACGCTTCAAGGAATTCTTCGAAGAACTGAAGTAACGCGCCTTTTAACGTCCGACACGCACCATCCCCACAGATTTCCGGAGCCACCGCACCATGAAGACCCCCGTCCGTGTTGCCGTCACCGGCGCCGCCGGCCAGATCGGCTACGCCCTGCTGTTCCGCATCGCCTCCGGCGAAATGCTCGGGAAAGACCAGCCGGTCATCCTGCAGATGCTGGAACTGCCGCTCGACAAGGCACAGGCCGCGCTCAAGGGCGTGATGATGGAGCTCGAGGACTGCGCGTTCCCGCTCCTCGCCGGCATGGTCGGCACGGACGATCCGCGCGTCGCGTTCAAGGACGCCGATGTCGCGCTGCTCGTCGGCGCGCGTCCGCGCGGCCCGGGCATGGAGCGCAAGGACCTGCTGCTCGAGAACGCGAAGATCTTCACCGAACAGGGCAAGGCGCTGAACGACGTCGCTTCGCGCAACGTCAAGGTGCTCGTGGTCGGCAACCCGGCCAACACCAACGCCTACATCGCCATGAAGTCCGCGCCGGACCTGCCGGCGAAGAACTTCACCGCGATGCTGCGCCTGGATCACAACCGCGCGCTGTCGCAGCTGGCCATCAAGGCAGGCGTGCAGGTCGCCGACATCGACAAGCTGGTCGTGTGGGGCAACCATTCGCCGACGATGTATCCCGACTACCGCTTCGCCACCGTCGGCAATGCCTCGCTGAAGGACAAGATCAACGACGCCGACTGGAACGCGAACGACTTCATCCCGAAGGTCGGCAAGCGCGGCGCCGCGATCATCGAAGCGCGCGGCCTCTCGTCGGCCGCGTCGGCCGCCAATGCCGCGATCGACCACGTGCGCGACTGGCTGCTCGGCAGCAACGGCAAGTGGGTGACGATGGGCATTCCCTCCGACGGCAGCTACGGCATTCCGAAGGACGTGCTGTACGGCTTCCCGGTCACCACGCAGGGCGGCGAGTACACGATGATCCGCGACCTGCCGATCGACGACTTCAGCCGGCAGCGCATGGACAAGACGCTCGCCGAGCTCGAGGAAGAGCGCGCCGGCGTGGCGCACCTGCTGTGATTCACCCGAGGCGACCGCAAGGTCGCCTCGTCCATTGTGGATGCATGACATGACGCAAGATTCCGCAGGCGCGAGGTTTCGCGCCGCCGTCCGCGACGAAAGCCCGCTGCAGGTGATGGGTGCCATCACCGCGTACGCCGGCCTGATGGCCAAGCGCACGGGTTACAAGGCGCTGTATCTCTCCGGTGGCGGCGTCGCCGCCAATTCGCTCGGCGTGCCCGACCTCGGCATCAGCACGATGGAAGACGTGCTGGTCGATGCACGGCGCATCGTCGACGCCACGCAGTTGCCGCTGCTGGTCGACATCGATACCGGTTGGGGTGGCGCGTTCAACATCGCGCGCACGATCCGCTCCTTCATCAACGTCGGCGTCGCCGCCGTGCACATGGAAGACCAGGTCGGCCAGAAGCGTTGCGGCCATCGCCCGGGCAAGGAAGTCGTGTCGAAGGCCGAAATGATCGATCGCGTGAAGGCCGCGGTGGACGCGCGCACCGACGCGTCGTTCGTGATCATGGCGCGCACCGATGCGGCGGCGGTCGAAGGCGTCGATTCGGCGATCGACCGCGCCTGCGCCTACGTCGAAGCCGGCGCGGACATGATCTTCCCCGAAGCCATGAACACGCTCGAGGATTACAAGCGCTTCAAGGCCGCGGTGAAGGTGCCGATCCTGGCCAACCTCACCGAGTTCGGGTCCACGCCGTTCTTCACCACCGACGAACTGCGCGGTGCGAACGTCGACATCGCGCTGTACTGCTGCGGCGCGTATCGCGCGATGAACAAGGCCGCGCTCAATTTCTACGAAACCGTGCGCCGCGAAGGCACGCAGAAGAACATCGTCGATACCCTGCAGACGCGCGCGCAGTTGTACGACTTCCTCGGTTACCACGCGTACGAAGACAAGCTCGACCAATTGTTTTCGCAAGAAAAGAAGGGATGACCATGAGCGAACAAGTGCTCCCCAAGGCCAAGAAGTCCGTCGCGCTGAGCGGCACCGCCGCGGGCAACACCGCGCTGTGCACGGTCGGCCGCAGCGGCAACGACCTGCATTACCGCGGTTACGACATCAAGGACCTGGCGACCAGGTCAACGTTCGAGGAAGTCGCGCACCTGCTGGTGCACGGCGTGCTGCCGACGACCGCGCAGCTGAAGGCCTACAAGACCAAGCTCTCGCGCCTGCGCGGCCTGCCGGCCATCGTGCAGGAAGCGCTGGAACTGGTGCCCGCCAACGCGCATCCGATGGATGTCATGCGTACGGGTTGCTCGGTGCTCGGCACCGTACTCCCGGAGCGCGAAGGCCATCCGGCCTCCGAAGCGCGCGACATCGCCGACAGGCTGATCGCCAGCTTCGGTTCGATGCTCCTGTACTGGTGGCACTTCACCCGCAACGGCCGCCGCATCGACGTGGAAACCGACGACGACAACGTCGCCGGCCACTTCCTGCACCTGCTGCACGGTGAGCCGCCGTCGAAGCTGCACGCCGATGCGCTCGACAAGTCGCTGATCCTGTACGCCGAGCAMGAGTTCAACGCCTCCACCTTCACCGGCCGCGTGATCGCCGGCACCGGTTCGGACATGTATTCGTGCATCACCGGCGCGATCGGCGCGCTGCGCGGCCCGAAGCACGGCGGCGCGAACGAAGTGGCGATGGACATCATCTCGCGCTACGCGACCGCCGATGAAGCCGAAGCCGACATCCGCGCCCGCGTGGAGCGCAAGGAAATCGTCATCGGCTTCGGCCACCCGGTCTACACCGTGGGCGACCCGCGCAACCCGATCATCAAGGAACTCTCGCGCAAGCTCTGCGCCGAGGGCGGCAACCAGGTGTTGTTCGACGTCAGCGAGCGCATCGAGACGCTGATGTGGGACATGAAGAAGATGTTCCCGAACCTGGATTGGTACAGCGCGTCGGCCTATCACATGATGGGCATTCCGACGCCGATGTTCACGCCGCTGTTCGTGGTGGCGCGCACGACCGGTTGGGCGGCGCACGTGATCGAGCAGCGCGAAGACGGCAAGATCATCCGCCCGAGCGCGAACTACATCGGCCCCGACGACCGCGACTACGTCCCGATCGAAAAGCGCTGAGCGCACCTCCCCTCCAGGGGAGGTCAAAAAGAAACCCGCCATCGGCGGGTTTCTTTTTGGGTGGGGTGAGCAACGACGAACCTCAGGCCAACCCCTGCGTTTCCATCGCCCTGCGCACGCCCGGATCGTTGCGCATGCGGTCGTAGTGCGCGTGCAGGTTGTCCAGGCCCGACAGGTCGACATCCTGCGCCTTCGCCCAGCGCAGCGTCACGAACAGGTAGGGATCGGCGATCGAGCGCTCGCCCGCCAACCATTGCTTGCCATCCAGCTGCGCATCGATGCGCTCGTAGAGCTTGCGCAAATTCTCGCGGGACTTGTCCTGGGTGCGTTCGATCGCCTTCGCGTCGCCGAGGAAGTCGTATTTGCCGAAGAAGGAATGGAACTGCGGATGCACGTCGGAGTTGACGAGCGACAACCACTGGTTGACCTCGGCGCGCGACTCCGGCGTTCCGTCTCCCCCGAGCTGGGCTTCGGGGAACGAGTCGGCGAGGTAGTTCAGGATCGCGACGTTTTGCAGCAGTACCTTGCCGTCCGTCAATTCAAGCGCCGGCACCGCGCCGGCGGGATTGATCTCCAGATATTCGGGTTGCGTGCGCTGCTCGCGCGTCACCAATTGCGCGTCGAAGGGCTTGCCGATCCACTCCAATGCGATGTGGTCCGACAGCGCGCAGGTGCCGGGTGTGTAGTAGAGCTTCATGGGGCGACTCCGCGAAATTAGGAGACCGCCATCATCCCCAGCGTGGTGTCGATCGACAATCACGCGAAAAGGCAACAGTGAAGTTCAACCGTGGCGCGGTTTGAGCGGCTGCACGCGATAGAAGGTGTGGTCGCCGATCTTCGCCACCTGGAACGCGTTGCTCCACGCAGGCGTCGCGATGGCATGCGCGGCGAAGTGGCTCGCGCCCGGCACGATTTCCTGTCGCTGCCCGTAAGGCAATGCCCAGTTGCGTTCGGCCTGGAGCGCGACGTTCACCGCGTCCGACCACGCTTGCCCGCCGCGCAGGCGCGTGTCGGCAGGCACGATGGTCGGCGCGAACTGCTTCTTCGCGGTGACCACCGAGCACAGGTTGTCGCCCCACAGGCCGCTATCGCGGCGGCGCAGCGCCACCTCGGCGACGGCCTGCTGCCCGAGGGCGGATTGATCGCGCGCCTCGAGGTACACGGTGGTGCTCAGGCAGAGCGAATCTGCGGCCGGCTGCGGCAACACGTGCGACAGCCAGAGGATCCAGGCCAGCTTCATTTGCGTCGGACTCCTTGCTCCGTTGCGACGTAGGCCCTTGAGGACCTGCGACATGGCGTACTGGGGAGGGCGGCGGCTCTAACGGCTGCCTTTGCCCGATCGCGGCCCTTGGAAGGCGGGCCGCGAGGGTGCCCCGCATCGACTGGCGGGGCGTGAAAGTGTGCGCACGTTAACGATCCGGTTCCCAACGAAGCCTGAACCGATTTCGTAAGTTACGGATTTGCTTGTGTTTTTAATGTGAATGCGCTAGGTCAGCGCCACAGGAGCGGCTTGAATCCGCCCCAGAACATGCGTTTGCCATCGAAGGGCATGTTCTTCGGATTGGAGAACTCGGCCAGGCGCGGGTCTTTCATGACCTTCGCGTTGATGCGGTCGCGCTGGGCCCTGGACTTGTAGATGATCCAGGAGAAGATGACGAGCTCGCCGGGCTTGCGCTTGACCGCCTGCGGGAAGCTGGTGAGCTTCCCGGGCTGCACGTCGTCCTCGACGTTCTCGCAGTATTCGAGCGCGCCGTATTCGAGCCAGATCGCGGCCCCCTTGCGGGCCATCCTGCGGTAGTCGGCGAGGTTCTTTTCGGGAACGGCCAGGACGTATCCATCGACGTACATGGGGCGGCACTCCGCGGTCGGGGGAGGCCGCGGAGCCTACGACCGGCCGCGTTAAAGCCGCGCCGCGAGCGCCGTGCCCTGGGCGATGGCGCGCTTGGCGTCGAGTTCGGCGGCGATATCGGCGCCGCCGATGACATGCACGTTGCCGGTCGCGTTCGACAAGGCATCGAACAGGGCGCGTCGCGGTTCCTGGCCCGCGCAGACCACCACGTGGTCGACCGGCAGCAAGCGCTCTTCGCCATCGACGCGGATGCGCAGGCCCGCATCGTCGACGCCGAGATATTCGACACCGCCGAGCATCTGCACGCGCTTGGCCTTCAGGGTCGCGCGATGGATCCAGCCCGTCGTCTTGCCCAGGCGCGCACCGGGGCGGCCTTCCGTGCGTTGCAGCAACCACACCTCGCGCGCGGGCGGTTCCGGGTGCGCAGTGGCGAGTCCGCCGCGTGCGTCGAATGCCGGATCGATGCCCCATTCGCGCATCCACAGGTGCGGATCCAGCGACGGCGACGTGCCTTGGTGCACGAGGAATTCCGCGACGTCGAAGCCGATGCCGCCCGCGCCGACAATCGCCACGCACGGGCCACACACCACGCGCCCTTCGATCACGTCCGCATAGCCGACCACCTTCGCGTGGTCCGCGCCGGGGAAGGAAACCGCGCGCGCATTCACACCGGTGGCGACGACGACGGCGTCGTAGTCCTTCAAGGCATCGGCTTCCACGCGTGTCCGAAGATGCAGCGCGACGCCGGTTTCTTCGATGCGGTGGCGGAAATAGCGCAGCGTTTCCTCGAACTCTTCCTTGCCGGGAATGCGGCGCGAAAGATTGAATTGCCCACCGATCACATCGCTCGCTTCGAACAAATCGACCTTGTGGCCACGCGCTGCCGCTTCCGTGGCGCAGGCCAGTCCCGCGGGTCCCGCGCCAACGACGGCGATGCGGCGCGGTGTCGTTGCACGCACGGACACGAGTTCGGTTTCCGCGCACGCACGCGGATTCACCAGGCAACTGGCGCGCTTGTTTTCGAACACATGGTCCAGGCACGCTTGGTTGCACGCGATGCAGGTGTTGATCGCATGCGCGCGTCCGGCACGCGCCTTGTTCGGCCATTGCGGATCGGCGAGGAGCGGGCGCGCCATCGACACCATGTCGGCGCCGCCAGAGGCGAGGACGCGTTCGGCGACGTCCGGCATGTTGATGCGATTGGTCGCGATGAGCGGCAGGCGAACGTGTGGACGCAGTTTCGCGGTCACGCCGGCGAACGCCGCGCGCGGCACGGACGTGGCGATCGTCGGAATGCGCGCTTCGTGCCAGCCGATGCCGGTGTTGATCAGCGTGGCACCCGCCTGTTCGATGGCTTGCGCCTGCTGCACGATGTCGTGCCAGTCGCCGCCGCCGTCGACGAGGTCGAGCATCGACAGGCGGCACACGAGGATGAAGTCGGGCCCGCAGGCTTCGCGCACGCGGCGGACGATTTCGACGGCGAAGCGCATGCGTTGCGCCGCATCGCCGCCCCAGCGGTCGGCGCGCTTGTTGGTGCGCGCGACCGTGAACTGGTTGATGAGATAGCCCTCCGATCCCATCAACTCGACGCCGTCGTAACCGGCTTCGCGCGCGAACACCGCCGCGCGCGCGTACGCATCGATCTGGCGTTCGACGCCCCGCGCGGACAACGCACGCGGCGTGAACGGATTGATCGGCGCTTTCAATTTCGACGGCGCGACCGACAAGGGGTGGTACGCGTAACGCCCCGCGTGCAGCAACTGCAGGCAGATGTGCGCACCTTGCGCGTGCACGGCCTGCGTGACCTGGCGATGCGGGCGGACCTCATGCCGCCAGGACAACTTCCCCGCGAACGGTTTGAGCCAGCCCACCAGGTTCGGTGCGAAGCCGCCGGTGACGATCAGCCCCGCGCCGCCGGCCGCGCGTTCTGCGAAGTAAGCCGCGAGCTTCGGGAAATCGCGCGCGCGATCCTCCAGGCCCGTGTGCATCGAGCCCATGAGGATGCGATTGCGCAGCGTCGCGAACCCGAGGTCGAGCGGGCGGAACAGGTGCGGATAGGGAGAAGCGTCGACGTCGGGCGTGGTTTCGGAGGGCAGGGCGGACATGCGCATACGCTGGCGTACGGGATGGCGCACCATGCCCGCATTTCGGGCGTCGCACAATCGGTCAGTGGAAAGCGAAAGCGTCCAGGGCCAGCGAGCCGAGTTCGTGCGACCGGTGCAGGTGACGCATCTTCGGCGCCTCGCCCGCGGCGCCGAGGGCGACGAACAGCGGCATCAGGTGTTCGACGGTCGGGTGCGCGCGCTTCGCGTTCGGTGCGCGCTTCTGCCAGTCGGCGAGCGCATCGAGGTCGTTGGCCTGCAGGCGGTCGCGCATCCACGCGGCGAAGTCCGCCGCCCACGACGCAAGCGGTGCGTCGGGGTGTTGCCAGTCCAGGTCGCCGAGGTTGTGCACGAAGCCGCCCGAGCCGATCACGAGGACGCCATCGTTCCGCAACGCCGCCAACGCACGGCCGAGTGCGATGTGGGCCTGCGCGTCGCCGCGCGGATCCACCGAAATCGGCACGACCGGGATGTCGGCCTCCGGGAACATCCGCAGCAGCGGGACCCACACGCCGTGGTCGAGACCGTGTTCGGCCGCGATGCGGACCGGAAGTCCCGCATCTCCGATCACCTTGGCGATGGCCTGGGCGAGGACCGGCAAGCCGGGTGCCGGGTAGCGCAGGCCATACAGCGCCTGCGGGAAACCGCCGAAGTCGTGGATCGTATGCGGCAGCGCGGCGGCACCCACGTGCGTCGGCACGGCGGCGAAGTGCGCCGAGGCGACGACGATCGCGCGCGGCGTCGGCAACTGGCGCGACAGGCCATCGAGGAAGCGACCGGCAGCCGAATCCTGCACTGCCAACATCGGCGAACCGTGGGAAAGAAAGAGGGTGGGCAAGGGCTGGTCCATGCGCTTGAAGATGCGCGCCTTGGCGCACCGGACCAACCGGTCTGGCCGCGTAGGTGCGTTGCATCCCTGCAACGCGTGGCGGTCCAGACCGATAGTCGGGCCGTGAAACGCGTCGCCGTCTGGCAAAATGCGCGGCTTCCCTCCGCCGACCGCCTACGCATGAGCCACTTCGACGTTCGTTCCGCCGTTCGCCCCAATCCCGACCAGCCGATGGTCGACATCGCCGACTACGTCATCGATTACACGATCGGCTCGCAGGAGGCGTACGACACCGCGCGCCACATGCTGCTCGACTCGCTCGCCTGCGCGATGCTGGCGATGAAGTTCGAGGGCTGCGTGAAGCACCTCGGCCCCATCGTGCCGGGCGCCACGCTCCCGGGCGGCGCCGTCGTGCCGGGCACCGGTTACGAGCTCGATCCGGTCCAGGCCGCCTTCAACATCGGCACGCTGGTGCGCTGGCTCGACTTCAACGACACCTGGCTCGCCGCCGAATGGGGCCATCCGTCGGACAACCTCGGCGCCATCCTCGCCGTGGCCGACTGGCTGAACCGCAAGGCCCTGCGCGAAGACAGCGGCAAGACGATCACCGTGCGCGACGTGCTCGGCTGGGCGATCAAGGCCCACGAGATCCAGGGTGTCTACGCGCTGCAGAATTCGTTCAACCGCGTCGGCCTGGACCACGTGATCCTCGTCCGCCTGGCCTCCACCGCGGTCGCCACCGCGATGCTGGGCGGCACGAAGGACGAGATCGTCACCGCCGTCTCGCACTCGTGGATCGACAACGGCGTGCTGCGCACCTACCGCCATGCGCCGAACACCGGCCCGCGCAAGAGCTGGGCCGCAGGCGATGCCTGCCGCCGCGCCGTCACCCACGCGCTGAACGCGGTGGAGAAGAAGGTGGTCGGCTATCCCAGCGCGCTGAGCGCGAAGACCTGGGGCTTCTACGACGTCGCCTTCAAGGGCAAGGCGTTCGAGTTCGAGCGTCCCTTCGGCAGCTACGTGATGGAGAACGTCCTGTTCAAGATCTCCTTCCCGGCCGAATTCCACGCCCAGACCGCCGTGGAATGCGCCATGCAGCTGCATCCGCAGGTGCGGGGCCGCATCGAGGACATCGAGCGCATCGAGATGGAGACGCAGGAAGCCGGCGTGCGCATCATCGACAAGACCGGCCCGCTGGCCAATTACGCCGACCGCGACCACTGCCTCCAGTACATGGTGGCCGTGCCGCTGATCTTCGGGCGCCTGACCGCGGACGACTACAACGACGACGTCGCGGCCGACCCGCGCATCGACGCCCTGCGCGCCAAGATGGTCGTGAAGGAAAACCCCCAGTTCACGAAGGACTATTTCGACCCGGACAAGCGTTACATCGGCAACGCGGTCCAGGTGTTCTTCAAGGACGGCACGAGCACGGAGAAGGTGTCGATCGATTTCCCGATCGGCCACCGGAAACGCCGCGCCGAAGGCATCCCCGTGCTGATGGCGAAGTTCCAGGCCGCCATCCGGGCGCACCTCCAGGCGGCCTCGGCCGACCGGCTGATGGCCCTGGCCGGCAAGCCGGCGGAACTGGAAGCGATGTCCATCTCGGACTTCATGAACCTTTACCGGGTGTAAGATTCGGCCGCCTTACAGAGGGTTGGCACCCACCAACTGTTATGCTAGCGTTAACAAGGCCTTCATGCGCCCCGAATTAAGTTGGCCTGGATGCCGTGCGGATCGCGGCCGTCTTGAATTGAAAAAGCGATTGGTTTCTTTACCCTGATCAAGGAGCTGAACATGAACAAGAAACTCCTCTGCGCCGCGCTTCTGTGTGGCCTTGGCGTCGCGCAGGCGGCCGCCGCGCAGACCTTCGACGACCGTTGGTATGTCGCGGGTTCCACCGGCGTGAACTTCCAGGACACGGACCGTGATACCGAAGATTCCATCTTCGGCACCCTCGGCTTCGGCAAGTTCCTGAACCCGAATTGGTCGGTCGACTTCGAACTGAACTACCAGAACCCGGACAAGCAGTCGAATCCGAACCTCTGGTGGAGCCAGTACGGCGCCTCGGCCGATGCCCGTTACCACTTCCGCAGCGCCGACGCGAAGTGGTGGCCCTACGTCCGCGCGGGCCTGGGCTGGCAGCGTCACGAAGAAGAATTCATCCGTGATCCCGCGTTCGGTACCCCGGACGGCGGCTTCCCGGCCGAGCATTCGGACAACAACGCCGCCGTGAACCTCGGCGCCGGCCTGCAGTTCGACTTCGGTCGCGTCGACCTCCGCACGGAAGTCGGTACGCGTATCGATTTCGACGACATCCAGGCGCGTCCGGCCCAGCAGCAGGAAGACTACTTCACCGACATCCTCGCTTCGGTCGGCCTGACCGTGGCCCTCGGTCCGGAGCCGGCAGCCCCGGTTGCCCCGGCCCCGGCGGCCCCGTCGTGCGCCGATGCGGACGACGACGGTGACGGCGTCAACAACTGCGACGACAAGTGCCCCGGTTCGCAGGCTGGCCAGACCATCGGTCCGGACGGCTGCCCGGTGCCGGTCACGATCGACCTGAAGGGCGTCAACTTCGACTTCGACAAGTCGACGCTGCGTCCGGACGCGGTCGCGATCCTCGGCGAAGCCACCGAAATCCTGAAGCGCTATCCCGAGCTGAAGGTTGAAGTCGCCGGTCACACCGACTCCGTCGGTTCCGACGCCTACAACCAGAAGCTGTCGGAGCGTCGCGCCAAGGCGGTGTACGACTACCTGACCAGCAACGGCGTCGACGCCGCTCGCCTGATCGGCCCGAACGGTTACGGCGAGAGCCGCCCGCTTGCGCCGAACACGAACGACGATGGTTCGGACAATCCGGAAAACCGTGCGCGCAACCGCCGCACCGAGCTGAACGTCCAGAACTAAGTTCGACGGTTCCACGCAACAAGAAGAAGCCCGGCCAACGCCGGGCTTCTTTTTTTCTAACGCCGATCACACGCAATTGCGCGTGATTCGGTTGTTACGCATCGGCAGGGTGCCTACACTCCGACGAGACTTCGGAGATCGGCCATGCGCTACACACTCGTTGCCCTGGGATTGTTGGCGCTGTCGGGCATGGCCCACGCACAGAACAACTGCAGCCTGGCCACCGCGCCGCGCGCGCTGCCGATCCAGCCGACCGTCCTGCCCGCGCTCGCGCCCGAACTCACCGTCCCCAGCCACCAGCTCGGCGCGCCGACCGGCGTGCTCGCCCAGGCCTACGACGAGTCGCAGACCGTCGAGAACGTGCTCTTCCGCCTCAAGCTCGAGGGTTGCCGCAGCATCGCGAACGCGGCGCCTGCCGCATCGCCCGCCAACGGCGTGGTCGATTCTTCCACGTATAAACCGAAGACGCAGTTCGACAATTCGCCGTGGCGGTTCGACATGAACCAGAACGGCAAGCGCATGACGGCCGAGGAATTCGACCAGTGGATGAAGGCGCGCGGCGTGCGCGTCGCGAAGGGCGGTAGCGCCCCGGCCGCCGCGCCCGCGGCTGCAACGTCGACTGCTGTGCCCGCGGCATCCTCGACCACCGTGCCCGCCGCACCCGCTGCGCCCGTCGCACCGCCCACCGCGACGCCCGCCAAGCCCTGATCGAAGCTGCCTGATACGCCGCTGGCCAACTCCGCGACACCTCGCCACGGACTCGCACGCGCGCTTTCCAAGCGCGGCGTGTGTTCGCGCACGCAAGCAACCGAGTGGATCCGCGCCGGTCGCGTGAGCGTCGACGGGCGCGTCGTGCGCGACCCGGAATTCCCGACTATCGCCGGCCGCCATCGCATCGCAGTCGACGGCCGCTCGCTCGACGACGCCCCCGAACGCCGCGTGCTCGCGCTCAACAAACCCCGCGGGCTGGTCACCACCGCACGCGACGAGCGCGGCCGCGACACGGTGTATCGCTGTTTCGACGGTGCAGGCCTGCCCTGGCTCGCGCCCGTCGGCCGGCTCGACAAGGCCAGCGAAGGCCTGCTGTTGTTCACCAACGATCCGGCGTGGGCCGCCCGCATCACCGATCCGGCGACCGGCCCCGACAAGCGCTACCACGTGCAGATCGACGCGCTTCCGGACGATGCGTTGCTCGCGGCGCTCAACGCGGGCGTCGAGGACGAAGGCGAAACCCTGCGCGCGAAATCCGCGACGGTCCTGCGCACGGGCGAACGCACCGCCTGGCTGGACATCGTGCTCGACGAAGGCCGCAACCGGCAGATCCGCCGGATGCTCGCCGTGCTGGATGTCGATGTGTTGCGACTGGTGCGTGTCGCGATCGGCCCGCTGGAACTGGGCGAACTGGCGAAGGGCGCCTGGCGCGAGCTGACGCCCTCCGAAATCGACGCCCTTACTGGATGACGCCCAGTTCCTTGCCGATGCGAACGAACGCGTCGATGGCGCGATCCAGGTGTTCGCGCGTATGCGCCGCGCTGATCTGCGTGCGGATGCGCGCCTTGTCCTTCGGCACGACGGGGAAGAAGAAGCCGATCGCGTAGATGCCTTCCTCAAGCAGCCGCCCGGCGAACTTCTGCGCAAGCGGTGCGTCGTACAGCATCACCGGTGCGATCGGATGCACGCCCGGCTTGATGTCGAAGCCGGCGGCGGTCATGCGCTCGCGGAAATATTTCGTGTTCTCCGCAAGGCGCTCACGCAACTCGCCGGCCGAGGACAGCATCTCGAACGCCTTGATCCCCGCGGCCACGACGTGCGGCGGCAGCGAATTCGAAAACAGGTAGGGACGCGAACGCTGGCGCAGCAGTTCGATCACTTCGCGCTTGGCCGTGGTGAAACCACCGAGCGCACCGCCCATCGCCTTGCCGAGCGTGCCGGTGAAGATATCGATCTTCTCCATCACGCCCTTGACCTCGGCCGAGCCGCGTCCCGTCTTGCCGAGGAAACCGGTGGCGTGGCATTCGTCGATGTGGACCAGCGCGCCGTACTTCTGCGCGAGCGCCGTGATTTCATCGAGCGGCGCGATGAAGCCGTCCATCGAAAACACGCCGTCGGAGGTGATCATGATCGTGCGCGCGCCGTCGGCCTTTGCCTGCTTGAGCTGGGCTTCCAGGTCGGCCATGTCGCAGTTGGCGTAGCGATAACGCTTGGCCTTGCACAGGCGCACGCCATCGATGATCGACGCGTGGTTGAGCGCGTCGGAAATGATCGCGTCGTTCTCGTCCAGCAGCGGTTCGAACAGGCCGCCGTTCGCATCGAAGCACGCGGCGTAGAGGATCGTGTCTTGCGTGCCGAAGAAGTCCGCGATCGTCTTTTCCAGCTGCTTGTGCAGGTCCTGCGTGCCGCAGATGAAGCGCACGCTGGCCATGCCGAAACCGTGCGTGTCCAGCGCGTCCTTGGCCGCCGCGATCACGTCGGGATGGTCGGCCAGCCCGAGGTAGTTGTTCGCGCAGAAGTTCAGCACCGTGCGCCCGTCGGCGAGGGTGATTTCCGCCGACTGCGGGCTGGTGATGATGCGTTCGGACTTGAACAGGCCGGCGTCGCGGATTTCGTCGAGCGTTTGCGCGTAACGCGTGGTGAGGGTCATGTCGTCAGTTCCAGCTCAGCACGACCTTGCCGGCCTTGCCCGATTCCATCAATTCGAAGCCTTCCTGGAAGTCGTCGATCGGCAACTGGTGCGTCAACACCTTGCCGAGCGGGAAACCGCCGAGCACGAGCTGCGTCATCTTGTACCAGGTCTCGTACATGCGACGGCCGTAGATGCCGTGCAGCACCAGGCCCTTGAAGATGATCTTGTCCCAGTCGGCGCCGGCGCCCTTGGGCATGATGCCGAGCATCGCGATCTTGCCGCCGTGGTACATGCAATCGAGCATGTCGTTGAACGCGCGCGGGTTGCCGCTCATTTCCAGGCCCACGTCGAAGCCTTCCATGTGCAGGTCGGCCATCACGTCCTTGAGGCTGGTGTTGGACACGTTGACCACGCGCGTGGCGCCCATGTCGGCGGCGAGCTTGAGGCGATAGTCGTTGACGTCGGTCACCACGACGTTGCGCGCGCCGATGTGCTTGCAGATGCCCGCGGCAATGATGCCGATCGGGCCCGCGCCGGTGATCAGCACGTCCTCGCCGACGACATCGAACTCCAGCGCGCAATGCGCGGCGTTGCCGTAGGGGTCGAAGAACGCGGCGAGTTCGCTCGGGATCTGGTCGGGGATCGGCCACAGGTTGCTGGCCGGCATCACGATGAATTCGGCGAACGCGCCATTGCGGTTGACGCCGATGCCGACGGTGTTCGGGCACAGGTGCTGGCGACCGGCGCGGCAGTTGCGGCAATGGCCGCACACGATGTGGCCTTCGGCCGACACGCGCTGGCCGACCTTGTACCCGGTGACGCCGGGGCCGAGGTCGACGATGCGGCCGACGAATTCATGGCCGATCACCAGGCCCGGCTTGATCGTGCGCTGGCTCCACTCGTCCCAGAGGTAGATGTGCAGGTCGGTGCCGCAGATCGCCGTCTTCTCCAGGCGGATCAGCACCTCGTTCGGGCCCGGGGTCGGTACGGGGACCTGTTCCATCCAGATGCCCTTGCCCGCCTCGCGCTTCACCAGCGCCTTCATCATCGTCATGTCGTGCTGCCCGGAACCGTACGGAAGAAGGCCGGAATTATAGGCCGCTGGACGGCCGCTTATACTCGCGGGCCGTTCACCCACCCAGGATCGCCTGCCCGATGCGTCGTCGCTTGCTCGCACCCCTGCTGCTCTGCGCAGCCACCGCCCAGGCCGACGAGGGCATGTGGATGCCCTCGCAACTGCCCGACATCGCCACGCAGCTGAAGGCCGCCGGCTACAAGGGCGATCCGGCGCAACTGGCCGACCTCACCCGCGCGCCGATGAACGCGGTGGTGAAGGTGGGCGGCGCCACCGGCGCCTTCGTGTCGAAGGACGGCCTGGTGCTGACCAACCACCACGTCGCCTTCGGCGTCATCCAGTACAACGCCAAGCCCGACCGCGACCTCATCCACGATGGTTTCGTGGCGGCCGACCGCGCCGGCGAACTCCCGGCCAATCCCGACTTCCGCGTGCTGGTGACCACCGGTTTCGACCGCATCACCGACCGCATCCTCGGTGATGCGCGCGGCAAGCAGGGCCGCGCGTACTTCGACGCGATCGACGCCGCCACCAAGGCCGTGGTCGCCGATTGCGAACGCGAGGCCGGCACGCGCTGCAGCGTCGCGAACATGGATTACGGCACCGACTTCTATCTCATCAGGCAGCTGGAACTGCGCGACATCCGCCTGGTGTACGCACCGCCGGAAGCGATCGGCAATTACGGCGACGAGATCGACAACTTCATGTGGCCGCGCCACTCGGGTGATTTCACGTTGCTGCGCGCCTACGTCGGCAAGGACGGCAAGCCCGCCGACTACGCGCCCGACAACGTGCCCTACGCGCCGCCCGCGCACCTGCAGGTGTCCACGCGCAACGTGCAGCAGGGCGACTTCGCGATGCTCGCCGGCTACCCGGGCGTGACCTTCCGCCATCGCATGGCGTCCGAATTCAAGAACCAGATCGAATGGCAGCTGCCTTCGCGCGTTGCGCTGTTCGACGGGATCATCGACACGGTCGAAGCGGCCGCGAAGGGCGACAAGGCCGCGCAGGTGGCCTACGCCTCGCAAGTGCAGTCGATGAAGAACAACCTCAAGCGCGCGCAGGGCGAACTCGACGGCCTGCGCCGCAGCGACGCGGTGCGCGTGCGCAATACCGAAGAAGCCGCGCTGCTCGCATGGCTGGACAAACAGCCCGATGGTGCCGCCGCGCGCAAGGACATCGATGCGGCGCAAGCGTTGCTGTCCAATGCGATGGCCACGCGCGATCGCGATCAACTCGTTTCCACGATCCGCAATTCGACGCAACTGTTGCGCGCCGCGCTCACCGTGCAGCGCCGCGCCATCGAACGCGCCAAGCCCGATGCGCAGCGCGAATCCGGCTACCAGGAACGCGACGAAGCGCTGATCGTCGGCTCGTTCAAGCAGGTGCAGCGCCGGTACGACGCGAAGGTGGAGAAGGCGATCCTCGCGCACCTGCTCGCGCAATATAGCGCGCTGCCGGCCGCGCAGCACGTGCCGGAAATCGACCAGGTCTTCGGGACGACGCAGGCCGATGCGGCGGCGAAACTCGACGCGCTCTACGCCGGCACGAAGCTCGGCGACGAGACCGTGCGCCTGGCGACGCTGCAGGACGCGAACATCGCCGCCAGCACCGACCCGATGCTCGTCGCCGCGAAGACGTTGTTGCCGGCCTACCTGCGCATCGAGGAAGAGGGCAAGCAGCGCGAAGGCGACCTGCTGCGCCTGCGTCCTTCGTACATGCGCGCGCTGAATGCCTACAGCAAGTCGCAGGGCCGCGCGGTGTATCCGGATGCGAACTCCACGCTGCGCGTGAGCTACGGGAAGATCACGCCGATGTCGCCGCGCGATGGCATCGACTATCGCCCGCTGACGACGGTGCAGGGCATCGTCGAGAAGCACACGGGCACCGCACCGTTCGACGCGCCCAGGCCGCTGCTCGATGCGATCGCGAAGGGCGACTTCGGGACCACCGCCGATCCGGTGCTCAAAACGCAGACGGTCGACCTGATGACCAACCTCGACACCACGGGCGGCAATTCCGGCTCGCCGGTGCTCGACGCGGACGGAAAGCTCATCGGCCTGAACTTCGACAGCAACTGGGAAGCGGTGAGCGCGAGCTGGTACTACGACCCGCGCTACAAGCGCGCGATCCACGTGGACATGCGCTACCTGCGCTGGCTGCTGGCGAAGGTCTACCCCGCGCCGGCCCTGCTGCGGGAAATGAATCTTCCGGCCGAGTAAGCATCCGGGAAGTTTCGGCTGGAGCGCGCCCCGGGGCGCCTCCAGTCTCCTCGTCGCGGGCCATCCGGCCCGATACGAGGAGCGCGCCATGCGCATGCTACGAATCGCGGCGGCCGCCAGCCTGCTGCTGCCGCTGGCGGCCCAGGCCGCCAATCCGGTGACCTGCGCGAAGATCGACCGGGCGCAGGTCGTCAAACTGTTCGACACCTGGAACGCGACGGCGATGAAAGGCACGCCGGCCCAACTGGCTGCGCTGTACACCGACGACGCCGTCCTGTTGCCCGCCGTGTCGAACAAGCCGCGCTACACGAAAGCCCAGCGCATCGAATTCTTCTCGAAGTTCGACCAGAAGCGCGCCGTCGGCCACGTCGACGAACACCGCGTGCAACTGGGCTGCAACGCCGCCATCGATTCGGGTGTGTACACGTTGACGCTCGCGCAGGGCGGGCATGTGAAAGCGCGTTACACGCTGGTCTATGTCTACGACGGCAAGCGCTGGCTCATCGCCAACCACCACTCCTCGGCGATGCCCTCGGTCCACGAACCGGATTGAGCCTCACGCGTCGGGCAGGGTGTAGTCGAAGGTGTAGAAGTGCTGGCCCTCGACGATGTCGATGGCCATGCGCCCCTGCAATCCGGCCAGGCCGTCGGTGCCCGAATCGGGAACCACGGCCAGGTCGAGCGCCGGCGTGCCGCGCTCCATCACGCCCAGGTGGCGGAAGAAGAACGTGCCGCTGCGGCCTTCGAGCGTGGCGACGACGCGCTCGATCGCGACATAACACCCCGAGCCCGGCGTTGCGGTCATCGCGGCCATCATGTGCACGACGCTCGTGGCCTGCAGCGGGCCTGCGAAGGTCTTGTCGAAACGGAAATGCCCGGCTTCCACGCCATCGCCCATGTCGAGTGCCGGCTGCGCACTGCGCTTGACCTCGAACGTCCCTTTCGCCTGCGTCATCGGGGTTGCTCCGTGGAGGGAAGTGCATGTTAGGCTGCAGGCGTCGCGGATTCCCATGCCAGCCGGCCCCGTTTTCCGACACGCAGTGAAGCAATTGGTACCACCGGGCGCATGCCCGACGATGTCGCAGTCCGTCCCGCCGGCTCGCAGGTTGTCCGCGCTCCTTCCTCAATCGGAGCGTGCGGATGAAAGTGCTGGCTTGCGATGGCATCCATGAAGACGGTTTGGCGCTGTTCCGGCTCGCGGGCTGGGACGTGGCCATCGCCGATCCCATCAAGAATCCCGACGACCTGTCCGCGGCCCTCGCCGACGTCGACGCCTTGCTCGTGCGTTCGGCCACCCCGGTGCCTGCCGCCGCGCTCGAACATGCGCGCCGCCTGCGCGTGATCGGCCGCGCCGGCGCCGGCGTGGACACCATCGACGTCGAAGCCGCCACGGCCAAGGGCATCGCGGTGATGAACGCGCCCGACGGCAACACGCTCGCCGCCGCCGAACACGCGCTGTCGCTGTTGTTCGCACTGGCGCGCCACATTCCGCGCGCCGATGCCGGCATGAAAGCGGGTCAATGGCCGAAGGCGGGCCTCACCGGTTTCGAACTCGAGGGCAAACGCCTCGGCGTGGTCGGCCTGGGCCGCATCGGCGGCACCGTCGCGCGCAAGGCGCAGGGCATTGGCATGGAAGTCGCGGCCTACGATCCCTTCCTGCCCGCATCGGCGGCGGGGAAGGGCAGCGTGCCCCTGAAGACACTCGACGATCTGCTCGCATGGGCCGACATCGTCACGCTGCACATCCCGCGCACGAAGGAAACCACGCATCTGTTGTCCGAAGCGCGGCTGCGCGCGATGAAGCCCGGTGCGTACCTCATCAATGCCGCGCGCGGCGGGCTCGTCGATGAAGCCGCGTTGCTGCGCCTGCTCGACGAAGGGCACATTGCCGGCGCCGCGCTGGATACCTTCGCGACCGAACCGCTGCCCAGCGATTCGCCGCTGCGCCCGCATCCCAAGCTCATCCTCACGCCGCATCTGGGCGCATCGACGAGCGAAGCCCAGCAGGCGGTGAGCACGATCCTCGCGCGGCAGGTGATCGACTTCGTCGCCACCGGCGCCGTCGCCGGGTGCGTCAACCTGCCGCCGCTCACCGCGGAGGCGGCGCGCGAAGTGGGCCCGTGGATGCCGCTGATGTCGGCGCTTGGCCGCCTCGCAGCGCGCCTGGTGCGCGCGCCGACCCAGTTGACCGTGACCTATGCCGGACGCACCGACGCGCTCGATACGCGCCCGCTTACGCGCCTGCTCGTGGCCGCGCTGCTGGGCCAGCATTCCGGTCGCGTCACGCCCGTCAATGCACTGCAGGAAGCCCATGCGCGCGGCCTGGTCGTGGCCGAGACGGTGGGCGGCGACGGCGACGGTTTCGACCGCCTGCTGCGCATCCGCGTGGAAGGCGCCGACCGCGTGCGCGAGATCGAAGCCACGCTGCATCGCGGGCCACGCGTCGTGCGCCTGGATGGCGTGGAGATCGAATTCGACCCGCAGGCCCATGTGCTGCTGCTGCGCAACGAAGACCGTCCGGGCATGATCGGCACCGTCGGTTCGCAACTCGGCGCGGCCGGCATCAACATCGTGAACTTCGCGCTCGGCGCAGCCGGCGACGGACAGGCGCGCGCCGCCATCACCGTCGACCAGCCGCTCGACGACGCGCAACTGGCCACCCTGCGCGCCACGCCCGGCGTGCTTTCGCTGCAACAGGTCTGATATCGACATGAAGATCCTCCTCGCCCGCCATGGCGAAACATCGTGGAATGCCGAAGGTCGATATCAGGGCCAAGAGGACATTCCGCTGTCCGAGGTCGGCGAAGCGCAGGCGCGCTCGCTCGGCGAACGCCTGCGCCACGTGCACATCGACCGCGCCGTCGCCTCGCCGCTCAAGCGCGCGCTGCGCACCGCCGAACTCGCGCTGGGCGACGACCGCCTCGCGAAGCTCACGACCGACGCGGGCCTGATGGAAATCGCGCACGGCACGTGGGAAGGCCTGCTCGCCGCGGAGATCCGCGAACGCGATCCGGATCGCCTGCACGCGTGGCGCCATGCGCCGCACGAAGTGTTGATGCCCGAAGGCGAATCGTTGCAGCACGTGTTCGACCGTGCGTGGCCTGCGCTCGCGCGCGCCGCCGAAGGCCTCGGTGAGCACGACACGTTGCTGGTCGTCGCGCACGATGCGGTGAACCGCGTGCTGCTGTGCAACGTGCTCGGCATCCCGCTCGCGAAGCTGTGGACCTTCCGCCAGGCGCCGACCACGCTCAACCTGCTCGAAGGCGCCGACGTCGATCATCTCGACGTCGTGCGCATGAACGACGCGACGCACCACACCGCACTGTTCGGCGAAGCCGTGCATCGGGCGCTTTGATGTCGGCGCAGCGCACTCTCGCCGACTGGCTCGACTACATCGAACGCCAGCATCCGAAGTCCATCGAACTCGGGCTCGATCGCGTGCGCGCGGTCGCCGAGCGGATGGAACTCGTGGCGCCCGCCGAGAAATCCATCGTCGTCGCGGGCACGAACGGCAAAGGCTCGACCGTCGCTTTCCTCGAAGCGATCGCGCGCGCCTCTGGCTTGCGCGTCGGCACCTACACCTCGCCGCATCTGTTGCGTTACAACGAACGCGTGCGCATCGACGGTGCGCAGGCGGACGATGCGCACCTGGTCGACGCCTTCGAAGCCGTCGACGCCGCGCGCGGCGACACCCCGCTCACGTATTTCGAATACGGCACGCTCGCCGCGTTGTGGTTGTTCGATCGCGAACGCCTCGACCTGGCGATCCTCGAAGTGGGCCTGGGCGGCCGCCTGGATGCGGTGAACATCGTCGATGCCGATGTCGCGGTAATCACCACGGTCGACCTTGATCACCAGGATTGGCTCGGCGACGACCGCGAAACGATCGGCAAGGAGAAGGCCGGCATCGCGCGTGGCTGGAAACCGCTGGTGCTGGGCGAAGACGATCCGCCCTCGAGCGTGCTCGGCCACGCGTATCGCATCGGCGCCTCGGCGATCCGCGCGAACTGTGATTTCTTCTTCGAAGGCAACGACGACGGCACCTGGCGCTGGCGCGAGGTGAATTTCGCGCTCGACCTGCCGATGCCGGCCCTCGCCGCGCCCGTGCAGATGCGCAACGCGGCCACGGCGATCGCGGCATTGCGTGCGCTCGACGTCCCGATGACGCGCGAGGCGATCGCCGAAGGCGTCGCGGGCGCGCACCTGGCCGGTCGCCTGCAGCGCATGCAACGCGATGGCGTCGACGTCGTCCTGGATGTCGGCCACAACCCGCAGGCCGCGCGCACCCTGGCGCAATGGCTCGCCGCCGCGCCGGTCGAAGGCCGCACGCTGGCGGTTTACGCCGCGCTCGCGGACAAGGATGTCGCGAACGTGGTTGCGGCCCTGTCCCCCCACGTCGATGCCTGGTGGCTCGCGGGGATCGGCGATGCGGGGCCGCGCGGCACCGATGTCGATGCCTTCGCCGAACGCCTGAAGGGCACCGCGGCCGCGGACGGCGCGCGCCACGCAACGGTTTCGGAGGCCCTTGCCGCCGCGCTCGCACAGGGCAGGGCAGGCGATCGGGTGCTCGTCTTCGGTTCGTTCCACACCGTGGCCGATGCGATGCGTGCCCTGGGTTCAGAAGGTGGCGCGGTGCGAAGGCTATAATTGCCGCCGGCAACATCGCCCGGTCGCCGTGGTCCAAGCCCTTTCGATGGAACCCGCACTGAAACAGCGCCTCGTCGGCGCAGCCGTGTTGGTCGCGCTGGCCGTGATCTTCCTTCCCATGTTGATCCAGGGGCCCGCGCCCGAAAGCGGCGTGGCCGATGTCCCGCTGGAAGCGCCGGCCGCACCGCAGGGCGAGTTCGAAACCCGCGACCTCCCGCTGGTGGCGCCCGAAGGCGCGCCGGCCGAAGGCGCGCTCGGGATGGAGAACACACCGCCGCAGTCCGCCATCGCGAGCGCGGCGAGCGTCAAACCCGCATCGCCCGCGACCCTCGACAGCGCGCCGCTCAAGGACGCCGCGACGGCCGCGACCACCCAATCGATTCCCGAAGACGCCGCACCGCCCGCGCCCGCCGCGATCTACCCCGCGCCCACCGCAGGCGGCAACTACGCCGTGAACGTGGGCAGCTTCGGCACCGCCGGCGCCGCCGACACGCTCGTTGCGGCCATGCGCACCGCCGGGCTCGCCGCCTTCCGTGAAGCGGGCAGCGTCGACGGCAAGACCGTCCAGCGCGTGCGCGTCGGTCCCTTCGCCACGCGCCCGCAGGCCGAAGAGGCCCGTCTGCGCGCGGCCAAGGTCAAGGGCACGGCGACGCCGCGCGTGGTCGCGCTCGATGCCGAAGTCCCCGCCGACACGCCGGCCAAGCCGGTCGCCACCGCGGCCAAGCCCGTGACCAAGCCGGCCGCGCCGCGCACCGTGGCCGCGAAGCCGGCGGTGGTCGCATCCGTGCCCGCCGCGTCGGGCACCGGGTTCGCCGTCCAGTTGGCCGCGTTCAGCAAATCGGCCGATGCCAACGCCCTGCGCGACAAGCTCCGCGCCGCCGGCTTCAGCGCTTTCACCGAAGCGGTGTCCACGGACAAGGGAACCCTCACCCGTGTCCGGGTGGGCCCGGTGTTGAATCGCGCCGAAGCGGACCAACTCAAAGCGCAGGTCAAGAGCAAAGTCGGCCTGGACGGCGTCGTCCGTCCGCATCCCTAAGCGTCAGGAATCCCCATACCCATGTGCGGCATCGTCGGAATCGTCGGAACCTCGGAAGTCGCAGCGCAGCTCTACGACGGCCTCACCGTGCTGCAGCACCGCGGCCAGGACGCGGCCGGCATCGCCACCACCGATCGCCACAGGCTGCGCGTGCACAAGGGCAACGGTTTGGTCCGCGATGTATTCGACGCCGCGTCGATGGCGCTGCTCGAAGGCCGCGTCGGCATCGCGCACTGTCGCTATCCGACCGCCGGTTCCGAAGGCGCCGACGAATCGCAGCCCTTCTACGTCAACTCGCCCTACGGCATCGCGCTGGCGCACAACGGCAACCTGGTGAACACCGACGCGCTGCGCCGCGAAGTGTTCGAACAGGATCGCCGCAACGTCAACACCGAGTCCGATTCCGAAGTCCTGCTCAACGTCTTCGCGCACGAGCTCGACACGCAGAAGGCGCTCACGCCCGAATCGGTGTTCAAGGCCGTCGAAGGCGTGAACCGTCGCGCCAAGGGCGGCTACGCCGTCGTGTGCGCGGTGCTCGGCCTGGGCCTGGTCGCCTTCCGCGATCCGCACGGCATCCGCCCGCTCGTCCTCGGCAAGCGCACGTCCGCCGGCGGCGACGAATACTGCGTGTCCTCCGAATCGGTCGCGCTCGACATCCTCGGCTTCGAACGCGTGCGCGACGTCGCGCCCGGCGAAGCGGTGGTGATCACCGCGCGCGGCGAGTTGTTCACGCAGCAGACCGCGCCGTCCGAACTGACGCCGTGCATCTTCGAGTACGTGTACTTCGCGCGTCCGGATTCGATGATCGACGACATCTCGGTGCACAAGGCGCGCATGCGCATGGGCGTGACGCTCGGCGAAAAGATCCTGCGCCTGCGCCCGGACCACGACATCGACGTGGTGATCCCGATCCCCGACACCTCGCGCGATTCCGCGCTCGAGATCGCGAATACGCTCAACGTGAAGTACCGCGAGGGCTTCATCAAGAACCGCTACGTCGGACGCACCTTCATCATGCCGGGGCAGGGCGAGCGCGCGAAGTCGGTGCGGCGCAAACTCAACCCGATCCCGCTGGAATTCCGCGGCCGCAACGTGCTGCTCGTCGACGACTCCATCGTGCGCGGCACCACCTCGCGCCAGATCGTGCAGATGGCGCGCGACGCCGGCGCCAAAAAGGTCTACCTCGCCTCCGCCGCGCCGCCGGTGCGCTACCCGAACGTCTACGGCATCGACATGCCTTCGACCGACGAGCTCATCGCGCACGGCCGCACCGAAGCGGAGATCGAACAGTTGCTCGGCTGCGATTGGCTGATCTACCAGGACCTCAAGGACCTGGAGACCGCCGTCGCGGGCCCGAAGCATCCGGGCCGCAAGTTCGACAGCTCGTGCTTCAGCGGCGAATACGTGACCGGCATCGACCCCGATTACTTCGAACGCATCCGCCAGTTGCGCTCGGACGACGCGAAAAAGAAGCGCCGCATCGCGTCCTGACGCCATGGCTTCGCTGTTCGATGCAGCGCGCGCGTGCCTCGACGCGGACACGCCCGAGGCCAAGCTTGCGTTGACCGCGCAGGCCGCGGCCGATTTCGCCGACGGCAAGTTCGCAACACTCGAAGACGAGCGCGAACCCGATCCCATCCGCATGCCCGGCCGCCCGGCGCGCCCGCGCCTGGTGCATCCGCGCGAACTCCCGCGACGCGGCTTCGGCAGCAACGAAGGCCGTGCAGCCTTCATCCACGCCGTCGCACACATCGAATTCAACGCGATCGACCTGGCCTGGGACGCGGTGTATCGCTTCCGGCATTTTCCCGCCGACTACTATCGCGATTGGGTGGGCGTGGCCGCCGATGAAGCGCGCCATTTCGCGATGCTGCGCGAACGCCTGCACGACTTGCGTCACGACTACGGCGATTTCGACGCGCACAACGGCCTGTGGGAAATGGCGGAGAAGACCGCGCACGACGCGCTCGCGCGCATGGCGCTGGTGCCGCGCGTGCTCGAAGCGCGCGGCCTGGACGTCACGCCCGGCATGATCGACAAACTGCGCTCGCTGGGCGACGACACCACCGCCGACATCCTCGTCGTGATCCTGCGCGAAGAAGTCGCGCACGTCGCCGCCGGTTCGCGCTGGTATCGCTGGTGTTGCGAAGTGCACGGCATCGAACCGCGTTCGAAGTTCCGCGAGCTGCTTGCCGAATATGCGCGACCGGTGCTGCACGGCCCGTTCAACCTGGAAGCGCGCAGCGCGGCGGGGTTCGACGACGAGGAGCTGGCGTCGCTGCTGCAGCTCGACGCCGAATCGAAGCGGTAATTCAGACCAACGCGGACAGGGCCGCGCCGTTGCGATCCACCCGCAACACCGAACCCTGCTCATACCAATCGCCGAGCACGATGCGCGTGCCGTGCGCTTCGTCGTGCACCTTCGGCCGGTGCGTATGTCCGTGGATCAGGCGCGGAATGCCGAAACGCCCCATCGTCGCGTCGACCGTCGCCGGTGCGACATCGGTGATCGCTTCCATCAAGCCAGCGTGCTTCAACCCGGATTGATGCGCCTGGCTCGCCGCGCGCGCCTGCTGCGCGAATGCGATCCGATTCGCCAGGGGCTGCGCGAGGAACTGCGCCTGCCATTTCGGATCGCGCGTCTGCGCGCGGAAGGCCTGGTAGGCCTTGTCGTCCGTGCACAAGGTATCGCCGTGCATCAACACCGCGGGCGCGCCTTCGAGCACCACCACCGCCGGGTCGGGAAGGATGCGCATGCGCGCGCGATTCGCGTAAGCCTCGCCGAGCAGGAAATCGCGATTGCCGCGGATGAAATACGTCGGCGTTCCCGTGCGATCGAGCGCCGCCAGGCGATCGGCCACGAACGCGCCGACCTCCGAAGGATCGTCGTCGCCCACCCACGCTTCGAACAGATCGCCCAGGATGTACAGCGCATCGGCGCCACGGGCTTCGCCCTCCACGAATTTCCCGAACAATTCGGTGATCGCGGGCCGTTCGGCGTCGAGGTGGAGGTCGGAAATGAACAAGGTCGTCATCGCGGGCATTCTAAGCGGCGCAGGCGTAAAATCGCCGGTCTTTCGCCAGCGCCGCATCCCCATGGCCGTCCGCACCCGTTTCGCTCCCAGCCCCACCGGTTACCTCCACATCGGCGGCGCGCGCACCGCGCTGTATTGCTGGCTGGAGGCGCGCCGCCACGGTGGCGCCTTCATCCTGCGCGTGGAAGACACCGACCAGGAGCGCAGCACGCAGGCGGCGATCGACGCCATCCTCGAAGCGATGCAATGGCTCGGCCTGGGCTACGACGAAGGCCCGATCTACCAGACGCAACGCCTGGAGCGCTATCGCGAAGTCGCCGAGCAGATGGTGCGCGACGGCACGGCGTATTACGCCTACGAAACGAAGGCCGAACTCGAGGCGATGCGCGAAGCGGCGATGGCCGCCAACGACAAGCCGCGTTACAACGGCGCGTATCGCGATGCGAACGCAGGCTTCCGCGACGACCCGAATCGTGTCATCCGCTTCAAGAATCCGGTCGACGGCACCGTGGTGTGGGACGACAAGGTCAAGGGCCGCATCGAGATCGCCAACAGCGAACTCGACGACCTGGTGATCTTCCGTTCCGATGGCTATCCGACCTACAACTTCGCGGTCGTGGTCGACGACGTCGACATGCAGATCAGCGATGTCGTGCGCGGCGACGACCACGTCAACAACACGCCGCGGCAGATCAACATCTATCGCGCGCTGGGCAAGCCGGTGCCGCATTTCGCGCACCTGCCGATGATCCTGGACGAGCAGGGCGCCAAGCTGTCCAAGCGCACGGGCGCGGCGGACGTCATGCAGTACCGCGACGCCGGCTACCTGCCGCACGCGCTGCTGAATTACCTCGCGCGCCTGGGCTGGTCGCACGGCGACCAGGAAATCTTCTCGATCGCCGAACTGGTTTCGCTCTTCGACCTGAAGGACGTCAACGCCAAGGCGTCGCGCCTGGATTCGCAGAAGCTCGGCTGGCTCAACCAGCAGTATTTGAAGTCCGACGATCCGAACGAGGTCGGCAAGCATCTGGAATGGCATCTGCGCAACGCCGGTTACGACCTCGCGCAGGGCCCGAAGCCGGCCGACATCGTCATCGCGATGCGCGACCGCGTGCAGACGCTGAAGGACATGGCCGAGCGCGCCGCGGTGTGGTTCGGTCCGCTGAACACGTACGACGACGCCGCCGTCGCCAAGCACCTCACCGCCGGTGCGCGCGTGCCGTTGTCCGATGCACGCGATCGCCTCGCGGCGCTGGGCGAATGGTCGGCCGACGGCGTCAGCCAGGTCTTGCACGCGAGCGCCGAAGCCCTCGGCATCGGCATGGGCAAGGTCGCGCAACCCATGCGCGTGGCGATCACGGGTACGCAGGTCAGCCCCGACATCTCGCACACGGTGTACCTCGCCGGGCGCGCACAGGCGCTGGCCCGCATCGACGCGGCCCTTGCAAAGCTGCCGGCCGGGGACTAATTCAAGGGGATGGGCATCCACGCTTCCTGCACCGACCCCAAGCACCACGTCCACGATGGCGATGCCTTCGTGCACGAGGTCGAGCGGGCGTGCGAGTCGCGGGGGCTGAACCTC
Organism: Lysobacter sp. P5_B12; assembly: GCF_056400425.1. Classification (NCBI taxonomy): domain Bacteria; kingdom Pseudomonadati; phylum Pseudomonadota; class Gammaproteobacteria; order Lysobacterales; family Lysobacteraceae; genus Lysobacter; species Lysobacter sp. P5_B12. The sequence goes on from NZ_JBFULG010000011.1 coordinate 54,207, forward strand.
ACGCCGATCCGCGCCACCGCGATGCGGCTGATCGCCGATGCGGGTCGTCCGCTGAAAGCCTATGAACTGCTCGATCGCATGAAGGCGACGCACGAAGGCGCGGCCCCGCCGACGGTCTATCGCGCGCTCGAGTTCCTCGTCGAGAACGGGTTCGTGCACAAGCTGGCGTCGATCAACGCGTTCGTCGGCTGCCACCATCCGGGCGGCGAAGCGCACGCCGTGCCATTCCTCATTTGCGATCAATGCCATTCGGCGACGGAGCTGGAGGACGACAGCATCGTGTCCTCGCTCGATGCCTCTGCGCGCGCGCTGGGCTTCGCGCCGCAGGCGCAGACGCTGGAAGTGCACGGCGTCTGCAGCGCCTGCCGGGGCTGAACAGGGCAGGTGGTATCCCTCACATCGGGTTGAAATCCGGTTGACGGGGAATGTTATATTGTTTCACCGATGTCGCCCGCCCAAGCCTCCCATCGATTCCTCGACCGCCTCGGCGCCGCCGGTTCGCTGCTGTGCGCGATCCACTGCGCCGCGCTGCCGCTGGCGATCGCGGCCTTGCCGGCGCTGGGCCTGGCCTCGGCCAAATACGATGGATTCGAGCAGGCGTTCATCGCCTTCGCGACCTTCGTCGGCTGCTTCAGCGTGTTCTGGGGTTACCGCCGGCACGGCGCCGTCCGTGCGCTGGGCCTGCTGATCCCCGGCCTGGCCGCGCTCTGGTCCGGCATCCTGCTGCCGCAAGTCCATCACAACCTGGTGCTGCATGCCTTGGTGATGACCACCGGCGGCACGCTCGTCGGCCTGGCGCACCTGGCCAACCTGCGGCTGGTGCACATCCACAACGCCAGTTGCGTCCATTGATCTGCTAGGCTTTGCGCCCTCGCGCGCAACCTGTGCGCAGATTTCGATACCGGATACCAGGAGCATCACGATGGGCAAGGGCGACCGCAAGACCGCCAAGGGCAAGCGCTACAACGCGAGCTACGGCAACGCGCGTTCCAGCGCTTCCACCAAGGCGGCGGGCACGGCCAGCGCGCCGGCGGTGAAGAAGACCGCCACCAAGACGACGACGGCCGCCAAGGCCCCGGCGAAGAAGGTCGTGGCGAAGAAGACCGCTTCGAAGGAGTAATCCTTCCGCGTCAGCGCCACGAACGAAGAAGCCCCGCGATTGCGGGGCTTCTGCTTTTCGGAAGTGCGGGTCGCGATCAGTGCTTTTCGGCCTTCGCTTCGATCTCGCCCCAAACGCGCAGCAGGTTGCCGCCGAGGATCTTGCGGATGTCGGCTTCCGAATACCCGCGCTTCATCAGGCCATCGACCAGCACCGGATAGTCCTTCACCGACTTCAGGTCGACCGGCAGTTCGCCCGACACGCCATCGAAATCCGAACCGATGCCGATGTGGTCGACGCCCACCAGCTTGACGCCGTAATCGATCTGGTCGAGCACCGCGTCGACGTGCAACACCGGCGCCGGATGGTCCTTCGCGAATTGCTTGTCGAAGGCCTCGATCTCCTTCGACGACTTTCCGGCCTTCTTCAGCGCCGCCATCTGCGCGCGCTTGTCCGCCCATTCGCGCGACTGCTTGTCGGACAGGAAGACCGTACCGAAGGACACCTGGATCACGCCGCCTTCCTTCGCGATCGCGACCGCGAGTTCGTCGGACAGGTTGCGGTGCCACGTCGGAGTGAAGTGGCGCAGGCCCGAGTGGCTCGCGATCACCGGCACGTCGGTGACGCGCAGGACGTCGCGCACGGCGTCGTCGGACACGTGCGAGACGTCGACGATGATGCCCAGGCGATTCATTTCCTTCACCACCTGCTCGCCGAACGGGCTCAGCCCGCCCCACTTGTGCGTTTCGACGTAGGAGGAGTCCGCGATGCGGTTGTCCTCGCCGTGGCAGAGCGTGATGTAGCGGACGCCGCGGTCGAAGAAGAACTGCAGCTTGCCCAGGTCGTCGCCGACCGGGCCGCCGTTCTCCATGCCCATCGGCAACATGATCTTGCCGACGTTCTTCTCGACATCCTTCGGCGAGAGCAGCAGCGCGAACTTGTCCGGCGCGCGCGCGATGAGCGAACGCACCGCGTCGATCTGCAGGTTCGCGATCGTCCAGGCCTTGCCTTCCTGGTCTTCCTCGGCGGAGGTGTAGATCGACATCCACGGAACGTCGAGGCCGCCTTCCTTCGCACGCGGATAGTCGAACTCGCGCTTGGGCGTGAGGACCGTGAGGTCGTTCCAGCTGTCGATCAGGTTTTCCGGCGCATCGATGTGCGTGTCGACGATGAGCGCGTCCTGCGCGAGTTTGCGCGCGGCCGCGGAAGGCTCGGCGGCGTGCACGATGCCGAAGATGCACAGCGGAAGAAGACCCAGAACGTAACGACGCATGCAACGCACTCCCCGGACGAAGAAAAGGTCACGCAATGCGGGCACCGCCTGCGTGGACGGACTGGACGAGATTCCCGCCGAGCCAATAGCACAACTCGGACGGATGGCGCACGTGCCAGGCGACGAAGTCCGCGCGCATCCCCACGCGCAGCTGGCCGCGATCGCGCAGGCCGAGCGCGTGCGCGCCGTGCATCGTCGCGCCGCGGAGCGCTTCCTCGGGCGTGAGGCGGAAATGCGTGCAGGCCAACTGCATCGCCTGGCGCAGCGACAACAGCGGCGAGGTGCCCGGGTTGCAATCGGTCGCCACGGCCATCGGCACGCCGTGCGCGCGGAACAACTCCAGCGGCGGCAGCTTGGTGTCGCGCAGGACGTGGAACGCGCCCGGCAACAGCACGGCGACGGTGCCGTTGGCGGCCATCGCACGCACGCCGGCTTCGTTGGTGTGTTCGACGTGATCGGCCGACAACCCGCCGAATTCCGCCGACAAGCCTGCGCCGCCCAGGTCGCTCAACTGATCGGCATGCAGCTTCACCGGAAGCCCGAGCGCGGTTGCGGTTTCGAATACGCGCCGCGTTTGCGCGGGCGTGAATGCGATGTTTTCGCAGAAGGCGTCGACGGCATCGACGAGGCCTTCTGCGTGGAGGTCCGGCAACCATGCGCACAAGGCTTCGATGTACCCGTCGGCGTTGTCCTTGAATTCCGGCGGCAGGGCATGCGCCGCGAGGTAGGTCGTGCGCACGGTGATGCGCAGCGTCCGCCCGATCTCGCGCGCGACGCGCAGCATCCGCCGTTCGCTTTCGAAATCCAGGCCGTACCCGGATTTGATTTCGAGCGTCGCCACGCCATCGCGCACCAGGGCCTGCGCGCGCGGCAGCGATTGCGCCAGCAACGTCGCGTCGTCGGCCTCGCGCACCGCGCGCACGGTCGACAGGATGCCGCCGCCCGAACGCGCGATCTCTTCGTAGGTCGCACCCTTCAACCGCATTTCGAACTCGCGCGCGCGATCGCCTGCGAACACCAGGTGCGTATGCGCGTCGACCAGGGCAGGCGTGACCCAGCCACTGGCCTGGATCACCTCGTTTGCGAGCGTTTCGGGCGCATCCGGCAGTTCGGCGCGCGGCCCGACGAACGCCAGCACGCCGTCCTTCCATGCGAGCGCGCCATCGAGGATCTCGCCGTAGCCCGCGGGCGCGTCGAGCGTCGCGAGCGAGGCGCCGAGGAGCAGGCCATGGAAGGGGAGGGTGGCATTGGGCATCGACGTGGATTGTAGGGTCACGGCCACGGGGCGAGAATGACCGGCATGGAGACCCTGCACGCGGAACGCCTCTGGACCCCCGACGGCTGGCGGATCGACGCCGGCTTCACCCACGACGCAGGGCGCATCGTCGGAATGACCGGCGCGCAGCCCAGCGAAGGCGCGGCCTGGGTGGTGCCCGGCCTCGCGAACCTGCATTCGCACGCATTCCAGCGCGCGATGGCGGGCCAGGCCGAGCGCCAGACCCATCCGCAGGATTCGTTCTGGACCTGGCGCGAGACGATGTACCGCTTCGCCGCGCGCTTCGCGCCCGATACGTTGCAGGCCATCGCCGCGCAGCTCTACGTCGAAATGCTCGAAGCGGGCTACACGACGGTCTGCGAATTCCACTACCTCCATCAATCGCCCGACGGCCGCCCGTACACCGATCCGGCCGCGATGTCGCATGCGCTGATCGAAGCCGCGCGCGAAACCGGCATCCGCCTGACGCTGCTGCCGGTGCTGTACATGACCGGCGGCTTCGACGGCCGCGCGCTCACCGATCGCCAGAAACGTTTCGGCAACACCCTCGACAGCTTCGTGCGCCTGTTCGAAACGCTGCAGGGCGAGCAGGACGACACGCTGCGCGTCGGGATCGCGCTGCACAGCCTGCGCGCGGTGCCGCCCAAGGCGATGCAGGACGTGCTCGCGCAACTGCCCACGGAAACGCCCGTCCACATCCACATCGCCGAGCAATTGCCCGAAGTCGTCGACTGCGTGGCCTTGCGTGGCGCGCGCCCGGTCGAATGGCTGCTCGCGAACGCGAACGTCGACCGCAACTGGACCCTCGTGCACGCCACGCACCTGGCGCAGGCGGAAATCGAAGGCATCGCAAAGAGCGGCGCCACGGTGGCGATCTGTCCGACGACCGAGGCCAACCTCGGCGACGGCCTGTTCCCGCTGCGCGCGTTCCTCGAGGCGGGCGGGTCCTGGGGCATCGGTTCGGATTCGCACGTCTCGGTCTCGCCGGTGGAAGAACTGCGCTGGCTCGAATACGGGCAGCGCCTCAACACGCATCACCGTAACGTCGCCGTCGGCACCAGGACGACGAGCGCCGGCGAATCCCTGCTTCACGATGCGCTCGCAAGCGCCGAACCTTCGACCGGCCATGCGGTGGGTTGCTTCTACAAGGGCGCGAGCGCCGATTGGCTCGTGCTCGATCGCGACGCCCCGCAGTTCATCGGCGCGACCACCGACGATGCGATCGATCGCTGGTTGTTCGCAGGCAATGCACCGCACATCCGCGAAGTCCACGTCGCCGGCAGGAAAGTCGTGCATGAAGGCCGGCATCGCGAGCGCGAGGCGATCTTCACGCGATTCAAGGCGGCGATGCATACGCTGCTGGCGTGACGCAGGGCGAATCCAAACCGAAGACCGGCTGGCGCACGCATTCGCGACGCGTCTTCGAAACCGCGATCATCCGCGGCGACGATTGGGTCGACGCCGCCTTCGATCGCTTGAACGAACGCTTCGGCCGCCATCGGCCGCAACACATCGCCGCGTACCGTGGATACGCCGATGCGCAGGGTGTCGAACTGCTCGGGCGCGTGCTGGCGCAGGAACCCCTCGGCGGGCCCGGCGAACACGACGACTGGTGGGACAACCTGCTCAACACCTATCGGCGTTTCGATACGAACGAAGTGCCGCGCGTGTCGCTGTCCGCCACGTTTCGCGGCATGCGCCAGGAAACGGTGACCGACCACGAGGGCTATTACGCAGCGAGCTTCGTTCCCACCGCCCCTGCGACCGATGCGTTGTGGACACACGCACGCATCGCCCTGCAGGATGGCACGCTCGACACAGCGCAGCCCGTCCTGCAGGTGCTGCCGACGGCGCGCTTCGGCATCATTTCCGACATCGACGACACCATCCTGCAAAGCAGCATCACCGACTGGAAGATCGCCGCGCAGCTCACCTTCCTCGGCAACGCGCGTACGCGCAAGCCGCTGCTCGGTGTCGCGAAGTTGTACGCGGCATTGCAGGCTTCGACGAACCCCGTGTTCTACGTCTCCAGCTCGCCATGGAATCTCTACGACCTGCTCGATGATTTCCTGGCACTCAACGCCATCCCCGCCGGCCCGATCTTCCTGCGCGACATCGGCACCGACACCGGGAAGTTCATCAAAACGCCCGGGCACGGCCACAAACTCGAGCGTGCCCGCACGCTGATCGCGCGCAACCCGCAACTGCGCTGGGTGCTGCTCGGCGACTCGGGGCAGGCCGATGCCGAGCTGTATGCGGAAGCAGCGCGGGAATTCGGAAACCGCATCGCCGCGATCTACATCCGCGACGTCGATCCGGAGGCCGACAGCCCGCTCGACGTGGGCGTCGACGGCTGGATCGAAAAAGTCGCCGGGACCGGCGTGCCGATGCTGCGCGTGAAGGACAGCGTCGCCATCGCCGAACACGCCGCCAGTATCGGATTGATCGATCCCGCGGCGATTCCGAAGATCGTCGCGGACGTCCACAAGGACGCCGCGCGCCCCACGTTGACCGAAGCTGCGGTGCAGGAAGCGGTGGCGCAGCAGAAGGCGGACTGACCGGCGGGCGTCCGCCGCGGTCGAGCCCTCGCGTTGAGTCCAATGGTTCCCGCGCTCACGGAGGCGCAATGGCCACGTTCGAATCGCGTCGGCGATTGCTCCGGCAACTCGGCGGGGCCGGTGCAGTCGCGCTGACGGCGCCCTGGCACTCGGCCATCGCTGCCCTCGCATTGACGCCCGCGCAAACGGCGGGACCGTTCCGACCGTTGCGTCCGCTGGAAAGCGATGCGGACCTCACGCTGGTCAAAGGTGCCAAAGCCCACGCCGACGGACAGATCATCCAGGTCACCGGCCGCGTGCTCGACGCCGACGGCAAGCCCATCCGTGGCGCCGCGATCGAAATCTGGCAGGCGAACGCACGCGGACGCTACGACCATCCGCGCGACGTCAATCCCGCGCCGCTGGACCCGAACTTCCAGGGCTACGCGCGTGTGCTCACCGACGAAGAAGGGCGCTATCGCTTCAAGACCGTGAAACCCGGGGCCTATCCGATCAATCCGATGAACCCCACTGCGGTGCGTACGCCGCATATCCATTTCGATGTCGACCGCAACCGCAAGCACCTGGTCACGCAGATGTATTTCCCGGGCGAAGCGCTCAACGCGAGCGACCGCATTTTCGGCGCGCTCGGTGCCGATGGCAGTGCGGCAGTGTCGACGCTGCTCCCGCCGACCGAAGACATGGCCTCCAGCGAGTTGCTGTTCGGCTGGGACATCGTGCTCGCCTGAAGCGATCGATCACGCGCCCCACTGCTTCAGGTTGAGGAATTCCCGCCGCGTTTTCGGCCCGTAGGTGACGAAGCGCGGATCCGGCGCATTGCGGTAGTTCTCGCGTTCGCGCGCAACGGCGTCCTTCGCCAGATGCTTCGACAGCACATCGGCCGGCACCGGATACAACTTCAGCGCGTTGCGCCCGAAGATCTTGGCGCGCACCGCCGGCGTGATTTCCGCATAGCCGAATTTCTCACGGAATTCGGATGATATCTGGAACGCGCGGAACGCCTGGATCTGGTCCTGCGGGCTGCCGTACCAGATCGAATCGGTGCCCCATAGCACGTTGTCTTCGCCGACGTGCGCGAGCAGCTTGCCGATCGCGTGCGCGGCCATGTCGGGATCGCGCATCAGGAAACGCCAGGTCGAGCCGAGTTCGGCATACACGTTGCCTCCCTTGCCGATGCCGTTCTCGCGCAGGCTGGTGATCAGCGCGTCGATGCCGTCGGTGCGTCTTGCGTCGTACGCACCTTCGCCCTGGCCGGTCACGAAGCCGGAGTGGTAGATCAGGAAGTTGACGTCGGGATAGCGCTTGGCGACGCGGCCGATATCCACGCACGTGCTGTGCTCGTAGGAACGCGGGCCGAAGGGCAGGCCTTTGTGGATGGCGATGTTGCGCACGCCCAGTCGCCGCGCTTGTTCGATCATGCGCAGGCCGGGTGCGTCGTCCATGTAAAAGCCGACGCCGTCGGGCCCCCACTGCGTGTACGTCTTCCACGCGGCGATGTTGAAGTCTTTCGCGAGGCGTTCCATGTCCTCGACGTCGCCGGGCTGGTTGGGATTCACCCGCCCGTGCAGGTAGAGGCGATGCGTGCCTTCCATCTTTTCGACGAGCGCGGCGGTGGCGGTGGCTTCCTCGATCGTCAGCGGTTCGCCGTCTCGCGTGGAAGGCACGAAGCTCAGGACGGTGAGATCGGTATCGGAGTCCAGGAAGATGTCCTTGACGAATTCGTCGCGCCCCACGCAACGCAGGTAGGCCAGGCCCGGTTCGTCGGCGGCCGCGCAGCCTTCGGTACTCACGAACGACAGCGGGCGCGCGGACGGCGGCAGGTCGCGCGTCCACTTGCCGGTCGGATTCACGAAGTGGCCTTGCACATCGAAGATGAATTCGTTGCCCGCGATCGCGCCCTCCGCCGCTGCCGGTTCCAGCGCCGCTTCCGGCGGCACCGCGTACGCGCCACCGCGCTTGCAGCCGGCGAGGAAGGCCGTGTTCATCGCCAGCAACGTCGACGCGGCACCGCACAGCGAGACGAGGAAATCGCGGCGTGCGATGCCGAGACGACGCGCATGAAAAGTGGCGTTGGCGAAGGCGAGGTTGCGGGCGTGATGGTGGATCGGCGCGAGCGGCACCGGTTCGAACTCGCCGTTGCTGGTGCTGTCGAGCTTGATCGGGAGCCGCAGGCCCTCGGGGTCGATGCGATGGCGGGGCATGCACGGTCTCCGGCGCGCGGGACATGGCGCGACGCTATGCCGCGCGGCAAGCGCCGCCATGTGCCGTTGGGCATGAAGCGATGAATGGTCGTGCGAGATCTCGGCTGCAATCGGCGCGGAAATGTCTCTTCGCCAACCCGGTCGGGAAACGCATCCGCGCGCCGTGGTTAGGCTGCGCACATGCGATGGCTCTTGCTCCTTTGTTTCTGGATTGCACTGCCTGTCGGCGCGGTGGTGGCGCGCGTGGATGCGTTGCTCGTCGGCGATGTCGACTTGGCGCGCGCCAAGGTGGCGCTGGATGCGATGGTCGAACCGGCGCTCGACGTCGCGTCCACGCTGCGCGCAGTGGAGACGTGGGCGCGTGTCGTCGATGCGGAGGTTCCGGCCGATGCTTCCGTCCGTGTGCGTGTCGATGCGCTGCTGCGCGTGTTGTACGTCGCGGGCGAATGGAACACGCATCGCCCTTTCACCTACGACTTCGACGATCCATTCGCGCGGGTGCCGCAGCATCGCTTGCTGTCGATGTACATGGAAACGCGGCGCGGCAATTGCGTCACGATGCCGGCGTTGTTCGCGATCCTCGGACGACGCATCGGGCTGACGGTCGCACTCGCCAAGGCGCCGCACCACCTGTTTGCGATGGTGCGCGATGACGACGGGACCTGGCTCAACGTCGAGGCCACGGGCGGCGGTCTGAAATCGGATGCCGGCTACATCCGCGACACCAGCATCTCCGAACGCGCGCTCTCCAATGGCCTGTACCTGCGGCCGCTCACGCGTGCGGAGGAGGTCGCCGTTCTGTCCGCCGATGTCGCCGCGGCGCTGGAGCGGCGTGGCGATTTCGAAGGGGCCATGGCCATCGCCCGGCGCATGCTGGAGATCGATCCGAACGATGTCGATGCGATGGTGCGTCTGGGCTCTCTCCACGGCCGCATCCTCGACCGCGACTTTCACCAACGATGGCCCGACCCGGCGGACGTGCCGCGCGTACGACACGCCGAGTATCGCGAGCGAAGCACCGCGAACGCGGCCCTGTTCGCGCAGGCCGAAGCACTGGGCTGGCGCCAGCCGACGCCCGAAGAGACAGCCGACTACTTGCGCGCGATCGAACGCGCGCGTTTGCAGCTCAGCCCGCCGACGGTGTCTCTGCCGCCTGCCCCGACGTCGTGACGATCCGGATCTGGCCCTGCAAGGTCCGGTGCACCGGGCACTTGTCCGCGATCTGCATCATGCGCTCGCGCCCCTTGTCGTCGATCGCGCCGTCGATCCAGATCGTGCGCGAAAGGCGATCCACTTTCGCGTTCGGGTCCAGCTCGCAGTGTTCGCAATCGAGCTCGTGCACCTTTTCGTGCTTCACGTGCACGCGGATGTCGGTCACGGCCAGGCGCTTGGCCTTCGCGTAGAGATGCAGCGTCATCGTCGTGCACGCCGCCAGCGCCCCGGACAACAGTCCGTAAGGCGAGGGGCCCGCGTCCGTGCCGCCGACCGCGACGGGTTCGTCCGCCACGAGCGGGTGGCCGGCGATGTCGAGCGTCGTGCGAAAGCCGGTGTTGTCGGAATGCGCCAGGGCCTCGCCTTCGTCGAGGCCAGGGGGAAGCGTTGCAACGTCAACCATGTCGGTCTCCTTGCGATTACAACATCGGCAACTTCAGCCCCTGTTCCTTCGCGCATTGCTTCGCGATCTCGTAACCGGCGTCGGCGTGGCGCATCACGCCGGTGCCCGGGTCGTTCCACAACACGCGCGCGATGCGCTTGTCGGCTGCCTCGCTGCCGTCGCAGACGATCACGACGCCCGAATGCTGCGAATAGCCCATGCCCACGCCACCGCCATGGTGCAGCGACACCCACGTCGCACCGCCGGCCACGTTGAGCATCGCGTTGAGCAGCGGCCAGTCGCTGACTGCATCGCTGCCGTCCTTCATCGCTTCGGTTTCGCGATTGGGCGAGGCGACGCTGCCGCTGTCCAGATGGTCGCGGCCGATCACGATCGGCGCGCTGAGCTCGCCGTTGCGCACCATTTCGTTGAACGCCAGGCCAAGCTTGTGGCGCAGTCCGAGGCCGACCCAGCAGATGCGCGCGGGCAGGCCCTGGAAGCTGATGCGTTCGCGCGCCATGTCGAGCCAGCGATGCAGGTGCGCGTCGTCGGGGATGAGTTCCTTGACCTTCGCATCGGTCTTGTAGATGTCTTCCGGATCGCCGGACAGCGCCACCCAACGGAACGGGCCCACGCCGCGGCAGAACAGCGGACGCACGTAGGCCGGCACGAAGCCCGGGAAGTCGAAGGCGTTCGCGCAGCCTTCGTCCTTCGCCATCTGGCGGATGTTGTTGCCGTAGTCGAACACGGGGATGCCCATGTCCTCGAAGGCGAGCATGGCTTCGACGTGCACGCGCATCGACTTCTTCGCCGCATCGCCGACGCGGACCGGGTCCTGCGATTGCAGTCGCAGCCACTGGTCGACCGTCCAGCCGATCGGCAGATAGCCGTGCACGGGGTCGTGCGCGGAGGTCTGGTCGGTCACCGCATCCGGGCGCACGCCACGGCGCACGAGTTCGGGGAGGATTTCCGCGGCGTTGCCGAGCAGCGCGATGGACTTTGCTTCGCCCGCGGCGGTGTATTTCTCGATGCGCGCCAGCGCGTCGTCGAGATCGGTCGCCTGCTCGTCGACGTAACGCGTGCGCAGGCGCATGTCGATGCGCGACTGCTGGCATTCGATGTTGAGCGAACTCGCGCCGGCGAGCGACGCGGCGAGCGGCTGCGCGCCGCCCATGCCGCCCAGGCCCGCGGTGAGGATCCACTTGCCGGTGAGGTCGCCGCCGTAATGCTGGCGGCCCATCTCGACGAAGGTTTCGTAGGTGCCCTGCACGATGCCCTGCGAGCCGATGTAGATCCACGAGCCGGCCGTCATCTGGCCGTACATCATCAGGCCCTTCTTATCGAGCTCGTTGAAGTGTTCCCACGTCGCCCAGTGGGGCACGAGGTTGGAGTTGGCGAGCAGCACGCGCGGTGCGTCGGCGTGCGTCGGGAAAACGCCGACCGGCTTGCCCGACTGGATCAACAGCGTTTCGTCGTCGCGCAGGGTCTTCAGCGACGCGAGGATGGCGTCGAAGCATTCCCAGTCGCGCGCCGCACGGCCGATGCCGCCATACACCACCAGTTCCGCGGGGTTCTCGGCCACTTCGGGGTCGAGGTTGTTCTGCAACATGCGGAACGGTGCCTCCGACAGCCAGGACGGGCAGGACAACTGGCTGCCGCGCGGGGCGCGGATCGTGCGGCTGGAATCCTTGCGGGTCGACATCGAGCGCTCCGGCGCGTGGGGACCCGCGATTATCCCTCAGCACTGCGGGCAGGTCTTGCGTTCGGCGTGGAAGGCGGCGACGTCGGCATCGGTGGCGGGGTGGGGCGTGGCGCCGCCATCGAGCAGCACGCGCCATTTGCCGTCGCTGTCGCGATGCCAGGTCGAGACGAAGGTCGAGACCGAGACGCGCTTGGGCGTCTTGCCGGCGGGCGATTCGAGCAACGCGCGGCCGGTGGAGTAGGCGATGTCGCCCTCGCCGCCGATGGCCACCGCGGTCGGATACCACGACAGCACGAGCGCCGACCCGTCGATGATGCCCGCCCAATCCTTCACGACCGCCGGGCGGCCGCGCACGGGCGATCCCGAGCCCACGCCGAACACCGCGCCGGTGTTGACGAAATCGGCGAAGGCTTTCGCATCGTGCGCTTTCACGCTGTCGGCGAAGGCGAGCTCGCGCGCCCACACGACGCATTCGGCCTTGCTGAAAGTGGGCGATTTCGCGGTTTCCTGCGCGAAGGCCGGCGACGAAACAACGAGGGCTGCAACGACGAGGGCAAGGCGCATGACCGACTCCATGGTGGGCGATGGCCGCCACCGTATCATCGCGCCATGGGGATCCTCTTCCGGGCCGCGCTGGCCCTGCTGCTGAGCTTCGGACTGAGCGGATGTGCCTCCACCCCACCGGGGGACGCGCCGCCCGTGCTGCTGGTCTCGATCGATGCCTTCCGCGCCGACTACCTGGAACGCGGCCTGACACCCAACCTGGCACGCATCGCGAACCAGGGCGTTCGCGCCGACGGCATGCGCCCGTCGTATCCCGCATTGACCTTCCCGAATCACTACACGCTGGTGACCGGCCTGCGCCCCGACCGGCACGGCGTCGTGCACAACACGATGCACGATGCGGTCCTGGGAGACTTCAAGGCGAGCAACGAGTCGAACGCGGGCGATGCGCGCTGGTGGAACGGCGCCGAACCGATCTGGGTGACGGCGGAAAAGCACGGACTCGCGACGGCGACGATGTTCTGGCCCGGCTCGCAAGCGGCGATCCGCGGCGTGCGCCCCACGCATTGGCGCGCGTACGACAGCACGTTCCCCGATGACGCGCGCGTCGACCAGGTCGTGGCATGGCTCGCCGAACCAGCGCCGCGCACCCGCCTTGCGACGCTGTACTTCGAACTGCTCGACAAGACCGGGCACGACCATGGCCCGGATTCGCCGGAGATGACCGGTGCGCTCGCGCGGATCGATGCATCGATCGGCCGCTTGATCGACGGATTGCAGGCGCATGGTCTGCGCGATCGCGTCAATCTGGTGATCGTCTCCGACCACGGCATGGCGCAAGTGCCGCCCGGCAACGTCGTGGCGATCGAAGACATGGTCGATCTGCGCGACACGGACGTCGTGTCGACCGGGCAGGTCGTCGGCTTCGCGCCGAAACGCGGACATGCGCGCGATGCCGAACGACGATTGCTGGGGCGCCACCCGAACTACGCATGCTGGCGCAAATCGGAGCTGCCGCAACGCTGGCATTTCGGCACGCATCCGCGCGTGCCGCCGATCCTGTGCCAGATGGACGAAGGCTGGGACGCGGGTTATCGCGATGCGCTGGCCAAGCGCCCTGCGCATCCCCGCGGCTCGCACGGTTACGATCCCGCGCTGGCGTCGATGCGTGCATTGTTCATCGCGCAGGGCCCGTCCTTCGTGCCGGGCGCGCGCTTGCCGGTGTTCGACAACGTCGACGTGTATCCGTTGCTGACGCGCCTTCTGCAACTGCCGCCCGGCGAACACGATGGCAGCGCGGACGTGTTCACGCCCGCGCTGCGTTGACGCGCTGGGCAAAAACGACCTCAGCGGCGCCCGTGCCCCATCGCCGCGTGCCCGGCTTCGAGTTCGGCGCGCGTCAGGAAACCATCGCGGTTGTCGTCGAGCCACGCGAAACGATCGGCCAGGCGCGGCATCTTTTCCTGGACTTCGACGCGCCCGAGTTTGCCGTCGCGGTTCAGGTCGGCGTCCTTGAAGCGTGCGTCGAACGCCGCCTGGCGTTCGGCGGCACGCTGCGGGCGCATGCGCTCGTGGTACGCGGTGACTTCCGAACGCACGATGTAGCCATCGCGATTGGCGTCGAGGGCGGCGAAGGTCGGCGCTTCATGCTTGCGCTGTTCGGCGCGTTCGGCGCGTTCGGGGTGCTGGGCGCGCATCGCGTCGCGTTGCGCCTGGCCGGCGTCGAGTTCGCTGCGGCTGATGCGTCCGTCGTTGTCGGTGTCGAAGCGTTCGAGGCCACCGTGGTGCATGCCGCGGTGATCCTGTGCGACGCCCGTGGGCGCCTGGGCGAACGACAGCGCGGGCAGGAGCATCAGCGCCGCCGCGGCGAGGGCATGGATCTTCATCTGGAACTCCGTCGTGCGCGGCAGGGGCGCCGCGCGTGGTTCCGGGAACGCCTGCCGCTGCGCGAAGTTGACCGCCAACCCGAACCGTTCAGTCTCCGTGCCGGTTCGAGAATCGCGTGTTCAGGCTGAATATCAGGGGTTTACAGCGCTTTTTTCTCACTTCGCTGTCACCGCGCCATTCCTAACATTCGGGCCCAACACGTATCCGACGCTCTTTTTCCATGTCGCCGACCGATTACGAATATCTCTTCATCCTCGACGCCCTGGAACGGAAGGAACCGATCTTTCCGTTCATCGTGCAGGCGTTGTCGGAATCGGGCCTGGTCGAATTGAGCGCGCAAGGCATCAGTCTGACGCCCGCAGGCGAGACACTGATGCAGCAGGTCGCCGAAAAAGAGGCCGACCCGGCGCATTGAATGGCGCGTTTTCGCGCACCGCCACCGGCGGTCACCGCGACGCTACCGGTAGGACATCGATCCCATTCAGGTCGGGGCGTGCGGCCGCGCACACTTTCCGATGCAAAGCGTGCGCCAGTGCACGGATATACACAGGCGCAACACGCACCTGGGGCATTTACGCAAATCCAACGGAACACTATGCCGGCGCGAGCGTCTGCAGGGGGTGGGCGACGCGCACCGGGGATTGCCCATGCCGTACGAAGTCGAAGTCAACCAATACCTGGGACTGACCGTGCTGACGTTGTGGGGGCTGGTCTGGGTGGAAGAACGCCAGGCCGCGCTCGATGAAGTCATCGCGCAATTGGACGAGGGGCGGCCGTATCGCATCCTCGTCGACATGATCGGCGCCAGTTGCGCGAACGATTCGTTGGAAACCAGCGCCGCCTTCGCGCGCCGCCTGGCGGAAGAGCGCAAGCTCAAAGGCTGCCGTATCGCGTACCTGTATCCGGACACCGCGCGCATCAACCTCGCGGTCGAGCGTTTGGCCGAAGCGCGCGACTTCCGCTTCCGCCGCTTCACCACGACCACCGAAGCGCTCGACTGGTTGCTGTCGCCGCCCACGCGCATCAAGCCCGTACCGCCGATCGAATCGCAGGCCGAGCCCGATGCGTTGACCTTGCTCGCCGGCCTGCGCAACGGCCGCTGGGTCGCCTGAGGCTCAACCCGCCAGGCGCACCACGGCCTGTGTCGCGCGGTCCACTTCTTCCGGCGTGTTGGCCAGGCTCCCCGCGAGCCTGGCGTATGTGACCGCATACGGACTCGTACTCGCGACGATCTTCTGCGCACGCAGCTGCTTGACGATGTCCTCGGGCTTGATCCCGTCGATTTCGAAGGCGACCAGGCCCGCCGACAAGTCCGGCGATTGCGGCGTATGCACATGGATCTTCGGATGTCCCGCGAGCTGTTGCTTGATCCGCGTGTTGAGTTCGGCGATGCGGTTGGCCACGCGCGCACGGCCCATTGCTGCGTGCATTTCGAACGCGGCCGAGGCCGCCCACTGATGTTCGAACGCATGAAAGCCGCCGGGCGCGACACGTGAGGCATTGGTCGGGCCTTTCAGCGGCCGTTCTTCGGCCCATGCGTTGTACGACTCCCAGTCGGTGAAGTTCGGCACCGTCGGGCGCAGGCGCGCCCAACCCTCCGCGTTCGACCACAACAGGCCGGTGCCGCGCGGCGCGAACATCCACTTGTGCGTACCGGCCGCGATGTAATCCGGCCCCAGCGTCGCCAGCGTTTCGTCGACCGCGCCGATGCCGTGCACGCCATCCATCACCAGCAGGACATCGGGATGCTTGGCCTTCAACGCGCTCGCCATCTCGCGGATCGGCAGGCGCATGCCGGTGCTGGAATGCACCCAGGTCAATCCGACCACGCGCGTCTTCGGCCCGATGCCGGCGAGCAGGTTCGACACCAGGCTGTCGACGCTCGCGTCCTTCGCATCGTCGTACAACTTGACCCGGCGCGTCGTCGCGCCGCTGCGTTCGTTGGCCAGGCGGATCGACTCGTGGTGCGAATAATGATCGTGCGTGGTGGCGAGGATCTCATCGCCCGCGCGCAGCGGCAGGCCGTGGTAGATCAGCGCGAGGCCTTCGGTGGTGCAACGTGTCAGCGCAACGTCTTCGGCGCGGCCGCCGATGTAGTCGGCGATCGTCGACTGCACCTTGAGTGGCACGTTCGCGTCGGCTTCTTCGAACATGCCGTGTTCGATGACGTGGAACGGATCGCGATCCATCGCGCGCCGCCAGGTCTCGATCGCATCGCGCACGGGCGCCGGATGGCTGGCGATGAAGAAGGTCGCGAAGTGCGCCCACGCCGGGTCCAGCGCGAACTGCGCGCGCACCGCGCTCCAGTCCGACAGATCGGGCAGGGGCGTGCTTTGCGCTTCCAGCGCCGCAAGCAGGGAACCCGCGGCCAGCGTGCCCGTGAGGGCGACGGGCGCGGCGAGGAAGCGGCGGCGGGTGAGGTCCATGAACACGCTCCGGCGGCGGATGACCTCCGGGGCAACGCATGCTTCGTGCTGGAACGGACAATCCTCCTCGCGGTTCACGCCGGATTCGATCCACGGCGGTGCCCAGCGCCTACACTGGACCGCAACAATTTCCCGCTTCGATTCCTGTCATGCGCCCGAGCTGGTTCCCCTTGTTTTCCGCCGTCCTCGCCGCCGCCCTGGTGGTCGCGGGCTGTACGGCCGAGCATGCGGGCCCGCCCAAGACGCCGAACACGCAGACCAGCGCCGACAACACCCAGGATTTCGGCGCGGTCTCCGTCGATCCCCCGCCGCCGCCGAAGAAAAAGGCGAACATCGCCAGCACGACGGAGTGGCCCGAGGCGAAGCTGACTTCGGGCACCGCATCGATCAGTTGCAGCACCGAGTACGTCGAACAGGGCGACGGCGAAACCTTCTCCGACCTGTCCTTCTTCTCCGTGCTCGACGCGATGCTGCCGTGCAAGGACGCCGGCGTGGTGCGCCTGCGTTACCGCGGCCGCGTCGCAGGGGATTTCACCTCGCTCATCGAGCGCGTCGGCAACATGGCCGCGCGCATGGACATCCCCCAGCGCATCCTCGACATCGATTCCAGCGGCGGGCAGGTCGAAGACGCGATCCGCGCCGGCGACATCATGGCCGAAGCCGGCTGGACCATCTGGGTGCGCGAAAACGCGGTTTGCCACAGCGCGTGCGTGCTGCTGCTCGCCGGCGGCGACGACCGCGTGATCTCCGGTGCGGTCGGTATCCACCGCATCATCCGCATCCAGTCCGAAGCCTCCTCGCGCGCCGAGTTGAGCGCCGAGCTGCACGAAGTCCACGAAGCGATGAAGGACTACCTGCAGCGCAACGGCGCGGGCGTGGCCATCGCCGACTTCATGATGACCGTGCCCAACCGCAGCCTGCGCCTGCTGACGCCCGACGAATTGAACGAGTACGGCCTGACCGGGCGCAACGCGGCGCAGGAAGACCTCGACCGCATCCGCCTGGTGCGCCGCTGCGGCCTGGACTTCGCGCGCCGGCTGGACGGCTTCTACCGGACCTACGAAGAAAAGTGCGCGACGCTCGACACCGGCGTGGACGCGATCAACGACTGCGGCCGCGCGTTGCGGCCGAAGTTCGGCTTCCCCGACGACAAGTGCCCGGCCGACAGCCCGCTCGCGGCCCTCGACGCCAGGCCGGCCGACGGCACCGTCGACAAGGACGCCGAACACAAGGCCCTGGAAGTCGCCACCAAGGCCGAGGATGTGAAGGAATCGGAAGTCGGTCCCGCAAAGCACCGTGAATAGGTGCTAGCGTGTGCCCCGTTCCGGGGGGAACAGGGGATTTTCGATGGCACGCAAGGCGACGAAGAAGGCGCGCGGCGGACACGCGCGGTGGGTCCTGCTGGCAGGCGTGCTCGCCCTCGGCGGCGCCGGGTGGATGGTGTACGCGCAGGCACGGCACTTCGCGGCGCGCAGCCTGGCGCAGGTGTTCGCAGACGGCGATGCGACGATGGGCCGGGTCTGGTTCGACCCCAGTGGCGACATCGTCGTCGACGACATCGCGGTGTACCTGAGCACGCCCACCCTCGCGGCCGACACCACGTCCGAAAGCTTCGCCGGCGACACCAACACCTTGCGCTTCGAACGCATGCGCGTGCATGCGCCCGACGGTTGGATGTTCTACGTGCGCAACCTGCTCGACCCGAAACTCGACAAGGCGCAGCTCGACGAATGGCATATCGCCTTCGAAGGCTTCACCACGCGCGCGGGCTTCGATCCTTCGCTCGGCACGCTGGGGCCGGTCGGCGCGATGAGCGCCTCGCCCTTCGAGAGCGAAGGGTGTTCGCGCCATGCGTTCTTCGTGCGCGAGGAACTGGGCACGATGGGGCTGCAGGCCGGTCCCACCTCGTTCGACATCAACTTGCGCGAAGCCGACAGCCGCATCGAAACGCGGCTTGTGCTCAATACGCCCGGTGTTTCGCGCCTGCAATACGATCGCGTCGAAACCCTCGCCGCGCCGACGAGCCTGTTGCAGATGGGCAAGTCGGCCACGTCCACGGTCTCCGAGCGTTGGGACGTGAGCGACCAGGGGTTCGTGCATGCGCGCAATGCGTTCTGCGCGCGGCAGGATGGGATCGACGAGGCGACGTTCGTCGCGCGGCACATGATGTCGGTGCAGCGTTTGCTGGAGACGCGCGGGCTGCAGGCCGATGCGCAGACGGTCGCGGCATATCGGGATTTCGCCACCAATGGCGGGCAACTGGCGTTCGGCGGCAGCTATGCCACGCCGCTGCACAGCAGCGAGCGTGAACTGGCGCGCCGCAACGGCAGTGCGTTGTTGCGCATGTCGGCCCGGCTCGAGCACGGGAGCCAGCAGGGCGACGTGGTGTTCAGCGGGACTGCGCCGCGGCCGCTCGCGGCGGGCGATGGCGCGACGTTCGCGGCGTTGACGAAGGAAAATGGCGGGACGGTGCCGTCGGTCGGCAATGTGTCGACGCCGAAGTCGGCGATCGTCGCCTCCCCGGTGGCGGCCAATGCGCCGGCGCAGCCGCAATACGCGTCGTCGTTGCCGACGGCCACGCCGGCGGTGGCGCCGGGTGGGCGCCTGGCGTGGGACGACCTGCCGGCGATGCAGGGGCACATGCTGCAGGTGTTCACGATGCACAACGCGCCGCGCACCGCACTGCTGGTTTCGGTCGACG
Source organism: Lysobacter sp. P5_B12 (assembly GCF_056400425.1). Lineage (NCBI taxonomy): Bacteria > Pseudomonadati > Pseudomonadota > Gammaproteobacteria > Lysobacterales > Lysobacteraceae > Lysobacter > Lysobacter sp. P5_B12. Next base: position 73,428 of record NZ_JBFULG010000011.1, read on the forward strand.
CCAATGAAGCGCACGTGCGTGCGCGCATGCCGGGCGGAAGCGCGGATTACCGGATTTCGCGGGAAGCGTTCCTGCGGGCGACGTTGATCCAGTAAGGCGGGGCATCAGGCAACGACGTCGATCTCGACGTCGCCCACGCGCACCCGGGATCCTTCGCGGATCTTGCAGCTCTTCCGCAACTCGACGGCGCCATCGACCTCGACGGCGCCCTCGGCGACGAGGTGCTTGCCTGCGCCCCCACTGTCGACGACCCCGACGAGTTTCAGCAGTTGGTGGAGTTCGACATGGTCGTGCCCGTCCAGGGCGAATTGAAGGCGTTGCATCGGGGTCCTCGGGGCGGAGAAGGCACTGTCACGGCCAAGGGCGCACAATAGCGCCCCCCAAGAGGCCGGAGAGCCCATGTCGACCCCCGCCGGCGAAGCCGCCCCGTCCCTGCGATTCGCCGATCTCGGCCTGCCTCCCGCCGTGATGGCGGCCGTCGATGCGGTCGGTTACGAATCTCCCTCGCCCATCCAGGCGGCCACCATCCCCGCATTGCTGCAGGGCCGCGACGTGCTGGGCCAGGCCCAGACCGGCACCGGCAAGACGGCTGCCTTCGCGCTGCCGATCCTGGCGCAGGTGGACCTCACCCAGACCAAGCCGCAGGCGCTGGTGCTGGCGCCCACGCGCGAGTTGGCCATCCAGGTCTCCGAGGCGTTCCAGAAGTACGCGGCGAAGATGCCGGGCTTCCACGTGCTGCCGATCTACGGCGGGCAGAGCTATACGCCGCAGCTGTCGGCCTTGCGCCGTGGCGTCCATGTCGTCGTCGGCACGCCGGGTCGTGTGATCGATCACCTGGACAAGGGCACGCTCGATCTGTCGAACCTCAAGTCGCTCGTGCTGGACGAAGCCGACGAGATGCTGCGGATGGGCTTCATCGACGATGTCGAGGCGGTGCTGAAGAAGACGCCGGAAGGGCGCCGCATCGCGTTGTTCTCCGCCACGATGCCGTCGCAGGTGCGTCGCATCGCGCAGACCTACCTGCGCGATCCGGTCGAAGTGACCATCCAGTCGAAGACCAGCACGGCCGCCAACATTCGCCAGCGGTATTGGTTCGTCGCCGGCATGCACAAGCTCGATGCGTTGACGCGCATCCTGGAAGCCGAGAAGTTCGACGCGATGATCGTGTTCGCGCGCACGAAGATGGCGACCGAGGAGCTCGCGGAAAAGCTGTCTGCGCGCGGCCTGGCCGCCGCCGCGATCAATGGCGACATCGAACAGAAGACGCGCGAGCGCACGATCCAGCGCCTGAAGGACGGCGACCTCGATGTCCTGGTCGCCACCGACGTCGCCGCGCGCGGCCTGGACGTGGAGCGCATCAGCCACGTGTTGAATTACGACATCCCCTACGACACCGAGAGTTACGTGCACCGCATCGGGCGCACGGGCCGTGCGGGCCGCAGCGGTGAAGCGATCCTGTTCGTGACGCCGCGCGAGAAGGGCATGCTGCGCTCGATCGAGCGCGCCACGCGCCAGCCGATCGAGGAGATGCAGTTACCGAGCGTCGAGGCCGTCAACGACAAGCGCGTGGCGAAGTTCCTCGGCCGCATCACCGATGCGCTGAAGGTCGAGGGCAACGAACTCGATCTGTTCCGCGATCTGATCCTGAAGTACCAGCGCGAGCACGACGTGCCGGTCGGCGATATCGCGGCCGCCCTGGCGAAGATGGTGCAGGGGCGTTCGCCCTTGTTGCTCGCGCCGGAGAAGCCGCGTGCGGCGCGCGAGGAGCGGCCTGCATTCGATCGCGGCGAGCGTCCGCAGCGTCCGGCGTTCGAGCGCGGGGATCGTCCGGAGCGTGCGCCGCGCGAGAAGCGCGACGTCGGTCCGCGGCAGGCGCCTGCGGAGGGAATGGAGACTTACCGCATCGAGGTCGGGCATCGGCACGGTGTGAAGCCGGGCAACATCGTCGGCGCGATCGCGAACGAGGCGGATCTGGAGAGCAAGTTCATCGGGCGGATCGATATCCACGATGATTTTTCGTTGCTCGATCTTCCCGAAGGGATGCCGCCGGAGTTGATGTCGCATCTGCAGAAGGTGCGGGTGGCGGGGCAGATGATGCGATTGTCCAAAGCCGGGGATTCGCCGCTGCCTGCGCACCGGCCTGCGCCTCGGCCGCATCGGAAGGGGCCGCCGACTCGGCGTTGATGCGTTGAAAAGCGGGGTGCGCTGAACGCCCTGCTTTTCTTTGGGTTCGTCTCCTCCAGATTTGCGCGGCGTGCCGCCGCATTGGAGGGCCTCATTGCTCCGCAAGAGCTCACGCTCCGCAATGAGGCCCTCCAACGCGACGGCCACCGCGCACCTCGCGTGGAGATGCGCGACAGCAATCTGTTGATTGGAACCGTTGCGGGTTGATCGATACGCGCCTACAGCCAGCACACCAGACGGGCCGGCGCCTTGCCCGTCGAGGACATCGCGAGTCGCGTGGGTGCTGGTCCTCGCAACCGCGATGTCCTCTCTCGGGCTGCGGCGCCTTCGCGGCGATTTGATGGGTGAAGCGGGCGCGCTGCGAGATGAGGCATCGCCCTCCGCTTTTCCATCAGATCGCCGCGAGGAACGTCGCCTGCCAGAGGCGACCATGTG
>NZ_JBFULG010000012.1:0-74778 GCF_056400425.1 Lysobacter sp. P5_B12
ACGCCAGATCGCATTGGCGCCGGTGACGGTGTTGCGCCACAACAGATCGGACTTGCCGTCGCCATCGAAGTCGCCCACGCCGCCCAACACCCACTGCATGTCGGCCTGCGTGGTGACGATCAAACGCGTGCCGGCGCTGGCCGAATACCACACCTGCTGCGCACCGGTACTCGCGTTGCGCCAGAACAGGTCGGACTTGCYGTCGCCATCGAAGTCGCCCACGCCCGCGACCTTCCAGGCCTGGTCGGTCAAGGTCGGCACCGCGATGCGCGTGTTCGTGTTGCCGGCGCGCCAGATGGTGTTGGCACCCGTGCTCGTGTTGCGCCACACCAGGTCCGACTTGCCATCGGCGTCGAAGTCGCCCTGCCCCACGAGTTTCCATTCGCTCGGGTTGGTCGCGATGGCCTGCGTCGTCGTGTTCACCGCGCCCAGCCACATCGCGTTGGTGCCCGTGCTTGCACGCCACACCAGGTCCGACTTCGCATCGCCGTTGAAATCGTTGGGCGTGATGCGCGGCAACGGTGCGCGCAACACGCGGCCATTCTGGGTCGAAACGTAAAGGAAGCGGCCCTTGATCGACAGGCCGAGTGCGCAGTTCGGAAATCCGCCGAGGGTCTGGATCTTGCCCGTCGGCGCGACACGACGCACCGCGCATTCGGACGTCAGGTACAGGCCACTGGAATGCACCGCCATGCCGTTGACGACGCCAAGCTTCGCGTCGAGCGCAGGACCGCCTTCGCCCGTGAAGCCACCCAGCCACGGCACGTCGAGCGGAGCGCCGGCGAAGCGCCGGATGATGCCGTCGGTCCCGACCTTGCGGATCACGCTCACGGCTTCGTAGATGAAGACGTTGCCGTCGGTGTCGACGGCCACGTGCTCCGGATAGAACAGGCTGGAACTGGTTGCGGCGATGCCGTCGACCTCCGGATCGGTCCTGCCGTTTCCGGCGATCGTCGTCGCCATGCCCGCGGGATCGACCTTGCGGACACGCACGCCGTTGTAGTCGGCGATGTAGAGATTGTTGGAGGCATCGGTGGCGATGCCGCGCGCGTCGAGGTAAAGGGTCGTCGCCGGGGCGTTGTCGCTGGTCCGGTCCGCGCCGCCGCCAGCGAAGAGCGAGGTGACACCGTTCTTGATCGCCCAGACCTTGCGGGCGGCGACGAAGACCTGGCCCGTCGTGGACGTGGCAACCCCCGTCGGCTGCATGATGCCGTCCGTGAAGTTGTAAAGCTTCCCCGCCGAGAGCCTGCGGATGCGATTCTCCCTGGTTTCCGAGGCGTAGACGTTGCCGGTTGCGTCGACCGCCAGCGCATTGATCACCGTCATCGTCCCCGACAACGCCGGCGTTCCATCCGCCTGTGCGAGCAGCACGCCCGCGGCCGTCGAGGTCAAGCCGCTGGCGCCGCTGATCTTCGTCACGCGCGCGTTGGTGCCGTCGGCGAAGTACAGGTCCCCATTCGCCGTGGGCGCGATGCCGTCGATGAAGCCGAAGACCGCGCCGGCCGCCGGCGTGCCGTCCGGCGAGCGCCCGCAGTCGTCGGTGCCCATGATCGTGGTCGTTGTGCCTGCGATCCGGTACACCTTGCACATGTCGGCGACGTACACCGTACCGTTGGCGTCCACCTCGACGTCGTCGGGAAACATCAGGCCGTCGCGGTAGAGCGTGATCGTGCCCGTCGACGACACGCGACGCACCACGTGATTGCCGGAATCGGCGATATAGAGATTGCCGGCTGCGTCGAAGGCGATGCCCGACGGGCCATTGAGTTGCGCGGCCTTCGCCGGCCCATTGTCGCCGTCGGCGCCGCGGACGCCCGTGCCTGCATACGTACTGATCACGCCGCCCGGCGTGACCTTCCGGATGACGTGCGCCGTTCCGTCGGACACGAACAGATTGCCCGCCGCATCGATCGCCAGTGCGCCGGGAAACAGAATGCCGGCATTGATCGCCTGCCCGCCGTCGCCGCTGCTGACGTAGGCGCCGTTGCCGGCGACCGTGGTGATCGTGCCGTTGGTCGCGATGCGACGCACGCGACGATTGCCGACGTCGCCGAAGAACAGGTTGCCCGCTGCATCGAACACCAATCCCTGGGGACGGCTGATGAGCGCCTTGTTCGCCGGCCCGCCGTCACCGGCGAATCCCGTGTTGCCACCCGCCACGGTGCTGATGACGCCCGCGGGCGTGATCTTGCGAATGCGGTTTTCCTCGTATTGCGCCACGTACAGGTTGCCGCTCTTGTCGAACACGACGTCGGCGGCACCGTACAGGTTCGCGGCGGTCGCCTGCCCGCCGTCTCCGCTCCATCCACCCGCGAGCAGCTGGAACGGCATTTGCTGCGCATTGGCGGCTGCCGATCCGAGCGCGCACAGCGCCGCGAACAACACCATGCGGCTGCGATTGCGCAGGCGCGTTGTTTCAGACTTCGTCACGCACTTCTCCTGGAATGATCGAATTTCATTTCCGCGCCTTCCCGGCGCGGAACGTTGTTTACGGTTGCGCTTCGTACGGCTGCGCGCTCCAACCGATGCCCACCGCCGGCAGCGCCATCTGCGTTGCGTTGTTCGCGTTCTTCCACAACGTGTTCGCACCGTTGGTGCCGTTGCGCCAGAGGATGTCGGCCAGGCCGTCATTGTCGTAATCGCCGACCGCGGCGACCTTCCACTGCAGGTTGCTCACGCCCACGACCGCTTGCTGCGTCGCGTTGTTGGCCGACTTCCAGATCGTGTTGGCGCCCGTGGTCGTGTCGCGCCAGAGGACGTCGGAGGCGCCGTCGCCGTTGAAATCGGCGATCGCGACGATCTTCCACGCCTGGTTGGTCACGCCGACGATCGGCCACTTGGTCTGCGAGTTCGCGCTGCGCCAGATCGAATTGGCGCCGGTGACGGTGTTGCGCCACAACAGGTCGGACTTGCCGTCGCCGTCGAAATCACCGATGCCGACGAACAGCCACTGCATGTCGGCGAGCGGATTCACGATCAGGCGCGTCGCGAAGTTGCCCGAATACCACACCTGCTGCGCGCCGGTGCTCGAGTTGCGCCAGAACAAATCGGACTTGCCGTCGCCATCGAAATCGCCCACGCCCGCGATCTTCCACGCTTGGTCGGTGAGCGAAACCACGGCGATGCGCGTGTTGGTGTTGCCCGCGCGCCAGATCGTGTTGGCGCCCGTACTCGTGTTGCGCCACACCAGATCGGACTTGCCGTCGCCGTCGAAATCGCCCTGCCCCGCGAGCTTCCATTCGCTCGGGTTGGCCGCGACCGCCTGCGTCGTCGTGTTCACCGCGCCCAACCACATCACGTTCGCGCCGGTGCTCGCGCGCCAGACCAGGTCGGACTTGCTGTCGCCGTTGAAATCGTTCGGCGTGATGCGCGGCAGTTGCGCGCGCAGGATGCGGCCGCTGTCGGTGGAGACGTACAGGAAGCGTCCCTTCACCGCCAGGCCGAGCGCGCAGTTCGGAAAGGCCGTCAGAGTTTCGATCCTGCCGTTCGGCTTGACGCGGCGCAGCGCGCACTCCGAAGTGAGATACACACCGCTGGAATGCGCGGCCAGGCCGGTGACGCCGTAGAGCTGCGCGTTGGTTGCGAAGTTGCCTTCGCCATGGAATCCGCCCGATGCGTTCGGGTCCTGGCCCGAAAACACCGCACCGCCCGCGAACTGATGGATGATGCCGTCGGTGCCGAGCTTGCGGATGGTGTCGGTGGCTTCTTCGTAGAAGTACACGTTGCCCGCGGTGTCGACGGACACGTAGGTCGGGCTGGCGACGGCGGCACCGACCGCCCCGCCACCCTCGCCGACAGCGTTCGAACCATTGCCGGCGATGGTGCGGACGATGCCCGCGCGATCGACCTTGCGGATCCGGAGCCCCGCGTAGTCGGCGATATAGAGATTGTCGGCAGCGTCGGTGGCGATGCCGCGCGGCGAAATGGCGATGCTGGTCGCGGCGACGCCTTCGCCCGTGCCCGAGCCACCGCCCGCGAAGACGCGCAGGGTGCCGTTCTTCACGGCGTAAACCCGCTTCAGCGAACGGTCCGCGACGTAGAGGTCGCCTGCGGCCGTCGTCGCGACGCCGGAGAGATTCGGGAGGAAGAACGACAGCGCGTTGCAGGGCGCGGCGCACGTGCTGGACGCTTCGAAGGCGATGCCGGCGACGTTGTAAAGCTTGCCCGCCGACAGGCGACGCACCTTGTGGGCGGCGAATCGTTCGGCGAAGAAGATGTTGTTGCCGTTGTCGACCGCGAGCGCGTTGGCGATCGAGAGCGTGCCCGACAAACCCGCCGTGCCGTCGGCCTGCGCCATCGGCGCGCCGGCGTACGTGGAAATCAGGCCGCTTACGCCCGAGATCTTCGCCACGCGCGCATAGTCGGAATCGGCGAAATAGATATCCCCGGCCGCGGTGGCCGCGATGCCATCGACGAACCCGAAGCCCGCGGTCGACGCCGGGGAACCATCGGGCGAACGCCCGCATTCGCCGTTGCCGTAAGACACCTGGGTCGCTCCGACGAACATGTACAACCGGCAGTCGTCGGAAACATAGACGGCGCCGCCGGCATCCACTTCGACATCGTCGGGAAAGCCCAGGCCGCTCTTGAACGTGGTGATGGTGCCCGTCGTCGAAACGCGCCGCACCGTGCCGCTGAAGCTGTCGGCGATGTAGAGGTTGCCACTCGCGTCCACGGCGACGCCGGAGGGATGCGACAACAGCGCCTGGTTCGCCGGCCCATTGTCGCCGGCATTTCCATCGGACCCGGTGCCGGCATACCGGCTGATGGTGCCCGCGGGCGTGACCTTGCGGACGACATGCGCCGACCCGTCGGCCACGAACAGATTGCCCGACGCATCGACGGTCACTGCGGTCGGATACACCAGACCGGCGTTGATGGCCTGGCCGCCATCGCCACTGCTGAAGTAGTAGCCGTTGCCGGCGACCGTGCTGATCGTGCCGTTGGTCGCGATGCGACGCACGCGGCGGTTGCCGGTATCGGCGAAATACAGGTTGCCCGATTTGTCGAACGCCAATCCCATGGGATGGTTGATGCGCGCCAGGCTCGCGGCCCCGCCATCGCCTGCGAACCCGACGTTGCCGCCGGCGACAGTCGTGATCACGCCCGCGGGCGTGATCTTGCGAATGCGGTTGTCCGAATACTGCGACACGTACAGGTTGCCGGCGGCATCGAACGCCACGTCCGCGGCGCCGTGCAGGTTCGCCGCCGTCGCCTGGCCACCGTCGCCCGTCCAACCGCCTGCGATCAGCGCGAAACTCGGTTGCGACTGCGCGATGGCCGTTCCAAGGCCCAGTGCAAACAGCGCGGTGAACCACGCCAGGCGGCCGCGATGACGCAGGCGCTTGTCTTGAGGCTTTGTCATGCGCGTTTCCCCGAAGTGACCAAAAACGTTCACGGCTGCGCCTCGTACGGCTGCGCGCTCCAGCCGATGCCCACCGCCGGCAGCGCCATCTGCGTTGCGCTGTTGCCGTTCTTCCAGATCGTGTTGGCGCCGTTGGTGCCGTTGCGCCACAGGATGTCGGACAGGCCGTTGTTGTCGTAATCGCCGACCGCGGCCACCTTCCACTGCAGGTTGCTCACGCCCACGACCGCTTGCTGCGTCGCATTGTTGGCCGACTTCCAGATCGTGTTCGCGCCGGTCGTGGTGTCGCGCCAGAGGATGTCGGAGGCGCCGTCGCCGTTGAAATCGGCGATCGCGACGATCTTCCACGCCTGGTTGGTCACGCCGACGATCGGCCACTTGGTCTGCGAGTTCGCGCTGCGCCAGATCGAATTGGCGCCGGTGACGGTGTTGCGCCACAACAGGTCGGACTTGCCGTCGCCGTCGAAGTCGCCGATGCCGACGAACAGCCACTGCATGTCGGCGAGCGGATTCACGATCAAACGGGTCGCGGAGTTGCCCGAGTACCACACCTGCTGCGCGCCGGTGCTCGAATTGCGCCAGAACAGATCCGACTTGCCGTCGCCGTCGAAATCGCCCACGCCGGCGATCTTCCAGGCCTGGTCTGTCAGCGTCGTGACCGTGATGCGCGTGTTCGTGTTGCCGGCGCGCCAGATCGTGTTGGCGCCGGTGCTCGTGTTGCGCCACACCAAATCGGACTTGCCGTCGCCGTCGAAATCGCCCTGCCCCGCGAGCTTCCATTCGCTCGGGTTGGCCGCGACCGCCTGCGTCGTCGTGTTCACCGCGCCCAACCACATCACGTTCGCGCCGGTGCTCGCCCGCCACACCAGGTCGGACTTGCTGTCGCCGTTGAAATCGTTCGGCGTGATGCGCGGCAGTTGCGCGCGCAGAACGCGGCCGCTGTTGCTGGAGACGTACAGGAAGCGACCCCTGGCCGCCAGGCCGAGCGCGCAGTTCGGGAAGGCCGAGAGTGTTTCGACAATGCCATTCGGCTTGATGCGGCGCACCCGACATTCGGAGGTGACGTACACGCCGCTGGAGTGCGCGACGAGCCCGGTCACGCTGCCCAGGTGTGCATCGAGGGCCGGGCCACCTTCACCCGAGAAGCCACCCGGCCAGGGCTGGAACGGCGGAGTATTGCTTTCGGGAAACCAAACCTTCGAAACGCCCGCGAAATGACGGAGGCTGCCGCCCGTGTCGACCTTGCGGATCGTACCGGTGCCTTCTTCGTAGAAATACACGTTGCCCGCAGTGTCGACCGACACGTGCATGGGATTGACGACGGGGGTGTTGACCGCCGTGGTGTCATCGCCGGACAAGGGCGTGTTCGAACCGTCGCCGGCAATGGTGCGGACCACGCCGGCGGGATCGACCTTGCGGATGCGCATGCCGATGTAATCGGCGATGTAGAGGTTGTCGGCCGCATCCGTCGCGATCGAACGCGGGTTGATCTTGACCGAGGTCGCGGGAAGGGGAGCGTCCAGGTTGTTGGACGCTCCACCGCCGGCGAATACCGAGACCGTTCCGTTCTTGACGGACAGCACGCGATTCAGGCCGCGATCGGCGATGAAGACATGGCCTGCCGCCGTGGCGGCGACGCCCGAGAGATTGGACAGGTAGAACGACAACGCGTTGCAGGGCGCAGCGCACGTGGTCTTCCACCCATCGGGGCCGTTGCCGGCCAGGTTGTACAGCTTGCCTGCCGACAGCTTCCGCACGGCGTGCCCGCTGTAACGCTCGGAGATGATGACGTTGCCGGCGTTGTCGACGGCCAGCGCGTTGATGGTCGACAAGGTGCCCGACAATGCCGCGGTGCCGTCCGCTTGCGCCATCGGGGCACCGGCATACGTCGAAATCAGGCCGCTCGCGGCCGTGATCTTCGCGATGCGCGTATTGTCCGCATCGGCGAAATAGATATCGCCGTTGGGCGTGACCGCGACCCCGTCGACGAACCCGAAGTCCGCTTGCGTCGCCAACGTGCCGTCCGGGGACCGCCCGCAATCGCCGCTGTTGCCGTACCGGATGCCCGTGGTTCCGACGAATCGGTACAGGTCGCAAGTGTCGCCGATGTAGACCGCGCCGTTCGCGTCCACTTCGACGTTGTCGGGATAGCCGAACGGGCTCATGAACGTCGTGATCGTGCCGGCGGTCGAGACGTATCGCACCACGCGGTTGCCGGTGTCGGCGATATACAGATTGCCGGCCGCGTCGGTGGCGACGCCGCTCGGGTTGGACAGTTGCGCTGCCTTGGCGGGGCCGTTGTCGCCCGCGTAACCGGCGACCCCGGTGCCCGCGTACGTACTGATGATGCCCGCCGGCGTGATCTTGCGCACGACATTGGCGAGCAGATCGGTCACGAACAGATTGCCCGACGCATCCACCGCTACCGAACCCGGCAACGCGAAACCGGCGTTGATCGCCTGCCCGCCGTCGCCGCTGCTGACGTAACTGCCGTTGCCCGCGACCGTGCTGATCGTGCCGTTGGTCGCGATGCGGCGCACGCGACGATTGCCCGCATCGGTGAAATAGAGGTTGCCCGCCGCGTCGAATGTCAGACTCTGGGGGCGGTCGATGAGCGCCTGGCTGGCAGGTCCGCCATCGCCGGCGAACCCCGTGTTGCCACCTGCCACGGTGGTGATGACGCCTGCGGGCGTGATCTTGCGGATCCGGTTGCCCGTGAACTGGGCGACGTAAAGATTGCCGGCCTTGTCGAACGCCACGTCGGCGGCACCGTGCAGGTTCGCCGCCGTCGCCTGGCCACCGTCGCCGGTCCAACCGCCTGCGATCAACGCGAAACTCGGTTGCGTTTGCGCGAGGGCAGCACTGCTCATTCCCAGCGCAGCCAACGCCGCGCACACCACCAGGCGCCCGCGATTGCGCAGGCGCTCTTGAGTCTCGGTCACGCGTTTCCCCTGTTTTCGGACTGCATCTTCCCCGACGCGGACTATAGCGGCCTCACGCGCCGGGAAACACGACACCGATCCTCACCCCGACAGCGCAAGAGGACATCAGCGGTGTGCGAGGCGCGCGCGTTCGAACCACCACAGTGCCCCGCTCGCCACCAGCCACGCCAACCACCAGGGCCAACGCGCGCCGGGATTGCGCGGCGCGTCGGCGATGTTCGCCGGCGTGGCTTGCGCATCGGCGGCAAGGCGCAACGTGGCTTCGCGCACGCGCTGTGCATGCAGTCCCGGCGCCTCGGTCGCCGCACGCACGTGGAAACGTTGCGTGCGACCTTGCGATGTCAAACGATGCCACCCCGTTTCACGGGGCCACCAGGCGGCGCAGGCGCGCGATTGCGTCGCCGGATCGATCGACAGGGCGGTCGGTGTTCCACCGGGTGATGCGACTGTCGCGCCTCGCGAAACGCCGCACAACGCGAGGCGTTCGCCCACGCGCGTTTCACCATCGATCGTGAAAGGCCGGTCGGGCTGCGCGCGCGCGAGTGTGGCCACCGCGTTGCTCCACAGTTCCGCATGCAGATCGTCGCGGCCGGCGAGCACCAGGCGATAGGTGTCGACAACGGGCCACACGGCGATGCGGCCACGGCCTTCCGCACGCCAGGTCGCAAGCGCTGCGTCATCCTGGCCATCGAGCAGCGCGATGCCGTCATTGGCCGCGATGCGCAACGCGCGTCGCGTCAGCGCAGGCGTCTCGGACACGGGTGTCGTGTTGCTGCGCGCCTGGTCGGGCGTTCCCGGACCGATGCGCGCACGCAGCGCTTCATCGTCGCGACGCGGTTCCGGCAATCGGATCTCCGTCGCATCGCGGCCTGCGTCGACGCTGAAGCCGAGTGCGCGCAAGCGGCGCTGCTCGGCTTCCGACAAGGGAGCCGTGACGCGCAGCAGCACACCGAGTCCGCCACGCAGCGCTTCGGCCAGGGCGGCGCGCTGCCCTTCGCCGAGGGTCGACCAGGCGCGCTCGTCCAGGATCACCAGGTCGAAGCCCTTCAACGTCGCCGCATTCAACGCAACCGGTGTGTCACCCAGTTCCGCCCCACCGCCCACCGACATCTGCGCCTGGAGTGCGAGGCCTGCGTCGTGCGCCCAGCGCCGCAGGTATTTGATTTCCGGGCCCGGCGCGCCGGCAAGCAGCAGCACGCGCGGTGCCTTCGGCGCTTCGACGTCCAGCGGTAGCGCGACGTCTTCGACGATGCGCTGCCCCGCATCGCGCAGACGCAGGCGGAAGACCGCGGCGCCGGGAACGCGTGTTGTCGCGCGCAGGGTGAAGCGCCCGTCTTCGTTCAACGCGACACGATCGACGCGCACGCCCGCGGGATCGCGCAGCTCCGCGCTGCCACCGCGCAGCGCGTGCGCGCGTCCGTGGAGGGCGAATGCACCGCCTGCAACGGCATGCGCGGGGGCTTCGAGTGCGATGAGCCCGCGGCCCGTTTCGTTCGGCACGAACGTGACGGCGTATCCGCGCGCCGCATCGCGATCGCGTGCTTCGAGCCCCGCGCCGAGGATGCGGAGGCGTTGCATGCCGGGATGACGACGCAGCGCGGTGGACAGATCCGGTGCGCGTTCGATGCCCGCGAGCGTCGGTGCTTCGGGCAAGGCGACGACGGCATCACCGCCCTGCCCCTTGCCGAGCGCGGACACTGGCGTGCGCGCGGTCGCCACCACGAGCGTGCCCGCCTCTCCCGGCGTGGTCGGCGGTAGCAGTGCGAAATACAGCAGCACCGCGCACACGGGTTGCGCAAGCACGAGCACGGCGACGCGCCAGGTTGCGGCGCGCGTTCCCGAAGTGCGCAGGTGCCGAACGATCAGCCGCATCATGGCGAAGACCGCGACGACCGCCAGCACACAACCGACCACGAGGGCCAGGTCGAACGCGTGCGTTCCGAGTGTCGACGCATTCACGGCGCGCGTTCCTCCCGCAATGCGTCGAGGTAGGCACGGGCCGCAGCATCGTCGCCCCCGCGTCGCGCCACGTTCGCAGCGGGCCTGCGCAGCAGCGGCCAAAGCAGCGCACGCAGCTCCCGGCGGCAGCGAACGCAATCCGGTTGCGCACGCAAGGCCTCGATGGCGGCGACGAACGCCAGGGGATCGGACAACTGCGATTGATGCGCGCCCAACCAGCGTTCCAGTGCGGCGAAGTCGACCGTCGAGGCCTGCGGGCCGTCATCCAACGCGCGCCAGAGGGACGCCAGTTCCGGATCCGGTGATGCGCCGGCAGCAAGCGCATCGCCGCGCGTGATCGCGCCACGGTCGCCGCCCATGCGGCGCGATTCGTCGATCGGCGGCAACTCGGTTCCCACGCGCGCCAGGTAGATGCGCGTGGCCTGCTGCACTTGCTTGATGAATCCGAGCGCGCGATACGCGTACGGCAAGGCCTCCTGCGGCGTGCCCTGCCGAAGGTGCAGTTCGGATTGCCACATCTGGTCGAGGGCCTTCTTGAGCGTCGCGCGCGTATCCGGATCCAGCAGCGTCGCGGCCTCGGGTTGATCGTGCGTGTGACCGAATTCTTCGACGACAGCGTTGTCCTGACCGAACGCGGGCGCCGCCGGCGCCGCATCATTCGTCGGCGGCGCCTGCGGTTCGCCTTCGGCTTCTTCGCCGAGGAACTGGCCGTAGCGCAGGCGCAGGATGCGTTGGTCCACGCCGATCTCGTCGCTGCGTTTGAGGAAGCGATCGTTGGCCAGCGTGCGCCTTTCCTTCAACAGCGCTTCGGCATCGATGATGATCTGGCGCTGGCTGCGGAAGTACGCGGGCAGCACTTTCTTGACCATGCCTTCGACACCCGTCGCTTCTGCGCCCAGGTCCGGCGGCCAGCGCAGGATGACGCTCGCGCTTCGCACGGTCTGCGCGCCGGGCGAACGGTTGTCGTCGACGCGCAGTTGCGCCACCAGGTCGTCGCCCTCGGCCAGGCCCAGCGCACCCAGATCCAATTGCCTTGCGTAGCGTTTCGCCGTGGCGGTGCCGGTTCCGCCGACACCGAGCTGTTGCTCCCGGAATTCGATGGCCTCGCCGCTGCCGTGGGCGACGGTGATGTGCAGGCGCGCGTTCGATGACACCCCGTAGTCGTCGGTGCCTTCGAACGCGAGCGACCAGGTGCGTTGACCGGTCTTCATCAGGGTCAATCCGCGATCCGGTGCGACGACGCGCAGTTCCGGCGGGCGATCGGCGATCGCATCGAGGCGATGGAGCGAGGTCTTCTGCAAGGGCGGCGCATCGTGCAGGACGATGCGATAGAGCGCGGAACGCGCGAGCAGGTCCGTGGCGCGCCAATCCTCGCCCTCGCGCGTGAGCGCAAGCTTGCGACCGTCGTGGAAGACCAGTTCTGCGCGCCGGGGTTGCGGCGCGAACCGCAGCGTCCATTGCAGGCGCGTGCCCTGCGGGGCCTTCGCATCGAGCGTGGTGGTTTCCCTTGCCGGCAAGCGCGTATACGCAGGCGGTGCAATGGCCAGCGCTTGCGCGACGATGCGCGTGTGCGTCGGCTTCGCGGTGGAAACGCCGATGTTCGCGAGGACATTGTCGAAGGTGACCGGTTGTCGTTCGGGCCACGCCAGGATCGCGGCGATGGCGAGCGACGCGAACACGACGCCGAATGCGATGGTGCGCGCGGACCAGCGCGGGCGCAGATCCGGCGCGGGCGCGGCGTCCAGTCGCGTCCCGAGGCGCGCGACCTGCAGGCGCTCGAGTGTCGTCAGCCTTTCGGCGTTTGCGAACAACAGATCGGTGCTGTCCTCCAGGTCCGGGCGCCGCGCGTCGAGCTCGCGGATCAACCACGCGGTGTCGAGGCGACGCATGCGATGACGCGCGAACAGGACAACCGCGGCAACCGCGAGCACGGCGACGAAGGCCGCCGCGATCGCGCCGCCAAGGCGCCAGGCCAACGCGATCGCCAGCGCGCTCCATGGCAGGCAGGCGAGCGCGACATCGACGCCGCGCCGCACGCGCGCGGCGTTCAACCATTCCTGCAGACGCGCCGCGACACTCATGGCGTCACYCCGCGACGAGGCCGCGTCGCCATCCACCGCTCGATGGCGAACACGAGCAGGACCAACAGCACCCACCACGGCGTCGCATCGCGCGGCGCAGGCGGAAATGCGGCGGCGCCGGTGATCGGCGAATGATCGGTGGCGGAAACGCGGGTCGGCATCGCCGGCATCGGATCGAGCGCCGCACGCAGCTGTTGCGGGAAATCCCCTTCGAGCAGCACGGGCATCCGTGCAGGCACGAGCGGCGTGGTGAAGCGCAGCACGCGGCCTCGTCCGAACGCCGCGCCTTCCATCAACACGGCGTCGGCGTCGTCGCGCCAGACGGGCACGAGGGGCGGCATGTCGGCGATCGTCGCCTGCGCATCGAGCAAGGCGGTGCCGCCTGTGCGTATCCATTCGATGAGCTCGACGGGAACCGCGCCGGGCACGAGCCAGGCCACGCGCGTGGATTTCGGGGTCAGCGGTTGGGCGGCATCCGCGACGTCGGGCGACGCGTGCCAGGCGATGTTCGCGGCGCGCAAGTAGCGCATGGCGTCTTTGCGTTCCGGTGCGTAGCGAATTTCAAGAGGCGTCGGGGGACTGACCCTCTCCCCAACCCCTTTCCCGGAGGGAGAGGGGCTTTCCATGACGCGCCAATCGACATGGCGGCTTAATTTCGGGATCTGTGCATCCACGCCATCGAGTTGCGCAGGCACCACCACCGTCAACGCGACATCCGACGGCAACGCCGCATCGAGTTCACGCAACACACTGGCGATCGATGCCTCCGATGTCGGCGGCGTCGACGACATCGCCGGAAACCCCGGCGCCAACCAATGCCACCGCGCATCCTTGGGCGCGGTCGTTTGCCTGGCGTGCGCCACATCGACCCCGGGCGCCACCGCCACATACGGCGCATGACTCGCCGCGCCGAACAACACCGGCTTCGCAAGCAACACACCCACCAAGGCCACGAGCAACACGCGCACGAGCAACAAGGGCCACTCGTCGAAGCGGATTCGATGCCGCGGCTTCGGCTTCTGCCGCAACCATCGCAACGCGGCGAACACCGTCGGCCGTTGTTCGCTGCGACGCGCGAGATGGATGACCAGCGGCAGCAGCACGGCCGCCAGCGCAGCGAGCCCGGCGGGCAGCAGGAACACCAGGTTCACGTGTACTCCGCGGCGTCGCGGGCGCCGAACAGGCGCCGCAGCGGCAGATCCAGCGGCTGGTCGAGCACGTAGTCGGCGTGCCGGATGCCCGCGGTGTCCAGGCGCGCCTGCAAGGCACGGCGCGCGGCCGCGAATCGCGCGAGGAACTCCGCCTGCATCGCCGGCCCATCGCCGAGCAACTCTTCGCCGGTTTCCGGATCACGGAAGCGATGCCCGCCGTCGAACGGAAAGTCGCGCTCCTCGGCCGTCAGGATCTGGATCGCGAGCACTTCGCGCCGCGCCGCCGCCATGCGCGTGGCGACATCGACCGCGCCTTCATCGAACAGATCGCTGAGCAACACGACCAGGTCGCCCGCACCGATGCGCTCCCACAAGGGCCGCAAACGGTCCGCGTCGGGCCAGCGACCATCGGCCGCAAGCCCGTGCAATTCGAGGAACAAGCGATCGCGTTGCCGCACCGACGACCCCGGCGGCACCACGCGCACGCCATCGCCGCGCAACACCGCCATGCCGAAACGATCGCCCTGTCGCAATGCGAGCTCCGCGACGCAGGCCGCGAGCCCCTTGGCCGCCGACAAGCGCGACCAGCCCGGCCGCGCGGCATCTTCCTGCGCCATCGATGCGGTCGCATCGACGAGCAACCACACCGCCAGTGGACTTTCGCGCTCGGCTTCGCGCACGAAGAAGCGATCCGAGCGGGCGTAGAGTTTCCAATCGACCTGGCGCAACTCGTCGCCGGGTTCGTACGCACGATATTGCGCGAACTCCAGCCCGGCGCCACGGCTGCGACTGTGATGCAAGCCGACACCCTGCAAGCCCACCGCGCGGCGCGAGACCAGGCGCAAGTCCTTCAACCGCGCGCGCACCTGCGGCGGAATCAGTTCGGCGATCGTCGGGCCTGCACGCACGGATCGCGCTCGTCAGGC
Source organism: Lysobacter sp. P5_B12 (assembly GCF_056400425.1). Taxonomy (NCBI): domain Bacteria; kingdom Pseudomonadati; phylum Pseudomonadota; class Gammaproteobacteria; order Lysobacterales; family Lysobacteraceae; genus Lysobacter; species Lysobacter sp. P5_B12. The sequence goes on from NZ_JBFULG010000012.1 coordinate 14,425, forward strand.
GGTGAACGGGACGCTGCGCAGCAGCGCCGCGATCACGTCGTCCGCGCTCTTCTGCTCGGCTTCAGCCGCGAACGACAGCAGCAGGCGATGGCGCATCACCGGCGCTGCGAGCGCGAGGATGTCCTCGCGCGTCGCAGACAGACGACCGTGCAACAGGGCACGCGCCTTCGCCGCGAGCACGAGCGACTGCCCAGCACGCGGGCCGGCGCCCCACTTCACCCATTGGCGGATTTCCGCGGGTGCGTTGTCGCCTGGGCGGCTCGCGCGCACCAGGCGCGTGATCCACGCGAGCAGATCGGGCCCGAGATGCACTTCGCGCACACGCGCTTGCAGCGCCAGCACTTCTTCGCCGTGCATCACTTCGGGCACCTGCCCCATCGCGGTGCCCGTGGTTTGCGCGAGGATGTCGTACTCCTCGCGTTCGCTCGGATAGTCGACGCGGATGTGCAGCAGGAAGCGATCGAGCTGCGCTTCGGGCAAGGGGTATGTACCGGCCTGCTCCAGCGGATTCTGCGTTGCGAGGACGAAGAACGGCGACGGCAGCGCGTGCGTTACGCCCGCATAGCTCACCGTGCGTTCCTGCATCGCTTCGAGCAACGCGGCCTGCGTTTTCGGCGGTGTGCGGTTCAGCTCATCCGCGAGCAGCAGGTTGGTGAAGATCGGGCCCGGCTGGAATCGGAAATGCCGATGGCCGGTGCCGTGGTCTTCTTCCAGCAATTCGGTGCCGAGGATGTCGCTGGGCATCAGGTCGGGCGTGAACTGCACGCGCCGGAACTGCAACGCGAGCGCTTGCCCGAGCGAGCGCACCAGCAGCGTCTTGCCCAGGCCTGGCACGCCTTCGAGCAGGCAATGGCCGCCGGCGAGCAGGCCGATCAGCAATTGTTCGACCACCGCTTCCTGTCCGACGATCGCCTGCGCGATCGCTTCGCGCAACGTGGACAGTCGCGCCAGCTGCGCCTTGAGGTCGGCTTCGGAAAAATTGTCGTTCATGGGCATCCGTCAGCTGTTCAATGCGTACATCACGATGTTGACCGCGAACTTGGTGTTGTCCTCGGCCAGGAAGCGCTTGTTGCGCCAGTCGTAGTCCCACTCGCAACCATAATCCTTGTTGCTGTAGAGAATGCCCAGGCGCCCGTCGATCTCGATCCCGCGCAGGTAGTCGTGCACCAGGTCGTCGCCCCACCCGTTCAATTCGAAGCCGGTCGCCGGCGGCCCGTCGGGGAACTTGAAGAAGCTGCGATAGATCGGGTGGTTGTTCGGCAACTTGCGCAGGGCTTTCGGCCCGAAGATCGACGCCATCTGCGCTTCGAAGGACTTGGCGAACAAGCCATCGATGTCGTGGTTGCAGTCGTCGACGAACACGAATCCACCGTTGCGCACGTAACGCTCGAAGTTGCGCCGCTCCTGCGGGTTGAACTCCACCAGCTTGTGCCCGGCCAGGTAGCAGAACGGCGCGGTGAGCATCTTCGGATCGGCCAGCGCGAGTACGTGTTCGGTCGGGTCCACGCGCAGGTTGGTGTAGTCGATCAGCGAGGTCACCAGGTTCGACGGCATGCGCTGGTCGACATCCCAATCGCCGGAGTCGTATTTCAGGCGCGTGAGCCAGAAGTCGTAGGCCACGCGCGCCGCGCGCACGCGCGGCGGCAATGCAGCTCCGACTGCCCCGAGCAGGAGCAGCCGGAGGAACTGCGCGCGCGTCACACGCTTACACCGCGTCCGAAAGCGAGGTGAAGGTGAAGTCGCGCAACTTCATCGGCGGGATCATCATCAGCAGCGAAGACTCGTCGCCCGCGGTACGCACCGGCTTGCCGAGTTCCTCGATGTTGTTGAGCATGATCACCGGCGATTCGTTGAAACGGAAATTCTTCACCGGATATTTGATCTGCCCGTTCTCGATGTAGAACGTGCCATCGCGCGTCAGGCCCGTGAGCAGCACCGTCTGCGGGTCGACCATGCGGATGTACCAGGTGCGCGTGACCAGGATGCCCTTCTGCGTGCCGGCCACCAACTGCGCGGTGGACTTGTCGCCGCCGGACATGATGAGGTTGCCCGGGTCGCCGACGGCGCGCTTGCCCTGCTTCTTCGCCCAGTAGCGCGAGTACTGCATCGCGACCACCTTGCCGTCCTTCACGATCGGCATCGTCTCGCGCGGCAGGCCTTCGCCGTCCCACGGCAACACCGGCGCGTTGGCGTCCCACGGATCGGCGCTGAAGTTCACGCGCGGGTCGAACACCTGCTCGCCGACCTTGTTGCCGCCGCCCTTCTTCGACAGGAAGCTGCGGCCTTCGTCGGCCTCGCGTGCGCCGAAGAAGTTGAACATGAAGGAGATCAGGCCCGCGGCCGCGGCCGGTTCCAGGATCACGGTGTACTTGCCCGGCTCCAGCGCCTTGGCTTCGGAGGATTCGGTGGCCTTGCGCATCGCCACGCGGATGTCGTCGTCGGCCTTGAACTCGCCGGCTTCCTTGACGTTGCGCCCCACCCAGCCCGAACCGCGGCCGTCTTCGGTGCGCACCGTGCAGGTGTAGTCGAAGCTCGTCGCGCGCTGGTAACCGAAGTTGCCCTTGCTGTTGGCGAAGGCCACGAAACTCTGTCCGTCTTCGAGGAAGCCGGCGGCGATGAGATTCTGGTTCTTGCACGGCGCGATCGAATCGGCGGCGACCTGGGCGCGATATTCCGGCGTGATGGCGGCGATCGATTCGCTGAAGGTCGGACTCGGCTTGTAGGTCTGTTTCTCGATGGCCGGCATGAACTCCGGGTTTTCGGGTGCGAGGCGCGCGAGCTCTTCGGCGCGGCGCACCACGCGTTCGAGCGAGGCATCGTCGAACTCGTTGATCGTCGCCACGCCCACGCGCTTGCCGAAGGCCACTTCGACCGCGAGTTCGGTGTCTTCGACGATGCCGCTGGTGGAAATGTTGTTGAGCGCGAACCGGATGTTGCCGTCGACGTTGCCGGTCAATTGCGCGGTGCACTGGTCGGCTTTCGACAACTTGACGACCTTGTCGAGGATGGCCTTGGCCTGCTCTTCGCTGAGGATGCTCATTTGATAGGTCTCCGAAGATCAGCCGAGGTTGCGGGCGGTGTTGATGACGTTGATGCCGTTGAAGCGCGCCGTGCTCGACCCGTGCGAGACCGCCGAGACCTGGCCCGGCTGCCCCTTGCCGTCGAAGAACGAACCGCCGAGGCGATAGTCGCTTTCGTCGCAGACGCCGACGCACGCGTTCCAGAATTCCGGCGTGCGGATCTGGTAGGCGACGTCTTCGATCTGTTTGGTGATCTGGCCGTTCTTGATTTCGAAGAACAGCTGGCCGCCGAACTGCGCGTTGTAACGCTGCTGGTCGATGGAGAACGAGCCGTCGCCGATGATGTAGATGCCGTTCTCGACATCCTTGATCATCTCCGCCACGCCCAGCTTGTCCTTGCCCGGCTGCATCGAGACGTTGGCCATGCGCTGGAACTGCACGCTCGACCAGGAATCGGCGTAGCAGCAACCATCGGATTCGGTCTTGCCCAGGATGTGGGCCTGGTCGCGGATGGTCTGGTAATCGACCAGCACGCCGTTCTTGATGAGGTCCCAGCGCTTGGTCTTGACGCCTTCGTCGTCGTAACCCACCGCGCCCAGGCTGCCCTTCTGCAGCTTGTCGGCGACGATGTTCACCTTGTCGCTGCCGTACTGGAACTTGTTGGTGCGCTTGTCGAGCGTGGCGAAGCTGGTGCCGGCGTAGTTGGCTTCGTAGCCGAGCACGCGGTCCAGTTCGGTCGGATGGCCGATCGATTCGTGGATCGTGAGCCAGGTGTGCGAAGGATCGAGCACCAGGTCGTACTTGCCCGGCTTCACCGACGGCGCGGTGAGCTTGGCGCGTGCGTGCTTGGCCGCGGCGATCGCGTCTTCCTTCATGTCGTAGGACAGGCCGTAGTTGGTCACGCCGTTGGGCGAGACGAACTTGCCCGATTGCGCGCCATCCAGATATTCGAAGCCCATGCCCATCGGCGAGGACAGGCCGTCGCGCTCGCGGAACTTGCCGCTGGCCTTGTCGATGGCGGTGACCGTCATCGGCGCCCAGATGCGGTGCACGTCCTGGTCGATGTAGCTGCCGTCGGTGGAGGCGAAGTACTTCTGTTCGTTGACCAGGAACAGCATCGAATTGACGAAGTCGCCGCCGGCGGCCAGCGCCGCGGCGTTGACGCCGAGCAGCAGGTCCACCTTGTCCTTGATCGGCACTTCCATCGAGTTCTTGGCGATCGGCGTCTTCCACGCCACTTCACCCACGCCCGGCGTCTTCGCCAGCTGCACGGGGGCGGTCTGCATCTTCGCGTTGGCCTTGGCGATGGCCGCGGCCTGCTGGGCGGCCTTCACCACGCCCTGCGTATTCAGCGCGTTGGTGGCCGAGAAGCCCCAGGCACCGTTGACCAGCACGCGCACGCCGATGCCGGTGGATTCGGTGTTGACCACGTTCTGGACCTTGTCCTCGCGCGTGATCACGAACTGGCGCAGGTAGCGCCCGATGCGCACGTCGCAATACGTCGCGCCCGCGGAGGTCGCGGCCTGCAGCGCGGCATCGGCCAGCGCCTTCTTCCTGGCCACATCCATGGTGTCCACCAGCGCTTCGGCGGCGATGACGCGGCCGAAAGGCACCATCAGGCCGGCCACGCCCAGGCCCGACATCGTGAGGAACGTGCGTCTGTCCATCTGTGACTCCCCGAGGCAATAGGATCCGTAAACCCCGCCGACTGTGCGGAGCGGCGTCGGGAAAGACAAGATGACCAACGGGCTAGATGGGGCGGCCTCGAGGCGGACGGTCGAGTTCGGGGACGGTCAGCGCGTCGTGCGGACCAACACCTCGATCGTTCCCTTCGACGTGATCTTGCGTACGCGCGGCAACCAGTGCAGGCGGTCGTCGGAGTCGTCGTGCAGGTATTCGAGGACATAAATCTCGCCCTTGGCCACCGCCACTGCGGTGGGCGAATAAGGCGGCGTGGAATGCAGGACTGTCGTCACGCGACCCTTCGGCGAGATCATGAGCACCGCCCCGCACCCTGCCGCGGCGACGAAGACGGTGCCGTTGGGTGCGACGGCCAGGCCGCGCAAGTAGGGCCCGAGGTAGTCCTCGACACCGGGAATGCGCGCGCAGCCTTCGACAGCGACGTCGCGTACGAGGGTCGTGACCTTGCCCTTCGCATCGATGCGATGCACCGAGCGATCGTTCGTGAAATACAGATTGCCGCCGGGCGTCGCAGCCAGGCCGTTGACGTATTGCACGTCGCCATTGGAGCGCTTCATCGTCGGGAAATGCGCATGGATCGAGCGCGCACCCGACGGCGCGATGCGCACGAAGTCCCAACGTTCTTGCCCGACAAGTTGCGCGAAATACAGGGCGCCATCGGCACCGACCGCATCCGGGAAATCGCTGGACAACACGACCGTCGGATGCAGACCGACCGCCGTGATCTCCGCGCCGGGGATCGCGGGCCACGGGGTTTTCGCCAGGCCCGAGGCTTCATCCAGCGCGAACCAGTGGAAGCCCGGCCCCGGTTGCCGCACCAGTTTCCCGTCGCGCCCGATGACGAACACGCCACCGCCGGTGTCGATGAAGAAGACGCGGCCATCGGCGGTCACGTGGATCGAAGCGCCGGGGTGCGCGAGAGCGGCTGTCGCCAGGCACGACAGCAGGAGCGCGGACACGATGCGGGCGAGGATCGACATGAGCGCACTCCCTGTGGGCGAGACCTCGCAGATACGCTCCGCGCAATCGCACGGATGCAGCGTGTAAAGTGCGTTTTCCCCACACTCCCCCGCCTTTCCATGACCGCATCGTCCTACCCCATCGGCACCGCCGGCCAGCCCTGGGGCGCCGCCGAAAAACACGCCTGGCTCGCCGGGCAGGTTCGCCATCGCAGTTACGCCGACGATGTCGTCGCGCGCATCGATCGCCTGCGTTCGCGCTTCGACGTCAGCGAATACGGGCGCCTGGTCTACGGCGATGAAAGCTTTCCGCAGTTGGCGATCCGTTCGCGCAACTGGAACGAGGCGTTGCCGACCGTTCTCGTCACCGGCGGCGTGCATGGTTACGAAACCAGCGGCGTGCATGGCGCGCTGCAATTCGTCGAACGCCATGGCGAGGACTACGCCGGCCGCGTGAACCTGCTCGTCGTGCCGTGCGTGAGCCCGTGGGCGTACGAACGCATCCATCGCTGGAACCCGAATGCGATCGACCCCAATCGTTCGTTCCGCGAGAACAGCCCGTCGGAAGAGTCGGCGGCGTTGCTGCGTTTGGTCGCTCCGATTCGCGACAAGGTGCTGGTGCACATCGACCTGCACGAAACCACGGACACCGACGAATCCGAATTCCGTCCCGCCCTCGCGGCGCGCGACGGAAAGCCCTTCGAAGCCGAAGGCATTCCGGATGGTTTTTATCTCGTCGGCGATACCGAAGACCCGCAGCCGGAATTCCAGCAGGCGATCATCGCGGCGGTCGAACACGTCACGCACATCGCGCCGCCGGATGCGAACAACGAAATCATCGCCTCGCCCGTCGTCGCGCATGGCGTGATCAACTATCCGCTGCGCGAGCTGGGGCTGTGCCCGTCGATCACGAACGCGCGCTATCGCACGACGACCGAGGTGTATCCGGATAGTCCGCGGGCGACGCCGGAGCAGTGCAACGATGCGCAGGTGGCGGCGGTGCGGGCGGCGATTGGGTTTGCGTTGGGTGAGGTTGCGCGCTGAAGTCCCGCGCAACCCCTCCCCAACCCTCCCCTGCTCTCGCAGGGGAGGGAGCAGAGCTTAGAACTTGAAGTCCATCTTGGCGTAGTAGTACCCGCCGTTCATGCCGAAGGGCATCGTTTCCCAGCCGTAGACGAAGCCCAGCGCGGGGAAGACGTTGGTCTGCGGCGAGACGCCGAACTGCGGATCGTTGGGGTTGGTGATGCCCGCGTCCCACTTGTCGGGATATACGTCGAAGACGTTGTTGGCGCCGACGGTGAGCCGGATGTTGTCGGTGAAGTTGTAGCCCACCGCCACGTCCGTCAGCCACTTGCCGCCCCAGGTTTCCTTCAGGCCCGGGGTGAAGCCTTCACCCGACACGGCGCCGAAGTAGTTCTCGCGCAACGTCAATTCCCACGCGTTGTTGTGCCAGAAGCCCTGCAACACGTGCTTGGCGCCCGGCTGGCCCTTCTCCACCAGCGTGACCTGCGTGTCGTCGAACAACACCTGCGGCGACAACACCGTCGACGGCGAGTGGCGCTTGTTGACCACCGTGTCGTTCCAGTGCAACAGCGCGGTGAGATCGAGCGCGCCGCCCCACAGGTCGGTGTTGTAGTCGGCGACGATGTCCACGCCTTCGGTCTTGGTGTCGATGGCGTTGGTGAAGAACAACACCTGGCCCACGCCGATCGGATCGAGGATCTGGCGGATCGGGCAACCCGCGTTCGCCGGGCCGCAGGTCGCCGGATCTTCGGGCTGGATGTTGCTGGAGAAGATGATGCGGTCGTTGATGTCGATCTGGAAAACGTCGACGGTCAGCGCGAACTTCTCGTTCGGCCGCCAGGCCAGGCCCAGGGTGAACGCGGTGGATTCCTCTTCCTTCAGCGGCGCGATGCCGAAGGCGCGCGTGACGTCGCTGTCCTGCCGCGCGGTGAGCGTATCGGTGAGCACGCCGGCCGCGTTGAGGTTGGTCGAACGCTGGCCGTAGAACAACTGCTGCACGCCCGGTGCGCGGAAACCGGTGGAGACCGTGCTGCGGATCGCGAAGGTCGGGCTCATGTCCAGGCGCGCCGACAACTTGCCGGTGACGGTGGTGCCGAAGTCGGAATAATCCTCGTAACGCACCGCCGCGCCGAGCAGGAAGTCGGTGGTGAGGTTGGACTCGCCGTCCAGGTACACCGCCCAGTTGTGGCGGCTTTCATCCACCGCTTCGCGCGGCGAGAACCCGGGGAACCCCTGCATGCCCGGTTGCGCGATGTCGCCGGTCTGGCCGGTGATCGGAATGCCGCGATTGTCGGTACGACCGTACGTGTACGACACCGGGTCGCCGGCTTCGATCGCGTAACCGTCCGTGCGCCATTCGGCACCCGTGGCCAGCGACAGCGGGCTGTTGCCGATGCCCCAGTCGATGTTGCCGCGGAAGTCCAGGTTGACGGTGGTCTGCGTGAATTCGAGCGTGCCGGTGTCGGCTTCCACCGGCGAAGTGCCGTAGATGCCGGCGGCAGGATTGGCCGGATCGATCGGCTCGTACCACCAGCTGACGTTGACCGAATTGCGTTCCTCGAAACCGAACTGGCTGCGGCCGTGGTTCACGGAGACATCCATGTCCCACGCATCGTTGAGCAGCCTGCGGTAACCCACCGCGAGCGATTGATCCTTCACCGTGGTGATGATGTTGGGCAGGAAGCCGTCGGGATACAGCTCGGGCACCGTGCGGTTGTCGCCGCCGGTGCGGAAGAAGCCCGAGGAATCGCCTTCGCGCTTGGAAGCGCCGCCGAACCAGTACAGCTCGCCACCGGCCAGGGGCAACTCGCCGTTCAACCACAGGTACATGTCCTTCGCGTCGGCATCGCCGAGGCGTTGGGTGACGCGCGGAGGATCCACGCGCAACAGGTCGGGGCCCGCGCGATTGGTTTCGCCGCGGTCGCGGTATTCGCCGGTGAGGTTGATGAAACCGCCATCGCCGAGTTTCCAACCGGTGTTGGCGCCGCCGTGCACGACCTCGCCGTCGCCCTTGTAGGTCTGGCCGACTTCGAAGTTCATCAGCGTGCTGTCGGTCTGCTGGCGCAGCACGATGTTGATCACGCCGGAGATCGCGTCGGAACCGTACTGCGCCGACGCGCCATCGCGCAGCACTTCGACGCGGTCGATCGCCGAGATCGGGATCGCGTTGATGTCGGTACCGGCCGAACCGCGACCGATCGTCTGCTGCACGTTCACCAGCGCCTGCTGGTGCCGGCGCTTGCCGTTGACGAGCACGAGCACCTGGTCGGGCCCGAGCGCGCGCAGCGTGGCCGGGCGCAGGATGTCGGTGCCGTCGCTGACGAAGGTGCGGGAGAAATTGAAGCTCGGTTCGAGCATCTGCAGGATCTGCCCCACTTCCTGCACGCCCGCCTGGCGGAGTTGTTCGGCGCTGATGACATCGACGGGCGCGGCCGTCTCCGACGCGGTGCGGCCGCGTGCGCGCGAACCGAGCACCTGCACGGTGTCGAGTTCGGCGGGCGTTTTCGTTCCCTGTTGCTGGTCGGCGGGGGGCGCCCCCGTACTGGCTTCCTGCGCCTGCGCCGCCAACGCGAACGACAAGCCCAGGGCCAAGGCCGACACTTTCATGAGTCCTTTGCGAGATTCCATCGACATGCCCGGGTCACTCCTGCATTCGTGGTCGGCGCAGTCCACGCCGGCGGCACTCCGATGCGCCGCACGGAATGTGTAACACCTTCATAACGAATTGCTAACGACCGGAACGTAGAACCGATGAGCGGTTCACATGTGGCGCTGCAGCAGAAAACGGTTACGTCGTTGCTGCGCGCGGGCATCGGCGATTTGGCCGGCAAGGCCTAAGCTGGGCGCCCATGTCCGAATTCGCCACCCATCTGCTGTTGCGAACGCCCACTGTTGCAGTGCGAGATGTCGTTTGCGCAGGAACACATCGTCACCTGGGCGACGAAGAACGCTCGACCACCACCGAACTCGTCTTTCCGTATCGGGGCACTTACGTCGTGCATGTCGGCGAAGAAGAAGCCGTGGCCGATGCGAGCCAGGTCCTGATCTTCAATCGCGGCGAAAGCTATCGGGTGCGCCATCCGAACCCGGGCGGGGATGCCAGCCTGGCCATCGGGGTCGACGAGGCGCTGCTGCAGGAAATCGCGCCGCAGCACCTGTTGCGCGAGGGGGATACGTTCGCGTTCCGCCTGCATCGGTTGCGCATCGATGCGCGCGCGCAGGTCCTCGTCGCGCTGCTCCGCCACAGCCTGCGCGAAGGCATCGCCGAGCCGCTCGAAGGCGAAAGCCTCGCCCTGACGCTGGTGCAACGCGCGATCGGGCCGCGCACGACGCATGCCGCCGCCTCGAGTGTCGGCAGGCAACGCCTTGTCGATCGCGCCAAGATCGTGTTGATGCGCGACCTCGCGCGGCGCTGGACGCTGGCGGGCGTGGCGGCCGAAGTCGGCGTCTCGCCGGTGTATCTCACGCAGAGCTTCCAGATGGTCGAGGGCATGCCCTTGTATCGCTATCAATTGCGGCTGCGCCTTGCGCGTGCGCTGGATCTGTTGAGCGAAGTCGAGGACCTGACGACGCTGGGCCTCTCCCTGGGTTTCTCCAGCCACAGTCATTTCAGCGCGGCGTTCCAGCAGGTGTATGGACGCTCGCCCTCGGAGTTTCGGCAGACCGCGTTGCGTCGTCGCTAAAGATTCCGAAAGCGCGCCGATGTGCCCTGGCGGTTCAATGCACCTACCCGCTACGGGTACGCCCCTGGAGATCCACCATGTCCCAGAAGACTTGCGCCGCCTGCGATTACCCGCTCGATGAAAACGCCATCGAGGTGAAGATCGGCGGCCAGACCGTCGAAGTGTGTTGCGAAGAGTGCGCGACGAAGTTGAAGGAAGCGCACGTGTCGGCCAGGCAGGAAGGCTGACCGTCCATTCGGGCGCGCCCCGCACGACGCGGGGCCGCCCTGGCACTGATGCAACGCCTGTGTGACGTGTTCAAGCCCGTGCCCGGGACGAAGTCCCTGGTGCGCGCTTTGTAGCGCGTTGCGTCTGTCCCGCGGCCTGCGTCATCGACAGCGCCGCCTCGATCAGCGGCTTGGCCCACGCGGGCGTGCGGATCAGATCGTCCAGGTCGGTTGGCCAGGCCACCTTGCCGTGCGCCATCTCGAGCACGCGCACGGGATCGGGGATCGCCTTGCCGCGCGCGACGTCGACGCTGTTGTCGAAGACTTGCAACGCCGCGATGTGCGGCATGAGCGCGATGAGGTTGGCGAGCGCGGCGGGCCAGCGTTCGCGGATCTTGGCTTCCGGAATCGGATGGCCGCCCGCCGCCACGCGCAGGGCGACGCGCGCGATGTGTTGCTCGGGGGAGGCAAGCCCGACGAACCAGACGATGACATCGTGCGTCGCCGCGGCGAGCCGGATCCTGGCCGGCACGGTGTTGCCGCCCAGCGTGGTTTCGAAGGCGAAGGAGGCGTTGCCTTCCAATGCGAGATCGAGGCGGCGCATGCCCTCTTCCCACGCCTGGGCGTTCGCATCGGCCTGGCCGCACCCGGTGGCCTCGCGCAAGGCGCGGGCGAATGCATCGGGGTTGTACCAGTCGACGCCTTGCGCCTTCAGCAAGTGGCCACCGATCGAACTCTTGCCTGCCCCGTTCACGCCTGCGAGGACGAACAAGACCGGCCGCGGCATCAGTAGGTCGCCCCCGACTTCACCTTGCCCGACAGCTTCGCGCCGGCGCGCGCGACCTTGCGCAGGCGATCACCGGCATCGGGCGCCTGCAGCGAGGCAAGGCGTGCATCGAAGCGCGTGCGCAAGGCATCGAGCGCGGCCTGGTCGCTTTGCGCGGCGGTGCGCAGGGCTTCGAGGATCGCGTCGTACGCGTCCATCGAGAGGACCACCGCCTGCGGCTGGTTGTGGTTGGTCACCACCACCTTGCCCTTGCTGGCGATCGCCTGCATCAGCGCGCGCCAGCCGAACTTCTTGACGTCCGAGGCGGGCGTATGCGGCAGGTCTTCGATCGCGTCGAGCTTCAGCGTCAGCGCCATGTCCGGCTCCAGGGGCGGGAATGGGCCGAATTTACCCCTTTTTGGACAAAAAGGCCATTTTGGCCTTTTTTGCTCCGCCAGTGCCTTGCCGCGCCTTACGCCTTGCGCAGGAAGCAGGTCTTCAGCACCAGGCCCTTGATCTTGTCGGAGTGGCCTTCGATGTGTTCGGCATCGTCCGGTACCAGACGGATGTGCTTGATCACCGTGCCTTGCTTGAGCGGGATCGAACTGCCCTTGACCTTCAGGTCCTTGATCACGACGACCGTGTCGCCGTCGGCGAGCGCGTTGCCGTTGCTGTCGCGGACCACCCGCGCGGCGACCGCCGTTTCCTCACCCGCCACCGGCCATTCGAAACCGCAGTCGGCGCAGACGTGGTTGGCCCCGTCGACGTACGTATTGTCGAGCGTGCATTGCGGGCAAGGCGTGGACATCGGGCGGGCTCGTGCGACGGCCCGCCATGATCGCATGGCTCACTCGGTGCGCTGGGCGTCCCGCCAGGCCTGCATGTCGCCTTCCAGCCGGCCCAGGACCGTGCCGTATTCCTCGCTGCGGCCGATGTCGCGCGTGCCGGCGAAGTATTCGTCGACGACCTTGTCGCAGGTCGCGCCGTCCTGTTTGCCTTCCGGGAACCAGGTTTCCATGGTGGCGATCGCGTCGGCCTTCGCCTGCGCCATGACGCCGTCGCGATACTGCGTGGCCGCCGCTTCGCCCTGCTTGACCTGGACGATGGCGCGCTGCAACTGCACGTAGCCCTTGGCCGCGCCGACCGTGCTTTCGTTGTGCTGCCACCAGCGGTTGCGGGCTTCGTCCGCACGCAGCGCGTGGGCGACGTCGATCTCGCTGCAATGCTTAGCGACCACGTTGGTCAGCATCGCGCGCGAGAGCGCGAAGCCGGCCGCGGCGTCGCGCGCGGCGTTGACCGCGGGCAGGAAGCCCGCATCGCTGGAATAGCGGCTGTCGATGACGACCTGCGGCCCGCCCACGTCGACGGCCATCGCCGTGCCGTGTGCGCCGCACAGCGCCAACGCAAGAATCAGTCCCCGTTTCATTTCGTACTTCCCCAACGTCGGCTTCCCCAAGCCACGGACCGACGTTATCGCGGGAAGTTCATGCATTCAACGCGTTTTTGGTGCGTTGTGCGCATTCAGTGTGCAAGCGGCCGCAATTATTTTTTCGCGGGCCGGACCTACAATGCCGGCATGGACAAATATTTCCACAATCCACGTTGTACCAAGTCGCGCGGCGCCCTCGCGCTGCTGGCCGAACACGGGGTGCAACCCGAGGTCGTCGCCTATCTCGACTCGCCGCCCAGCAAGGCCGAGCTGCGCACGATTGTCCGCAAGCTCGGCTTGCCGGCCCGCGCCCTGTTGCGCACCGGCGAGGACGCCTACAAGGACCTGCGCCTGGCCGATCCCTCGCTGGACGAGGAGGCGCTGATCGACGCCATGCACGCCCATCCGATCCTCATCGAGCGCCCGATCTTCGTCCGCGGCGACCGCGCGGTGATCGGCCGCCCCATCGAGAACGTCCTGCAACTGCTCTGACCCGGAGTACATTGCGGTCATGTGGACCAGCCTGACCATCGCCGTGGGCTTCGTGCTGGTCGCCTTCTTCGCCGCCATCCTTCCCGCGGCGTGGATGCGCCGGCACCACGGGCATGACCACCCCGGCGAAACCCGCGATCTCGCGCGCGACATCACCATGCGCCTGGGCGTGCTGCATGGCCTGATCCTCGGACTGGTGTTCGGCCACGTCGTCTCGCAGGCCGGCGAATTACGCGCGAACCTGCGCACCGAGGCCGCGGCCGTCGAACACGTGTATTTCCTCGCCCGCGACTACCGCGTCCCCGCCGTGCAGGCCGCCGCCGCGCGCTACATCGACGCGGTCATCGACCAGGATTGGCCCGCGCAGGAAGCCACGGGCGAGGTCAGCGCCGCGGGCTGGGTGGCCGCGCGCGCGCTGCAAGGCACGGTGCTCGCGCTCGCGCCGACGACCCGCCGGGAGCAACTGCTCGCGCAGGCGATCGAAACCGACCTGTGGACCATCGAGCGCCAACGGCAGATTCGGGGCTACGAATCGGCGATGCGCGTGCCCTTCGAATTCTGGTTCGCGGCCATCGTGGGGCTGGCGCTGATCGGCGGCCTGATGTTCATCTATCCCCCGTCGCGCAAGCACCTGTTGATCGTCGGCGCGTACGCGCTGTATTCGGGCCTGGTGCTGTACATGATCCACGACCTCTCGCGCCCCTTCGGCGGGCTGGTGCGCGTGGAACCGGACGCTTTCGAACAAGCGCGCAGCGCAATCGGCTCTGGAATCTGATGGCCATGGACGACCTCGACAACCCCATCCACGCAGCCCTGCGCACCCTGCACCACGGGATCGCGATGCAAGCGGGCGTGGCGCTGCGCTATCCGTCGGCCTATGCCCCCTTCTTCGCGGTGCCCGACGCATCCAGCGACGTCGACGACGCGCTGGACGCACTGATCGCGCCGGTGGAAACCGTCTACCTGCTGGGCGTGGCCCCGAAGCAGATGCGCGATACGAAGATGCACGCCTATCCGCCGCTCGCGCAGATGGTGTGCGATGCGCCGCTGCCGAGCGTCGACGGCCCGCCGATCATTCCGCTGGGCTTCGACCATCGCGATGACGTCCTCTCGCTCACCGCGTCGGTGTATCCGCATTACTTCCGCCCGCGCACGATGGAAATGGGCCGCTACTTCGGCATCTACGAAGGCGGCCAGCTCGCGGCGATGATCGGCGAACGCCTGGGCTCGACGACCACGCGCGAAGTCAGCGCGGTCTGCACGCATCCGGACTGCAATGGACGCGGTTATGCGCGGCGGCTGATGGCGTTTTTGACCAACGACCTCATCGCCTCGAACGTCCAGCCCTTCCTCCACGTCAGCCACGAAAACGAGCGCGCGAAGGAAATGTACGAGCGCATCGGTTTCCGCCTGCGGCGCGACATCGGCTTCTGGTCGCTCCGCCACGAGCGCTAGACCCGCTTGGACTAGACCGATTTGCCGATCCGCATCGCGCTGACTTTCGCCGGCGCATCGAAGGTGTCGCTGCGCGCGTCGGCCCAGAATTGCTGGAACACGGCGTGGTCGGGCACCTTCGTCAGCAATTCGCCCGGCGTGAGGAAGTTGTAGATCGCCGCGAGCGAACGCACTTCGATCGGGGAGACGCGGCGCAGGATGTGTTCGGGGCCCAGCTGCCCCGGATGGTCCAGCCCCGCCGCGCACAACAGATCGCGCAAGGCGTGCACGGTGTTCTGGTGGAAGTTGTGCACGCGGGTGGCCTTGTCTTGCAGATCGAGCTGCTTGAAGCGCCGCGGATCCTGCGTCGCCACGCCCGTCGGGCATTTGTCGGTATGGCACGACAGCGACTGGATGCACCCCAGCGCGAACATGAAACCGCGCCCGGCGTTGCACCAGTCCGCGCCCATGGCCATCGTCTTGGCCATGTCGAAGGCGCTGACGATGCGCCCCGCGGCGCCGATGCGGATCTTGTCGCGCAGGTCCAGGCCCACCAGCGTGTTGTGCACGAGCATCAGCGCTTCGTGCATCGGCACGCCGACGTGGTCGATGAATTCCGAGGGCGCGGCACCGGTGCCGCCTTCGGCGCCATCGACGACGATGAAGTCCGGCAGCAACCCGGTTTCGTGCATCGCCTTGGCGATGCCGAACCATTCCCACGGATGGCCGATCGCGAGTTTGAAACCGGTCGGCTTGCCGCCGGAGAGTTCGCGCAGCTTCGCGACGAATTGCAGCAAGCCCACCGGCGTCGAAAACGCCGAATGCTTCGCGGGCGATACGCAATCCACGCCCGGCGCGACGCCGCGCGTATCGGCGACTTCCTGTGTCACCTTTGCACCGGGCAACACGCCGCCATGGCCGGGCTTGGCGCCCTGCGAGAGTTTCACTTCGATCATGCGCACCGACTCGCGCTGCGCGGCGATCGCGAACTTGTCCGGATCGAACCCGCCCTTCGCATCGCGGCAACCGAAGTAGCCCGACCCGATTTCCCAGACCAGGTCGCCGCCGTTTTCCAGGTGATATGGCGAAATCGAGCCCTCGCCGGTGTCGTGGTAGAACTTGCCGCGCCGCGCGCCTTCGTTCAACGCGCGGATCGCAGCGGCCGACAACGCGCCCCAACTCATCGCGGAGATGTTGAAGACGCTGGCCGAATACGGCTTCGCGCAATTGGGGCCGATGTCGATGCGGAAATCGTCGGTCGGAATGGCCGCCGGCGACAGCGAATGGTTGATCCATTCGTAATCGACGCTGTACACATCGTGCAGCGTGCCGAAGGGGCGCGTATCGCGCACCGACTTGGAGCGCTGGTAGATCAACGCGCGTTGCTGGCGCGAGAACGGCGTTTCGGCGATGTCCGATTCGATGAAGTACTGCCGCATTTCCGGGCCGATGGATTCCAGGCCATAACGGAAGTGCGCGAGCACGGGGTAGTTGCGGCGCAGCGTGCTCTTTTTCTGAAAGAGATCGACCGTGCCGATGGCGGCGACGCCCGCGGCGATGACCAGGGCCCAGGTCCACGTGGGATCGCGCAAGGCGACCCAACCGAAAACGACGGTGAGGATGAGGCTCGCGATGTACAGGAAGTAGCGACTGAGGGACATGCGACCTTCTTTTGGGTCTAGAGCCGCGCGTCCACCGCATCCTTCGGGAACACGCCCTTGATGTCGTAGTACACGGTGCGTTCGTGGCCCAGGCGGCGCAGGCCTTCGACGCCCATCGCCTTGAAGTCATCATGCCCCACGGCGATCACGACCGCGTCATAGGCACCCGCAATGGGGTCCTCGACCAGGCGGATGCCGTATTCCTGCAGCGCCTCGCGCGGATCGGCCCACGGGTCATGGATATCCACGACCGCGCGGTAATCCTCGAGTTCCCCGGCCAGTTCCACCACGCGCGTGTTGCGCAGGTCGGGGCAGTTTTCCTTGAACGTCAGGCCCAGCAGCAGGATGCGCGCGCCGGCCACCGTGAGCCCGCGCTGCACCATCAGCTTCACCACTTCGGCGGCGACCTGCTGGCCCATCGCATCGTTGATGCGGCGGCACGCCAGGAGGATGTCGGGGTAATAGCCGTGCGCCTGCGCCTTCTGGATCAGGTAGTACGGGTCAACGCCGATGCAATGCCCGCCGACCAGGCCGGGGCGGAAAGGCAGGAAGTTCCACTTGGTGGACGCCGCGGCCAACACTTCGGTGGTGTCGATCCCGAGACGATGGAAGATCAGCGCGAACTCGTTCATCAGCGCGATGTTGACGTCGCGCTGCGTGTTCTCGATCACCTTGGAGGCTTCGGCCACCTGGATGCTCGAGGCCTTGTGCGTGCCGGCGGTGATGATCGTCGCGTACAGCGCGTCGACGAAATCCGCCGCCTGCGGCGTGGAGCCGGAGGTGACCTTCGGGATGTTCGTGAGGCGGCGCTCGCGGTCGCCCGGGTTGATGCGCTCGGGGCTGTAGCCCACGGTGAAGTCGTGGTTGAAGCGCAGGCCCGAGGCGCGTTCGAGTTCGGGGACGCAGATCTCTTCGGTCGCGCCCGGATACACCGTGGATTCGTAAACGACGACGTCGCCGCGCTTGAGCACCGCGCCGATGGTGCGGCTGGCGCTGATCAGCGGGCTGAAGTCGGGGCGCTTGTGTTCGTCGATCGGCGTGGGGACGGTGACGATGAAGACGTCGCAGTCGCGCAGGTCGGCCGGCGATGCGCTGAAGCGCAGGCGCGCGGCGTGCGCGAGTTCCTCGGGCGTCACCTCGCGGTTGCGGTCGCCCTCCCCGCCCTGCAGCGAGGCCACGCGCGTGGCGTCGATGTCGAAGCCCAGGGTCTGGTGCGCGCGCCCGAAGGCGACGGCGAGCGGCAGCCCGACATAGCCCAGGCCGATCACGGCGATGCGCGCCGATGCGACGTCCCGCATTGGATTTCCCCCCAGCTCTGGCATTCGTGGCCGGCGGGAGTTTGGCACGCACCCACTTTTCAGGGAAATGCTCAGGGAAACAGGCCGTCGGCGGCGCACGGCATGGGCGCGACCAGGTGCGCGCCCTGGTTGCGCACGTTGCCCACCGCCGGGTCGACTTCGTGGAACACCAGCGCCGGCTCGGGCACGGCATGCGCGATGGCCATCGCCTCGTCCGCGTCGCCGTGCAGCCAGTCGTGCAACACCTCGGGCGGGAGGATCAGCGGCATGCGGTCGTGCACGGGGCGGATCACCGGATCGGCCGCGCGCGTCACGATGCTGTAAGTGAGCAGCGCGCCGCCCGCGCCGTCGGACCGCGTTTCCCACACGCCGCCGAACATCATCACCGGCGCGTCGGCCAGGTGGATCCAGTGCGGGCACTTCTTGCCGTCGATGACCGGCCACTCGTAGTAGCCCGATGCGGGGACGAGCGCGCGGCGTTGTTTCCACGCGCCGCGGAAGGCGGGTTTCTCCGCGATCGATTCCAGGCGCGCGTTGATCGTGCTGAAGGCAAGCTTGGTGTCGCGCTGCCACGGCGGAAGCAGGCCCCAGCGCATCTCCTGCACCAGCCCGCCGTCGCCGTGGGCGACGATGACCGGGTGCGGATCGGTGGGCGCGATGTTCCAGGCCGGCGTCGGATCTTCGTCCGGCACGACCAGGTCCAGCATGTGCGAGAACTCGCGCACCTGCTGCCACGTGAAGTCGCGGGTGAATCGGCCGCACATGCGGGGATGCTAGCGCAGGCGGCGGAGGAACTAGTGGTTGCGGTCGCCGCGGTCGCCCTGCCCCGGCTCGGTGTCGTGCTCGGCGTCCTGGTGCTGGTCCTTCGCGAGCGAGCGCCCCAGGTCGTCGGATTCTGCGAAGCGCCCCTTGTTGTCGCGCCGTTGCAGGCGTTTGTCGCCTGGGTTGGGTTGATTGAGTTCGCGTTTGCCCGCCATCACGATCTCCTTCGCGTGCCTTGGATAGCGTCCTGATACCCCGCTTCGGCGTGCAGGATTCGTGACGAAATGAGCCTCACCGAATACCGCCGCAAGCGGCATTTCGAGAAGACGCGCGAGCCGTCCCCCGAAGCGCGCGCGCCGGCGAAGAAAGCCGCGAAACGCACGACACCCGACATCCACCGGCCCATCTTCGTCGTGCAGCTGCACCACGCCTCGCGCAGGCATTACGACTTCCGCCTGCAGATCGGCGACGCGCTCAAGAGCTGGGCCGTGCCCAAGGGGCCCAGTTACGACCCGAAGGTCAAGCGCATGGCGGTGGAAGTCGAGGATCATCCGCTTTCGTACGCGACGTTCGAAGGAGATATCCCGCAGGGCGAATACGGCGGCGGCCACGTCGCGACCTTCGACCACGGCGTGTGGACCACGCCCTTCGATCCCGAAGCGCAACTGGCCAAGGGCCATATTCGATTCGAACTGTTCGGCGAGAAGTTGAAGGGCGAATGGCATCTCGTGCGTTCGGGAAAGCCCGCGCGCCAGCCGCAGTGGCTGCTGTTCAAGGAGGACGATGCTTACGCGGGCAAGTTGGAGGCCGATGACTTGCTGGCCGACGTGACGCCGCCGGAAGGCAAGAAAGTCGCGAAGAAAGCGGCGAAGAAAGTTGCTCCGAAAACACGCCGCAAAGTCGATTGGGCCGCGAAAGCCGCGAAGCTGGCCGGCGCGAAAAAGGCCACGTTGCGCAACGAAGCCTTCGAACCCCAACTGGCGAAACTCGGCGAGGTCGCACCAACCGGCGCGCAATGGATCCACGAAGTGAAGTGGGATGGCTATCGCCTGGTGTCGACGATCGTCGACGGCAAGGTCCGCATCTGGTCGCGCAACGCGATCGAATGGACGGACAAGGTGCCCGAGTTGCGGGGCGCGCTCGAGCAACTCGGTTTGAAAAGCGCGGCACTCGACGGCGAGCTCATCGCCGGCCGCGGCACGCAGGCGGATTTCAACCTGCTGCAGTCCACGCTCTCGGGCGACGAACAGGGCGGCCTGGCCTATGTGTTGTTCGATCTGTTGCACCTCGATGGCATCGACATCCGCAAGGCGCCGCTGACCGAACGCAAGGCACTGCTCGAAACGCTGCTCGCCACGCCGATCCCGCATCTGTCCTACAGCTCGCACGTGCCCGGCGAAGAAGGCGCGGCCGCGTTCGCGCTGGCATCGGAGCAACAGTTCGAAGGCATCATTTCCAAGCGCGCCGATCGGCCCTATACGTCCGGCCGTAGCGACGACTGGCGCAAGACCAAGCGCCTGGATTCGGACGAATTCGCGGTGGTGGGCACGACGAAGGGCCAAGGGTCGCGCACGGGTTTCGGTTCGCTGCTGCTCGCGCGGCCCGATGCGAAGCACGGCTGGGTATACGCCGGGCGCGTGGGCACGGGGTTTTCGAGCACGCAGTTGCGCGAATTGTCCAAGCACATCGGGGACATCGGATCTTCGAAGCCGAGCGTGCACGTGCCGATTCCGCTGGACGCCGAGCTCAAGCGCGCGACGTGGTTTCCGCCGCTGTTCGTCGTGGAGGTGTTCATTCGCGGGCTGGGCAACTCCGGCATCCTGCGGCAGCCCTCGTTGAAGGCCGTGCGGATGGACAAGGACGTCGGCGATCTGCTCGACTCCGATCGCGGAAAGCCGGCGAAGAAAGCCGCCAAGAAAACCACCGCGCGCGAACGCGCTCCCGCGCCCGAAATGCGCCTGAGCAGCCCGACCAAGGTCATCTTCCCCGATCGCAATATCACCAAGCAGCAGGTGGCCGATTACTACAAGGCCGTCGCGCCGCGCCTTTTGAAGGAAATCGCCGGGCGCCCGCTGTCGGTCATCCGCTGCCCCGATGGTGTGGGCAAGGCCTGCTTCTTCCAGAAGCACCACACGGCGGGGCTGGAGATCGTGCGCTTCGTGCGTTTGAAGGAAGAAGCCGGCATCAACGCGAATTACCTGGTCGTCGACGACGTCGCGGGCCTGATGGAACTGGTGCAGTTCAATTCGCTCGAGTTCCATCCCTGGGGCGCGCACGCCGACGATCCCGACCGCGCCGATCGCGTGATCTTCGACCTCGACCCCGGGCCGAACGTGCCCTTCGCCGAAGTCAAACGCGCCGCGACGCACGTGCGCGAATTGCTCGCACAACTGAATCTCGAATCCTTCCTGCGCGCGACGGGCGGCAAAGGCCTGCATGTCGTGGTGCCGCTGCAGCCGGCGAACGACTGGAAGCTGGTCAAGAAGTTCGCGAAAGGCTTCGCCGAAGCGCTCGCAGGTTCCGATCCGGAGCGCTACCTGGCGACGGCGACCCTGAAATTGCGCCCCGGCAAGATCTTCGTCGACTACCTGCGCAACGGCCGCGGCGCGACGGCGGTGGCCTCGTATTCCTTGCGCGCGCGGGCCGGCGCGCCGGTCGCCGTGCCGCTGGCGTGGTCCGAACTCAAGGCGCTCAAGCGCGGCGATGCATTCGACATCGACAAGACGCTCGCGCGCATCAAGCGGCAACGCAAGGATCCCTGGGCAGGGATCGACACCGTGCGTCAGGATCTGTCGGCCTGGGGCTGAAGGCTGAACGCCCCGTTTGCGCGGATTGTGACGGCGCGTCCGGAGTTAATTTCCGGGCGTTGACCTGGGGGGACGGCAGGCAGAAGGTCGGCCGATTCGTCGTGGAGACCGATCGCCATGCTTGCCCGCGCCCTGTCGATGCCCCTCGTTCCGTTCGCGCTGTGCCTGTCGGGGCTGGCGCACGCGCAGTCGTGCCCCGCGGTCAGCGCGCCCGTGCAAGGCGCGCCCATCGCCGCGCCGCTGCCCGTGTTTTCCGCCGACAACTGGTGGAACACCGACATCTCGCAGGCGCCTGTGGATGCGAACTCGGGCAACTTCATCAACTTCATCGGCGCCACGCGCAGCCTGCATCCGGATTTCGGCGGCGAGGAATCGACGGGAAGCCAGGCCGTGTACGGATTCCCGTACGTCGTGGTGAATGGCGCGACGGCGAAATCGGCCGTGACCTTCGATTACTGGGACGAAAGCGACGGCGTGAACCTGTCGACCGGCCAGGGCATTCCGTTCTATCCGATTCCCGCGAACGTGATTTCACAGGCGCACTGGATGGAAGGCGGCGCGCCGGGCAATGTCGACCAGCGCAACGACAACGATCGCCACATCCTGATCGTCGATTGCACGAACCGCACCTTGTACGAGTTGTACAACGCCTGGTATTCGACGGCGCAGCAGCGTTGGTACGCCGGTTCGGGCGCGTTCTTCGACCTTCAACGCAGCGACCGCCGCCCGGAAGGCTGGACGTCCGCCGATGCCGCCGGGCTCGCGATCTTCCCCGGCCTGGTGCGCTACGACGAAGCAGCCAACGCGAATGTCCCGGAGATCCGCCACGCCTTCCGCGTTACCGTCCGTACGAGCAACGGCCACGTATTCCCCGCTTCGCATACCGCGGGCAGCACGAGCGGCGCCTTGCCGATGGGCGCGCGCCTGCGCCTGAAACGCAGCGTCAACGGCGCCGACCCGGCCTTGCGCACCACCGACCCCGTCGCACGCAAGATCTTCCGTGCGATGCAGACCTACGGCCTGATCGTCGCCGACAACGGCTCGGACATGTACATCTCCGGCACCTTCGACGTGCGCTGGAACAACGGCACGCTCAATCCGGCCTTCGGTGGATTGAAGGCGAGCGATTTCGAAGTGATCAAGCTCGGTTGGAAGCCGAGCGCACCGGCGCTGTCGATCGCCGATGCGGCCATCGCCGAAGGCGATGCGGGCACCAAGGCGTTGCGCTTCACTGTGCGCTTGTCGGCGGCATCGACGTCGAACGTCACCGTCTCGCTGGCGACGCGCAACGGCACGGCGATTGCGGGGAGCGATTACATCGCCGCGAGCGGTTCGCTGACCTTCGCGCCCGGGCAGACGGCGCGCACCTTCGACGTGACCCTCAACGGCGATCGCACGCGCGAGCCGAGCGAAACCTTCCAGGTCGTGCTTTCGAACGCGGTCGGCGCGCCGATCGCCGATGCGAGCGCGACGGGCACGATTTCCAACGACGACGGGATTCGTACCGGCGGGCCGGGACAGATGTCGCCGGCGCCCTGAGGGCGCCAGAAGACCGTCTACGGGGGTGAGCATTGGTCACCTGCCCACCCATGGCAGGCGTCACCTAGTGACTTCTTGTCACCCTGACACCGCGCGTCATGTGTACTGACGCGCATTGACACCCCTTTCACGGGCCTGAATAGGGGCTGTTCCTGAACAGAATCGATGTTTTTCTGTGATCTACGTCACAGTTTCGCTCACCAAGTGAGTACCAGTCGTGGTTTTCGTTGCGACCCAAATCGTCCTTCACTAGGTTTTAACCCCGGCGGCACCCCTCGGTGACCGCAACGCCACCACCTTGGGGACTACCAATGCGTACCGCTCTGCTTGCCTGCGCCGTCACCGGCGCGCTGTTTGCTTCCGCCTCCGCCCAGGCCGCTTCGTCGACCGGCAACCTCAACGTCTCCGCCACCGTGAACGCTTCGTGCGTCGTGGTCGGCGCGGGCACCATGGACTTCGGCAACTACGATCCGGCCGGCGCGAACAACGCCACGGCGAAGGATGTCGACGGTACCTTCAACGTGCGCTGCACCAAGGGCACCTCGGCCAAGATCTGGCTGCTCGAGGGCAACAACAAGACCGGCACCTCGAGCTGCACGACGCCCGAGCGCCAGATGGCTTCCGGCGCCAACCGCCTGGCCTACTTCCTGTACCAGAACACCGGCCGCACCACGCCGTGGGGCTGCCTGGACGCGTCTTCGCCGACCGCCTACGTCTCCGCCAGCTCGAACACCTCGGCGGCGCAGACGGTCTATGGCCGCATCCCGGCCGGCCAGGACGTCGCGGTTGCGGCGAACTACGCCGACGTCGTGACCATCCAGCTGAACTTCTGATCCACCCCGCCCCGCCGCAAGGCGGGGCTTTCGGTTGCACATCCGCATGATCAAGCTCCGCACGCGCGCACGCGCGGCCGCGTTGGCCGCGCTCGTTCCTCTTGCCTGCTTCGGTGGCGTCGCCGCCGCGGCGCAATTCCGCATCAGCAACGTTCGCCTCCACCTGGACGCCGCAACGCCGGTGGACACGATCGTGCTCACCAGTGAAGACGCCAACGACGTCACCTTCGAGGTGCACGTCATGCGTTGGACGCAGGGCGCGGACGGCAAGTGGGAACAAACGCCCTCGCAGGACCTGGTCGTGCATCCGTTGATCCTGAAGATGCCGGCGAAAGGCGAAGCCCGCCTGCGCGTGGGCAGCATCTCGCCCACCGTCACCACCGAACACGCCTATCGCGTGGAACTCCAGGAGCTTCCGGGCCCGCGCGCCCAGAGCGCGAACGGCCAGGTGCGCATGCTGACGAAGGTCAGCCTGCCGGTGTTCGTCGAACCGCCCGGCGCGAAGGCCAACCCGACGATCGAGATCAAGGGATCTTCGCTCGTGCTGGGCAACACCGGCACCGCTTACCTGGCGCCCACCGACGGCATGCTGACCCTGCGCGATGCGAAGGGCCGCACGCTGCACACGCTCAAGATGGATACAAACTACGTGCTGCCCGGCGCGCACTTGCCGTTCAAGGAACAGCTTCCGGCGTCGGCTTGCGCGCATGCGGCCAGCGTGGAGTTGGCGCTGCCCGACGCCAAGCCGATCACGGCCGCGGTGTCCCCCGGTAGCTGGCGATGCGCGCCCTGAAGGCCTCCGCGCTGCGTCGCGGTCTGCTCGCGACCGCGCTCGGCTTGTCCATCGTCGGTCCCGTGCACGCGTTGCCGGGCGACGAGATCCTCCTGCTCGACCTTTGCATCAACGGCCGCTGCGTCGGCGTCGCGCCGGTCATCGCGCGCGGCGACGACATGCTGGTCGACATCGCCGCGCTGCAAGCCGGCGCGATCGACACCACGGGCGTCACGCCCGAAACCGTCGGCGAGCGCACCTTCGTCTCGCTGCACCAACTCAACCACGGCAGCACGTTCAAGGTCGATCGCACGCTGCTGCGCCTGGACCTGAAGCTGCGCGCCGATCGCCTGCCGCGCCAGCGCGTGTCGATGGCCACGCGCGCCCAGTCCGAAGGCGGCGCGCAACCGTGGAGCGCCTACCTCAATTACGCCGCGTCGGTGAACGATGACGGCGACGGCCTGTTGTTCGTCGACGGCGCCGTCGGCCGCGGCAATGCCGCGCTGCGCAGCACCGCGCAATGGGATCCGCAGTTTTCGTGGCGCCGCGGCCTCACGCGTTTCGAACTGGATCAACCCTCCGCGCTGCGCCGCTGGACGGTGGGCGACCAATACGCGGTTCCACGCGATGCCTTGGGCGGCGGTCGCCTGATCGGCGGTGTCGGCGTCGAACGCGCCTTCGACACCGATCCCTACCTGGTGACCTTCCCGCAGCCTTATTACACCGGCGTGCTCGAAAGCCCGGGCACGGTCGAGGTCTACGCCAACGGCGTGCTGGTCGGCAAACACGACGTCAATGCCGGTCCCTTCACGCTCGAACAACTCGGCGTGCAACCCGGGCGCAACGACGTGCGCGTGATCGTGCGCGATCCGTTCGGCAATCGCAGCGAACTGGCGACGCAAACCTATTACGGCGGCAGCCCGAGCCTGTTGGCCAAGGGCCTGGACGAATACCAAGTGCGCATCGGCGCGCCGCGCAACGGCGGTGGCCTGGGCGGTGGCTACGACGACGAGGCCGCCTGGCAGGGTTGGTATCGCCGCGGCCTGTCGGATTGGTTCACGCTCGGCGGACGCGCAGAAGGCGACGAGAACGTGCGCAACGCCGGCGTCGATGCCGCGATCCGCACGCCGATCGGCGAGTTCGCGCTCGCCTACGCCAGCAGCGATGCCGACGGCCAGGGCCGCGGCAGCGCGCACGCCATCAATTATTCGCTCGGCATGCGCAGCTGGTCGTTCGGTTTGGGTTCGCGCCGCGCCGATGACGACTACCGCACGATCGCCGATCCGACTGCGTTCCTCCTGGGCGCATTGCGCGAAGACGACTACGCCTCCCTCGCCTTCTCGCCGACCCACCGGATGTCGGTGCAATTCAACGCCGGCCGCCAGCGTCGCGACGTGCTGCCGGTGGAACGCACCTTCGGCGGCACCGTTTCGTACACGTTGTGGGATCGCGGCCAGTTGTTCCTCACCGCGCAGCGCCGAGAGTCCGATCTGTTCCGCGACACTTCCGTGCAGTTGAGCCTGAACATCGCGTTCGACCGCACGAGCGTCAACGTCACCGCGCGCCAGCGCGACGACGGCGATACCACGCGCCACGGTTACGGCCTCAACGTGCAGCGCTCGCGGCCGACCGGCACGGGCTTCGGCTACTACGCGAGCGTGAACCGCGACGGCGATGTCGACTCCGCGTTCGGCCACGCCGAATACCAGAACCCCTACGGGCGCTTCGCGGTCGATGCGCAATCCTTCGACGGCAAGACCAGCGGCAGCCTGCTCGCGACCGGTGCGCTGGTCGGCATCGGTGGCCGCATGTTCCTGACCCCGCCGGTGGAAAACGGCTTCGCGCTGGTGCGCGTGCCCGGCCTGGCCAATGCGCCGATCCTGCGCGAAAACCAGTACGTCGGGCGCACCGACGCGCACGGCGACCTGCTCGTGCGCGAACTGCTTCCCTTCCATGCCAACAGCGTGTCGATCGACGAAACCGGCGTGGATGCGGCCTGGTCGATGGACGCGCCCGCGCGCGAACTCAGCGTGGCGCGCAACACCGGCACGGTGCTCGTGTTGCAGGCGGCCGCCGTGCACGCCGTCACCGGCCACTTCGCCTATGCAGGCGGCGCGCCGGGCGATGAAGTGCAGGTCGGCGGCGTGGCCTCGGTGATCGGCACCGACGGCATGTTCTACGTCGACAACGTGGGCGCCGGTGCGCAACCGGTGCGCATCGACACCGCGTCGGGCACGATCCAATGCACGCTCGACGTTCCCGCGGCCAACGCCCCGGGCGTCGTGGAACTGGGCACCATCGCGTGTGGTGATGCCCGATGACGGCGCGGATCGTCCTTGTCGTGTTGCTCTCCGCGCTGGCGTGGTTCGCGCCGACGATTGCGCGCGCACAGGCGTGCCTGGTCGTCGACACGTCGATCGCCTTCGGCACCTTCGATCCGACCGCGGGCGCCGCGAAAACCGGCCAGGGCACCGTGCGCGTGGGCTGCCTGCTCCAGCGCGTGCCGGTTATGCTGCGCCTGGGCACAGGCCAGTCGCTTTCCTACGCAAGCCGCCTGATGAAGACGGCAGGCGGCGCTTCGATGACCTACAACCTGTACACCACCGCAGCCCTCGGCACGATCTGGGGCGATGGCATCACCGGCGGCACCGGCACGGTCCAGTGCACCACCGGCGACGACAGCGCGAATGGTTGCGATGGGCAAACCGGCTTCATTTTTTATGTCACCTATCCCGTGTACGGCAGGATCGATGCCGTGCAGCCCAACGCCGCCGTCGGGTCGTACACCGACGATGTCGTCGTCACCATGATCTTTTAACCAGGCGATCGCATGTACGCTGGAGGCATGGTCCGCATCGTCCTCGTTCTGCTGCTGGGTGCGTCGGCGTGGTTCGCGCCTTCGCTTGCCCGCGCGCAGACGTGCGTGGTCTTCGATACGGCAATCGCCTTCGGCACCTTCGATCCGACCGCAGGCGCGGCGAAGACGGGCCAGGGCACGGTGCAAGTGGGCTGCCGCAGTTCGCGCGTCGCGGTGACCATCACCCTCGGCACCGGTCAGTCGCTGTCGTATGCCAACCGCGTCATGACCTCGACCGGCGGCGCCTCCCTGACCTACAACCTCTACACCGCCGCAACGCTCGGCACGGTCTGGGGCGACGGGATCGCGGCAGGCACCGGGTCGGTCCAATGCACCACGGGCAACGACGGTCCAGGGGAATGCACCGGCAAGCCGGGCATGTTCTTCACGGCCACCTACCCCGTGTACGGCCAGATCAACGCCGTGCAGCCCAACGCCGCCGTCGGGTCTTACACCGACGACGTCGTGGTCACGATGATCTTCTAGCGAGGGTCACGGACCCTCGTACCACGCACCCGGTTCGGCGTAGCCCGCAGGCAGGGTCTTCAGCGCGCGCGTGTTCGCATCGATCATGCGCAGCGCGAAGATCGGCTGCGTCAGGCTGTCGTCGGTATACGTGCGGCGGTTCACCAGCATGTGCACGTTGTCGCGCGACCACTGCGCGGCCGTGTACGCGTGGTCGGCCACGCGCGAATCGGTGATCCGGCGAACGCCCGTGCCGTCGGCGTTCATCACGTGCAGCGGTTCGTAGTAGCGCGTCTGCGGGCCCACTTCGTAGATCTCGCCGGTGAAGGCGATGCGGCGGCCATCGGGCGAGAACAGCGGCGCGTGTCCGCGCAGCGGCAGCGTCTTCACCGCGCCGTTGCGGAAGTCGACCATCGTCATGTCGTTGGCGACGATGTCGGCATAGATGCCGCGATTGCCGTCGGGGGAAATCGTGAGATCCAGCGGTTGTTCCATCACGATGTCGCTGAGCAGCTTCGCCGATCCGGTCGCCACTTCGATGCGATAGGCCTGCGCGTGCCACACCGGCTCCAGGCGGCCTTCGTAGGCGCCTGCGCCGACGAACAGGCGCGCGCCGTCGGCCGACCACTTGGGCTGCGCGAATTCCGCCGGCGCCGAAACGCAGAACAGATCGCGACGATTGCGCCCGGTGACATCGACGATCGACACGCACTGCCCGCTCGAATTCTGCGAAACGAACGCGACGCGATTGTTCGGCCCGTACGCGGGCTTGGAGAACTGCCCCACGCCGTGGATCAACGCGTGCGGGCGCTGGTTGGTGGTGGTCGATACGACCTGCAAGGTGTGGCGCTGGCCATCGCGCACGAGGTCCACGCCGCGTTCGAACACCAGGCTGGAGCCGTCGGGCGCCCAGCTCACTTCCATGTCGTAGACGCGATCGGTCGCCGTCGTCAGGGCACGCACCTGTCCGCTGGCCAGATCGAGCAACCAGAGGCTGCGGCTTCGGGGCGTGCTCGTCGGGGTCTGCGTCGAGCGCGAGAAGACGATCTTGCCGGTGGGCGTGGCGGCCTGCGCCGACAAGGCCGATGCGACCGACGCGGTGGCGACCACGGCGGCCACGGCCGCGCGGCGGATGGGTTGCGTATTCATTTGACCCCCTGATTTTCGACGACTGCGGAATGCGACTTCACAGTGGGCGAACACTTCTCAAGGGCAGGTGAAAAACGTGCGCGTTCAGCCAAGCCCGCACGAACTGATCAATGCGTGTCGCGAATCGCTTCGATCTCCGATTGCATCAGCTCGTGGCGCTCGGACAGGTTCAGCATTTCCAGCAGGAGTTCGGCACCGACCGATTGCGCGCGGACGAGTGATTCGCGCGCATGCGACATGCGGCGCGCGACCTCCGCGGGGCTCATGCGGTCGTTCTGGGAGAGGAGCACGTCGAGGTCGTCGACGGCGTCGGCGATGTGCTCCATCACGTCCAGAGCAGCGGGGGACGGTCGGGCCATGATCGGGATTCCGTATGCGGCGTATGACCCGACCCTGCGCGTTGCGCGATCAACGTCAGGTCAACTCGCACGCCCGCTGTTCATCTCCCGCCACGCCCCGGTGGCGAAATGAACGAGCAACACGATCAGCCAGCTGACCCAGAGCGACCACAGCGTGTGCGACAGGAAATGCGCCCCGCGCATCTGCTGCACCCAGCCCAGGCCGAAGGCCCATGCCAGCGTGAACAGCAAGATGCCCATGCTCAGGCGCCGCCGCTCGGGAAACCAGAGCCAGGCGAAGGACAGCATCCACGAACCGCTCGCGACGAAGGCGGCGGGAAAACAGCGCCCCGCGCGCACGTTCGGCGGCGATGCCTGGAACAGATCGAAATACGGCGCGTATCCGCCGAAGTCGACCACGTCCCACGGACAGTGCATCGGACTGAAGCGACGCAACACCGCGATGATCACCGGCACGAACACGAACGACAGCGACACGCACCACAGGCGCCGGCGATGCGTTGCGAAGAACCCATCGCGCGCGCGCAGCGCATACAACGCGGCCAGGCACATGCACACGCCCAGCACGATCTGCGCGACCTTCAGGTGGCGATGGATCGCGTACTTGGTGATCCACGCATAACGCCACGGGAAGGTGTGGTTGACCGGGTCGTACCACGGCGCGGCGAGCCGCAGGTCCAGCCTCGTGTAGTGGAACAGCACGGCAAGCGCGAGCGCGCTCAAGGCGAGCACCGCCAGGTGCGGTGCGTAGAGACGGGCCGGGGTCATGCGTTAAAGGTTAGCGTGCCGCGCGCTGCGGGAACAAGGCGACGCAGGTCGCGATCGCCACGCAGATCACCGCCGAGGCGACATAGCGGCTCAAGTTCAGGCCACCGTGGTCGAAGGGCTTGTCGAGGAAGTCGCCGACCACCGCGCCGAGCGGACGGGTCAGGATGAACGCCGCCCAGAACAAGGCCACGTGCGACACACGCGATTTCCAATACAGCAATGCGATCACGATCAACAGGCTGCCGAACACCGCGATGCCGCCCAGATAGCCGATGCCCGCCGTATCGGCGACCCAATCGCCGAGCGCCGTGCCGAGGGTTTGCGACAGCATGATCGTGAGCCAGTAAAACCCTTCGGATTTCGCATCGCCCACGCTGTCCACGGCGATCGTGCCGAGCGTGCGATACCACGCGTACAACGATGCGATCACCAAGCAGGCGAGCAAGGTCGCGCCGCCGGTGTACCCGATGCGGAGCGAACGGTCGGCGAAGTCGGCGAGCGTCGTGCCGACCGTGGTGCTCGCCACGATCGTCGTCCAGT
Source organism: Lysobacter sp. P5_B12 (assembly GCF_056400425.1). NCBI lineage: Bacteria > Pseudomonadati > Pseudomonadota > Gammaproteobacteria > Lysobacterales > Lysobacteraceae > Lysobacter > Lysobacter sp. P5_B12. The sequence continues at coordinate 44,948 of NZ_JBFULG010000012.1, forward strand.
AGACGACCGGGTGGAACTCGCGGGCACGGATCTGCACGAGCACCATCGCGACGAAGATGGCGGCGAAGATCAGCGTGCCGGTCAGATACCCCAGCCCCATCGACATCGTCACCGCATCGCCGCCGGTTTCGCCCAGCGTCGTAGCGAGGATCTTGATCAACCAGAACGATGCCGTGACCGCGGGCACCTTCGACACGCGTCCATTCATGCCTTGCGCCTGTGTTCGATGAAGAGCAGCGTGCCGTTCACCGCGGCCGCGACGAGAAGACCTGCGCATGCGGCCGCGAGCACGTCGGTCGGCCAATGCACGCCCAACACCAGGCGCGACAACGCCACGGCCACGACCCACGCGAAGGCCAGCGAAACCACGGCCGTGTGCCACGCCGGCCGCACGCGCGCGACGACCAGGCACGTTGCGGTCGCGATCGCCGCGGCGCTCAACGTGTGTCCGCTGGGAAAGCTCGACCCCCAGTACCACTGCGTGTCCCACAGATCGGGGCGGGCGCGGCCGAAGGCCGTCTTCGACCAATACACGACCAGCGAGGCCAACCCGGCGGACACGGCAAGCAACAAGGCTTCATGCCGGCGCCGTGCGAAGGCCAGTGCGATCGACGCCAGCGCGACCAGAGGCAACAACACGTTGCCCGAAGCACTCAGCGTGGCGAGCGTGAACAAGCGGACCCAACCCGCCGGAACGCCATCGTGGATGTCGATGAGCAAGGCCTTGTCGACGAGGGCACTCTCGTTACCGAGGACTTCCTCGGTGACTTGCGCCAGGACGACCGCGGCCGCGAGACAGAGCCACGCGAACCGGCGGCGGATCATCCCGCCGCCCGCGGGCGTTGCTGCGATTGCCGCACCTGCACGGTGGGCGTTGCGTCGTCGGGGCGTGCTTCGCGCGGCTCGGGTGCGGCGCGCTCCATCTTGCGCATCGCGCCGTCGCGGAACGCGTGCGCCGCCGTCTCGTAGTAACTCACTGCCTGCAGGGTCGAACCCGGGTCGTCGGCCATCGCCGGTTGCACGAGGTCGGCGCGCATCGCCGGTTTCAGCGAGGCGACGCGACGATGCGGCGCCAGCTGCACGAGGCGATCGTCGCGCAGGTAGCCGAGCAACTGGTAGGTGCCGACGAAGGCGCGGTTGGGCGCGTGTTCGAACACGTCGACGCCGTAGAAGCGACTGTCGTAATCCATGCCGAGCAAGCCGAGCACCGTCGGCGCGATGTCGATCTGCCCCATCAGCCCGTCGAAGGTGCCCGGCGCCACGTGCCCCGGCGCGTACACCCACAGGGGAATGCGATAGCGGAACGCCGGCAGCGCCGCCTTGCCCGCGCTCATCGCGCAGTGGTCGGCGGTGAAGACGAACACCGTGTCCTTGAACCACGCGTGCTTGCGCGCACGCGCCAGGAAATCGCCGATGGCCCAGTCGGTGTACAGCACCGCGCTCTGGCGCTTCTTCTGCGGCCACGGACCACGGTTCGCGGGGAACGTGTACGGCCGATGGTTCGAGGTCGTCATCAAATGTGCGAAGAACGGCTTGCCCGCCGCATGCGCCTGGTCGAAACGATTGAGCGCGAGCGTGTACAGATCTTCGTCGGCGACACCCCACACGTTCTCGTGGTGGATGTCCTTCGCGGCGATTTCGGTGCGGTCGTGCACGCCGTAACCGTTGCCGGCGAAGAAGGCGTTCATGTCGTCGAAGGCGCCATAACCCCCGTAGAGGAACTCCGAGTCGTACCCCTTCGCGTTGAACACTTCGGCCAGGCTGAAAAGACCGGTGTTGCCCGGGCGCTTGACGATGGATTCACCCGGCGTCGGCGGCACGGAGAGCGAGAGCGCTTCGAGCCCGCGCACCGTGCGCGTGCCGGAGGCATACAGGCGCGTGAACACCAGGCTGTCCTTCGACAAGGCATCCAGCTGCGGCGTCAGCGACGGACCCTGCGTATACGTCGAACTGTAATCGGCCGACAGGCTTTCGACGCTCACCAGCACCACGTTGAGACGCCGTTCCGGCCGCGCGTTGTGGATGTGGCGGTCGATGCCGGTGGGCGACAGGAAGGTGGCATCGGGCGTGGCGAGCGAACGACGCACCTGCGCCACCGCTTCCTCGCCGGGCACCGTGCGATAGAAGCGGTCGTAATCGAGCGAGGCGTTGCGGTACGCGGCGAAGAATTGATAGATGCCGTTGCCCGCCAGTTCGTCGGCGTAGGTGTTGGTGCCGCGGTCCTTCATCTCGCTGTCGACCAACCACGTGCCCGCGAGCGTGAGCAGCAGCCATCCAAGGACGAAGGCGCTACGCCGCGCGAAGGGCATGGCATCGCCCGTCGCACGGCGGCCGCGCCGGGTGAACCACGCGATCGAAATCGCGACGATCGCCAGGGCCGCGAGGATCTTGCCGACCGGATAGGACTGCCGGATGTTGCCGAGGACTTCGGTCGTGTAGACCAGATAGTCGACCGCGATGAAGTTGAAGCGGGTCTGGAACTCGTCCCAGAACGTCCACTCGGCCACCGCGACAAACAGCAGCGCGCCCAGCAACGCGAAGCACACCACTTCGATCGGCCAGCGCCCGCGCCGCTTCTCCAGCCAGCCCTTGGGCAGCAGCCACAGCAGCAACACCAGCGGCCACGCGAAATACAGGAAGGTCAGGATGTCGTAGACCAAGCCAAGCGCGAACATCCGCGCCTCGCCCGGAATGCCGTCGAAGGCCGCCGCGCCGGCGTGCAGCCGCAGCGCCAGTCGCGTCAGCGTGGAAACGAACAGGAAGCACGCGCCGAGCCACGCAAGGGGCCGCAAACGGGCGGGAATCGAGGACCAGGACGACAAGGCAGCTCCACGCGGGGCACGAACAGCCCGCAGGGTGCCGGGCGCGAATGTAATGGCCGCTCAGCCGTGGCTCAGCCATTCGTTAACCCACGGACACTGGGCCGTGGCACGCTTCGCACATGCCCTCCCTACCCGCCGCCGGCATGCGCGTGCTCCTGATCGAGGACCAGCACGACATCGCCGCCAACATCTGGGATTTCCTCGAACGGCGCGGGCACGAAGTGGACCACTGCGGCGATGGCGCGAGCGGTTTGGCGCGCGCGCGGCAGGGTGGATTCGACGCGATCGTCCTCGACCTGGGCCTGCCGCGGCTCGACGGCCTGGACCTGTGCCGGATCCTGCGCGAGGCAGGCCACGGCGTGCCCGTGCTCATGCTCACCGCCCGCGACACGCTGGACGACATCGTGCGCGGCTTCGAACACGGCGCCGACGATTACATGGTCAAGCCCTTTGCCTTGCGCGAGCTCGACGCCCGCCTGCGCGCCCTGCACCGACGCATCGCGCCCGCGGTGCAGAAGACGGGCGGTGCCCTGCTCGCCTACGATGCGGGCACGATGACGGCGACCCGGGGAGGCCAGCAGATCCCCCTCACCCGCCTGCAGGGCCGGTTGCTCGAAACCTTGCTGTCCGAATCCCCGCGCATCGTGCCGCACGACAAACTGCTGCGCGCCGCGTGGGGGAGCGATGCCACCGACATGGGCGCGCTGCACACGCAGATGTACGAGCTGCGCGCACTGCTCGACAAACCCTTCGGCACGGCGCTGATCCGATCGGTGCGCGGCGTGGGCTACCAGGTCCCCGCCGCGTGAGCGCCTCGCCCGCCTCGCTGCGCCGACGCGTCACCTTCGCCTGCGCGATGCTCGGGCTGGTGATGACGCTGCTGTTCTCCGCCGCGGTGATCGCGATCACCGAGGATTACGAGTACGTCATCGCCAAGGAAGTGCTCCGTGGCCAGGCCGAGGACTACAGCCTGCGCATCGCCAACGGGCTGCACGTCGAATTGCCACGCACGCAACGCCTGAGCGGATACATCACCCGGCCGCCGGCGGACCTGGCGCGCTTCGGACCGGGCGTGCACGAGGACGATCGTCACGAAGGCATCCATGTCGGCGTGTTCGACACCGCGGCCGGCCGCATGTGGTTCTCCATCGACCTGGGCGACATCGAAACGCTCGAAGTCCACCTGCGCATCCTCCTCGCCGCGATGGTGCTGGCCGGCGTGGCGCTCGGCGGCGGTCTGGGCTGGATCTTCGCCGGGCGCGCGCTCGCGCCGGTCAAGGCCTTGTCCAATGCGGTCGATGCGCTGCCGGTCGCACCGGCGCCCACGCGCCTGGGCGACAGCACGCCCAACGACGAACTCGGCCACCTCGCGCGCGCGATCGACGCCTACCAGGCGCGGCTGGTCGATGCCGACGCCCGCCAGCTCGCGTTCTTCGCCGATGCCAGCCATGCGCTGCGCACGCCGATCGCCGTCGTGCAAGGGGTTGCCGAAGTGCTGCTCGACGAACCCAACCAGGACCCGGCGAACATCGCGCGGCTGCAACGCCTGGACCGCGGTACGCAGGAACTGGCCGAGCTGATCGAATTGCTGTTCGGCGCCGCGCGTCGCGCGCCGGTGCAGCGCGAAACGATGGACACCGCCGCGTTGCTCGCCGAAAGCCTCGCGCCGTGGTCGGAGATCACGACCATCGATGCCAGCGGTTCGTTCAACGTCGCGCGGCGCGAAACCGCGCTGTTGCTGCGCGCGCTCGTGCGCAAGCATCTGCGCGAGGCGACGCGCATCCTCGCCACGCGGAACAACGGGCAACTGAGCGTCGTCGATGCCGATGCCGTGCGCGATCCTTCGGCGCGACGCAGCGACGCAGGCGCGCTGTCACCCCTGCTCGCGCACGCCGCCGACCGCGCCGGCTGGATGCTGGAAGCCGAGCCCGGCCGCATCGTGCTCACGCATACGAACTGATCACTGGTGCGCCAGGCGCGCGAACTCGTCCCGCGTGAGCAGTTCGATGCCGTCGGCGAGCCGTATTTCTTCCGTCGACAACGTGCGTGCCGCGTGCGCGAGCGTGTTGTACGCGTCCAGGTCGGCGGCGTCGCGGAACACCGGGCCCCGCGCGTCGAAGGCCATCGCATCGGCATGTGCGGACAGGAAGACGACGATCTCCCCCAGGGCAACGGCCTGCGCGCGTTGGTTTTCGCGCATGCGCTGCGCGTGCGCATCGATGCGTTCGAGCGCTTCGCGCACCTCGTGCGTGGAGGCACCGCCGCCGGGAATCGCATCGATCTCCTGCAACAGCGTCATGTCCGACGCATTGCGGGCCGCATCGAATTCGGCGCAGGCCACGCGAAAGCGATCGATCGCCTCGCGCGCTTTCGCCGCGCCGTCGGGCGCGACGATGCGCTTGGGATCCATCGCAGCCGAGTAGGCCGCGACCTTGCCGCGATAGGTCCGCAAGGCCTGCCGATCGCGTTCGGCTGCCGCCCACAATGCGGAGGCGACGCGCGAGGACGCGACGGCCTGCGCGGCTTCTTCGTTGCTGCGCGCTTCGCGCATCGATGCCGACTTCGCCGCCAGGGCGAGGATCGCCAGCCCGATCACGAACACCATGACGCTCCAGGCCGCCTTGCGGACGGCCCCCGACTCGCTCCCTGTCACCGCCATCCCTGCGCCCTCCCCCAAGGTCGTGCGGCGATCCTAAGCGGCCATTGGGCGAAAGGCCAATTGCCCGGTGCCGGGGCGGCTGGTCTGCTGCCCCCTCCCGGGGCGCGTGGAGCGAGATCATGGCCGTGCAATGGAAAGGGTTGGCGATTCTCCTGAGTGCGAACCTCCTGGTCCTCGGCAGCGCGCCGCTGGCCGCGCAGCAGATCGCGACCACCGCCGCCGAGCGCTTCTCGCGCCTGGACGTGAACCACGACGGCGGGCTGAGCAAATACGAAGTGGATTCGCAGGTCCTGATCGGGGTGCTCGACACCGACGGCGACCAGCACCTGAGCGCCGCCGAACTCGCACCGCTGCTGGGCCCGAGCGTGACCCCCGACGATGCGCTCGACCGCGTGCGCGTGGCCGACCGCAACGCCGACGAACTGCTGGACGCCAACGAACTCGATCGTGCCTCGGAGATGCGCTTCAAGTGGATGGACGTCAACGGCGACGGGAACATCGACCAGCAGGAGCTGACCGACCGTTTCGGCGTCAAGATGGTGCGTTGAACGCAACTCGCGCGCGGTCACGGACGTGAAACAGGCAACGATTCGCGCTGTGCCAGACTTCGGCCACATGCGCTACAAGAGCGGACAATCCGTCCTTCCCGGCGATCGCGTCGACGCCGATGGACTCAAGGGAAAAGTGGTCGCCGTCATCGACGACGGCCTCTACGCGCCCGATTACCCCGAAGCCGAGTGGTCCTACCTCGGCGCGGGCCTGGTGATCGAAACCGACGAAATCGGCGTGCTGCACCTGCCGACGATGGGCGAGGACATCGCGCTGATCGCGCGGCTCATGGATGGATCTTCAAGCGCCCGCTGATCGATCCAGGCGTTCGATCACGCGTTCCAGGGCTTCCACGCGCGCTTCGAGTTCGGCGACGCGCTCACCGAGCGATCCGCCCGTACCCGCACTCTCAGTACCGGTTGCAGGACGCAACGCTTCGATATCGACCGGCCCGCACAACAGATGCATGTAGCGATCTTCGCGCTGCCCGCCGGACCTGGGAACGCGCACGATCATCGGCGCGTCCTTCTGCTGCAGGCGATCCAATGCGTGCTGCAAGTCGTCCTGGTCGGCGAAGGTCGCCATGCGATTGGTGCGCGTGCGGATTTCGCTCGGCGTCTGCGGCCCGCGCAACAACAGGATCGCGATGATCGCCAGCTGCTGCGGCGTCAGGCTGTAGACCTGCGCGGCCTTGTGTTCGAAACGCAACGCGCGCGCCGATTGCGTGTTGCGCACCAGGCGGCGTTCTTCCATGCGGCGCACCGCGTGCGCGACGTCGCCCGGCGAGACATCCATGATCGGCTCGCGGTTGGTCTTCTGGTTGCACGCCAGCTGGATCGCGTTCTCGGTGAGCGGATATTGCTCGGGCGTGGTCGCCTGTTTTTCGATCAGGCAGCCGAGGATGCGCGCTTCGAGCGCATTGAGGATGGGGAACGGCGATGTTTCGGGTTCGTTGCTCATTTCCAAAGTCTAACGCGGGTCTGGCTCATCCTCGTGCAACCACAAGGGCACGAGCCCGACGATCAGCGCCGTGCCGATGCCGACCATCGTTTCCCATGCGCGGTCGAAGGCGTACAGCCACACATCGCCGCCGTGCGCGAACATCGTGATCGCGCACACATAGCCGGCCACGCGCGCCGCGGGCGTCTCGAAGCGACAGGCGTACGCGCACGCCATCGACACCAGGATGGCGAAACCGAGCGCGATCGGACCACTGGGCAGGAAATGGACGAACAAGGCACCCGCGCTCGCACCGATCACCGTGCCGGCCATGCGTTGGATCGCAAGTCGTCGCGTGGTCTTGGGTGACAGGTCCGTCACGATCACCGCACCGACCAACGCATAGATCGCGTAGTGGGCACCGAGCAGCGATGCGATCCAGAACGCGAGCCCCGCGGCGATCGAAGCGCGCAAGGACAGTTGAAGCGCGGTCGTGCGAAGGATCGGCATGTGGCCCCTTGCGCGTTGGTGCCCGGAGTGGGGATCGAACCCACATGACCTTGCGATCGAGGGATTTTAAGTCCCTTGCGTCTACCAGTTTCGCCATCCGGGCGGCGGCGCGGCGCAGCATAGCGTGAACTGCGATAACCTCGCCGCGGGCCGGCGGGGAGCCGGCGTGGAGACGTCAATGAACGAAACGATCGTTGCCCGCGCACCCAATACCGCGGGCAAGGCGGCATGGATTTGCCTGGGCATCGCGTGGCTCGCATTCCTCCTGCCCTTCCCCGGCTTGGGGCTACTGGGCTGGTCGCTGAACCTGGTGGCCTTCATCCTCGCGATCGTCGCGATGTCCAAGCTCGGTGCGATGGCGGGGATCTTCCAGTTGCTGTCGTCCCTGCTCATCTCGCCGTTCGTGTACGCGATCGGTTTGATCATCTTCTTCGGCTCGGTGAACGGAGCGCCGGATTGGGTGGAGTGGACGCACGGGCACGAAAGCTTCCAGCAATCGGGCAACGATCCGGCCGAAGAAGCCAACCAGGCCGCGGCCACCCACGACGCGGACATCGCGCGGATCGAAGCGCTGGCCGACGCCGCATCGGGCGCGCCGCCCGCGCAGGCGTCGGTGGTCGCACCCGCGGCGGCCTCCACGCGCTGAGCCGCTCCGTGCCTTGAACGGGCCCCTGACGCGGCCGTCCGCTAGAATGCGCGGCCGTTGCAGGGATTCAAATGGAAGCTTTCCTCGTTTCGACCGGCGTCGTCGCGCTTGCGGAAATCGGCGACAAGACGCAACTGCTCGCCTTCGTCCTCGCCGCGCGCTTCCGCAAGCCGTGGCCGATCATCGCCGGCATTTTCGCCGCGACGATCTTCAACCACACCCTCGCCGGCGCGCTCGGTGCGTGGTTGATGCGCGTGGTCGGGCCCGAACCGCTGCGCTGGATCCTCGGCCTGTCGTTCCTGGCCATGGCCGCGTGGACGCTGATCCCCGACAAGCTCGACGAGAGGGACGCCGATGCGAAGAAGCATTGGGGCGTCTTCGGCACCACGCTGGTCGCCTTCTTCCTCGCCGAGATGGGCGACAAGACGCAATTCGCCACGATCGCCCTGGCGGCGAAGTACGCCGCGCCCGTCGAGGTCGTGCTCGGCACGACGCTGGGCATGATGATCGCGAACGTGCCGGCCGTGTTCCTCGGCGACAAGCTGCTCTCGCGCGTGCCGATGCGGCTGGTGCACGTCGTGGCGGCGGGGTTGTTCGCGGTGCTGGGCGCGTTGACGCTGTTCGGCGCGGGCGCACGCTTCGGGTTCTGAACACACCGCTCGCCTGCGGCCGAGCTTGAGGTCCGGCTCAGTAATTTTGCTGTCCCCCGTCGGTTGTTTTGCTGTGGCGCCGGCCGGGCATGGCGAACAGACTGCAGGCTCCCGTCGGGAGGCCTGCCATGTCGATGCGATGGATGCTGCCGGTCGTCGTTGTCCTCGCTTGCGCGTCGTGCAAGAAGGAGGAAGCCAAGGCCCCCGCTACACCGACACCCGCGACCGCAGCCGCACCCGCGGCGCCTGCGCCCGCGGCCACCACCGCCGCTGCACCGGCCGCACCGGGTGCGCGCGATCGCGTGTTCACGCAGGAAGAGCTCGCGCAGATGGTCGCGCCCATCGCGCTGTATCCCGATCCGCTGCTCGCGCAGGTGTTGATGGCGGCGACCTACCCCGGCGATGTCGCCGATGCAGCCGCCTGGTCGAAGGCCAATCCGACCGCGAAAGGCGACGCCGCTGTGCGGCAAGTCGCCGACCAACCGTGGGACCCGAGCGTGCAATCGCTCGTCGCATTCCCGCAGGCACTGGCGACACTCGGACAGGATCCGGCGTGGGTGCAACGCTTGGGCGATGCTTTCCTCGCGCAGCCGGACAACGTGATGGACGCCGTGCAGCAACTGCGCCACAAGGCGCAGGACGCAGGGAACCTGGCGAGCAACGAATACCAGAAGATCAGCACGCAACCCGCGCCGCCGCCCTCCGAAGCGGCGCCGGTCTACGACGAAAGCGGCAGCGGCGCAGTCACGACGGCCGCACCGCCTGCCCAGTCGGACGTCATCGTCATCGAGTCCGCCGATCCGCAAACGGTCTACGTTCCCAGCTACAACCCGACCACCGCTTACGGCACGTGGGCCTATCCCTCGTATCCGCCGCCCTACTATCCGCCGCCGTCGGCGTATTACCCGGTCGGCAGCGCGCTCGCGCGCGGCCTGGCGTGGGGCACGGGCGTGGCGATCGCCGATTCGCTGTGGGGCGACATGGATTGGGGCGGCAACGACGTGAACATCAACGTCAACCAATACAACAGCCTCAATACCAATCGACAGATCAGCAACAGCAACTGGCAGCACAACAGCCTGAATCGCGACGGCGTGCCCTATCGCGACCAGGTCAACCGCGACAAATTCTCCAATCGCCTGCCGGATTCGGCCTCGCGCGATCGCATGCGCGGCGACGATGCGCGACGCGCGGAAGCCCGGCAATCGATGGAACGCCGCGGCATGGAGTCGCCGGCGCGCACCAATCGCGAAGCGCAGCAACGTGCGCAGACGGCGCGGCGCGATGTCGAGCAACGCGGCGGCGCCGATCGCGCACGCGCCGATGCACGGGATCGCACGGCGGCGGCGGGCGGCAATCGCGATGCGCAGCGCAATCGCGCGGCGGCCAGCGCCAATCGCGCGGGCGCCGGCGATCGTGCGAACGCGGGCAATCGCGCCAATGCAGGGAATCGACAGAACGCAGGCAACCGCCAGGCCGGCCAGAACCGCCAGCCCACGCAGCATCGGCAACAAGGCGCGAACAACCACGCTTCGCGCGATGCCGCACGGCAACAGGCGAACCGCCAGCAACGCCCCCACAACGATGCGTTCTCGGGCGCGCGCCAACCGCAGCAGTCGCACGCCGCCGCGCAACGCGGCCGCGCGAGCCAGAACCAGTCGCGCCAAGGTGGCGGTCGACAGCAAGCGTCGCACCAGGTGAACCGCCAACCGCGCAGTGGCGGCGGTGGTCAACAACGCCAGGCCTCGCATCAACCCCAACGCGCCTCCGGCGGCGCCCATGGTGGAGGACGTCGTCGATGAACAGGCTCCTTCCGATCGCAACGCTCGCTGCGCTCGCCTTCGCGATACCCGCCTTCGCGCAGCAAGCCTTCCCGACACCCGACGCCGCGGGCGACGCGCTCGTCAAAGCGCTCGGCACCACGCAGGCCGACGCGACGCAACTGGCCGCGTTGCTCGGCAAGGATTGGCGCACCTACATCCCGACCGGCAGCGTCGACCGCAGCGACGTCGATGCGTTCCTGACCAAGTACCGCGATCGCCACGCGTGGAATGACACCGGCACGGACAGCAAGATGCTCGCAGTCGGCGCGGATGCCTGGACACTCCCCGTTCCCTTGAAGAAAGACGCGAAGGGTTGGCACTACGACCTCGTCGCAGGCGCCGATGAAATCCGCGCGCGCCGCATCGGCCGCAACGAAATCGACGTCATCGATGCCTTGCGCACCTACCACGACGCGCAGAACGACTACGCCGACGAAGATCGCGACGGCGACGGCGTCCTGGAATACGCACGCAAGTTCCTCAGCACCGACGGGCAACACGACGGCCTGTACTGGGCCGACGACGACAGCGGCGAAATCAGCCCACTCGGCCCGCTGTTCGGCGACGACACGCCGAAGGGCGAATACTTCGGCTACCGCTACCGCATCCTCGAATCGCAGGGCCCCTCCGCACCGGGCGGCGCGTACAAATACGTGCTCGGCAACAACATGAGCCGCGGCTTCGCAGCCATCGCCTGGCCCGTGAAATACGGCGACACCGGGTTGAAGACATTCATGATCAGCCACGACGGCGGCGTGTTCGAACGCGACCTGGGCAAGGACACCGACCGCGAGGTCGCGAAGATGAAGAGCTTCGATCCCGACAGCGGCTGGCAGGCGATCGACGAACCCAAGCCCTAGGCATCGCGCAATGTCGGACGAATACGCGGTCAGCAAAGTGCTGCTCGATCGCCTCAATGCGCGCCTGCCGCGCATGCTGGAGTTGCAGCAGCGCGTGGATGCCGGGGCGAAGCTCGACGACGGCGACTTCGAATTCCTCAAGGACCTGGTCGAAGACGCCAACCTGAGCCACCAATATGTCGCGCGGCATCCGGAGTTGCAGCCGCTCGCGAGCCGGTTGGTGTCCCTTTACGGGCAGATCGTCGAGAAGGCGATGGAGAACGAGTCGAAGGGTTGAGCCACGCCGCACCTGCGGTATCGTGGGCACCTCATTCGGGGGGAGCCGATGATGTCCGCGATCCAATCGCAGCCGGTGCGCGTGCCAGCGCAGTCCACGTTCGTCAATGTCGTTGCCTGGATTTCCATCGTGTTGTCCGGCGGGGCGGCCTGTATCAGCCTCCTGCAGTTCGTCCTGTTCATGACCGTGTTCAAGAGCGACGAAGTGCAGCAACAGCTCGCGAGCGGCCCGGACGCCACCCCCATGGCCGGCATGGTGTTCCAGCTCGTGCCCTTGTTCATCGTCGGCTTCCTTGCGGTCTCCGTGACGAGCCTGGTCGCGTCGATCGCCATGCTTCGCCGCCGGAACTGGGGGCGGCTGATCTTCATCGGGCTCCTCGTATTGGGCATCGCATGGAATCTCTTCGGCGTGCTCGCCCAGCACTATTTCCTGTCGTCGGTCCCCACGATGCCGGAGATGGCGGATCAGCCGGGCCCTTCGTTCGACAGCTTCATGCTGGGCATCCAGATCGCGAGCGCCGTATTCGCCGCCGCGCTCTGCGCCCTGCACGTCTGGATCATCAGGCGACTGCTGTCGCCGGCGATCGTCGCGGAATTCCGTCCGACCTAACTTGTGGCACTGGGAAGCGCCACGCCCCGATGGCCTGATCGCGCCTCATCCGCCCATCCAATCGGAAACACGCATGCGCCTTCCGCTCACCCTGTGTCTCGCGTTCACCACGCTGGCCGCGCCGGCCTTCGCGCAGACCGCACCGCACGCCGAGCCGCCGACCAACCCGGTGGTCACGCCCATCCCGCCCGCGAAAGACGCCGACGTCGCCACGCTCGACGGCATCATCGCCGCGCTCTACGACGTGATCTCCGGCCCGCCCGGCCAGGCGCGCGACTGGAACCGCATGCGCTCGCTGTTCGTGCCCGGCGCGCGGATGATGCCGGTCGGCGGCAAGACCAAGGACGCCATCGGCATCCGCCTGCTCAGCGTCAACGACTACATCGCCTCCTCCGGCCCGCTGCTGCTGGAGAAGGGATTCCACGAACACGAGCTGGCGCGCACGACCGAACAGTTCGGCAACATCGCGCACGTTTTCACGACGTACGAGGCGAAGATCGAGAAAGACGATCACACGATGCGCGGCATCAACACGCTGCAGTTGATGAACGACGGCAAGCGCTGGTGGATCGTGTCGCTGATGTGGCAAGGCGAATCGCCGGAGTTGCCGTTGCCGAAGCAGTTCCTGCCGAAGGGCCGGTAATCGCGAACAGCAGCGCCGCCTCGCACGGAGGCGGCGTTGCGATCATTTCGCCTTCTTCTTCGTGTTGTGCGCCGCGGCCGCGCGGATCAACGCACCCAACGCCTTCTCGTCGATCGTCTCGCCTTCCTGGATGTCGATCGCGCGCCGCACGTTGCCTTCCAGACTTGAATTGAACAACCCCTTCGGATCGGCGATCGACGCGCCATTGGCGAAGGTCAGCTTCACGTGTTTCTTGTACGCCTCGCCGGTGCAAATGATCCCCGCGTGCGACCACACCGGCACGCCCCACTTCCATTCCTCGACGACCTCCGGATCCGCGGCGAGGATGATCGAACGCACGTGCGCGAGCGTCTTTCCGCGCCAATCGTCCAACTCCGCGATGCGCGCGTCGATGTGGGCCGACGCATCGCCGTTGCCTGCCTTCCCGCTTGCCTTCTTCATGCACGCTCCTGTGCGTTCATTGCATCCACCCGGGGTGCTTCGCGGCCTGCGCGATCCATTGCGCGAGCCGGTTTTCGTCGAACGCGTCGCCTTCGTGGATGTGGAAGTAACGCGTATTGGGATCCTTCGAGCCGATCGGCGGCTCGGGCTCCAATGACGCGCCGTTGAAAAACGAAACCTTGACGTACTTGGTGAAGCAATGGACGCCGAGGAACCAGCCCTTCCCGTCCACGCCATACAGCGGCGAGTTCCACTTCACCGCTTTGCGAACACCGGGCACCGTGCGTTCGATCAGGGCATCGAGGCGGCGCCCGACTTCGCGTTTCCACTCGGGCATTGCGGCGATGTAGGCCTGCACAGGTGCGTCGCCATCGCCCTTGGCGATCTGCGGATTACCGCCGGAAAGCAGGACAACCTGGGGTGCGGACTTCGACACAGTGGAGGACCTCCGGCGTCGCCAAGCGCGAGCTTACGATGCCGCCTGCCGCGCAGTCGATCCGCTGCGATGCAGCACGCGCGGCGGCCGCGGCAGTGACCTGTGTTCACCCGCGCGGGGGTTGCGCCATTCAGCGCATGCGCGAACTCTGCGGTAACGCGCGCGCGTTGCTTTGCACACCGTGCACACAGCGTCGATCGCAGTTTCCGCCCTCACCCACCGGGGTGCTGGGAGGGAAAACACCATGTCCACGCAATCCATCGTGCGCGGGCTCGCGATCGCGGGCGCCGCGCTTTGCACGTTCGGCGTCTGGGCGCTGGGCACCGCGCAACGCGATGCAACGCCGCGCGCGGCGCAGGCATCGCACGCCACCCGCGCATCGGCCGCAGCGCGCACATCGAACACCGCGCCCGCGCAACGCATCAATCTGATCGCCGCTTCTCTGCTGCCGTCGGCCGCAGGCGCCGACCCGCTGCAGGTCGAACCCCGCGTGCCGCGCGCCTCGGGCACGCCCTGCGTGCAGACGATCTCCACTGGGCGCGGGATCTTCCGCTTCGCCGAGACCGAACCCACGCCGATTCCCGCGACCACCTGCCCGGGCCCGTATTCGAAGATCACCCTGGTGGTCGAACTCACCGGCCCGCGCGAGAACGCCGATCCCGCCGGCAATCTCCAGCTGTATTACACCGACTTCGCCGGCCATGACGGCGGCACGCTCTGGACAGGGTCGTCGCAGATCTCCGACGACATCCCGGTGTGGCGCTTCGAACGCGACGTCACCGAGCTGCAGAATTACTTCACGCGCCCCGAGGGCTTCATTTTCACCGGCAGCTTCGACAACGACTATCTGGTGTTCGAGGGACTCGAAGCGCGCGTGTCCGCGGTCCGTCTGCTGTTCTATCGCGCGAATACCACCACACCCGCGCAGCGCGTGGCCGATGCCGTCTTCCCCGTGGCCTTCCCGGATTCTTCCGGCAACAATGCGTACTTCGAAGGCACGTTGCCGCGCAACACGATCCAGGCCTTCGTGGATGTCTACGCGCAAAGCCTCGGACCGGATCGCCGCATCTGGTCGCAATGCGCGCCGGATGCCTCGTTCACGGCCTTCCCCTTGCTGCATACGCCCTTCGCGATGGGCGACAGCCATTCGATCTTCGGCGATCCGCCGCACGGTTGCCGCGGCGGCAGTTTCCGCGAAGTGGAAGTGCTGATCGACGGCACGCGTGCGGGCCTGGCGCCGGTGTTTCCCTGGTTGCCCAGCAACATGACCAACGCGCTGCGCAACACGGTGAACCTGCCCGCGCCGGGCGTGCAGGCCAACAACTTCATCCCCTTCCGCGTGGATCTCACGCCGTTCGCGGGCCGGCTCAACAATGGCGCGACGCATACGATCGTGCTGCAGGCCCTCAACGAACCCGGCAACCAGGTGTTCGTCAGTGGGCAGTTGATCCTCTACACCGATCATGGCCGTGCGATCGTGCCCGGCGCGGTGACCGCCAACACGCTGGGACCGGCGAGCCCCACGGAAACCAACACGCTCGCGCAAACCGACTTCACCCCACCGGGCATGGGCCTGACCCATCACCTCACCGGCACGGTGACCACGCGCGCGCGGCGTGACTTCCATATCGACGGCTATGTCGATACCTCGCGCGGGCGCATCCGCAGCACCGTGATCCAGAGCAATCGCTTCACCGACGCGGTGACCTGGGACGTGACCGCGCCCGAGGATCGCACCGACGACTATTTCGGTTCCTTCCTGCAAAAGGTGCGCCTGGCGAGCAACGTCGACCGCACCAGCCGCCGCACGCTGGGCACGACCTTGTTGAGCGAAGACAAACTGGCGACGAGCTACCCGCTGCTCATCGATTACTTCCAGGACGGCGAGTGGCGGAGTGTCGACGAACAATCTGGCATCGTCGCGAACAACATCCAGATGACCGTGCACCAGGCGCGCAGCATCCGCACTTCGCAATTCCATCGCGGCACGGCGCGTTACGAGACCCGGCTGGCCGATGTGTTCGATGCCACGCGGCACTATGTCGGCGAACCGACGGACACGGAAACCGAATGGAGTTCGAGCCGCGACTATCTGTTCACCGACAACCGCGGCGGCTGCTACGGCGCGGGTTTGACGACGTCCTTCGGCGTGCTGCAGACGCGCACGCGTGGCGACGGTTGCCCGGGTGGCGTCAGTGGCCTGCGGTGGTGGTCGCATCCGGACGGGTCGCCGGACTCGATGGGTTGGGCGCCGGCGCCGTAAGGTCGCGCGCTCGCTTGTGTGAAGAGCCCGATGGGCGCGGTTAAAGGCCGCGTCCATCATGGATGGGCCGATGCGGCCGGGGAATGACGTAACAGTCAGTACAACCCCCGGGGAAGCCAATGCCTGCGCCCATCGTTGAGAAGGCTTGGCCGCGCATGCTGATCGACGTGTACGTGCGCGTCGGGCTGGTCGTAATTCTCGCCGTCGCCTGCTACACCGTCTTCCGGCCGTTCCTCGACCTGATGGTGTGGTCGGTGATCCTTGCGGTCACCCTCTACCCACTGCAGAGCAGGTTGCAGCGCCGATTGGATTGGAAGGACGGGCACGTGGCGGCGGCGATCCTCGTGGTGCTCATCGCCGTGTTGCTCGTGCCCCTGTATCTGATGGCCGCGTCGATCGCCGATTCGGCGGCGAACGCACTGGAGATGGCGCGCAGCGGACGGTTCCAGATTCCGCCACCGCCCGATACGGTCAAGGGATGGCCGATCATCGGCGAGCGCCTGCATGCGGTGTGGATGCAGGCCTCGACGCACCTGACCGACCTGGCGATGAAATTCGCGCCGCAGTTGCGCGCGTTCACCTTCGCCGCCCTGGGAAAGACGGCCGGCGCCGCGGTCGGCCTGTTGATGTTCCTCGCGGCGCTCGCGATCGCCGCCATCTGGATGGCGTATGGCGAAGCGAGCACACGCTCGGCGCATCGCATCGCCGCGCGCCTGTTCGGCGAACAACGCGGGCTTCGCTTCGCGGAATTGTGCACGGCCACCATCCGCGCGGTGGCGCAGGGCGTGGTGGGCATCGCCTTCATCCAGATGCTGCTGATCGGGCTGGGCTTCGTGCTGATGGGCGTGCCGGCCGCCGGCGTGCTCGCACTGCTGGTGTTGATGCTGGGCATCGTGCAGATCCCGGTGAGCCTGGTCACGATCCCCGTGATCGTCTACGTGTTCTCGACGCGGGGGTTCGATGCGGCCACGATCATCTTCGGCATCTACGTCTTCCTCGCGGGCCTCGTCGATAACGTGCTGAAACCACTGCTTCTCGGACGGGGTGTCTCGGTGCCGATGCCGGTGGTGCTCATCGGCGCGCTGGGCGGCATGGTGTCGATGGGCGTCGTCGGTTTGTTCATCGGGCCGGTGCTGCTCGCCGTGGGCTACCGGATCTTCTGGGCGTGGGTGGACTCGCCGCCCGAGTTGCCGATGCAGCCCGAACCGGAGAGTCCACCGCCCGAGGCGTGAGTCAGCGCTCGTACGCGCCGATGTCCGCGCGCCCGTTCACCACGCGCGGAAATCCTTCGCCGCGCTGGTCGAACGCATAGTTCGCGTTGTTGTTGCCCGCATCGATCGCGGGGCTGCCGTCCAGCAGCGCATGTGTCTGCGTGCGGCCGCCATTGTTCGCGAGCGGCCCGAGCCTTGGATCGCTGCGGATCGTATCGATCGGCAGCGTTGCGTTGCTCTGCTCGATCAGGTTGTCGCTGCCGACGACCATCGCCCCACCACTGACCTGCGCCCACAGATCCGACGGCGTGGTGCCGATGAAGTTGTTCGCGACGATGGTGCTCTGCCAATTGATGGTGCCGTACTGGTCCACGCCCGCGGCCGTGAAGGCGAAGGCCTCCACCGCGGTGTTGTTCGTGATCGTGGAATTGCGCACCGTGATCGGCGCGCCCCGCGCTTCGAGCCATGCACCGACCGGCGTGAAGTGCGCGGTGTTCCCAGAGATCGTGCTGTCGGAAATCAACAACTGGCCGCCGAAGAACCCGAGTCCGCCGATCCGGTTGGAGACATTGCCGCTGATCGTCGACTTGTTGATGACGTGCGTCCCGGCGAACGACCCGCCTTCCAGGCCACCGCTGATGTTCTCGGCGAAGTTGTCGCGGATGCTCGAATTGGTCATGAAAATCAGGCCGCCACTCGCACCGCCGGCGCGATCGCCTGCGTAGTTGTCGTGGATGGTGCTTTGGTCGATGTGCAGGCGGACATCGCCCGCGGCGACAAGGCCTCCGCCTTCACCGAAGGTCTCCGCACGATTGCCATAGACGGCGGTGTGGAAGAGAAAGACGTTGCCGGCCGACCACAGCCCGCCACCGAAGGACGTGCGAATGTTGGGATTGGTCGCGCGCACGATGCAGTTGCGCAGATGCACGTACTCCAGGCGCACATTGCGCGCCGCGAAAATGCAGCCGCCGCTCGGATTGGTGCCCGTCACAAGCCCGTGCTGGATCGTCATGCGCCGCAACGTGAGCGTCGCGCCGCTCGTATCGGGCCACGCAGCGCTGCTGTGCGTGAACACACGGCTCGCGCCGTTGCCGTCGATCTGGAGCTTGCTCTCGCCCGCGCCGACGATGGTGAGGAACTGATCGGGAAGCTGGATCGCGCCGCCGGTAAGCGTGATGCGCGAGCACGTCAGCGAGCGCAGATCAATCGTGTCGCCGCTGTTCGCCGCGGCGGCCGCGGCGCGCAGGCTGCCGGCGCCGCTGTCGTTGCAGTTGGTGACCGTGCGCGTTGCCGCGTGGGCTTGCGGTGCGATGGAGACGCCGCCGAGCGATCCCAACACGACCGTGGCGAAGACGAAGGAAGCGGATTTCCTGCGCGACATGGCACGACTCCCAAGGTGTGCGAGTGGCGAACATGGGGCCGCTGGCGTCGCGGCGATGTGCAAAAGCAGTGAATGCGACAACGCGTCTTTTCGGTCACGGGGAGACCGCCGTCGGCCGGAACGCTTCGGGTTGCGCGTAAGCAAACAGCAACACCGCTCGTTGCCACGTCGCCATGAACCTGTCCTCGCTCTCGCAATACGCGCAGATCATCGGCAACCTGGCCGTCGTGCTCGCGCTGTGCTTCGGCATGGCGCAGATCCGGCAATTCCGGCGACAACGCCTCGATGCCGCGGCGATCGAACTGATGCGTTCGCTCGAGGACCAGCAGTTCACGCGTTCCTTCCGCCTGATCTACCCATTGCCGGTGGACATGCCCGCCGATGCATTCCGCGCCCTGGGGCCCGACTACGAAGACGCGGCCCTGGCCCTGGGCGCGCGTTTCGAGAGCATGGGTTTGCTGGTCTATCGCGACAGCCTCCCGATGCACCTGGTCGAGGAGATCATCGGGGGCGCCGTCGTGCTGCTCTGGCAACGCCTGCGGCCCTGGGTGGAAGACAGTCGGCGCGAGCAGAATCATCCGCTGTTGTTCGAATGGTTCCAGTGGCTCGCCGAGCGACTGGAGGAGCGTGGACGACCCACGCAGACGCCGGCCTACGACCGGTTCCGGCATTGGTCGCCGAAGGGATAGCCTGCGCGGCGCCCCCGGTCGAATTGCCCATTTCCGGTCACCACCCGTCGCGATCCGAAGCGAGCCCACGTATCGTTCGGCCATGGGGAAACACTATCTGCCGGGCGTGGATGGGCTGCGCGCGTTCGCCGTCCTTGCCGTCGTGGCGTACCACGCGGGGCTTCCGTTGCACGCCGGCTACGTCGGCGTCGATGTGTTCTTCGTGATCTCGGGTTTCGTCATCACGCGGATGCTCGCGGCCGAACCACGCATCGACCTGGTCGGGTTCTATGCACGCCGCGTGCGCCGCATCCTGCCTGCGCTGTTGCTGGTCATCGTGGCCACCCTCGCGTTGTCGGCGGTGATGCTGCCCGGCGCGTCGCAACTCGCGGTCAATCGTTCGGCGACGGCTGCGGTCACGATGGTCGCGAACCTGTACTTCCAGGCGGTGACGGGCGGGTATTTCGATGCGGGCGCCGATCGCATGCCGCTGTTGCATCTTTGGTCGCTGGCGGTCGAGGAGCAGTTCTACTTCGTGTGGCCCTTGCTGCTTTTGCTGCGTCGCCGATGGTTGCTCGTCGTGCTCGCGATCGCGTCGTTCGCGTTCGCGCAATACTGGGTCTGGGTGAATCCCGAAGCGGCGTTCTTCCAGATGCCCGCGCGGCTCTGGGAGCTCGGTGCGGGCGGTTTGCTGGCGATGTCGCGCCCCTCGCGCCACGGGAACGTCGCGGCAATCGCGGGCCTGCTGTTGCTGTGCGCGGCGGTGGCGATTCCGATGCCGCAATTTCCGGGCGTCGGCGCCTTGCCCGCGGTCGCCGGCAGCTTGCTGGTCCTGCATGCGATCCACTCCGGCGCGCGCATCGCGCCCCTGGAGTTCACGCCCATGCGCAGGATCGGCCTGATCTCCTACAGCCTGTATCTGTGGCATTGGCCGCTGCTCGCCATCACGCGGTCCTCCGATCCTTCGATGACGACGCGCCTGTTGTCGTGTGGCCTGGCGTTCGTACTCGCGGCGCTGACGTATCGCTTCGTCGAAACACCGTTCCGCCGCGGCACGGGACGCACGAAGGCCATCGCGACCGGCGTGATCGCATGCGCCCTGCTCGCCGGCTGCACCAGCACGATGGACGCGGTGCTGCGTCGCGCCGGCGGTCTGTCGGTGCGCACCGCGCTGGACAAACCCGTTGAAGCAGCGTGCAGCGGTTTCGACGCCGTGTGCAACGCCGATGTCGTGTTGTGGGGCGATTCCCATGCGAAGTCGTGGGAACCCTTCGCCGAGCACTACGGCGTGGTACGACAACTGACGATGGACACGTGCCTCCCGTCGGCACGACAGGCCACGTCGAAATGCGCGCACTTCAACGCGAGCGCGCTCGCGTTCGCACGACGGGCCCCGACCGTCGTCCTCGGTGGCTTCTGGCTCGACCGCCTGCCGCGACAGGATGGCCGCGACGATTTCCGATCCGTGCTCGCGGCGCTGCCGACGCAGCACGTCGTCGTCATCGGACCACTGCCGGTCATGCCGCGCTGGCCGGAAGACTGCATCGCCGCCGGGGAAGTCGCGCAATGCAAGATGTCACGCGCGGAATTCGAACGCCGCGCCGCGCCCGTGCGCGCCTTCATGCGCGCTGAGATCGCCAGGCACCCGAATGTTCAGTACCTCGAACCCGCGGACTACTTCTGCACGCCCTCCGTGTGCCCGATGACCAAGGATGGGTATTCGCTGTATTTCGACGACGACCACATCACGGTCAGTGCGGCGCGGGGGTTTTCGGAGACGGTGTTTCGCAGGTAGCGCAGCGACGTCAGACGATCGGCGGGCTCGTCAGTTTCAATGCGCCACGTCCCGTCTCATCGAACTGCACGTGCTCGACCGGAATGCATCCGACTGCGGCGAGCGCGGCCGGATCGGCTGCATGTCGTTCGAAGCGCTCGGTCGCTTCAGCCAAAGCGCGGCCCGCATCATGGATCGTATAGATCGTGGCGTGCGCACCGGCGGCGTCATCGACGCCTGCATCCAGGATCCAGAAGGCGTCTTCGGTGGAATTGGTCGCGAGCACTTGGCGCGGAACATCGTGGAAGTCCCGGTACGTCACGATGCGGTACCACTCAAGCCAGTTTATGGGGCGGCTCCTCAAAGAAAAAGGGCTGCGCTTTCGCGCAACCCTTTGTCGTGATCTGGAGGCCGAGGTCGGAATTGAACCGGCGTACGCGGATTTGCAGTCCGCTGCATAACCACTCTGCCACCCGGCCGGATGACGTATCGGATTCAACCACATCCGACTGAAACAACGAAGCCCCGCGAACGGGGCTTCGACCTGGACAATCGAGTCCAAAACTTGGAGCGGGAAACGAGACTCGAACTCGCGACCCCGACCTTGGCAAGGTCGTGCTCTACCAACTGAGCTATTCCCGCATTGAGCCCGCCATTTTACGGGCGAATCATGGACTGTCAACACCTGCATGCGCTTGCTCACGCAATGCCGGCCAGGCCGCGCGCAGATACTCGAATCCGCTCCACAGCGTCAGCAGCGCCGCGGCCGCCAGCATCCATTCGCCGATCGTGAACACGCGGATCCCCAGCAGCGGCTCGTGGTACAGCAGCAGCGTCACCGCCACCATCTGCACGATCGTCTTGATCTTGCCGATGCTGGCCACGGCCACTTTCTTGCGCTGGCCGATTTCGGCCATCCATTCGCGCAGCGCGGACACGGCGATCTCGCGGCCGACGATCACCGCGGCCCACAGGGCCATCCAGCGCGTGGGGTGGCTCTGCACGATGAGGAACAGGGCCGTGGCGACCATCAGCTTGTCGGCCACCGGGTCCAGGAACGCGCCGAAGGCCGAATACTGGTTCCAGCGGCGCGCGATCCAGCCGTCCAACCAGTCGGTCAGCGAGGCGAAGGCGAAGACGAAGGCCGCCGCGAAATTGGTCCACTTGTAAGGGAGGTAGAACACCAGGACCAGCACGGGGATCATCACGATCCGGGCGATGGTGAGCCAGGTCGGTACCGTCATCTTCATCCGTCGCGTCCTGCCTGTGTTCCCGCCGCCGGCATCGGCAGCCCGTGCAGCGTGGCATAGATTCGTTCGGCGAGCGCGGCATTCACGCCTTCCACGCGCGCGATCTCCTCGGCGCCGGCCTGCTTCAGTCCGCCCAGGCCACCGAAATGCTTGAGCAGGCTCGCGCGGCGGCGCGGGCCGATGCCGGGGATGTCTTCCAGCCGGCTGGTGCTGCGCGCCTTCTGGCGCTTGCCGCGATGGCCGGTGATGGCGAAGCGGTGGGCCTCGTCGCGCACTTGCTGGACCAATTGCAGCGCGGGGGATTCGGGGCCGGGGCGCAGTTCGCGCCCGTCGGGGAGGATCAGCGTCTCGTGGCCGGGGCGGCGTTCCTCGCCTTTCGCGACGCCGACCACGTACACCGACGACACGCCGAGGTCCTTCAACACCGCATTGGCTTGCGCGAGCTGGCCCTTGCCGCCATCGATCAGCAGGACATCGGGCAGCACCCCGCCCTCCTCGATCGCGCGGCGGAAGCGGCGTTCGAGCGCCTGGTGCATCGCCGCGTAGTCGTCCCCCGGTTCGATGCCGGTGATGTTGTAGCGGCGGTATTGCGCGCGCACGGCGCCGTTTTCGTCGAACACGACCTGCGAGGCCACGGTCGCCTCGCCCATCGTGTGGCTGATGTCGAAGCATTCGATGCGCTTGGGCGCCTCGGCCAGGCCGAACATCTCGCGCAGCGCTTCGGCGCGCGCGCTTTGCGCAGCGTGGCTGGCCAGTTCCGTCGCGAGCGTGAGTTCGGCGTTGCGCTTGACCAGGTCGACATAACCCGCGCGCTCGCCGCGCACATTGCACTTGAGCTGGATCTTGCGGCCGGCGGTTTCCCACAGCGCGACTTCGATCAGTTCGCGATCGGGCACGTCGCGATCGAGCACGATTTCGCGCGGCGGCGGTTGTTCTGCGTAGTACTGCGAGACGAATGCCGACAGCACTTCATCCGGCGGCGCGCCATTGGTCTTCGGGAAGAACGCGCGCGTGCCGAGGTTGCGCCCGTCGCGGAAGGCGAGCAGCAACACGCACGCCGATGCGCCCTGCATCGCGACGGCGAGCACGTCGAGGTCGGCGGCCTGGCCGTCGACGTATTGGCGCGCCTGCAATTTGCGGATCGTCGTGACCAGGTCGCGCAGGCGCGCGGCTTCTTCGAAATCCAGGCGCTGGCTCGCCGCTTCCATCGCATTAGTCAGTTCGTTGCCGAGTTCCTCGCTGCGGCCGTCGAGGAACAGCGACGCACGCCGCGTGGCATCGGCGTAATCGCGCGCAGGCGCGAGCCCGACGCAAGGCGCGCTGCATCGCCCGATCTGGTATTGCAGGCACGGCCGCGAGCGATTGCGGAACACGCTGTCCTCGCAACTGCGCAACTTGAACAGCTTGTGCATCGAGTTGAGCGTTTCGCGCACGGCCGCGGCGCTGGGATACGGGCCGAAGTAACGCCCTGCGATCGCGCGCGGGCCGCGATGGAAGGCCAGGCGCGGCCAGGGTTCCTGCGTGAGCAGGACGTAGGGATAACTCTTGTCGTCGCGCAGCAGCACGTTGTAGCGCGGCTGCAGGGATTTGATCAGCTGGTTTTCGAGCAGCAGCGCTTCGGCGTCGGTGCGCGTGACGGTGGTTTCCATGCGCACGACCTGCGCGAGCATGGCCATCGTGCGCGCCGCCTTGGGCGTGGCGTTGAAATAGCTGCCGACGCGGTTCTTCAGCGCGCGGGCCTTGCCGACGTACAGCACGGCGTCGTCCTTGCCGTACATGCGATACACGCCGGGCTGCGCGCCCAGCCCGCGGGCGAAGGCCTTGCCGTCGAAGGGTGCTTGTTGCGGGGCTTGCGTCGTCACCGGGACATTATCGGGGCGGTGGCGTCATTCCCCAATCGGCACATGCTGAACCGCACCGGTTTTAGGGTCCACGCGGAGCACGGCGTGCGCATCGGTGTCGGCGATCCACACCGCGCCGGCGCCCACCGCCAGGCCCGAGGGGCCATGCAGCGGTTGCGGGAGCATGTGCGTGGTCATCTCGCCGCCGCCCAGGCGCAGGCTGCGCAGGCGGTCGTTGCCGGAGTCGCAGATCCACAGCAGCGGCAGGTCGGGGTCGAGCGCGATCGCCTGCGGTTCCTGCAATTGCGCGATGTTGCGCGGCCCGTCGACATGCCCGAAGGCCCAGGGCCCCTGCCCCAGCAAGGTCTGCACGGAGTGGTCGCCGAGCTTGAGCGCGCGGATCGCCGAGCCCGCGCTGTCGCACACGTAGAGGTTCTGCTGCACGGCCGCGAGCGCCACCGGTTGCGCGAACGCCGCCGCCGAGCCGATGCCGTCCTTCACCGCGAGCTCGCCCGAGCCCGCGCGGAACGTGAGCAGATCGCGGCCGAGGTCGTAGGTCCAGAGCTTGTTGTCGCCGGTGAGTGCGATGTGCAACTGGTCGTTCGATACCGCGACCGCGCGCGGCGCATCGAGCCGCACGGAGGAGGAATCGCGCACGGGGCCTTCGGTCGGCGTGCCGCGCCGGCCGTTGCCGCACAGCGTCTTGGTGTCGCCGCTGCGCAGGTTGATCTGGCGCACCGCGTGGTTGCCCGTGTCGGCGACGTAGAGCATGTCGCGCTGCAAGGCCAGGCCGTGCGGGCAATGGAAGGAGGCGTGCGCCGGATCGCCGTCGATCAGGTTCGCGTCGCCCGTGCCGAACACGCGCAGGATGCGGCCGGCGTGGCTGCATTCGAGCACGCGGTTGTGGCCGCTGTCGGCGATGTAGAGGTATTGCGGCGTGACCGCCAGCCCCGTCGGGAACATCAGCGGCATCGCGGGCTCGCGCACCTTGCGCTGCTGCGTGTCGTCTTCGATCGCCGGCGTGCCCGCGAGGGCCTGCAGGCGTTTGTCGAGATCGCCGAGGGCATCGCCGCCTTCCAGCCGCCCCTGCACGTCGCCGTTGCCGTCGATCAGCACGACCGTCGGCCACGACCGCACGCCCCACTGTTGCCACGCGACCCAATCGGCATCCATCGCCAGCGGCAAGGTGATGCCGTGGCGATGGGCGCGCTTGAGCGTGCGGCGCGGATCGCGTTCGTGGTCGAAGCGCGGCACGTGTACCGCGAAGGCGCGCAGGCGACCCGGATGGCGCAGGCGCAGGGCCTGCAGGTCGTGCATCGCCTGGATCGACCACGCCGAACCGATGTTGACGAAGGCCACCGCCGTCAGCCAGCCACGCAGATGCGCCGACGCCGGCGGTGCGGCATTCAACCAATGCAACGACGAAGGAAACCCCGGCACCAGCGTACGTCCCATCCCCACCTGCTCCGAACTTCTGACCATTCCCATCGCGCCCGATTCTAGGGATGGGTGCGATGCAGCATGCGTGATTTGGGTCGAAGGTTCACGTGCCTGACGAAAGTCGCGCTTCGGCGCGTGCGAGGTCTTCGGGCGTATCCACGCCGGGCGGGAACGGTTCGGGCGAGAGCGCGACCGCGATGCGGAAGCCGGCTTCGAGCACGCGCAGCTGTTCCAGCGATTCGATGCGCTCCAGCCGACCGGGCGGCAGCGCGGTGAAGCGTTGCAGGAAACCGGCGCGATACGCATACAGACCGATGTGACGCAGCCAATGGCCGCCTTCGGGCAGCGTGCGGCGATCCGCGGCGAAGGCGTCGCGCGGCCACGGGATCGGCGCACGGCTGAAATACAGCGCATTGCCGTCGGCGCCGCGCACGAGCTTCACGGCGTTGGGATCGAACAAGGTCTCGACGTCTTCGATCGGCGTGGCGAGCGTGGCCATCTCCGCGTCGGACCCGGCCAGCGCCATGGCGGCGGCCTGGATGCCGGCGGCCGGCGCGAAGGGTTCATCGCCCTGCAGGTTCACGACGATGGTCTCGGCCGACCAGCCTGCGATGCGTGCGCATTCGGCGAGGCGATCGGTGCCCGAGGCGTGATCGGGAGAGGTCATCGCGATGCGCACGCCACTGTTGGCGAGCGCATCGGCGATGCGTTGGTCGTCGGCGGCGACCCACACTTCGCGCGCACCGGCGGCGAGCGCGCGGCGCGCGACGTGCAACACGAGCGGTTCGCCGGCGAGTGCACGCAGCGGCTTGCCCGGCAGGCGCGAGGCGGCATAACGCGCGGGAATCGCGACGACGAATTCGCTGGATGGCGCGGCGATCATGCGGCGGCGGGCCCCTTCGGCGGCAGTTTGTCGAACAACGCGATCCAGAACGCTTCGGGCAATTCGGCACGCACCGGCACGGAGTAAAACGCACTGTCGGCGAAGGCGCGGCATTTCACCGCGTCCTTTTCGGTCATCAGCACCGGCAGGCGACTGCCGAATTCGAAATCCGACGGCATGTAGGCATGGTGGTCGGCGAAAGCATGCGGCACCACCGCGATGCCGTGCGCGCGCAGCATGTTGAAGAATCGATCGGGATTGCCGATGCCGGCGACCGCATGCACGCGCTGGCCCGAGAACGCGGACAGCGGCTTCGGGCGCCCGCCTTCGATCGGCTGCACGCCGCCCGGCACCAGGCGCATCGGCCATTCGCCGAAACCGGCGGGCACGTCGTCGCCGCCCACGTTGACCACGCGGAAGTCGCATTGTTCGGCGCGTTCCACAGGCTCGCGCAAGGGACCGGCGGGCAGCAGGCGATTGTTGCCGTGGCGGCGCAGGTCGACGACATCGATCTCGACATCGCGCGCGAGCCGGTAATGCTGCAGGCCGTCGTCGCACACGACGATGTCGCAGCCGGCCTGCGCGAGTGCCCGCGCCGCGGCGACGCGGTCGCGATCCACGCGCACCTTCGCACCGGTGCGCAATGCGATGAGCACGGGTTCGTCGCCGCCTTCGGCCGGCGCGGTTTTCGCATCGACCCAGCGCGCGGTCTTCGGATCTTCGCGGCCGTAACCGCGGCTGGCGACGCCGGGATTCCAGCCGGCATCGCGCAAGCGTTCGATCAGCGCGATGGAGAGCGGCGTCTTGCCGGTGCCACCAACGGCGACGTTGCCCACGACGATGACGGGCACGCCGGCCTTTTGTTGTTTCAACCAGCCGCGGCCGTACCACTTGCGGCGCATGCCGACGAGCCCGCCGTACACGCCGCTCAGCGCGCGTGCGCCCAGCGGCACCGGGCCATCGGAATACCACCAGCCCGGCGTGTCGCCCTTCTTCATGCCTCGGCCGGTTGCTCGCGGAACTGCATGCGATGCAGGTGCGCGTACACGCCGTCCTGTGCGATGAGTTGCGCATGCGTGCCCCGCTCCACCAGGCGGCCTTCGTCCAGCACGAGCACCTGGTCGGCGTGTTCGATGGTCGAGAGGCGATGCGCGATGACGATCGTCGTGCGATCGGGCATCAAATGGTTGAGCGCATCCTGCACGAGGCGTTCGGATTCGTTGTCGAGCGCGGCGGTGGCTTCGTCGAGGATCAGCAGCGGCGCATCCTTCAACAGCGCGCGTGCGATCGCCAGGCGCTGGCGCTGGCCGCCGGACAGGCGCCCGCCGTGTTCGCCGATGCGCGTGTCCATGCCGTCGGGCAGGCGCTCGACGAACTCCATTGCGTTGGCACCGCGCACGGCCTGCGCGAGTTTCTGCGCATCGGCGCCTTCCATTTCGCCGTAGGCCACGTTGGCGCCGACGCTGGCGTCGAACAGGATCACGCGCTGGCTCACCATCGCGACTTGGCGGCGCAGGTCGGCGAGTGCGTAGTCCTCGAGCGGGCGGCCGTCGAGCAGCACCTGGCCGGATTCGGGTTCGTAGAAACGCGGGATCAGCTTGATCAGCGTGCTCTTGCCGCTGCCCGAACGGCCGACGATGGCCGTCACCGTGCCGGGCCTGGCGATGAAACTGATGTCGTCGATCGCCGGGCGCACCTGGTTGGGATAACGCGCGGTGACGTGGCGGAATTCCAGTTCGCCCTTCGCACGCGTGAGCGGCGCGGTGCCGGTGTCGCGCTCATCGGGCGCATCGAGCACGGAGAACAGGCGCTCGGCGGAATTCACGCCGCGCTGGAGCATCGCCTGCACGTTGGTGAGCTGGCGCAGCGGCGGGATGATCGCGACCATCGCCGTCATCAGCACGGTGAAGTCGCCGGCGGTGAGGCGGCCGGCGGCGGCTTCGCGCGCGGCGAGGAACAGCAGCACCGCCATGCCGATCGCGCCCAGCACCTGCACGAAGAAGGAAATCGAACCGCGCGTGACCTCGACCTTCAGCGCAAGGCGCAGGTTCTTGTTGGTCTGGTCGGCGTAGCGCCCGATCTCGCTTTCCTGCGCGCCGTAGATCTTCACTTCCTGGTGGCCGTGCAGTGCCTGGTCGGCGGACTGCAGCATGTCGGCGGCGTTTTCCAGGATGCGATGGTTGATGTTGCGATAGCGCCCGCCGACCTTGTTCATCGCCCACACCAGGAAGGGCGCGAGCAACAACAGGGCGATGGTGACGCGCCAGCTGGTGGAGAGCATCGCCCACATCATCGCGACGGTCGTCAGGCTCGCGCTGATCATCACCTTCAACGCATCGACGGCGGCGCCGGCGACTTGTTCGGTGTCGCCGCCAAGGCGCGTGAGCATCGAGGCCACGGGCTCGGCGTCGAAACGCTCGCCCGGCAGACGGAAATATTTGCGCATCAACAGCAGGCGCAGGTCGCGCGCGACGCCGCGGCCGGAACGGGCCATCGTGTAATCGCCCGCCAGGCCGAACAGGCCGCGCGCGACGAACAGGCCGACGAGCGCGGCCGGCAACCACAACTGGAAGGTCTTGGGGTCGGCGAGCCCGTCGACGATGGGCTTGAGCAGGCGCGTGACGCCATAACTGGTGAGCGCTTCGAGCGCCATCGCCAGGGCGGCGCCACCGAGCCAGGCGCGATACGGCTTGGCGAACCCGAGCAGGCGGCGGTAGGTCTGCGTCGGGGTCGCGGTGGAGGATTCGGTCATGGGGCCTTGGCCTGCGCTGTCTGCACCGGCGGCGCGGTGGCGATCGACACGCGCGAGAAGCCGAGCTGGGCGAGCGCGTCGAGCGCGGTGACGACGGCCTGGTGCGGCGTGCGGCCATCGGCACGCAGCAACACCGGGCGCGTGCGGTCGGTGCCGGCGACGTCGACGAGGGTTTGCTTGAGGGATTCGACGTCGGTGCGCAGTGCTTCGCGATCGTCGATGAAGTAACGGCCGTCGGCGTTCACCAGCACGCTCAGCGCCTTGGACTGCGATTCGGCCGGCGTGCCGTTGGCCTGCGGCAGTTGCAGCTTGAGCACCGAGCGCGCGTCGAACGTGGTGGTGACTACGAAGAAGATGATCAGGCAGAGGACGACATCGATCAGCGGGATCAGGTTGATCTCGGGCGTGTCGTCGTCGCGATGGTCGCGGATGCGCATGGGTCAGTCGACGCTTGCGCTCGCGCGGGCGGGCGGCACGGCGGGCGCCTGGCCGGCGGCGGCGCGC
>NZ_JBFULG010000013.1:0-57282 GCF_056400425.1 Lysobacter sp. P5_B12
GGGCAATCCACGTGCGCGTAATGGCGGTTGGCCGATTCGTATTCCACGTGCGCCGTCGAGATCGTGATGCCGCGCGCCTTCTCTTCCGGCGCCGCGTCGATCGCGTCGTATGCCTTGAACTCGCCGCCGAAACGTTCCGCGCCCACCTTCGTCAGCGCCGCCGTCAGCGTCGTCTTGCCGTGGTCAACGTGACCGATCGTGCCCACGTTCACGTGGGGCTTGGTGCGCTCGAACTTACCCTTGGCCATGGCTCTGTCTCGGTGGAAATCGGTGGGCGAACGTTTTTCGGTGTTGCGTCTTGCAGCGGTGGTGCTCACGACTGGAATCGAACCAGCGACCTCCTCCTTACCAAGGAGGTGCTCTACCGACTGAGCTACGTGAGCATGTTTTGCAGCAGTTCTTGCGTCGCGGCGTTCAATGGAGCGGGAGACGGGAATCGAACCCGCACCATCAGCTTGGAAGGCTGAGGTTCTACCGTTGAACTACTCCCGCGCCGGATAAAAGACCTGCTTGGGTACTGCGCCATCGGCTGGTAAGACCGCTGGTAAAACGTCTTGGTGGAGGGAGGTGGATTCGAACCACCGAAGGCGTAAGCCAGCAGATTTACAGTCTGCCCCCGTTGGCCGCTTGGGTATCCCTCCAAAAGAGCCCGAAATTCTGGCGTGGACACGGCGCGAAGTCAACGCTTGATCAACACCAATGTGGCCGGGTTCAGACGTTGAAGCGGAAATGCAGCACGTCGCCTTCCTGGACCCGGTACTCCTTGCCCTCCAGGCGGAGGCGGCCGGCGTCGCGGGCGCCCGCCTCGCCCCGGTACTTGATGTAGTCGTCGTAGGCGATGGTTTCGGCGCGAATGAAGCCTTTTTCGAAATCCGTGTGGATCACCGCGGCCGCTTGCGGCGCGGTCGAACCGCCCCGAACCGTCCACGCACGGACTTCCTTCACGCCCGCGGTGAAGTAGGTCTGCAGGCCCAGCAGCTTGTAGGCGGCGCGGATCACGCGGTTCAGGCCCGGCTCGTCGAGGCCCAGGTCGTGCAGGAAGGTATCGCGGTCCTCGTCGTCCAGCTGGCTCAGCTCTTCCTCGATGGCGGCCGAAACCGGCACCACCTCGGCGCCCTCGCCCGCCGCGCGGGCGCGGACGGCGTCCAGGTGCGGGTTGTTCTCGAACCCGTCTTCCAGCACGTTCGCCACGTACATCACGGGCTTGAGGGTCAGCAGGAACAGGTCGCGGACCTGCGCCCTGTCCTCGTCGGACAGACCCAGCGCGCGGGCCGGCTTGCCGGCATCCAGGCCGGCCCGCACGCGGCCCAGCACCTCGGCGCGGGCCTTGGCGTCCTTGTCGCCGGTCCGGGCCGAGCGCTCGGCGCGCTGCAGGGCCTTCTCGACGGAATCCAGGTCGGCCAGCGCCAGCTCGGTGTCGATCGTCTCGATGTCGGAGATCGGGTTGACCTTGCCGGTCACGTGGATGATGTCGCCGTGCTCGAAGCAGCGCACCACGTGCGTGATCGCGTCGACCTCGCGGATGTGGGCGAGGAACTTGTTGCCCAGGCCCTCGCCGCTGGCAGCGCCGGCCACCAGGCCCGCGATGTCGACGAATTCGACGGCGGTCGGGATCACCTTCTGCGGCTTGACGATGTCCGACAGCGCGTTCAGGCGCGGATCGGGCACGGGCACGATGCCCACGTTGGGTTCGATCGTGCAGAAGGGGAAGTTCGCCGCGGCGATGCCCGCCTTGGTCAGCGCGTTGAACAGGGTCGACTTGCCGACGTTCGGCAAGCCCACGATTCCGCATTTGATGCCCATGGTGTCTCCGTGCCGGTCAGCGGTTGGCTGGGCCGGTGTTGAGGCGTTTGGTCGCCTCGTTGATGTCCCCCGCGACGGCCAGCGGCAGCACGTCGGCCGCATCGTCGAGCGCGCGCAAAATCGCGGCCTCGTCGTCGCGGCCGGGCTTGCCCAGCACCCACGGGGTGACTTTGTCCTTGTGGCCGGGATGGCCGATGCCGATGCGCAGGCGGTGGAACTTGCCGTGGCCCAGCAGTTTCATGGTGTCGCGCAGGCCATTCTGGCCGCCGTGGCCGCCATCGAACTTCAGGCGCGCGACGCCGGGCGGCAGATCGAGCTCGTCGTGCGCCAGCAGCGCTTCTTCGGGCTCGATCTTCCAGTAGCGCAAGGCGGCGGTGACCGACTTGCCGCTGAGGTTCATGTAGGTCGAGGGCTTGAACAACCAGACCTGGCGCCCGCCGATGTCGACCTTCGCCGTCTCGCCGAAGAGCTTGGACTCCAGGCCGAAACGCGCGCCCAACCGTTCGGCGAGCCCGTCCACAAACCAGAACCCGGCGTTGTGCCGGGTCCGGGTGTGTTCGGGACCGGGGTTTCCCAGCCCGACGATGAGGCGCAAGCCCGACAAGACTTACTTCTTCTCGTCTTCCTTCTTGGCGACCTTCGCAGCCGGCACTTCGGCGGCGACCGGCGCTTCGGTCGGCTCTTCCACTTCTTCCTTGCCGTGCTTGGCGATGACCACCGCCACGTCGTGTTCCTTGCCCAGCTTCAGCTCGGGGATCTCGACGCCGTTCGGCAGCTTGATTTCGGAGAGGTGGACGATGTCGCCGACGGCCAGGGCCGACAGGTCGATCTCGATGAACTCCGGCAGGTCCTTCGGCAGGCAGCTGATTTCGACTTCGTTGAGCTCGTGCGTGACGACGACGTCGGCAGCCTTGCCGGCCGGCGACTTCTCTTCGTTGAGGAAGTGCAGCGGCACCGCGACGCGGATGGCCTGGTTCTCATCAACGCGCTGGAAGTCCAGGTGCATGATGATCTGCTTGTACGGATGGCGCTGCATGTCGCGCAGCAGGACCTTCTGGGCCTTGCCGTCGAGGTCGAGCGTCAGGATCGACGAGTAGAACCACTCGTTCTGGCTGGCCAGCCAGGTCTTCTCGTGCTCCAGCTGGATGCTCTGCGGGGCAGCGGTGCCGCCGTAGACGATGGCCGGGATCTGCGCCGCGCGACGGAGGCGGCGGCTCGCACCCTTGCCTTCGTCCTTGCGGCCAGTGGCCGTGATCTTGTGTTCGGTTGCCATGATGTTGAACTCACTTCGTTGCGATGAAAGTCCCACCCGCGACCAGGTGGAACCGGGGATGTCAGTCCACGTAAAGCGAACTGACGGATTCTCCGAAGGCGATGCGGCGGATGGTTTCCGCGAGCAGCTCGGCGACGCTGAGCTGGCGGATCTTGCTGCAAGCCTTCGCATTTGCGCTCAGCGGAATGGTGTCGGTGACCACCAGTTCGTCGAGCTGCGATTTGTTCAAGTTGTCGATCGCCGCACCCGAAAGCACCGGATGCGTGCAGTACGCGACCACCTTGGTCGCGCCCTGCGCCTTCAGCGCCGCGGCCGCCGCGCACAGCGTGCCCGCGGTGTCCACGATGTCGTCGACGAGCACGCAGATCTTGCCGCTCACGTCGCCGATGATGTTCATCACCGTGGCCACGTTGGCGCGCGGACGGCGCTTGTCGATGATCGCCAGGTCCGCGTCGTCCAGGCGCTTGGCGATCGCGCGTGCGCGCACCACGCCGCCGACGTCCGGCGAAACCACGATCAGATTGTCCGTGCCGTGCGCGCGCCAGATGTCGGCGAGCAGCAGCGGCGAGGCGTACACGTTGTCCACCGGCAGATCGAAGAAGCCCTGGATCTGGTCGGCGTGCAGGTCGACCGTCAACACGCGATCGGTGCCCACCGCGCTGAACATCTTCGCGGCGACCTTCGCCGTGATCGGCACGCGGGCCGAACGCGGGCGGCGGTCCTGCCGCGCATAACCGAAGTACGGCACCACCGCGGTGACGCTGGACACCGATGCGCGCTTGAGCGCGTCGATCAGCACCAGCAACTCCACCAGGTTTTCCGCGCTCGGCGCGCTCGTGGGCTGGATGACGAACGCCTCCTGCCGGCGCACGTTCTCCTCGATCTCCACCTGCACTTCGCCGTCGGAGAACTTGCTCACGAGCGCCTTGCCCATGCGCACGCCGAGCTCCTTGCACACCGCCTCGGCGAGCGGGCGGTTGGCGTTGCCGGTGAAGACCAGCAAATTGCGATCGTCTTGCATGAGGGCTCCGCTGCGCTCTGACCGTTGCGGTGGGACACGAATGGGTGGCAGGGGCGGCAGGATTCGAACCTGCGAGTGCCGGGATCAAAACCCGGTGCCTTAGGCCACTTGGCGACGCCCCTTCAGCTCCGAACGAGCGCCTCGCGCAAGGGCGACGACCGTACCCCTGCGGCCAGCCAGGCCCGCAACGACGGCGCATCCCGATGCACGCGGGCGAGTGCCGATTCGGCGGACTCGCGCGTGGCGAATTCGACGAAACAACCGCTGCCCGTGCCCGTCAGGCGTGGCGTGCCGACCTGCGCCAACGCTGCGAACGCGGCCTCGACGGCCCGTTCGCTGCGGCGCAGCACCGGCTCGAACGCATTGTCGAGCACCGCTTCCGAAACGAAGTCGCGCATTGTCGCGGGCGGGGAATCGCGCGTCAATTCAGGGGTTTGGAACAAGGCGGCGGTGGGCACCTGCACGCCGGGGTCGGCGAGCACGTACCAGGCCGGCGGAAGGTCCACGGGCGTGAGGATTTCGCCCACGCCCTCGGCCCAGGCATTGTCGCCGCGGACGAAAACCGGGACGTCGGCGCCGAGCTTCAGGCCCATTTCGGCCAGCCGATCGATGCCCAGTCGCGCGCCCCACAGCCGGTCGAGGGCCACCAGGACGGTGGCGGCATCAGAGGAGCCGCCGCCGAAGCCGCCGCCCGCCGGAATACGCTTTTCGACGGCGATATCGGCGCCAAGGGGCGTTTTCGCTTCCGATTGGAGCAACTTGGCTGCACGGACCATCAGGTCATCGGCTTCCGCGACACCGGGGACCGAGTCGCCGACCCGGCGGATTTCGCCGTCGTCGCGCACCCGCAGCCGCACCGTGTCTCCCCAATCCAGGAGACGGAAGACCGTCTGCAGCGTGTGGTAGCCATCCGACCGCCGGCCGGTGATGTGCAGGAAAAGGTTGAGCTTGGCCGGGGCGGGCCACTCGGACCAGGTCATGGGGCGGGCTCGAGCGTCCAGGTGTCGACGGCCAGGCGCACGCGGGCCTGGCCTTTCGTGGCTTCGAGCCGCGCGGGCATCGCGAGCGTGGGATCGAACTGCGTCGGCGCCCAGGCCGTGTAAGCGACCGTCCAACCGTCCTGTTCCAGGCCCGCCAGGCGCCCGTCGGCGCCGTAACGCACCTGCGCGCCGGGCCCCGGAACGCCCCGCACCCAACCGGCGAGCGCATCGACGGGAATATCCCAGCGCGTCGCCTCGAGTATCAGGTCGTGCGCGTTCGAACCGGTGCGCGGACCGCCGTCGAGCCCTTCGAGCACCGCTTCGCCCTCGCCACCCGTCACGCGCCAGCTTTGCCGCGTCACGGGCGCGGCGAGCGCGACTTCGAAGCGCGCGCCGGCCTGTTTCCATTCGATGCGTCCGCTGCCGCCGTCCTTGCCGTTCGACAATGCGATGCGGCCCGACATCGCCCACTCCTCGTGCGTCGCAAGCTGCGCTTCGCGCGTGGCCTGGTAGGCCGCCGGTTGTTCGATCGAGGCCATCGCCGGCGAATTCGAACGCGTCGTGACGCACGCCGACAACGCGACGGCGACCATCGCGATCCACGCAACGCGCATGCTCATGCGCCCGTGGTCTGCAGCGCGCGCTTGAGCGAGCGATTTTCCGGATCGAGCTTCTTCGCCTCGTCGAAATACCGGCGCGCTTCGTCCTTCTGCCCGAGCATCCACAGCACTTCGCCCAGGTGCGAGGCGATTTCCGGATCCTTCTGCATCGAGAACGCGCGGCGCAGTTCGACCAGCGCTTCGTCCTTGCGGCCGAGGCGATAGAGCACCCAGCCGTAGCTGTCGATGATCGCGGCGCTGTCGGGTTCGGCCGCGCGTGCGCGGTCGATCAGTTCGAGCGCCTCGGCGAAGCGCGTCGTGCGATCGGCGAGCGTGTAACCCAGCGCGTTGAGCGCGGTGACGTTGTCGGGCTCGGCGACCAGGATGCGGCGGAAATCGGCCTCGGCGCGCGGGATGTCGTCGCGGCGCTCCCACGTCAGCGCGCGCGAATAAAGGATCGCCGAATCGTCGGGATACGCGGCCAGGCCGCGTGCGTAGACGTCGAGCTCTTCCACCGTTTGCGCGTCCTTGCCGCGCAGTTCGGCTTCGAGCAGGTAGGCATCGCGGCGCGTGCCTTCGTCGACGGTCGCATCGCCCTGCAGGCCGCGCAGCGCCGCATACGCTTCCGGCGCACGCTTGAGTTCATGCAGCACGTTGGCTTCGCGCAGTCGTGCGGTCCAGCGCGCCTCGCCGCCGGGCACGCTGCGATACCACTGCAGCGCCTCGGGGTGGCGTTCGAGCATTTCGGCGACCTGGCCGAGCAGCAGGCGGCGGTCGGGATCGGGCTTGGACGATTCCTTTTTCAGCTCGTCGTACAGCTTCCCGAGCGCGGCATCGTCGTCGGCGCGGGCGAGCAGCGCGGCACGCAACCCGTAGGTGCGATCGTCCTGCGGCCCGCGCGCGAGCACGTTGGCGGCCTGCACCGAATCGCCCATGGCATCGTATTCGGCGGCGATGGACATGCGCAGTTCTTCGTCGGCATACGCCGTCTGCGCGATGCCGGCGAGCACCTGGCGCGCTTCGACGGTCTTGCCCGATTCGCGCAACTGGCTGGCGCGCAGCAGCGCGACGCGCGGCTCGTTGGGGAAGCGCGTCACCACCTGGTCGATGATGCGTTCGGCGAGCGCGGGTTGTTCCAGCCGCATCGCCAGGCCGCCGAAGGCCAGCCACGCCTGCAGTTTGTCCGGGATGACCTGGTCGTCGACGAATTCGGCGAGCAACTTGCCCGCGAGCTTCGGGTCCTTGCCGCCCGAACCGAGCGCGGCCAGTGCGTGGCGCCAGCCGATGTCGCCCTTGTCGGTGAGCAGGACGCGCAGTTCCTGCTTCGCCAGGCGCGCATCGTTGCGGCGCAGGGCGAGCGTGGCTTGTGCCGCATGCGCGGCCAGCGAATCGGGGGCGCGTTGCTTCCACAGCGCCAGGCCTTCGGCCGCCTGCCGGTCGTTGTTGGCCAGCAGCGCGATGCGGGTGGCGCGTTCGGCCAGGCCGGCATCGTCGGTGGCCCGCGCGGCCTCGAGGTAGTACTGCGCGGCCTGGTCGAGCTGGCCGGCCTGGAGGGCGAATTCGCCCGCCATGGTCCCTTCGATCGGCGAGCGCGCGGCCTGGACGGACGTCCCCGCGGCCGGCGCGTCCCGCGTTGCCGCGGCGGTGCATCCGGCCGCCAGCCCCACGGTGACCAACAGCAGCAAGTTGAACGGCGTGCGGGACTGCGGCATGGCGTGTTCCGGCAAAAGGGGGCAATCCGGGGGCGCGCCCCCGGTAGAATGTGCGGCCATCGGGAGCTTAACGCACGCGACCGAACGACCTCATGAGCAGCCTGATCGTCCTCGGCATCAACCACCAGACCGCACCGGTCGGCTTGCGCGAACGCGTTGCGTTCGGCGCCGACGCGATGCCGCGCGCGCTCGCACAATTGCGCGCGATGCCGGCGGTCCGCGAAGTCGCGCTGCTCTCGACCTGCAACCGCACCGAGTTGTACGCGCTGGCCGAAGACCGGGGGGACGCCCTGGCCGATTGGCTGGCCGCCCATCCCGACGCCGGCGACCTGCACGCCTATCTGTACAGACACCAGGACGCGGACGCAGTTCGCCATTTGTTCCGCGTGGCCACGGGTCTGGATTCGCTCGTGCTCGGCGAACCGCAGATCCTCGGCCAGGTGAAGGACGCCTGGGCCTCCGCGCGCGCCGCCGGCACGCTGGGATCGCACCTGGACCGGCTGTTCCAGCATGCCTTCACCACCGCCAAGCGCGCGCGCACCGATACGCGCATCGGCGCCAATCCGGTCTCGGTGGCATCGGCGGCCGTGCGGCTGGCGCAGGAATCCTTCGCGCGGCTGTCGGATGCGACCGTGCTGCTGATCGGCGCGGGCGAAACCATCGAGCTGGCCGCGCGCCATCTCGTCGAAGGCAAGGCCAAGCGCCTGCTCGTCGCCAACCGCACCCTCGCCCATGCGCAGGAACTCGCCACGCGCCACGGTGGCGTCGCGCTGCCGCTGACGGAAATCGAGCGCCATCTGTCCGAAGCCGACATCGTGTTGTCGGCCACCGCCAGCCGCGAGCCCATCCTCACGCGCGCACACGTCGCCGCCGCGCTCGCGCAGCGCAAGCATCGCCCGATGCTGCTGCTCGACCTGGCCGTGCCGCGCGACATCGATCCCACCGTCGCCACGCTCGACGACGTCTTCCTCTACACCGTCGACGACCTGGAACGCGCCATCGAAGACAACCGCCGCAGCCGCCGCGAAGCCGCACGTGAAGCCGAAGCGATCGTCGACCTACAGACCGCGCGCTATGTCGAATCGCTGCAAGCGAGCACGCGCCACGCGCCGCTCCGGCGCCTGCGTGCGCACGGCGAGCGCTCGCGCGCCGAAGCGCTCGACAAGGCGCGCGCGCAACTCGCCGCCGGCCGCGATCCGCAGGAAGTCCTCGACCTGCTCGCGCACACGCTCGTCAATCGCCTGCTGCATCCGCCGACGGCCGCCCTGCGCGAAGCCGCCCTGAGCGGCGATGCCGAACTGGCGCGCGCCGCCGACAAGCTGTTCCCGCCGCTGCCCGAAGGCGATGCGTCCGTCGACGGCGACGCCGACGCATGATCCCCAGCCTGCGCCGCAAGCTCGAAGCGCTGATCGAACGCCGCGAGGAAGTCGAACGCCTGTTGTCCGATCCGGGCACGATCTCCGACGCCGAGCGTTTCCGCGATCTCTCGCGCGAGTTCGCGCAACTCGAACCCGTCGCCACCGCGCTCGCCGCCGAAGGCCAGGCGCGCAGCGATCTTGCGAACGCCGAAGCGATGCGCGCCGATCCGGAACTGCGCGAACTGGCCGAAGAGGAAATCGCGGCCGCCACGCAGCGCCTGGAACGACTCGACGTGCAACTGCTCGCGCAACTCGTCCCGAAGGACGCGCGCGACGAAGGCAACCTCTATCTCGAAGTGCGCGCCGGCACCGGCGGCGACGAAGCGGCGATCTTCGCCGGCGACCTGTATCGCATGTACGCACGCTTCGCCGAACGCCACGGTTGGCGCGTTGAAGTCGAATCGGCCAATCCCGGCGAGCACGGCGGCTTCCGCGAAATCGTCGCGCGCATCGAAGGCCGTGGTGCGTATTCGAAGCTGAAGTTCGAATCGGGCACGCACCGCGTGCAGCGCGTGCCGGAAACCGAATCGCAGGGCCGCATCCACACTTCGGCGGCCACCGTCGCGATCATCGCGGAGGAAGCGCCGGGCATCCCGATCGAAGTCAATCCGGCCGACCTGAAGGTCGACACCTTCCGCTCTTCCGGCGCCGGCGGCCAGCACGTCAACAAGACCGAATCGGCGATCCGCATCACGCACGTGCCCAGTGGCATCGTCGTCGAATCGCAGACCGAACGCTCGCAGCACGCCAACCGCGACAAGGCGATGAAGCGCCTGAAGGCGATGCTCGTGGAAGCGGACATCGCACGCCGCGAAGCCGCGCAGGCGCAGGACCGCAAGCTGCAGGTCGGCAGCGGCGACCGCAGCCAGCGCATCCGCACCTACAACTTCCCGCAGGGCCGCATCACCGACCATCGCGTGGAAGGCCTGACCCTCTACGACCTCCCGCACGTGCTCGAAGGCTATCTCGACCCGCTGGTGGAACGCCTGCAAAGCGAACACCAGGCCGACGAACTCGCGCGCCTGACGGACAACGCCTGATGAGCGAAACGACCCTCCGCCGCGCGACGCTCGACGATCTCGACGCGGTCGCGCCGCTGTTCGATGCGTATCGCCGGTTCTATGCGCAGCCGGGCGATTTGCAGCGCGCACGCGATTACCTGCAAGAACGCATGACGCTCGGCGAGTCGGTGGTCCTGATTGCCGAGCGCGACGGTGAAGTCGTCGGCTTCACGCAGCTCTATCCGATCTTCTCGTCGGTGCGCACGGCGCGGACGTGGTTGCTGAACGACCTGTTCGTCGCCGAAAGCGCGCGCCGCTTCGGCGTGGCGCGCGGTCTGCTGGATGCCGCCGCCGGTTTCGCGCGCGAACAGGGCGCCGCGGGCCTGATGCTGGAAACCATGGCCGACAACGCCCCGGCCCGCGCGCTTTATCGCGCCGCCGGGTGGCATGAAGACGACACGCAGTGGTATTCATTGAACGTATGAAGCAGCCCGCCGACTTCGTCCCCCTCGCCCTGTGCGTGCTCACGGTCTCCGACTCGCGCACGGCGGCGGACGACACGTCGGGGGACTACCTCGTGCAAGCGCTGACCGACGCGGGACATCGCTGCGTCGATCGCGCGCTGCTGCCCGATGATCGTTACAAGCTGCGCGCGATCGTGTCGAAGTGGATCGCCGACGACGCCGTCGACGGCATCCTCGTCACCGGTGGCACGGGCTTCACCGGACGCGATTCGACGCCCGAAGCCCTGTTGCCCCTGCTCGACAAGCAGATGCCCGGCTTCGGCGAAATGTTCCGCGCGGTGAGCATCGAAGAAATCGGCACGTCCTCGCTGCAATCGCGCGCGTTCGCGGGCATGGCCAACGGCACGTTCCTGTTCGCTCTGCCCGGCTCGACATCCGCGTGTCGCACCGCGTGGGAAAAGATCCTGCGCGCGCAACTGGATGCGCGCACGCGTCCCTGCAACCTCGCCACCCTGCGTCCACGCCTCAAGGAGTGAACACCATGCCGCTCGCAACGACCCTGCGGTTGCTCGCGAAAGCGCGCGGCATGAGTGCCACGGACCTCGCCACCGCGATTCCGCGCGCGGGCGTCAACACCGTGTCGGCCTGGCTGCGCGGCGAGAAGATGCCGGGCAAGGATCAACTCGATGCCCTCGCCCGCACGCTCGGCGTGCCCGCGGGCGCATTGCTCGCGGAACTGGCGAGCACGCTGGATCCGTCGCGCACGCAAGGCGAACACGAGTTGCTCGCGGCGTATCGCCTGCTGTCCACCCGGCAACAGGGCGCGTTGCTCGAAATCGCGCGCGGCCTGGCGAACCAGCCTGCGCCGCGGCGCCGCAAGGCGGCCAAATGAAAGGCATCAAGAAAAAAGCGTACAACGCGGCGCTCGCGCCGATGCAGCTCGAACTGGTCTCGATGGCCCGCTGGGCGCGCGAGACGGGCCAGCGCATCGTCGTGTTGTTCGAAGGCCGC
Organism: Lysobacter sp. P5_B12; assembly: GCF_056400425.1. Classification (NCBI taxonomy): domain Bacteria; kingdom Pseudomonadati; phylum Pseudomonadota; class Gammaproteobacteria; order Lysobacterales; family Lysobacteraceae; genus Lysobacter; species Lysobacter sp. P5_B12. Next base: position 11,283 of record NZ_JBFULG010000013.1, read on the forward strand.
GACACCGCCGGCAAGGGCGGCGCGATCGACGCGATCCGCGAACACATGAATCCGCGCCAATGCCGCGTGGTCGCGCTCGGCAAGCCGAACGAGGCCGAACTGGGCGCGTGGTACTTCGAACGTTACGTGCCGCACCTGCCGAGCGCCGGGGACATCGTGCTGTTCGATCGCAGCTGGTACAACCGCGCCGGCGTCGAACGCGTCATGGGCTTCGCCACGCCCGCACAGGTGAATGCGTTCCTCGAACAGACGCCCGCGTTCGAAAAACTGCTGGTCGACGACGGCATCCTGCTCTTCAAGTACTGGCTGTCCTGCGACCAGGCGCGGCAGGAAGAGCGTTTCCTCGAACGCTGCGCCGACCCGCTCAAGCGGTGGAAGCTTTCGCAGATCGACCTCGATGCGCGCGCACGTTACGGCGACTACACCAAGGCGCGCGAGGACATGCTGCGCGCGACGCACACACATCATGCGCCGTGGACGCTGGTGGATTTCAACGACCAGCGGCGCGGGCGGCTCACCTTGATCCGCGACCTGCTCGACCGCCTTCCCGACACGCGGCTTCCCGAATCGGAGATGCAGCTCGATGCGCTGCCGGGCAAGCCGAAGAAGGAGCGCTTCACCGTGGTCGCGCCGATCAAGTCGATCGACGTTTAGCGCCCGGCCTCAGGCCGTGTCGAACTCCGGCCCCGCTTCGCCTTCGTCGGCGGCGATGCGTTCCAGCCGTTCGACGTGGGCCGACGGCGGCCCGTGTTTCAACCACTGTTCCAATCGCTCGACCGCCTGTACATCGCCGACCGCGAGCACTTCCACGCGGCCGTCGTGCAGGTTGCGCGCGTAGCCGCGCAGGCCGAGCGCCTGCGCCTGCTCGCGCGCCGACGCACGAAAGAACACGCCCTGCACGCGCCCTTCGACGAAGAAGCGCGCGGCGGTCATCACGCACCCTTCGGCGGCTGCGGGCCGCCGTTGGCGACGATGGCCGACTCGATGTCGTGCGGCTCCACCGGACCGATGAAGCGTTTGGCGACCTTGCCATCGGGCGCGATGAGGTAGGTCATCGGCAAACCGGCCGGCGTTTCGAAATCCTTCGGCGGGTTGTACACATCGACCAGCGCGACCGGATAGGACACCGGGTGCTTCTTCAGGAAGGCCTGCATTTGCGCGGGCGTGGTGTCCTCGTAGGCCAGGCCGACGACTTCGATGTATTCGCGCATCGTGTCGAGCGCCGAGAGTGCCGGCATTTCCTTCAGGCACGGGTTGCACCACGTCGCCCAGAAATTCACGACGACCCACTTGCCGCGATGCGCCGCCAGGTCGAACTGCTTGCCGTCGACGGTGGCGATCGACAGCGTCGGCACGTCCTTGGTCCTGGCGACCTGCGCCGAGGCCGATGCCGGCGCCGCGGTGGTGGCGGGTGCGGCGACGGTGGCCGGCTTCGTGGTGGTCGGCTCCGGCGCGGCAGGCTGCTTGCAGCCCGCGAGCATCGCGATCGCAACGGCGAGCGCCACGTATTTATTTCGGTGAGTCATAGATCGAAGACACCTTCTTCTTCAGCAGGTCGCGCAGCGGGAGCCGCAGCTCGTCGAGCGTATGGTACGCGCGCTGGCCCAGGGCATCGTCGCGCATCGGAACATGCGCTTCGGCCACGGGAATGCGCAGTTGGCAGGCCTCGTAAAGTTCGCCCATCGTGAGATCGTCGAGATCGCGCGCCAACAGCCACTCGCCGCTCTCGGCGCGGCTGAGCAGGCCGATCAGGCACAACTGGCCGAGCATCTCCTGCACCATCGAATCGGTGAGCACCGGTTCGAGCGCCTGGATCTCCTGGCTGTGCAGGCCCTTGCCCTGCGCGCGCGCCGCGTGGAAACGGCCGAGCATGCGCAGCAATCCATACATCTCGTAACCGACCGGCAGGCGCATGGAGGCCGGCTGGTAGCGGAACGACGACATCGACGCGGCGAACGAAGCGCCCAGCAGGATCGACGTCCACCCCAGGTAGATCCACACCAGGAAGATCGGCAGGAACGCGAGCGTGCCGTACACCTTGCCGTAGCTGCTGAAGTTGCCGATGAACACGCCGAGCCACAACTTCACGCCTTCGAACAACACCGCCGCGAGGAACGCGCCCGCGAACGCATGCCGCCACAACACGGTGCGATGCGGCACCACCTTGAACACGGTGGCGAAAGCCAGCAATTCGATGACGAAGGGCGTGGCGCGCACGAGCACTTGTTCCAGCCACTGGCCTGCCTGCGTTTCGAACACCGCCATCGCGAAGAAGCGCGAGGACAGCGCCAGGCTCGTCGCCGCCACCAGCGCGCCGAGCGTGAACACCGTCCAGTACACCAAAAAGCGCGCGAACTTCGGCCGCGCCGTCGGCACGCGCCAGATCTGGTTGAAGGTCATCTCCACGCTGTTCAAGGTGATCAGCAAGGAGACGACCAGGGCCACGATGCCCGCCGCGGTCAGTTGCCCCGCGTTCGCGGAGAACTGGCGCAGGTAGGCTTCCACCGCGCGCGCCGAGCTCGGGACGAAGTTCGAGAAGATGTAATCGACCAGGCGATCGCGCCACAGGTCGAACACCGGGAAGGCCGACAACACGCCGAAGCCCACGACGAACAGCGGCACCAGCGCGAACACAGTCGTGTACGACAGCGCGCCCGCGGCCTGGAACAGGTTGTCGCCCATGAACCGGTTCCAGAGGAAACGGAAGAACGTGCCCAGGCGATGGCGGTCGCGCAGGTATCCGGTCCAGCGATAAACGGTGTCCAGGGGCTCCATCCGCGGAAGCCTACCCCACCGCTCGGCTATCCTGCGCAACGGAGGTGGCCCCGATGCCCGAAGTGCTGGTGCTGTATTACAGCCGCGGCGGCTCCGTCGCGCGGCTTGCGCGACAGGTCGCGCGCGGGGTCGAGGAAGTCGACGGCATGGCCGCGCGGCTGCGTTGCGTGCCGCCCGTGGCGCCGGTGACCGAAGTCGCGGCACCACCGGAGCCCGACGAAGGCGCGCCCTACGTGCATCGCAAAGATCTTGCCGAATGCGCGGGCCTGGTCCTCGGAAGCCCGACGCGTTTCGGGATCATGGCCGCGCCGTTGAAGCATTTCATCGATGGCCTGGGCGCCGAATGGGCGAGCGGCACGCTGGTCGGAAAGCCCGCTGCGGTCTTCACTTCCACCGCCACGCTGCACGGCGGACAGGAGGCCACGCTGCTCTCGATGATGTTGCCCCTGCTGCACCACGGTTGCGTGATCACCGGTTTGCCGTACACCGAGCCGGGCCTGAATTCCACGCGCACGGGCGGCACGCCCTACGGCGCGAGCCATCATGCCGGGATGCAGGACGATCCCCGCCCCAGCGACGAGGAAGCGCAATTGGCGCGCGCACTCGGTCGGCGCGTGGCGGAACTGGCGCGGAAATTGTTCGACGGGAGCGCGGCATGAGTTTTCCGACACGCGTGTTGCTTGCCGGCCTGTTCGGCCTGGTCGCGCTGTTCGTGTTCTGGTTCCTGCCCGAAGGCTGGCACGCGCTGGCGTGGTTCGCCGGCCCGCCGCTGTTGCTCGCGGCATTCAACTGGAATGGCGGGCAGAAGCCGGCGTTCTGGGCGGGCCTGTTCTCGCTCGGGTGGTTCTCGCACGGGGTGATGGTGGCCTGGTCGCGGCCGGACCATCGGGAACTGGCGCTGATCGAGATCGTACTCGCGCTCGTGGTCTTCGCCGGCGCCACGCTGCCGGGGCTGCAGGCGCGCTTCGGCGGACGTCGGTAGGCGCCCATGGGAGCCGGCACCTATAATCGCCGCCCATGGACCAGCTCTGCATCGTCACCACCGGCGGCACGATCGACAAGATCTATTTCGACGACAAGTCGGATTACCAGATCGGCGAGCCGCAGATCGGCGGCATCCTGCGCGAGCTCGGCGTCGCGTTCCAGTTCAACGTGATCCCGATCATCCGCAAGGATTCGCTGCACATCTCGCAGGAAGACCGCGAGTTGATCCGCGCGACGATCGCCGCGCAGCCGGCGAAGCACGTGCTGGTGACGCACGGCACCGACACGATGGTCGAAACCGCGCAGGTGCTGGAATCGCTGACCGATCGCACCATCGTGCTGACGGGTGCGCTGAGCCCCGCGCGTTTCCGCGGCTCGGATGCCGAATTCAACGTGGGCACCGCGGTGGGTGCGGTGCAGTGCCTGCCGCCGGGGGTCTACATCGCGATGAACGGCCGCGTGTGGGACATCCACAAGGTGCGCAAGAACGTCGCGGCCAACCGCTTCGAAGAACTCTGACGCGTCAGAGCATCCCGGTTTCCAGGCGCGCGGCTTCCGACATCATCATCCGGTTCCACGGCGGGTCGAACACCAGCTCGACGTCCGCCTCGGTGACCGTCGGAATCATTTCCAGCTTGCTGCGCACATCGTCGACGAGGATGTCGCCCATGCCGCACGCGGGCGCGGTGAGCGTCATGCGGATGGCGACTTCGCGCGTGCCGTCCTCGCGCGGCTTCACCGTCGCTTCGTACACAAGGCCCAGGTCGACGACGTTGATCGGGATTTCGGGGTCGAAGCAGGTGCGCAATTGCCGCCACACCAGTTTCTCGACTTCATCGTCGGAGGCACCGGCGGCGAGTTCGAGCGGCTCGGGCGGCTCCTTGCCGATCGCGTCGGCATCCCGGCCGGCCACGCGGAACAGATTGCCTTCGACGAACACGGTGTAGCTGCCGCCGAGCGCCTGCGTGATGTAGCCGATGCTGCCCGCGGGCAAGGTGACTTCTTCACCTTGCGGCACGAGGACGACGGCGCAATCGCGCTCGAAGCGGACGGGTTCGCTGCTGCGGGAATACATGCGATGGAAGTGGGGGCGTGCGGCGTGCGCCGCAAGGCCGTGCATTCTAGGCCCTGCGCGGCCGGTATGCTGTGCGATCACGCAGGGGAGCCCGATGGCGCCGCAGGAAACGCAACATTCGCCATGGATGGGGGCCGCGCTCGCCCTGGTCGGCAGCACCGGGATCGCGGCGGCCTGGGTCGCCGCGGCGATGTTCACGTCCTCGCAATGCGGCTGGATGGCGGTGATCGCCGCGCTCGACGCGGCCTGGCTGCTTCGCCTCGGGCGCGCGCCGCGCGGCTGGGTGCGCATGGGCACCGGCGTGGCCGCGACCGCCCTGGCGATCGCGCTTGCGCAATGGGGCATCGTTTCGGCGCATCTGTCGGGGATGCTCGGGCTCGGCTTCGGCGAAACGATGACCAAGCTCGGGCCCTCGCTCGCGTGGACGCTCACCCATCTGGCGAACACGCCCGCTGACTGGGCGTGGATCGGGTTCGGCCTGATCGTCGCGGCGATCGCTTCGCGCTGATCGTCAGGCGTAAGCGCGGTCGAGCACCTCCGCGAACAAGGGCATCGCCTCGCGGATCTGCGCGGCCGACAGGCCGCAAAACCCCATGAGCAAACCCGCGCGCTGCGGCCGCCGCAGGTAGTGCGGGCGCAGCGTGAACAGGCCCAGGCCGAGCGATTGGCCATGCGCGAGGATGGCATCGAGCGCCGAGTCGGGTTTGTCCAGCCACACGACCAGGTGCATGCCGGCGTGCGAATCGGCGATTTCCAGCCGCCCTTTCCCGACTTCGCGCAAGCCGTCGAGCAACAGCGTGCGCCGCTCCTGCAAGGTGCGCGCGCTACGACGCAGGTGGCGTTCGAATCCGCCGCCGGCCATGAAGCGCGCGAGCGCCGCCTGCTCGATCGCCGAGCTGCCGAAATCCTGCGCCCACTTCGCGGTGACCAGGTCCTCGCGCAGCGCCGGCGGCATCACGATGTATCCGAGGCGCAAAGACGGGAACAAGGTCTTCGAGAACGTGCCGACGTACATCACGCGTCCATCGCGATCGAGCGAACGCAGCGCGGCGAGCGGTTGCGTGTCGTAACGGAACTCGCCGTCGTAGTCGTCCTCGAAGATCCAGCTGTCGTGCATGCGTGCGTACTGCAGCAATTCCAGGCGCCGCGACAGCGACAACACCGAACCGCCGGGGAATTGATGCGACGGCGTCACGCAGATCATGCGCGGCGAATCGGCGGGCAAACGATCCGGGCGCAGGCCGTCTTCGTCGACCTCCGCGCCATGCAGGCGCGCGCCGTGGATTTGCAGCACTTTCCGCAAAGCGAAGTACTGCGGTTCTTCGACGACTGCCAGATCGCCGGCGTCGAGGAGGATGCGCGCGGCGAGCGACACCGCCTGCTGCGTGCCGCCGACGACGAGCACATCGTCGGGCACCGCCTGCACGCCGCGACGGCGCGCGAGGTAATCGCAGATCGCTTCGCGCAATGCGGGCAGGCCCTGCGGATCGGGATAGTCGGGTGCGGTGTATGCGGCGGCGTGCGCGAGTTCGCGCGCCCACGCGGTGGTCAGCGCGGGATTCACCAGCGGCAGGCCGTACTGGAACGAGAAGCGCACCGCTTCGCGCGGCTTGTTGCGCAACAGGCGGCGGATGTCGGCGTTGCGTGCGCGTCGTGCGTAGGCGGTTTGCGGTGGCGCGATCGCCGGGGGTGCGTCGTTCGCCGCTTCGGTCAGCAAGGGCGCCGAGACGAAACTCCCCGACCCCACGCGCGCCGCCATGAATCCCTCGGCGCGCAGTTGTTCGTACGCGGTCAGCACGGTGTTGCGCGACAGGCCGAGGTCGCGGGCCAGCGCACGCGTCGGCGGCAAGCGGCTGCCCTGGCCGAGGCGGCCGCCGGCCAGGGCCGTCTTCAGCGCGCGGGTCAGTTGCGCATGCAGGGGACCGCGTCCGTCGAGTTGCAGGTGCATGGCCGACCTCCGGAGGGAATGGCCCCATTCCGGCCCGGTCGATTGGCCCTTGCCAGTGCCAATCCACGGGCGTGTGATGAGGCCAATCCTGCCTGCACGAGGTCCGCCATGCACGTTCGGTCCGCCTGGTCCCACGCCCCGGTCCTTTCTGCAGCGCCCCGCGCTTGGCCCGCCTGGGCGTCCATGGCGCTCGGCGGCAGCGCATTTGCGCTGGCTGACCTGGCCTTCGCCTCCCTGTACTGGTTCCTGTATGCGGGCGTCCCGCCGGTGCGCATCGGGCAAGGCATCGCCTCGTGGGTCGTCGGTTCGCATGCCGCGCACGCCGGTGGCGTCGATTCGGCGATTGCCGGCGCGTTGCTGTATTGCGCGACGGTCGCGGCGATGGTCGCCGGCTACATGCGGCTGACGACGCGCTGGCCGCAGTTGCATCGACATGCGTGGATCGCCGGCAGTGCGTACGGCATGGCGATGTATGGCCTGTTGTTCGAAGTGATCGTGCCGTACTTCTCGGCGGCGACCGCGCGCACCAGCAGCGCGCCGCTGTCGTGGACGATCGCTTGCCTGGCGACGTTCGCGGGCATCGGGATCGGCTGCGCCGTGATCGCACGCGCGCACGCACGTTGATTGGTTCCCTCGCGCGCCGCGCAGGCGGTGCTCGCGGGGGACCACGTGCAAGACCAAGCATGCGTTCCACCGGCGATCGGTTCGCCGGATTCGGAGACAGCCATGACGCATGCAATCCGCTTCGCGGTGGCGCTGTGCACACTCGCCATCGCACCTGCGGCCTTCGCCGGCCCGCAGGAAAACTGCAAGTCCATCCACGCCGACATGACCGAGGTGCGCGTCACCACGGGATGCGATGCCGGCGAACCCTCGTGCTTCCTCGGTGAAGTGGAAGGCAACCACGGATTCCGCGGCACATCGCACTTCCGCGCCGACGGCGTGGGCACGCCCGCGTCCACCTCGCCCGAGTGGACGCCCTACAGCGGTCCGTTCCGCTACGAATTGCGCGACGGCACCCTGGTCATGCGCGAAGCAGGTATCACCGGCACGGGCCGCGTGATCGCGCACCACGCGGTGGTCTCGGGCACGGGCCGCTACGCGGGCGCCACCGGCGAATTGTTCGTCTTCGGCACGACCGGTCCGGTGGTCACCACCGAAATCACCGGAACGCTCTGCACGCAATGACGCGACTGTACGCCGACCTGCAGGTTTCCCCACCCCGCCTCCAACTCCCCCGCGCACTGTTGGGCGGGTTGGCGGTGGGGACTTTCGACCTGGTGTTCGCCTGCACGTGGTGGGCGGTCGCAGCGTCGGTGCCGCCGGTGCGCATCTTCCAGTCGATCGCCGCCGGCGTGTACGGCGATGCGAGTTTCGATGGCGGGCTGCGCACCGCGGCGGTCGGCGTGATCGCGCACTATTTCATCGCCGCGTGCATGGTGCTCGCCTATGCGCTGGTCGCCTCGCGTTCGCCGTCGCTCATGCGGCGCCCCTGGCGCTGGGGACCGGCGTACGGCCTGTGCCTGTACGCGGCGATGAATTTCGTGGTCGTGCCGCTGTCGGCGGCCGGGCCTTCGCCGATCCGCTTCACGGCGTGGACGGTGGCGAGCATCCTCGTGCACGTGTCGATCGGCATCGCGTGCGCGTTCATCGCGCGCAGCGCGTTGCGTCATTGAGTTCTGCGGCGGTCAGTGACCGCCGCCGTCCAGCGCCTTGAGCTCGCTGACCAGCGCACTCGCCATTTCCGCGCCGTCGCCGTAGAGCATGCGCGTGTTATCGGCGTAGAACAGCGCATTCTCGATGCCCGCGAAGCCCGTGCCCTTGCCGCGTTTGATCACCACCGTCTGCTTGCTCTGGTTCACGTCGAGGATCGGCATGCCGTAGATCGGCGAGGCCGGGTCGGTCTTCGCGACGGGATTGACGACGTCGTTCGCGCCGATGACCAGCGAGACATCGGTGTTCGGGAATTCGGGGTTGATGTCGTCCATGTCCGCGATGAGGTCGTAGGGCACGCCGGCTTCGGCGAGCAGCACGTTCATGTGGCCCGGCATGCGGCCGGCGACGGGATGGATGGCGAACTTCACCTTGACGCCGCGCGCGATGAGCCGCTGCGTGAGTTCCCAGATCTTGTGCTGCGCCTGCGCGACGGCCATGCCGTAGCCGGGCACGATCACCACGCGTTCGGCGTAGGCCATCATCGCGGCGACGTCGCCCGCTTCGATCGGCTTCTGGGTGCCCGAGATTTCCTGCGCTTCGCCGGTCGCGCCGAAATTCGAGAACAACACGTTGGTGATCTTGCGGTTCATCGCCTTGGCCATCAGGCGCGTGAGCAGCATGCCCGCCGCGCCGACCATCGTGCCGGCGATGATCAGCGCCTGGTTGCCGAGGACGTAGCCCTCGAAGGCGACGGCCAGGCCGGTGAAGGCGTTGTAGAGCGAGATGACGACGGGCATGTCGGCGCCGCCGATGGGGAGCGTCATGAGCACGCCCACGGCGAGCGCGGCGACGAAGAACGCGACGACCCACGTCCGGTCGATGAAATGATCGGCGAGGAAGCCGTGCAACATCATGACGCCGAGCACGACGGCGCAGAGGAACAAGACCAGATTGACGACCTGCTGTCCCGGGAACGTGTAACGCTTGTCCATGCGCCCGTCGAGCTTCGCCCACGCGATGATCGAACCGGTCAACGAAACAGCACCGATCAGCGCGCCAAGCAGCGCCAGGCCGACTTGCAGCCCGTCGACGTTGATGACGCGCAGGGTCACGTCTCCCATGCGCTGCCCCGGCTCGCCGAGCTTCAGCAACTCCACCGCACCGATCGCCGCCGCCGATCCACCGCCCATGCCGTTGAACAACGCGACCATCTGCGGCATGTCGGTGATCGCCACGCGCTTGCCCCACACCCACGCGACGACGGTGCCGAGCACGAGCGCGATCACGATCAGCGCCAGGTTGTGCAACCCGGGCAACACGAACGTCGCCACGGTCGCGATCACCATGCCCACGCCCGCCCACTGGATGCCGCTGCGCGCGGTCACCGGCGAGGCCATGCGTTGCAGGCCGAGCAGGAACAGGGTGGCGGCGACGAGGTAGCTCGTCGCGGCGAGGAGCGTCTGCCAGGACGCCATCACGGCTTGGCCTCCGGCTTCTTGCTCGCCTTGAACAGTTCGAGCATGCGTTCGGTCACCACGTAGCCGCCGGCCGCGTTGCCTGCGCCCAGGAGCACCGCGACGAACCCGATCGCCTTCTCCAGCGTCGTGTCGGCGTGGCCGAGCACGACCATCGCGCCGATGAGCACGATGCCGTGGATGAAGTTCGAGCCCGACATCAGGGGCGTATGCAGGATCACCGGGACCCGGGAAATGATCACGTGGCCCGCGATGGCGGCCAGCATGAAGATGTAGAGCACCACGAACCCGTCCGCCGCCATGCCGTCTGCCCCAGTCGTCGTGTGCGGCCATCATAACGACAGGTGAACCCGGCGCGCGCCGGGTCAACGCCCCGGCCGCGGCCGCGTTCCCCACCTCGCAGGCGGTGCGGGCGGCCTGGCCAACCGGCCGGATCCTCCGGGCCGCCACCACCGGCCGACCGACCGACTGCTATGTTCCTTCGAGTGACCGACGATGCCGACGATCCGATGACCGCCTTCCCGGCAGTCGACGCGCCCGTGCGCGACGCGGCGCGGCCGCGCACGCTCGAAGCCTTCCTCGATGGCATCGCGCCGCGCGCGTTCCGTTTCGCCGAACTGGGCCTGCGCCATCGCGACGACGCGCTGGATGTCGTGCAGGACGCGATGCTGAAAATGCTGGGCTATGCCGACAAACCGCCGGAAGAATGGACGCCGTTGTTCTGGAGCGTCCTGCGCAGCCGCATCGTCGATGCGCAGCGCCGCCGCAGCTTCCGCCTGCGTTGGCTGCGACCGCAGTCGAGCCACGCCGACGAAGACCCGATCGACTGGAGCGAACGCGTCCCCACGCTCGATCCCGAATCCGATCCTTCCCGCAAGCACGACAGCCGCGAAGCCTATGCCCGCATCGCACAGGCGGTGCGCGCATTGCCGGCTCGCCAACGCGAAGCCTTCACCCTGCGCGTGATCGAAGAACTCGACGTCGCGACCACCGCACGCGTGATGGGGTGCAGCGAAGGGGCGGTGAAAACACATTTGTTCCGCGCCCGCGAAGCCTTGCAGGCGCAACTGGAGGAATTCGCATGAACATCGGCGAAAAAAACAAGCAGGACGACGCGATCCGCGCATTGCATGCGCAGGCGCTCGACCATCTCTCGCCTCGCGTGCGCGCGCAATTGCAGCAGCGCCGCAACAAGGCGCTGCGTGGCGAAAGCGTGCAGGCGCCCGCATCGAAATGGCGCCTGGCGATCCCGCTCGCGGCCGCGGCCACGGTGGGCGCGCTCGTGCTCGGCATGCAGCTGCGTTCGCTGCCGCCGACGACGCACGCACCGATGGTCGCAGCCGTGCAACCGGCTTCGAACAGCACCGCTTCGACCAGCGCGACGACGAACGAGGATCCCCTCATCGCTTCGACGCTCGAAGAAAACCCCGATCTCTACGTGTGGCTGGCGTCCGACGACGCCGCCCTGATGGCCATGGAGTAATCCGATGATCCGCCGCCACCCCTGGCTCGCCCTGCTCCTGCTGCTCGCGGCGCCTGCGTTCGCGCAACAGACGGCCGCGCCCGCGCCTGCCCCTGCGCAATGGGAGCAACTTTCCCCGGCCGAACGCGACATGCTCATCGCACCCATCCGCGATCGCTGGAACAACGCCGACGCCGACCAGCGCCGGCGCATGCTCGAGCACGCGCGCCGGTGGACGACGATGACGCCCGAACAGCGCGAAGCCGCGCACAAGGGCATGCGTCGTTGGGATCACCTTTCGCCCGACCAGCGCGATCAGGCGCGCGAGCTGTTCGAGCGCATGCGTTCGATGCCGCCGGAGGAGCGTCATGCGCTCAAGGAAAAGTGGCACGACATGACGCCGGAGCAGCGGAAGGCTTGGCTGGATGCGCATCCGCCGAAGGATTGACGCGTCTCAAGGGGCTACACCCTCTGCTTTCGCGCCGCCCGAACGTTGTGAGTTCCAAATTTTTTTGGGAAAAAAATTTGAAACTCACAACGCTGGGGCATCACCTTTCGTGCGTTGGCTCTCGATCGGGGGCTTCGCCCGGGCATTTGCTTTGCCGGTGCGAAGCAAGCTTCGCACTGCCCCGATCGTTGTCGAAGCAGCAGCCATCTCGGCTGCGCTGTGCGCCTTACGCCGGTGTTGCACGCTCCGGCCAAACGGTCTTCGCAAGCAACTCATCGCCCCAATCGAACGCGAGCGCACCGTCCTTCAACAACAGGGCAACGAAGTTGTAGACGTTGCGCGCGTACATCTCGCTCGCGTGCAGCGCGCCCATGCTCGCGAGGTTCAACGGCCCCGCGATGACCACGCCGTTGCTGTCGATCGTCTCGCCCGGTTGCGTCAGTTCGCAGTTGCCGCCGGTTTCCGCCGCGAGATCGACGATCACGCTGCCCGGGCGCATGCCCGCGACCATCGCGGCCGTCACGATCTTCGGCGCCGGTCGGCCCGGCACGGCCGCCGTGCAGACGACGACGTCGATGTTCTTCAGGTATTCGCCAAGGCGCCGTTGCTGTTCGGCGCGTTCTTCTTCGGTGAGTTGGCGTGCGTAGCCGCCTTCGCCCGCAGCGCTGACGCCGAGGTCGAGGAACTTGCCGCCAAGCGATTCGATCTGTTCGCGCGTTTCGGGCCGCACGTCGAAGCCTTCAACCTGCGCGCCGAGGCGCTTGGCGGTCGCCACCGCCTGCAGGCCCGCCACGCCCGCGCCGACGATCAGCACGCGCGAGGGGCGGATCGTGCCCGCGGCGGTGGTCAGCATCGGGAAGAAGCGCGGGGTGAGCTGCGCGGCGATCAGCACGGCCTTGTAACCGGCCATGCCGGCCTGCGAGCTCAGTACGTCCATCGCCTGCGCGCGCGTGGTGCGCGGCAAACGTTCCAGCGGGAAGGCGAGCAACTTGCGCGCCTGGATCTGCGCGCCGCGCGCGGCGTCGCCCTGCGGTTGCAGCAGGCCGACGAGGACCGCGCCTTCTTTCAACTGCGACAGGCGCACCGCATCGGGCGGCTGCACGCACAAGACGACATCGGCGGCGCCGAGCGCGTGGTGACCGTCGTCGACCACCTGCGCGCCTGCTTCGCTGTAATCGGCATCGGGAAACCCGGCGGACGCGCCGGCGCCGCGCTCGATGCGGACGTTCGCGCCGAGCTTCACGAGTTTCCTGCAGGTTTCGGGTGTCAGCGCGACGCGCCGCTCACCGTGCGCGGTTTCCCGCGCGACTCCCACTTCGACCGTCATCGATCCGCCTCGGGTTCCAGGTGCGCCGCTGCATCCTAGCGCGACGCACCGGCCTTGCGCGGATCAGTTCTGCCCGACGGCCCGGTTGAGGCGCGCGCGCATCTGGCGCATGGCCTCGTCGAAGGGCGCTTGCTCGGTGCCCGCGACCAGGCGGCCTTCGGCGACCAGCGCCGCGAGTTGCTCGGCCGAAGCGACGAGCACGCGCGCGCCGCGGCGGTTGACGAGCAGGAAGCGGCCACTCAGCGGGCTGACCCAGGCGACCTTCGCCGCCACGTGTTCGCCCTGCTGGTCGAGCAGGCGCAGCCATTCGCCGGGGGCGAGCAGGCGCATGCGCTGGGCGACTTCCGGATCGAAGTCCAGGCCCGCATGGCCACCGACCACGCGCAGCGCGCCCTGCTCCGAATCGTCGTCGGCGACGACCGGCGGCGGGAGATTACGCACCATGCGCGGCAAATCGGGCTGCGCGAGCGCACGCACGACGCCGGCGAGCCAGTCGTTCGCACCGTGTTCGTCGTGGCCGCAGGCCACCAGGCATTCGACGATGGCCGGCTGCAGCGCGATCAGGCGATCGGCCACGACGCCACCGCGCGCCTGCGCGGACAGGCCGTCGACGACGATCAGCGCATCGGCGAGCGCGAGGACATCGGCGTGCTTCGGCGATTCGCGGCCTTCGCGCAGCAGCGTCTGCAACAGATGGTGCTGCCAATGTTCGACGAGGAATTCGGCGACCGCTTCGGTCAGCGGCGTGCGCAGGCGCTGGTTGAGCGCCGCGCCGGCCTGCAGGCGCGCCTGCAGCAGGCGTTCCTTGCCGTGCACGGCTTCGGCCGCGCGCTTTTCGAGCATGTCCACGCGCTTGCGCTGCTGGTCGAGCAGCGCTTCGAGTTCGGCGCTGGCCAGGGCGAAGATCTCGAGGTCTTCGTTGTAATCGGCCACGATGCGCTGCGCGATGCCGGCGGCGCGTTCGAGCAGTTCGCGATCCTGCGGCGTGGCGCCGTCGTTGCCTTCGCAGGCTTCGGTGATCGTGTCGAACAGGCGACGCGCGGGATGGTCGCGGCGCAGGAACAGGCCGTCGTCGCTGAGCGCCACCTTCACGTAGGGCAGCACCAGGCGCGCATAGACGCGGCGCGCGCGGTCGAGCATCGCGTGGGTCTGGAACAGCGATTCGAACAACAGGCCGACCAGGTCGATCGCATCGTTCTCCTGCGCGCCGATCTGCGTCTGGTCCGGGTCCAAGCCGAGGCGACGCGCGCCTTCGGTCAATTGGTCGCGAATCGCGTCGGCCAGCGAACCGGCACCGGCGAGCGCACGCGCATAGGGCTCCGGCCCGTCGCGCTGCAGCAAGGAGGTCACGCTGATGACTTCGGCCGAGCGCAGGTCGCGACGCGGTGCGCCGGAGGCCGATGTGGTGGCGCGCGCCTCCGTGCGGGCGGCGGGCGAGGATCCCTCTCTCCAGGCATGCAACATGGCGCGCAGGTCTCCGAAGCGTTCCATCGCATCGACATCGGGGGAAGCGTGGCGGGCGTTGCCGGGCTGATGCGGCACCGCGGAAATGGAATCGATGTTCTCGGCCGCGGACGCCGTGGCCGGCGCAGGTGTCTGCTTGAGCCCGTAACCGGCCGCCGCGAGCAGCGTGTTGATGCGGCCATACAGGTCGCCCAGCACGCGCGAGAGTTCGTGTTCGTACTGGCGGAACAGCAGCGGGCGCAGCGTTTCGGGCAGGTCGGCGTCGTGGAAGGTCGCGAGGAACGCACCGGCCAGGCGCGTGGCGCCGATCGGGTTGGACGAAGAATTGGCGCCCAGTTCCTGCGCCAGGGCTTCCAGCCGCTGGTCGAGCATCTCCAACTGGCGCACGTAGCGCTGGCCGATGGATTCGGCGAGCTTCTGGCCCGCGTAATGGAAACCCAGGTGGCGGTCTTCGACCAGGCCGAGCTGCTGGCCGTTGCGCATGCGGTTGGGCAGCGCGCGGAAATCCTCGAAGCCCTGCGCGATCAACTGGCGGAAACGCATCACGTTGCCGGCGTTGCGCTGGCGCAGGTTGAGCAGCGCGATGTGGTCGCCGCGGCGGATCTGGATCAGGCCGGCGCGGCGCGCGGCATCATCCAGGGCCTCGGCCACCGGCGCGTACAATGCGCTGGGTACGCCGCCGAGTTGTTCGACGGCCAGGCGCTTCATTTCTTCCAGCACGCCTGCCGGATTGGCCCGCTGCGTGGTGTCCAGCCCCGTTGCCTGCCCCGACATGTCGATCTCCCTGACCGCGACACCATGTGACCAAATGCGACACTGAGGGGCAGCATAGTGTCGCGTTGTGTCAACTCACCTTCGAAATTCCGGTTCTGTGACCCATGTCCCCAGTTGACCCCAAACCATCCGACGAACTGCATTTCCTGAACGCGCGACGGTCGGTGCCGGCCAAGCAATTGGGTGAACCAGGTCCCGATCCGGCCACGTTTGCGCGGATCCTGTCCGCCGCCGTGCGCGTGCCCGACCACGGCAAGCGCGTGCCTTTCCGCTTCATCCGCGTGGCCGGCGACGCGCGCCATGCGCTGGGCGAACGCCTCGCGGCGCGCACGCTCGAACGCGATCCGCAGGCCGGCGAAGGTGCGATCGAAAAAGACCGCAACCGTTTCGCGCATGCGCCGCTGGTGCTGATCGTCGTCGCCAAGCAAGGTCCCGACGAAAAAATCCCCGCTTCCGAACGCTTCAGCGCCGCGTCCTGCGTGTGCTTCGCGTTGTTGCAGGCCGCGCAGGCCTGCGGCTTCGGCGCGCAATGGCTCACGGGCTGGCCGGCCTACGATCCGGCGATCGCGCAGGTCTTCGGCCTGGCGGAAGACGAACACGTCGTCGGCTTCATCCACATCGGCACGCCGAAACTCGACGCACCCGAGCGCGATCGCCCCGATCCGCAAGCACTGCTCACCGACTGGAGCCCCGCATGAACGCACCGGCCTCCGTGCAGCCGCCGCTCTACTTGGTCGACGCGAGCATGTACGTGTTCCGCGCATGGCATTCGATGCCGAACGAATTCCACGACGCCGACGGTTGGCCGACCAACGCCGTCCACGGTTTCGCGCGCTTCCTGCTGGAGCTGCTCGAACGCGAGCGCCCGCGCCAGATCGCCATCGCCTTCGACGAAGCGCTCGACAGTTGTTTCCGAAACGCGCTCTACCCGGCCTACAAGGCCAATCGCGAATCGGCGCCGGAAGAGCTCAAGCGCCAGTTCGCGCATTGCAAAGCCCTGTGCCGCGCGCTCGGCCTGGCCGTGCTCGCGCATTCGGATTACGAAGCGGACGATCTGATCGGCACCGCGGTGCATGTCGGGCGCGCCGCGGGCCACCGCGCGGTGATCGTGTCGGCCGACAAGGATCTCTCGCAATTGCTCGCCGGGCTGGACGAGCAATGGGATTACGCCAAGAACGTGCGCTGGACCATGGCGGGCGTGAAGGATCGACACGGCGTCGAAGCGCACCAGATCGCCGACTACCTCGCGCTGACCGGCGACAGCGTCGACAACATCCCCGGCGTGCCGGGCGTGGGCCCGAAGACCGCGGCGATCCTGCTCGCGCATTTCGGCAGCCTCGATGCGCTGCTCGCGCGCGTGGACGAAGTGCAGTTCCTGCGCATCCGCGGCGCTGCGCAAGTGGCGGTGAAATTGCGCGCGAACAAGGAACAGGCGCTGCTCTGGCGCCAGCTGACGACGATCGCACTCGATGCGCCGCTGTCGCACGCCACCTTCCATCGCGGCCAGGCCGACGGCGCGGCGTTGATCGGCCTGTGCGAATCCCTGCGTTTCGGCCCGCTGACGCGTCGCCGGCTGCAGGAAGCCTCCGGCGTGCAGACTTCGGTCACCGTCGCGGGATAGCATCGGGGCATGGACCGCCCGACGAACGACGAAAAAACGACCCTCTGCGAAGGCCAGTGGCTGCGCCTTGTGAAACGCGGCCATTGGGAATCGTGCGAACGCACGCACGGCGACGGCATGGCGGTGATCATCGTCGCGGCCACGCCCGAGGACGAGGTGTTGTTCGTCGAGCAATACCGCGTACCCCTGGGCTCGAAGACGATCGAGATGCCGGCGGGCCTGGTCGGCGATCAGTCGGGCGACGACACGCTGGAACTGGCGGCGACGCGCGAACTCGAGGAAGAAACCGGTTGGCGGCCTTCGCATGTCGAAGTGTTGCTGGTCGGGCCGACGTCGGCGGGCATGAGCAACGAGCGCATCGCGTTCGTGCGTGCCGAAGGCCTGGTCCGCACCGGGCCGGGCGGTGGCGTCGATGGTGAAGACATCATCGTGCATGCGGTGCCGCGGGCGGGTGCCGCGGCGTGGCTGATGCAGAAATCGCGCGAGGGTTACGAGCTCGATCTGAAGTTGTGGGCGGGGCTTTGGATGCTTGAAAGAAATCCGGATGGTTCGTTGCGAGCCGACTGAACCCCACCCCAGCCCTCCCCTGCCTTCGCAGGGGAGGGAGCATCAGGCGAACTTGTCCGTCGCGCGCACCAGCGCGTCGGTGTTCTCCGGTTCGAAGGCCGAATGGCCCGACGTCGGCGTGATCACCAGCTCCGCGCCAGGCCACGCTTGCTTGAGTTCCCACGCGCTCTTGATCGGGCACACCACGTCGTAACGGCCATGGACGATGACGCCCGGGATCGACGCGATGCGGTGCACGTCGCGCAGCAGCTGGTTTTCGTCTTCGAAGAACCCGCCGTTGACGAAGTAATGGTTTTCGATGCGCGCGAAGGCCAGCGCGAATTCCGGCTCGTCGTGGCCGCTGATGAAATCCGGGTCCATGCGCAGGAAACTCGTCGCGCCCTCCCACACGCTCCACGCGCGCGCGGCGGCCAGGCGCGTCGCCTCGTCCTCGCTGGTCAGGCGACGGTGGTAGGCGCTCATCATGTCGTGCCGTTCCACCGGTGGAATCGCCGCGAGATAGTGTTCCCACACATCGGGGAACAGGCGCGAGGCGCCCTCCTGGTAGAACCACTCCAGCTCCCAGCGGCGCAGCATGAAGATGCCGCGCAGCACCAGTTCGGTCACGCGCTCGGGATGTTTTTCGGCGTAGGCCAGCGCGAGCGTCGAACCCCACGAACCCCCGAACACCTGCCAGCGATCGATGCGCAACTTTTCGCGCAGCGTTTCGATGTCGGCGACCAGGTGCCAGGTCGTGTTGTCGACCAGATCCGCGTGCGGCGTCGAACGCCCGCTGCCGCGCTGGTCGTACAACACGATTCGATATTTCTTCGGATCGTGGAAGCGACGCATCTTGTCGCTGCAACCGCCGCCCGGCCCGCCGTGCAACATCACGACGGGCTTGCCGTCGGGATTGCCGCACTGTTCGTAATACATCGTGTGGCGCGCGTCGAGCTTCAGCGTGCCGGTGTCGAACGGCTGGAGGTCGGGATACAGTTCGCGCAACATGATCGGCCTCCGCCGCTGGGCAAGATCCAGGTGAGGCTGGGAGTCTAGCCCAGCGATGGTCCGCCGGGTTTGATGCCGCTGGTCACGCGTTCGCGGCGTTCCATGTCCAGGCCCGTGTCGATGTCGATCAAGCCCGCTTGCGTGAACAACGCGCGCACCGCGGCGCCCTGGTCGCGGCCGTGTTCGATGAGCAACGCACCGCCGGGCCTGAGGTGCGCGGGCGCGGTGCGCACGATGTCGCGGATCGCATCGAGGCCGTCGTGGCCGGACGACAACGCGGACGCCGGTTCATAGCGCAACGCATCCAGGTGCAGGTCGCCCAGCGCGATGTACGGCGGATTGCTCGCGATGGCGTCGAACAAACCATCGCCCAGCGGTTCGCACCAATGGCCGTTGCGGAATTCGACGTTGGTCAACCGCAATGCGCGTGCGTTGGATTGCGCGACTTCGAGCGCGGCGGCACTGTCGTCGACGGCGATGATCTCCGCGCGCGGCCGTTCGTAGGCGATGGCCAGCGCGATCGCGCCGCTGCCGGTTCCAAGATCGGCGACGCGAATGACGTCTTCGCGCGAGAGGTGCGCGAGGGCGAGTTCGACGAGGAGTTCGGTTTCCGGACGCGGGACCAACGTATCGGGCGTGACCTGGAGTTCGAAACGCCAGAAGCCCTTGCGACCGGTGAGATAGGCGAGCGGTTCGCCGGCGATGCGCCGTGCGAGCAGCGATGCGTAGCGTTGCGCGGCATCGTCGGCGACGGGATCGTCGCCGCGTGCGTACAACCAGCTGCGCGATTTGCCGAGCACGAAGGCGAGGAGCCATTCGGCGTCGGCGTGTTCGACCTTCGCGCGCGCGTCCTTCAGCAGGTCGTCGACGCGAACGGGGGAAGGGTCGGCCATGGGGCGCATCCTAACCAAGATGCGCCCCATGCCGCGCGTGCCTTCCTTACTTTTTCGCCTTCGGTGCTTCGAAGGCCAGCGGCATGCCCTTGCGGGCCGTCTTCTGCGCCGAGCACAGGCGGATCGCTTCGGCGGTCTGCTTGAGCTCCAGCGGGCCGCCTTCGATCGACTTCATGCGATCGGCGAAGCGCGACTCGACATCGGCCGCTTCCGAATCGCTGCACATGCCCGCCGAGTACAGGCCGACCAGTGCCGCACCCGCCGGCGCCAGGCGCGCCTCGAGTTCGCTGAAGTGCGAATCCACCCACTGGCGCAGCGCCGGACGCGTCTTCTCGTCGTCGGTCTGGCCGCCGACGATCGGGAAGATCTCGTTGCGGCGGAGCAGGCCCTTTTCGAAGACCAGCGCACGGGCGCGTTCGGTGAGTTGGGCATCCTGGGTCGCGCCCATCGCCGAGAGCAACTGCGAACGGATCGTCGGATCCTGGCTGGCGCGGAAGTGCTTCTCGGCGGCATCGAATGCCGCCTTGCCGCCTTCCTGCACCGCCACTTCCAGCGCGACCGCGCGCAGATCCTTCGGCACCGCGTCGGCGTGCAACTGGCCATCGCCGCCCAGGCCGAGGACCGCACGACCCTGCTTGCCCATTTCGGCGCGCACCTGCGGATCCTTCAGGGTCCCGGCGAAGAAGCCCACGAGCGACGCGCGCAGCAGGCGATCATCGTCGGCCTCGCCGTCCTTCGGCGACAGGCCCAGGCCGGTCAGGCGCGGACGATAGATCTCCGCGGCCTTCGCGCGGAACGCGGTGCGTTCGGCTTCGCTGGTCAGGAGTTGTTCGTCCATCCAGCCGATCGAACCCATGCCGGCGGTGACCGTCTGGCGCACCTGCGCGGTGGTGAACTGCGGCAGCGCGGCGAGCAGTTCCTTCGGCGAGAGCTGGCCCGCGCCGTAAGCCGACGTGACCGAATCGGCGTAGACGCGCTGCTCGCGCTCATCGAGCTTGGCGAACGCATCGGACAGCGACTTCTGGAACTTCGGCTCCAGTGCGAAGCGGTAATAGCCCGCGCCGTGCGCATTCGGCATGACCCACTGCGGGCAGGACGTGGCGTCCTTCAGTTCGAAACGCGCCGACTGGCCCGTGATGATGCCCTTCTGCTCGCGGATCGTGCCGTTGTCCGCATAGCGCACACTCAGCGGGATGCCCCACGTCATGTTCGCGCTGGCCGACGAACCGAGCGGCAGGTAACGCTGCTGCGCGACCACCAGCGCCGGCTTGCCCGCGCCGCATTCGACGGCGACTTTCAGGAAGGGCACGCCCGGCTGGTCGATGAAGCTCTTGAACGCCGCATCGACGGCGACCGGATCGTCGCTCTGCTTCGCCACCGCGGCGATCAGGTCGGCGCTCGTGGCATTGCCGCGCGCGTGGTCGTGCAGATAGTTGCGGATGCCGGTGCGGAACTGGTCCTCGCCGATGTAGCGCTCGAACATGCCGAGCACCGCGCCGCCCTTCTGGTAGGTGATGCCGTCGAAGGCCGACTGGATCTGCGTGAAGTCGTGGATCGGCTCATGGATGCGACGCGTGCTGGACAGGCTGTCGGCGCCCATCGCACCGATCGCGCCTTCGAGCAGGCCGCGGTCGGTATGCGCCTCGGGGCGCAACTGGCCGTGGATCTTGTTGCCCATCCAGGTGGCGAAGGCTTCGTTGAGCCACAGGTCGTCCCACCAGCGCATCGTGACCAGGTCGCCGAACCACTGGTGCGCGAGTTCGTGCGCGCTCACGCCCCAGAACGACTGGCGCTGCGACACCGAGGACTTCTCGTCGGGGAACATCAGGCTGTCGCGGTAGACGATCATGCCCGCGTTCTCCATCGCGCCGGCCCAGAAGTCGGGCGCCGCGACGTTGTCGAGCTTGTCGAAGGGATACGGCGTGCCGAAATAGGTTTCCAGCGCCTTCACGATTTCCGGCGTGTTGGCCAGCGAGTACTGCATGCGGCCGCCCTGCCCCTTCGCCGCCACGCCACGCAGCTTGATCGGCGTGGTGCGCTCGCCGTTCGGGCCGATGTCCGGACCAGCCGGCACATCCCACGGGCCGACGGCGAAGGCGATGAGATAACTGGGCAACGCCTGCGTGCGATTGAAGGTGACCTTCTTCCAACCGCCGGGCAGTTTTTCGGTCTTCGCTTCGGCACTGTTCGCGATGGCGGCGTCGTTCTCCGGAACGATCAGCGTGATGTCCCAGGGCTGCTTGAACGAGGGCTCGTCGAACGACGGGAAGGTGTTGCGCGCACCGATCGGCTCCATCTGCGTCACGACGTAGTCGTTGCCGTCGGGCTTGACGCGATACGCGCCCTGCAACTCGCCGAACGGGGCCTCATACGCGATTTCGATGACCGCCTTGCCCGCCGGGATCTTCTCTGCGGCCTGCATCTTCAGCACGCCCGACACGTCGGCCGGCGTCGCCGTCAGCGCGATGCGCTTCTTGCCGACGATCGCCTCGGCCTTGGAGATCTTCAGATCGCGGCCGTGCATCCAGAACGAATCGGTGGCTTCGGCGACCTGCGCTTCGATGCGCGTGGTGCCGGAGAAGTTGGCCTGCTTCGGATCGAGCTTGAGCTCGAGCGAAACCAGCGACGGCACGACGTTGCGCGGGAGCGGGCCTTGCGGCACGCCGGAGGAATCGGCGGCATGCGCGACGCCGAGCGAGGCGACGAGCGCGGTGGCGAGGAGACTGCGGCGAAGCAAGGGCATCGAGGGTGGCTCCAGGGGCGAAGCCGCCGAGAGTACGTCGGGGCACCGGGAAGGACCCATGACGAAAGTCCTAGTGAGCGTGACTCACCCCGCATTGGAGGGCGACCGCACCACGGCCGCCCTCCGGGGTGATCAGAAGCGGTAACGCGCCACGAACTCCACTGAACGCGGGGTCTGGTAGTTCACATCGTTGAGGTAATCCGGACGCGTTGAGGCATCCAGGCGAGTGGTCTGCGATGTTTCATTCCATTCCGTCGCCGTCTGCGCATTCAGGACGTTCAGCACGGTCATCTGCAGGGTCAGCTTCTTCTGCGCCCACGTCGGGGTGTAGGACACGCCCAGGTCAATCGTTTGCGTCCACGGGGTACGCCCTTGGTCACCGCGATTACCGAGGCGATAGCGACGCTCGGTATCGTCGGCCGTACCGATGACGCCATCCGGACCGGCGGCTGCGACCGCGAACTGGCCGTTTGCGTCGGGGCAATAGAAGCTCGATGCGCTGTACAGACCGAGCGTGTCCTCGTCGGGCGCGCCGATGTTGAGGGCCTCGGTGGGGATGAACCCGTAGCAGCTCACCGGACGGCCCGACTGGACCAGCAGGTTCGCACCCACCGACCATTGGTCGCTCAGGTCGTAGGAACCGAACAACTTCAGCGAGTGCCGGCGATCATTCGGCAGGTAGCCGTAGGCGCCCTGCTCGAAGGCCGCGAAGTCGAAGTCCTGCGTCAGGCCTGCGTCTTCCTGCTCGAGCGTGGAGTTGACGTACCCCTCGGCGTTGCCGCGGCTCTTCGCGAATGTATATGAGCCCTGCAGGTACCAGTTGTCGGCCTTCGAACGCTCCCAGAAGAATTCGACCGCGTTGTAGGTCCGCTGGTATTCGGGCAGGCCGAGATAGTGCGCCGGCACGTTGTAGAGCTGGAGCGTGCCGGAGTTGGTCGGATCCAGCGCGATCGTGACATCCTTGCCCGGGTTGGCGATGAAACAGTTCGGCATGTCGATGCCGAAGCCGTCTGCCGCGAAGGTCGGGTTGAAACCATTGTCCGCCGCCCATTGGTTGAAGCCGTTCTTCGAGCAGATGTCGTCCATGCCCGCCTTGATGTCGCGGTGGATCGCGCGCATGCCCAGCATCCAGTTCGGCGTGAGCTGCTTCTGGAAGCCGAGGATGTATTCGTCCTGGTACATCGGGTCGAGGTTCGTCGCGGCCACGGTGCGCGGATCCGGCGGCAACAGCGAGCCGTTGACGGCGGTGGGGTCGACGACGGCACCGATGATCGGCGTGCCGTCGGGGTTCACGCCATCGAGCACGTACCAGGTTTCGGTCGAGTACTCGGTCGCCGAGGCGCGGATATTGGTGTTGCTCGCCACCGGGATGTAATAGCGGCCCGCGTTGCCGAACACCTTGAAGCTCGAATCGCCGAACACGTCCCACGAGAAGCCCAGGCGCGGGGCGAACAGCGTGTCCGATTCGATGAACGTCTGTCCCTGCGCGTTGTTGTTCTCGAAGGTCTCCGCGCGCAGGCCGGCATACACCATCCACTTGTCGTTGACCTGCCAGTTGTCTTCCACGTACGCCGCGTTGTTCACGACGTTGTACGCACCGCTTTCCGAATACGTCGTGCGGTGGCGGACGACGTCGCCCGTCGCCCCGGCACCGAAGATGTCGGACGCGCGGAAATAGCGGTAGTAGTTGCCACCGCTGTACGTGGTGCCGGCGTGCGTCGACTCGAACTTTTCGTGGTCCAGGCCGAAGCGCAGGCGATGGTCGCCCGCCTGCCATTCGGCGTCGATGCGCCAGGCATTGCGGGTGTCCTCGTCAGGTTGGCCCCCGAAGGCGGCGTCGCGAACCGTGAACTGCGCTTCCGTCCAGCACCCTACTTTCCTGAGCGGCAGGCCCGGGGCGCGGCTGTCGTAGATCGCCGGGCAGTCGGCGCCGGGCAACTCCGACTGGAAGTTGTTGACGTTGTTGAGGTAGCCGTATTGCGCGGAAATGGTGAACGAATCCGTGAGATAGCCGGTGTACTTCGCGATGTAGACCTCGCCACCGTTTTCCAGCGTGGAGGTATTGAGCAAGGTGCCGTGCTGGCCCGAGTTCAGAACCCCGGTGGGATTGGCGTAGTGGTGCGTGGTCTGCTCGGACTTGTTGTAGATGCCGGTGAATTCGACGATGTGGCTGTCGGTGATGTTCCAGTCGAGCTTGAGCAAGGCGCTGGGCGAGTCGTTTTTGCGATGTTCGCTGATGTCCCTCCCGTAGATGTCATCGGTATCGTCCTGGCCTTCCACCAGGCCGAACATGAAGAGCTTGTCCTTGATCAGCGCGCCGCCGCCCCAGACGTTGTAGCTCAGGCGATCGGACGTGTTGTCGGAGCGATAGACATACAGCGGATCATTGGTGCCGATGCGCGCAGGATCGCGGCTCAGCACGTCGGTGCCGTTCTCGGCAAGCGAACCCGGGCGCCAATACATGCTCGCCCCGCTTTTCCATTCGTTCGTGCCGCGCTTGGTGACCAGGCCGATCACGCCACCGAGCGAACGACCGTACTCGGCGCCGTAACCACCTGTCTTGACCTGTTGCTCGGCGATCGCGTCGAACGGCAATTCGGCGAACGAGAGGAAGTTGCGGATGTTGGTGACGTCGAAGCCGTTGATGTAATACCCGTTCTCGGCGACCGACGAACCACCGAACGACGCAAGGTTGCCGTTCCCGAGACCGGTGTCGCCGCGCACCGTGCCTGGTGCGAGCAAGGCAACACTGGTCACGTTGCGGGAAATGGGAAGTTGTTCGAGCTGCGCGGCGGTGAAGACCGTCGTGGATTCCACCGACGAGACGTCGACGGGATTGAATGTACTCGCGCCTTCGACGACGACCGTCGCCAGCTCGTTGGCCGCGCGCGTGAAATCCACCTCGCTGCCCGTACCGACCTTGACCTGCACGTCCTTGGTCGCGCCCCCGGAGATGACGCGATAACGGCCGGGCGCCAGCTGCGGAAAGGTGAAGCGACCCGTGGCGTCGGCGGTGATCTCGCGACGCGTACCGGTGTCGACGTTCTCGATCTGGACGGACGCGTTTGCGCTGGTGTCGCCGAAGATCGAACCCACCGAACTTTGTGCGTGGACATTCGTCGCGAAGCAAAAGCCGAGGGCCGCGGCGAGCGCCGTGCGCTGGAACCGGCGCGACAAGGCGCGGCGGGAAACGGGATGACGTTGGTTCATTCCTTGCGTACTCCGGTCGTAGATGAAACCGCGAGGGTTAAGACCCTCTTAACGGTTACCGGACGTTACGTTTCGAAATGACCTGCAGGCAGCGGCGTTAGCCTCGACGTCGCGCCGAGGCTTCAATGGACCAACGGAGAAACTTCTGAGCGTGCAATCCTGTGGATCAGTGCCCAGACTGCTCCAACGTCACCGCAACCGCATGCACCACCGCCGCGATCTTCAGCGCGCTCTGCACGCCCTGCGCGCTGATGTCGTGCATGCGCAGCGTGCGTTCGTGCGAATCCAGGCACGCGCCGCAGCCGTTGATGGCCGACACGGCGAGCGAGGCGAGTTCGAAGGTCATCTTGTCGACGCCGGGGTTGGCCATGATGTTCATGCGCAGGCCCGCGCGCATCGTGCCGTATTCGTCGTTGTGGATCAGGTGGGTGGCGCGGTAGTAGATGTTGTTCATCGCCATGATCGCGGCAGCCGAACGCGCGCCGTTCATTTCTTCCGGCGAAAGCTGCTCGGCGGCGAAGGCTTCGATGGCTTCGACCAGCGGGCGGTGGCGCGCTGCGATCGCGCAGGCCAGCGCGATGACGCGGATGCGCTTGGCGTCCAGGCCGGCGGCGCCGGTTTCGCTCAGCACCGAGTCGAGGTTGAGTTTCAGATCCTTGGCGTAATCGGGGATCGTGTTGCGCAGGTCCTGCAGGTTCATTCCGTGGCTCCGATAAGAACGTGGCCGGGGGATGCCCGGCCACGAATGCCCCGCGCGTTTCGGGGGAGGGAGACGCCGCGAGGGGGCACGGCGCGCGCGGGGCGAAGGGTGTCGCTTTCTCAGGCGACCTTCAGCGTCTCTTCGCCTTGCTTCCAGTTGCACGGGCACAACTCGTCGGTCTGCAACGCATCGAGCACGCGCAGCACTTCTTCCGGGTTGCGGCCGACGGAACCGGCGGTCACGTAGACGAACTGGATTTCGCCGTTCGGGTCGACGATGAACGTCGCGCGCTGCGCCACGCCATCCGAACCCAGGATGCCCAGCGCCGAGGTCAGCTCGCGCTTGATGTCGGCCAGCATCGGGAACGGCAGGCTGTTGAGGTCCTTGTGGTGCGTGCGCCAGGCGTGGTGCACGAACTCGCTGTCGGTCGAACCGGTCAGCAGCTGCGCGTCACGATCCTTGAAGGCCTGGTCGAGCTTGGCGAAACCGGTGATCTCGGTCGGGCACACGAAGGTGAAGTCCTTCGGGTAGAAGAACACGACCAGCCACTTGCCCTTGTACGTCTCGTTGGTGATGTCGACGAACGCGTTGTTCAGGTCGTTCGAGACGGTGGCCTTCAGGTTGAACTGGGGGAACTTGTCGCCGACGGTCAGCATGCAGGAGTGCTCCTAATCGCACAGGGGGTAGGGAGAAACATGGGGCCGCCGGGTGCATTCCCCCAGCGAAGACAGGCAGTCTGCCGTTCGTCGTCTCATACGGCAAGTCGATTGTTTGGATGTTGACGATAGGTATAGGCTATCGTTCATGAACCTCCGCGACCTGCGTTATCTGGTGGCCCTCGCCGACCACAAGCACTTCGGCCGCGCAGCCGAAGCCAGCTTCGTCAGCCAGCCGACGCTGTCCACGCAGATCCGCAAACTGGAGGAAGAGCTCGGCGTCTCGCTCGTCGAGCGCGCGCCGCGCAAGGTCATGCTCACGCCGGCCGGTCGAGACATCGCCGATCGCGCGCGCCGCATCGTGGCCGAGGTCGAACAGATGCGCGAAGCCGCCCGCCGCAGCCGCGATCCCGAAGCGGGCACCGTGCGCCTGGGCCTGTTCCCCACACTCGGTCCGTATCTGTTGCCGCACGTGGTGCCGCGCATCCGCGCGCGCTTTCCGAATCTCGAACTGCTGCTCGTCGAAGAGAAGAGCGATGTCATCCTCTCGCGCCTGCGCGACGGCCGGCTCGATGCCGGGCTGCTCGCACTGCCGGTGCACGACGACCAATTGCACGTGGAATTCCTGTTCGAGGAGCCCTTCCTGCTCGCCGTCCCCGAAACGCACAAGCTCGCCAGGCGCAGCGACCTGTCGCTGAAGGATCTCGCCGACGAACGCCTGCTGCTGCTCGAAGACGGTCATTGCCTGCGCGACCAGGCGCTCGATGTCTGCCAACTCGCCGGCGCAGGCGAAATGCGCGACTTCCAGGCGACGAGCCTGGAGACGCTCCGGCAGATGGTCGCCGCGAATGTCGGCGTCACCTTGCTGCCCACGCTCGCGGTGAAGCCGCCGGTCGCGCGCTCCAACGACATCCATCTGCTGTCCTTCCGCGGCACGCAGCCCAGTCGCAGGATCGCGATGGTGTGGCGCAAGAGTTCGGCGATGGGCGCGTTCCTCGGGCGCCTCGCCGAAATTTTCCGCACGCTGCCGCCGGACTTGTTCACGCCCATGGCGCAGCTCGGGCCGCCACCGGTCAAGCGCGCAGCCGTCGCGAAAGGAAAACGTGCATGAGCCTGCGCAAATGGGCCGTCGTCGTGGTGGTCGTCGTCATCGGCTGGTGGTGGTGGCATCGCACGCCCGAAGCGCCGGCAGCCGTTGCCGGCGCTTCCATTTCGTGCCCCGCGCCGCCGCGCGTGCCCGCCGGCGATGCGCCCCTGCAGAGCCCGGTGCCGGAAGGCTTCGGCGACATCCGCCTGGAGCCTGCGCGCTTGCAGCCGCTCGCGGGCTTCAGCGTCGATGCGCGCGTGCTGTCGCGGGAGGACTACACGCTCGGCCGCGAGGCCGACCTCTCGCCCACCGACCTGGCATTGGGCTGGGGCCGCATGCGCGAAGACACGGTGCTGTCGCAACTGAACATCGACCAGTCGAATCGTTGGTACCACTATCGCTGGCGCGGTGCGCCGCCGATCCCCACGCGCGAAATCATCCGCTCCAGCGCGAACATGCACATGATCCCGGCCAACGCCGATGCCGCGCGCGTGCTGTCGCAGGTGCGCAGCGGCGACAACGTCCGCATCGACGGTTGGCTCGTCGAGGCCGACGCGCCGGATGGATGGCACTGGCGCAGTTCGCTCACGCGCGAAGACAGCGGCAACGGCGCATGCGAAGTCGTCTACGTGTGTTCGATCGCGCGGCAGTGACCGCTCACGCCGCCGCGCGCGTGCCGCGCGTCAGCCCGAGGAAGATGCCCGCCAGCGACAGGCCGAGCCCCGTGATGCCCAGCGCATCCAGGCGCGTGCCGAACAGGCTTGCGTCCCAGACGTAAGCCATCAGCGGCTGCAGCAACAGGCACAGGCCCAACACGCCGGCCGACAACTTCGGCATCGCCCTGCCGATCACCAGCCAACCGCACACCTGCGCGATGAACGCATAGGCGAGCAGCGAACCCCAGTCGGCACCACTGCGCGGCGGCAGCGCTTCGCCACCGGCGAGCGTCATCGGCAGCAACAACAACGCCGTGCACAGGCACATCCACCACAACAGCGATTCGTTCGATGCCCCGCCGCGCGTGGCCTGCGCCTTGCGGAATGCGATCAGGAAGCCCGCATACGCCGCCGCGGTGCCGAGGCCGAACCACACGCCGACGTGGAAGTTTTCATCGAAGTGCGACCAACCCGGCACGAGCATCAGCGCCAGGCCCGCGATCGCGAGCGACAAACCTGCCCACAAACGCCAGCCCCCGTGTTCGCCGAGCGCCAACGCGCCATAAGTGGCGAGCGCGAATACCTGGAAGTTGCCGAGCAAAGTCGCCATGCCCACGCCGACGTACAGGATGCTCCGATGCCACATCCACAGATCGAGCGCGAAGAACACCGCGGCGATGGCGACCAGGCCGAGGACGCGCGGCGTGGGTTTGAACGTCGATGCACCGCGCCGCACGGCGACCGCCAGCACGGGCAACAACATCGCGGTGGCCAGCGCCATGCGCCAGAACGCCGAGGCCGTCGGCCCCATCTCGACCCAGCGGACGAACACCGCCGACGTGCTGATCAGCACCGCGCCGAGCAGCATCGTCGCGAGCGCGCCGCGCGGGGCGGCGGCGGTCATGCGCGGAACTTCTCCGTGTCCTCGAGATATTCGACCTCGGCGAAACCGGCGTCGCGCCATTCCTGCCAGGCCGGCAGCGACTGGATCGCATCGCTGAAGGCGCGCGCCGTGTCGTCCATCGGCACGCCGTAGGACAAAAAGCGCGACACCACCGGCGCGAACATCGCGTCGACGATCGAGAACGCGCCACACAGGAACGGACCACCCTGCCCATGCGCCTGCTTCAATTCGCGCCACAACGCCTGGACGCGCTGGATGTCGCGCTCGCCCTCTTCGTTCCAGCGATAGTTGTCGGGCGTGCGGCGCATGTTCATCGGGCACTGCTTGCGCAGCGCCATGAAGCCCGAATGCATTTCCGCGGCCGCCGAACGCGCCTGCGCGCGTGCCGCAACGTCGGAGGGCCAGCCCTTGCCATCGAGGTATTGCTCGTTGACGTATTCGCAGATCGCCAGCGAATCCCAGATCACAAGCCCATCGTCGTGCAATGCGGGCACGCGCAGGTTGGGCGCCCACTTAACGACGTCCTGCTGGAAGTGCGGCGTATCGAGCAGGATGCGCACTTCATCGAACGCCACGCCGAAGGTGCGCAGCACGAGGAAGGGACGGAGCGACCAGGAGGAGTAGTTCTTGTTGCCGATGACGAGGGTGAGCATGGGGCTCGGGAATGGGGAATTGGGAATTGGGAATTGGGAATAGTACTTCCGTCGCCGTTGCAGCGTCGCCGACACCCGTAACGAATCAACTATTCCCCATTCCCCATTCCCGCTCTTGCTTCACGTGAACACCGCCGGCGCCACGTTCACCCGGTTGCGTCCGCCGCGCTTGGCCGCATACAGCGCCTGGTCGGCGCGCGCGACGGCCGCCGCCGGTTCGTTCTCGCGCGGCAGGCGCGTGGCCACGCCGACGCTGACAGTGATGCGGATCGGCTTGCCTTCGTAATCCAGGCGCACCAGTTCGATCGCCGCGCGGATGCGTTCGCCGAGTTGGCGCGCGTCGTCGCCGTTGCGCCCCGGCAGCACGATGACGAATTCCTCGCCGCCGTAACGGCCCAGCAGATCGGTCGGCTGCAATTCCTTGCGCAAGACGTCGGACACCTGGCGCAGCACCGCATCGCCCGCGGCGTGGCCGTGCGAATCGTTGATGGATTTGAAGTGGTCGATGTCGACGAACAACACCGACAGCAATTGGTCTTCGCGATGCGCTTCGGAGAAGGAGCGCGACAGCCAGAGGTCGATCGTGCGGCGGTTGAAGGTGCCCGTCAGCGCGTCCAGTTCGGCCGAGCGCCGCAAGTTGAGGGCCGCCGCCGCTTCGTCGGCGTGTTGCACCGCCAGGCGGCCGAAGTCGCTGGCGAGCGCGAGTTCTTCGTCGGTGAAACTCGAGCCGTCGCTGCGCTGCAGGAGCAACACCCCCCACGACGGCGGGCGAATCGGCAGCGGCACCACGCCGTGCAACAAGTGCAGGGCCTCGCCGTTGCCGAGCTGCAACTGCACCGGCGCCTGCGTGCGCGCCAGGCCTTTCATCATGCCCATGCGCGTGGCGAGCAGGTCGGTGTAATGCGGTTTGCTCGAAATCGGTTCGGCGAGCAACAGGTCGAAACCGTGGAAGCCGTAGGCGACCAACGCCGCCGATTCCAGGCGCAGCAGCGGCAGCAGGCGTTCGAACACGCTGCGGAACGCCGCCCATTCCAGGTCCCCCGCGGGCAACTCGCGCAGGCGTCGTTGCAGTTGCTGCACCAGGTCCACGCGGGCGGCTTCGCGTTCCAGGCGGCGTTCGCTGTCGCCGCGTGCGAGGCGTTCGCGATCGCGTTCGTCGCGCACGTGCGCGATCCGCCCGATCATGCCGACCGCCACCAGCAACACGCACACCGTCAGCGCGAGTTGCGGTCCATAGCGCACCCAGAACCCGTGGATGCCGAAGGGCATGAACGCGCGCAACGCGAACGCACCGGCGAGGACCAGCACGACGGTGAGCACCGACAAGCTGTTCCAGATGCGGCGGCGCACCGCGACCAGGGCGGTGGCGACGATGTAGGCCATCGTCGCGCCGCCGGTGAGCGCGGCTGCCCACGCCAGCGGCATCGACAGGAATTCCAGTCGCAGCAGCGCGATCGCGGCGAGCCCGAGCGCGACGTAACGCAAGTAATCGCCGGCGCGATCGAGCCTGCGCTGCGCGACTTCCAGTTCCGCATAGCGCTGCGCGAGCCAGGTCGCGGCCGCGCAATGCAACAACTGCAGCGCCCACACGCCCTGCGCGCCCCACAGCGCGAACCAACGCACGCCGGGCCACGCGAACAAATGCCCGTTCGATGCGACGAACCACGCGAACGCCGTCACCGACAAGGCCAGCAACGCGAGATAGATGCGATCGCGCACCGCCGCGAACAACGACAACGCGATGAAGGCGAGCACGGCCAGGCTCGCGTAATTGGCGCCGGCGAGCGCGCTGCCGCGCTGTTGCATTTCGGCCACGGCGGTCGCCGTCTGCGAGGTGGGCCGCAGCCGCACAGGCGCGTGGGTGGACACCATCAGGTCGACGTCTTCCACGCCCGGCGGAAGCTGGAACGCGAAGCCTGTCGGAAACGACGGGCCGTCATCCTCGGGGCGGAAGAAGGACTGCACCGGCGAGCGCCACGTGCCATGCCCCGCGCGGGCTTCCAGCCAGATCTCGTCGACCATCGTCCGCTGCACCCACAGGCGGTCGATGCTGGCGTCCCCGCGGTTCAGGCGCAGGGGAATGCGGACAGGCGTATCGGAGGGCGGTACGCGCACGCTGTCGCCTTCGACCACGCGCGTGACGACGGGCCGATGGGCGACCGCGGCCGCATCGACCGGCAGCAACGCCATTCCCCAGGCCATGACCCAGGCAAGGACGCACAGGACGGCCGCGCGCCCTTCGCCGAAGGCGTTCGCCCTGGCCGACCTTCCCCCGATGGTCGGCCGCGCGTTCAGGTGGCCAATCCCGGCAAGGGAAGTGGGGGCACCTCCGGCGCATCCCCCGACGCGACCGACAGGGCGAGGCCTTCGACCACCGCGCGCGCCTGCGCCCAGTCGGTCTCCAGCACGCAGACCTGCACCAGCCCGAAAACCCCGAGTTCCCCGAGCCCGCCGAGCAGCGCCTCGCCGCGCACGAACACGTGCATGCCCGCCGCTTCCAGTGCGTGGCGCACCAGATGGGCATCGATCACGTGCGCTGCTTCGTACACGACCCGCATACGCGGTCACCCCCGGTTGGAGAACTGTGTCGCAACTTTCATGCCATTCAACGCAAACCGGTGCCTGGACAGGCCGTCGGCTAAACTCGCTGCCCGTCACATTACGCCTGGCTCGCCGGGCCCGCCTCCAGAACCCATCGTGTCCACAGCCCCCGCCCCCCCGGCCGCCGACGCCGCCGACGCCCCGCGCCCCACCGACTTCATCCGGCAGATCGTCCGCGAGGACCTGGCCACCGGCCGCCACGCGTCGATCAAGACCCGCTTCCCGCCGGAGCCCAACGGGTTCCTTCACATCGGGCACGCGCGCGCCATCTGGACCGACTTCGGCATCGCCGCCGAATTCGGCGGCTGGTGCAACCTGCGCCTGGACGACACCAACCCGGTGAAGGAAGACCCGGTGTACGTGGAGGCCATCAAGGACGACGTGCGCTGGCTGGGCTTCGAATGGCACGACCTGCGCCACGCCTCGGATTACTTCGAGGTCCTGTACCTGGCCGGCGAAAAGCTGATCACCCAGGGCGACGCCTTCGTCTGCGACCTCACCGCCGAGCAGGTGCGCGAATACCGCGGCACGCTGACCGAGCCGGGTCGCAACTCCCCGTATCGCGACCGCAGCGTCGAAGAAAACCTCGACCTGTTCCGCCGCATGCGCGCCGGCGAATTCCCCGATGGCGCGCGCACGCTGCGCGCGAAGATCGACATGGCCGCCGGCAACATCAACCTGCGCGATCCGGCGCTGTATCGCATCAAGCACGCCGAACACCACCAGACCGGCAACACCTGGCCGATCTACCCGATGTACGACTACGCGCACTCGCTGAGCGACGCGGTCGAAGGCATCACGCATTCGCTGTGCACGCTCGAGTTCGAAGACCATCGCCCGCTGTACGACTGGTGCGTGGACAAGGTCGACCTCGCGCACCACCCCGAACTGGTCGCGCCGCTCACCGGCAAGGGCCTGCCCTTCGAAGCGAGCAAGCCGCGCCAGATCGAGTTCTCGCGCCTCAACCTCAATTACACCGTGATGAGCAAGCGCAAGCTCATGGCGCTGGTGCAGGACGGCCTGGTCGAGAGCTGGGACGACCCGCGCATGCCGAGCCTGCAGGGCATCCGCCGCCGCGGTTACACGGCATCGGCGCTGAAGCTGTTCGTTTCGCGCCTGGGCCTGTCGAAGCAGAACTCGCTGATCGATTTCTCGGTGCTCGAGAACACGTTGCGCGAAGACCTCGACGCGCATGCGCCGCGCCGCATGGCGGTGCTTGCGCCGTTGAAGTTCGTGCTCACGAACCTGCCCGAAGGCCACGAAGAGACGCTGCGCTTCGCCAACCATCCGAAGGACGAAACGCAGGGCGAGCGCGAGATTCCGTTCTCGCGCGAGCTGTGGATCGAGCAGGACGACTTCGCCGAAGTCCCGCCGAAGGGTTGGAAGCGCCTGGTGCCCGGCGGCGAAATCCGTTTGCGCGGCGCGGGCATCGCGCGCGTGGATGAAGTGATCAAGGACGCCGACGGCAACGTGGTCGAATTGCGCGGCTGGCTCGATCCCGAATCGCGCCCCGGCATGGCCGGCGCCGACCGCAAGGTGAAGGGCACGATCCACTGGGTCAGTGCGAAGCACGCGGTCGCAGCGGAAGTCCGCCTGTACGACCGACTGTTCAGCGTCCCCGATCCCGACGACGACACCGACGGCAAGACCTACCGCGATCACCTCAATCCCGAATCGCGCACCGTCGTGCGCGCCTGGGTCGAACCGGCCGCCGCGCTCGCCGCGCCCGAGCAGAATTACCAGTTCGAACGCCTCGGTTACTTCGTGGCCGATCGCCGCGACCACCGCAGCGACGCGCCGGTGTTCAATCGCAGCGTCACCTTGCGCGACAACTGGGCGACGAAGGGATGAACGCGCTGCGCCTGCCCATGCTGTGCGCGTGCATGGCGCTCGCCGCCTGCGCCGCGCCGGCGGCGCAGGATCCTTCGCAACAGCTGCCGCCGCCGCAGCGCGTTGCGGACATGACGTGCAAGGTCGATGCGGATTGCAGCGCGAAGCCCAAGTGCGTCGGCACGCAATGTCGCTGCGTGCAAGACAAATGCATCGCCAAGCGCGAAGCGATCGATCCCGTGATCGATCCCGCGCCAGCCTCGTCGGTGCGCTGATGCTTTACGCGCAGGTCCACCTCACCTTGCCGGCCTGGGTGCACGACGCGGTCGACACCACGCGCACCTATGCGAGCGATGCCGACAAGGTCGCGCTGGCGATCGATCTGTCGGCGCGCAACGTCGAAGCACGCACCGGCGGCCCGTTCGGCGCGGCGGTCTTCGGGCCCGACGATCGCATCATCGCCGTCGGCGTGAATCGCGTGGAGCCGCATGCGTGCTCGGTCGCGCACGCCGAAATCATGGCGTACATGCTCGCGCAACAACGCATGCAACGCATGCGTCTCAACGAATCAGCGCCCGGCGAAGGCGCAGGCCCCATCGTGCTCGCGACCTCCGCGCAGCCGTGTTGCCAGTGTTACGGCGCGACCTTCTGGGCCGGCATCGATGCCTTGCTCATCGGCGCGCGTTCGGAAGACGTCATGCGCCTGACCGAATTCGACGAAGGCCCCTTGCCGAACGACTGGGTTGGCGAACTCGAACGCCGCGGCATCGCCGTCACCCGCGACCTGCATCGCGACGCCGCGTGCGACGTGCTGCGCCGTTACGGCGCGTCCGGCGGCGCGTTCTACTGAGCGTGGAAGCCGAACGCGCCAACGGACTGCTGTGCTATTGCCGCCCCGGTTTCGAACCGGAGCTGGCCGCCGAGCTCGGCGAACGCGCGGCGCAGGCCGGCGATGCCGGTTGGGCGCGCGCGGAACGCAACACCGGCTTCGTGCAATTCTTCAGCACGCAGGGCCACGCACTCGCACAGGCACTGCCCTTGCGCGACATCATCTTCGCGCGGCAGAAGCTGCGCCTGCTCGCGGATCTGCGCGGGCTCGACGCAAAGGACCGCATCACGCCGATCGTGGCGGCCCTGTTCGAACGCGCGGCCTTCGGCGATCTGATCGTCGAACATCCCGATTCGGATGAAGCGCGCCAACTCGCCGGCCTCGCGCGCAGCTTCGGCAACGCATTGCGGCCGGCCTTGCGCAAGGCGGGCTTGTTGACGGCGCAGGCCGACGTGGCCTTGCCCAGCCTGCATGTGTGCTTCCTCACCGGCGACCACGTGCTGCTCGCCAGCGGACATCCGCGCGATGCGTCGCCCTGGCCCCTGGGTATCCCGCGTTTGCGCACGCTGCAGGACGCGCCGTCGCGCTCGGCATCCAAACTCGACGAAGCCTTCCTCGTCCTGCTCGAACCCGACGAACGCGCGCGCTGGCTGCAGTCGGGCATGCGCGCGGCCGATCTCGGCGCCGCGCCCGGTGGTTGGACCTGG
The DNA here is from genome assembly GCF_056400425.1 of Lysobacter sp. P5_B12. Lineage (NCBI taxonomy): Bacteria > Pseudomonadati > Pseudomonadota > Gammaproteobacteria > Lysobacterales > Lysobacteraceae > Lysobacter > Lysobacter sp. P5_B12. The sequence continues at coordinate 47,315 of NZ_JBFULG010000013.1, forward strand.
GTGCTCACGCGACATGGCGTGCGCGTCACCGCGATCGACAACGGCCCGCTGCGCCAGCACGTGCTCGACAGCGGCCTGGTCGAACACTTGCGCGCCGACGGCTTCCAGTGGCAACCGCCCAAGCCGCTCGACTGGATGGTGTGCGACATGGTCGAGTCGCCCAAGCGCGTCGCCGCGCGCATGGCGCAATGGTTCCGCGAAGGCTGGTGCAAGCACGCGGTGTTCAACCTGAAGTTGCCGATGAAGAAACGCTGGGACGAAACACGCGAGTGCCTGGCCTTGTTCGAACAGCAGAGCCAGCGTCCGTTGCGCATCCGCGCCAAACAGCTCTATCACGACCGCGAAGAGATCACGGTCTTCGCGATGGCGCGCGGCAGCTGAACGGCGGCGATCGGCGGTCGCGTGAATTGACGGGCGTTTGATCCCCGCGCTCCTACGGTCGCGCAATCCATCGCAGGGAGTGCTCGCAATGACCCGCAAGACCCCGTTGTTCCTTGGTTTGCTCGCGGCGCTGGCGATCGCGCCGGCCTTCGCGCAAACCACCACCACGCCGCCGCCGACGGATCCGCAGACGCAGCCGATGCCGCCCATGCCGCCGACGCCGCCGACTCCACCCACGCCGCCGACACCCGCGCCCCCGATGCCGCCGACGGATCAACCGCCGATGCCGCCGGCTGCGCCGATGCCGCCTCCGTCCGGTGTCCCCGCGCCGCCGGAAGCGCCGACGCCGCCGCCTCCGCCGCCGGGCGCACCGATGCCGCCGGCTGCACCGCCTCCGCCGCCGGGCGCGCCGGTGAGCGTGCATGAGCACGCGCCGGATTCGATTTCGTCGAACTACAAGGTCGACTGGAGCGCGCTCGACAAGAACGGCGATGGCAGCGTCAGTCGTGCTGAAGTCCGCGCGAGCGGCAACGACGACTTGATGCGCGAATTCCACGTGGTCGACACCAACCACAACGGACGCCTGTCCAAGGAAGAAATGAAGGGCTGGTTGCAGTAACCAGGTGTTGCGACCCGGGAACGAAAACGCCGGCATTTGCCGGCGTTTTCGTTGGATCACACCCCTGCGGCGTGTCGCCAGAGGGCATGCGCCAGCGGCGGCATCTTGCCGGCCAGGCCCAACAACGGGCCGCGCAGCAGCGTGGTGGCCATGTCGTCGTTCGAGAACAATGCATTGATGGCGCTGAAGGCGTGCGCGTTGGTGGCGTTCTCGCTGCGACGCGCACGTGCCCAACGCGCGATGCGATGCGGCGCGGTCCAGTCGGTGCGTCGTGCGCTGGCGTCTTCGATCGATTGCACCAGGGCGCATACGTCGCGCAGACCGAGGTTCACGCCCTGCCCCGCCAGCGGATGCACGACGTGCGCGGCGTCGCCCAGCAGCAGCACGCGGCCCTTGGCGTAATCGTTCGCGAGTTGCCGGCGCAGCGGGAAGGCCGCGCGCGTGGAATGCAGCTTCAGCGCGCCGAGGCGATGTTCGAAGGCGTTGGTGAGTTCGAGGCCGAAGGCGTCGGTGTCCAGTGCGAGCAGGCGTTGCGCTTGGGCGTCGGGCAAGGTCCACACGATCGAGCTCAGGTGCTCGCCATGGTCTCCGGGCGTACAGGGCAACAGCGCGAGCGGGCCGCCCGGCAGGAAGCGTTGCCACGCGGTGTCTTCGTGCGGGCGTTCACTCGCGATGTACGCGACGATGCCCTTCTGCGCGTAATCGTGCAGGTCCGTCTCGAACCCGGCCATCGTGCGCACGGCCGACTCCGCGCCGTCGGCGGCGAGGACCACGCGCGCATCGAGCGTCACGCCATCGTCCAGTCGCACGCGCACGCCTTCGTCGTGCGCTTCGATCCCTTCGGCGCGCGCAGGTGCCTGCACGCGCACGCCGGCGGCGGGCAACGCGTTCCACAAGCGGTCGACGAGGAGATTGTGTTCGACGATCCACCCGAGTTCGGCGCGCGCGAGCGTGTCCGCGTCGAATGCGAATTCGCCGCCGCCCGCCGCGTCCCACACACGCATGCGGCGATAGGGTTGGAGGCGCGCTTCGCGCACGCCGCGCCACACGCCGATGCGATCGAGCAGCGCGGCGTTGTCGGGTGCGAAGGCATAGACGCGCAGGTCGCGCTTGGCAGGCGACCACGCGGCGGGCACATGCGCTTCCAGCAGCGCGACCTCGAGCCCCTGCTTCGCCAACGCAAGCGCGGCGGCGCATCCGACGACGCCGCCGCCGACGATCACCGCATCCAGGCGTCCGCGACGGCTCATGCCTCGCCCCTGCACAGGCGCGGCACGTCGCCGCGATAGCCCAGTGCGCCGCCGACCAGTTGCGCGCGCAGCGCCGGCAGATGTTGCACGGCGCCGAACCCGAGGCTGCGCAGCGGGCGCATCGCTGCGCCGTCGTTCGCCGTCAGGCGCGCGAGGCCGCCGGAGAATTGCAGCGTGCGTTCGCGATCGTCCGCGCGACGCCGCGCGTGTTCGGCGAGCAGCGCCGGCTCGCCCGCATCGCCGCCGGCTTCGATCAATTCGGCGAGCGTCAACGCATCGCGCAGGCCCAGGTTGAATCCTTGCGCGCCGATGGGATGGAGCGTCTGCGCGGCGTTGCCGACGATCGCCGCACGCTGCGCGGTCAATGCGTGCGCGACGACCTGCAAGATCGGATACGCGCTGCGCGGGCCGCTCGACAGCAGTCGTCCGACGCGCCAGCCGAACGCTGCTTGCAGGCGTTCGAGCCACGCCGTTTCGGGTAGCGCCGCAACGGCGTCCGCTTCGACGCGCCCAACGCCATGCACGACGCCGAAATGCCCATCGCCGCGCGGCAACAGCGCCGTCGGGCCGTTCGCGCCGAAGCGCTCGTAGGCGGTGCCGTCTGGCGCACGTTCGGCGCGGATGCGTGCGACGAACAGGGTCTGCATGAAATCGTGTTCGTCGGCGCCGATGCCCAATGCGTCGCGCACGCCGCTGCGCGTGCCGTCGGCGCCGACGAGCAATTGCGCTTCGATGGCATGCGCGTCGCCCTGCGCGTCGCGCAAGTGCAGGACGCGCGCGTCTTCACCCATCGACGTGCCTTCGAAGCGCATCGGGCGAAACCGCGTCACGTGCGTGCAGGCAGTCAGACCTTCTTCGAGCGCCAGGCCGAAATCGCGCGCGACGACGACCTGGCCGAAGGCCTCGCGACCGTGTTCGGCGGCATCGAGCACCACGCGCCCGAAATCGCCGGCGCGGCTGACATGGATGCGACGGATGAGCCCGACGGGCGCGCGCAGGCGTTGCAGCACGCCCAGCGCGCGCAAGCCGTGGACGGTCGCCTCGGCAAAGCTCAGGTTGCGTTCGTCGAACACGGCCGGCGGTGCGCCAGGCGGTGCGGCCTCCACCAGCGCGACGCTGCGGCCGATGCGGTCCAGCGCGATGGCAAGGCTTGCGCCCACGAGCCCGCCGCCGACGATCGCCACATCGAAACGGGGGGTGGGCATGGGCGCAGGAGGTCCGTGGGGGCGGGTGGAGTATGCTAACGGTCCATCCGCTCCATCGCCCGTCAACGCATGAATCGCGAGCCTTCTTCTTCCGCCGCCATCGCGCCCGGTCCCATCGCCCTGGCCGGCCTGATCCTGATCGCCGCGCTGACGCGCCTTTTGCCGCATCCGCCGAACTTCTCGCCGGTCGAGGCCATCGCGCTGTTCGGCGGTGCCTACTTCGCCGCGCGCAAGTGGGCGGTGCTGGTGCCGCTGGCGGGCATGTTCGTGTCCGACCTGGTGCTCGCGCAGCGGATGGGCGGCTCGTATGCCGAATACTTCTCCACGCCGAGCTTCTGGATCGTCTACGCGTGCATCGCGCTGACCACGCTGCTGGGCTTCGGCCTGCGCGGCAAGGTGACCGGCGCGCGCGTGCTGGGCTATTCGCTGGCCGGCTCGGTGCTGTTCTTCCTGGTGAGCAACTTCGGCGTGTGGCTCACCGCACAGATGGTGCCCGGCTACCCGGCGTGCACGACGGGGATCGTCCCCTGCTACGTGCAGGCGCTGCCCTTCTTCCAGTGGACCGTGCTCGGCACGTTGTTCTACTCGGCGCTGCTGTTCGGCGGGTTCGCGCTGTTGCGCCGCCACGTGCCGGCGCTGCGCGCGCAGACGGTCTGATCGCCCTGCCGACGCGCGTCGATGGGCAATCGCCTCAGCAAGATCTACACCAAGACCGGCGACGACGGCACGACCGGTCTCGGCGACGGCACGCGCGTGGCCAAGGATTCGGCGCGCGTTGCGGCCTACGGCACCGTCGATGAAGCCAACTCCGCGATCGGCCTGCTGCTCGCCGCACCCATGCCGGCGCCGCAGGGCGAGGCCATCGCCGCGCTGCTGACGACCGTGCAGCACCAGTTGTTCGACCTGGGTGGCGAGCTGTGCATCCCGGGGCATGCGGCGATCCAGGAAAGCGACATCGATGCGCTCGAACGGCACCTGGATGCCTTCAACGATCCGCTCCCGCCGCTGAAGGATTTCATCCTGCCCGGCGGCGGCGAAGCCGCGGCGCGTTGCCATCTTGCGCGCACCATCGTGCGCCGCGCCGAACGCGAAACCGTTACCCTCGCGCGCCACGACGCCGTGCGCGGCGAAGCGATCCGCTACCTCAATCGCCTGTCCGACCTGCTGTTCGTGCTCGCGCGCGTGCTGGCGCGCGACTCGGGGCACGGCGAAGTGCTGTGGAAACACGAGCGCCGCAAATGATGCAGGCCTGGACCCACCCGGCGTGCCTGGCGCACGACACCGGCCCGGGCCACGCCGAACGCCCCGAACGCCTGCGCGCCGTGCTCGATGCGCTGCACGCCGCGTTCCCCGCACTGGATTGGCACGAAGCGCCGCGCGCCACGCGCGGCCAGTTGTTGCGCGTGCATACGCCGGAATTGATCGCCACCGTGCTCGATACACAGCCCAGGGCGCGCGTGCACCTGGATGCCGACACCGTGCTCTCGCCCGCGTCGGCCGAAGCTGCGTTGCGCGCGGCCGGCGCCGCCGTCGCCGCGACCGATGCGGTGTTGCATGGCGGTGCCACGCGGGCGTTCTGCGCCGTGCGTCCGCCCGGCCACCACGCGACGGGCGACGTGGCGATGGGCTTCTGCCTGTTCAACAGCGCCGCGGTGGCCGCCGCGCACGCCATCGAACACGGCAAGCTGGATCGCGTGGCGATCATCGATTTCGACGTGCACCACGGCAACGGCACGCAGGCGATCTTCGAACACGACCCGCGCGTGCTTTACCTCAGTTCGCACCAGTCGCCGCTGTATCCGGACACCGGCTACGTCGAAGAACGCGGCGACGGGAACATCTTCAACGCGCCGCTGCCGCCCGGTTCGGGCGGCGAAGGTTTCCGCGCTGCGTGGCGCGAGCGCCTGTTGCCCGCGCTGGAGGATTTCCGCCCGCAACTGGTGATCGTGTCCGCGGGCTTCGACGCCCACTGGCGCGATCCGCTCGCGCAACTGCAATTGCAGGCCGACGATTACGCCTGGCTCACCGGTGAACTGACGGCCATCGCCGGCCGCCACGCGTGCGGCCGGGTGGTGTCGTTGCTCGAGGGGGGATACGACCTGCAGGCGCTCGCCGAATGCAGCGTCGCGCACGTGGCGGCGCTGTCGGGCCTGACGCAGGCTTGATCTAGCCGCCGCCCACTTCGGCGACGGGGTGGAAGTCCAGCGCGGCCGAATTGATGCAATAGCGCAGGCCGGTCGGCTTCGGGCCGTCGGGGAAGACGTGGCCCAGGTGCGAATCGCAGCTCGCGCAGCGCACTTCGACGCGACGCATGCCATGCCCTTCGTCGACATGCTCGGTCACCGCGCTCGGCGAGACCGGTTCGAAGTAGCTGGGCCAGCCACTGCCCGAGTCGTACTTGGCGTCGGACAGGAACAGCGGGGTGCCGCAGGCCACGCACGTGTAGACGCCGTCGGCCTTGTGGTCCCAGTACTTGCCCGTGAAGGCGCGTTCGGTGCCCGAACAGCGGCACACGGCGTACTGCTCCGGCGTCAGCTGCTCGCGCCACTGCGCGTCGCTCCGGGTCTGCGCGTTGGTCGGCCGGGCGGTCTTGTCCATCTGGAGGCTCCTCGCAAGGGGGCGGCTCGCGCAGAGTTTGGCGTCTGCGCGGTCGCGGGGTGTTCAGGGGAAGTGAAACGGTGCGGAGGCTTTATTCCTGCCTGCCCGGAGAGATACGCGCCGATGGCGCGAATGGATGCGTGCATTGCCCGTTCCGGGGCCATGCGTCATCCTGCCCGCCGACTCAACGCAACGACCGGGATGTCCGTGCGCTCCAGCCTCCGTCCGTCCACCCTCGCCCTGTGCATCGGCCTTTCGCTCACCGCGCAGGCCCGGGCCCAGTCGATGGAGGACATGCCGCTCGATTTTTCGCTTTGCCCCGTGCGTGATGCGATCGCGCCGTTCGACGACGTGCCCGCCACCGGCATCAACATCGGCACGCGCGCCACGGCGCCGACCCAGGTCGAGGGCGACACGCTCTCGGGCACGACGGTCACGCCCCAATTCGAAGGCAACGTCGCGTTGCGCCGCGGCGACCAGTTCCTCGGCGCCGACCGCCTGCAGTACGACACCGACACCGAGCGCTACATCGCCGAAGGCAACATCCGCTACCAGGACACCGCGATGCGCCTCACCGCGCAGCGCGCCGAAGGCAACCAGGCGACCGACGAACACAAGATCGAGGACCTGAAATACCAGTTGGTCTCGCGCCGCGGCAACGGCGAATCCTCGGAGATCGACCTGCACGGCCAGCAGGCCGTGCTGTACGACTCCACGTATTCGACCTGCGATCCCCGCGACCGCCACTGGGAACTGCGCGCCAAGCGCATCGACGTGGATTCGGCCGAAGGCTTCGCCACCGCGCACAACGCCATCCTGCACGTCGGCAAGGTGCCGGTGCTGTACGTGCCGTGGTTCATGTTCCCGATCGACGATCGCCGCCGCACGGGCCTGTTGTTCCCGTCCTTGTCCAATTCCGATCGCAACGGGCTGGACTACAAGCAGCCGATCTACATCAACCTGGCGCCCAACTACGACATGACGCTGTACCCGCGGATCATGACCGCGCGCGGGTCGATGCTCGGCGCCGAGTTCCGCTACCTGCACGAAGACGGCATGGCGACGATCTCCGGCGCCTACATGCCCAACGACAAGCTGCGCGAAGACGAGCCGGGCTTCGGTTCCCGCGGGTATTTCGCGGCCAACGGCTACCGCAACCTGTCGCTGAACTGGCAGACGCGCGTCAACATCATGCACATCAGCGATCCGCGCTATTTCGAGGATTTCAACAACTCGATCCAGGGCATCGCCGCATACAACGCGCACAGCGACGTCGGCCTGTACGGCCGCGGGCGCAACTGGACCGCCGGCCTGATGGCCGACACCTACCAGCTCGCCGACTACACGCTGAGCGAATCCAGCCTGCCCTTCGACCGCGTGCCGCGCGCCTACGCGTCCTACCAGTGGCGCGACACGATCTTCGACATCGGCGTGGATGCCGAAGCGGTGCGCTTCGAAAAGGATGCGGCCTTCATCTCGCAGCCGGGCCGGCCGGGCGTGCCGCGCGAATTCGGTTCGGGCGGCGGCTCGCGCCTGGACATCAAGCCCTACATCTCGCTGCCGCTGGAAGGCGCGGCCTGGTTCTTCAAGCCCACGCTGGCGTGGCGCTACACGGCCTACCAGGTCGACGAGGACTTCGCGCGCGCCACGCGCGTCGCGCAATCGCCGACGCGCAGCGTGCCGATCGGCAGCATCGACGCGGGCCTGTACTTCGACCGCGCGACCACCCTGGACGGCAAGTCCTACCTGCACACCCTCGAACCGCGCCTGTTCTACTTGAACGCGCCCTACCGCAATCAGGACGACCTGCCGGTCTTCGACACCGGCGCGCTCACCTTCAGCTGGGGCCAGTTGTTCCGCGACAACCGCTACTCCGGCGCCGACCGCCAGGCCGATGCGAACCAGCTCACCCTCGCGCTCACCACGCGCCTGCTGCGCGAGTCCGACGGCAAGGAGCGCTTGTCGGCCAGCCTCGGCCAGATCAAGTATTTCGACGACTCGCGCGTCGTGCTCCCGCGGGAGCTGCCGATCGAAAAGGGCCGCTCGGCGTGGGTGGCCGACGTGGGCTGGGCGCCGAGCGACCGCTGGAACCTCGGCGCGTCGTACCAATGGAACCCGAAGGAGCGCCAGAAGGACCTGTTGAGCGTCCGCGGCCGCTACATGCTGCCCGACGACGGCATCGTCAACCTGTCCTACCGCTTCCGCCGCGACGTCTCCGAACAGGCCGACTTCTCCTTCCTGTACCCGATCAACCCCACCTGGAGCGTGGTCGGCCGGCATTACTACTCCATCGCCGACAGCAAGCCGTTGGAACAGATCCTCGGCGTCCAGTGGGACAGCTGTTGCATCGCCATTCGGTTGGTCGGGCGCCGGTACGTGCACAATCGCGAAGGCGATCTCAGCCGGGGCATCCTGCTGGAGATCGAACTGAAAGGCCTCGGTTCGGCCGGTCAGGACACACGTAAAACGCTGCGCCGGGCCATCCTTGGCTACAATCGCGGCGATCTGTACCTGGTCCCGCCGGAAACCGCCGTGGGCCAGCCCCCTGAGGACCCGGATCCCACGCCATGACCCTATCGTTCCGTTCCGCCGGCCGCCGTCTGGCCGGTGTCTTCGCCGTCGCCCTCGCGCTGGCGCCTCTTGCCTACGCGCAATCGCTGGTGCCCATCGACCGCCCGGTCGCGATCGTCGAGGAAGACGTCGTGCTGCGCAGCGAGCTGGACCACGCGGTGGCCAACATCAAGAACCAGTACGCCGACCACCCCGACCAGCTGCCGCCGCAGGATGTGCTGGAGCGCCAGGTCCTCGAGCGCCTGATCCTCAACAAGCTGCAGACCAAGCGCGCGCTGGATTCGGGCATGAAGGTGAGCGACCAGGACGTGGACGCCGCCCTGGGCCGCATCGCCGAAGGCAACAGCCTCACCGTCGACCAGCTGCGCGCGCAAGTGACGCAGGGGCAGACGTGGGAGGAGTTCCGCCGCTCGGTCCGCGACGAGATCATGATCCAGCAGCTGCGCCAGAGCTTCGCGCAGAGCCGCGTGTCGGTCAGCGAAGCCGAAGTCGAAGCCGCCGTCGCCGCGCAGGCCAACAACCAGCAGTACCACCTCGCCAACCTGCTCGTGGCCATCCCCGATGGCGCGACGGCCGAGCAGATCGCGACGGGGCAGAAGAAGATCGAAGGCATCAAGGCCCTGATCGACAAGGGCGAGATGGATTTCGCCGCGGCGTCGGTGCGCTATTCCGATGCGCCCAACGCGCTGGAAGGCGGCGACCTGGGCTGGCGCGGGCTGGATGAAATCCCGCCGACCTTCGCCAACGTGATCCGCACGATGCAGGCCGGCCAGGTCATCGGCCCGATCCGCGGCCCGAGCGGCTTCCAGTTGGTGCGGCTGGTCGAGCAGCGCGACGCCGCCGCGGCGGCCGAGCCGGTCACCGAATTCCATGCGCGCCACATCCTCGCGCTGATCGACGACAAGCATCCCGAATCCGCCGCGCGCCAGAAGATCGAAACGCTCTCGGCGCGCCTGGCCGGCGGTGCGGACTTCGAAGCACTCGCCAAGAGCGATTCGGAAGACGCCCAGACCAAGGCCGAAGGCGGCGACCTGGGCTGGTTCGCGGCCGATCGTTACGGGACGACCTTCGGCAGCCAGCTTGCGGCGCTCTCCGATGGCGGCGTGTCCAAGCCCTTCCGCACCGATGCCGGTTACCACATCGTGCAGCGCATCGGCACGCGCCAGGGCACCAACAACAAGACCCAGCGCGCGCAGATGCGCGAAGCAATCGGCCGTCGCAAGCTCGAGGACGAATACAACCGCTTCCTCCGCGAAATGCGCGGCGAAGCCTTCGTCGAACTGCGCCTGKCACCCACGGCCACCGGCGAGCAGCCGGCGGCCGGCGCTGCGCCCGCGGCGGCTC
>NZ_JBFULG010000014.1:0-50777 GCF_056400425.1 Lysobacter sp. P5_B12
CCGGGCACTGTGTTGCTCACCATGCTGGCTACTGGCTCGTGTATCAGCCGCAGCGAGAACGATTCCTTTGCTTCTGGGGCACTGATCAGAGCAACCTTGGCGCGCCTGGCGTGTTCGGCAGTCCGCTCTACTGTTGGTCGGCGTAGAGCTCCCAGCGCGCTCGGTCTATTTCGTAAGCGAATGTCCGCTTCTGGCCGAAAGCGGACATCATTGCGCGGTGACCGCTTTCGACCCACCGACTCTTATTGAATGGTGACCCTTGCGTACTCTCAAAACTTTGATGTTCTTCGTGCTGGCGGTAAGCGGGGTCGTGCAGGCCGGAGCCGCTTTCGCCCAAGAAGCTCGCGGCGTTCTTGATGCTGCAAAAGTTGCACTGGAAGACTTTCGGATACGCCTGAGCCACGAGCCTGCGACGGACTGGAAGTGGGGTCCTTACGTGGCGGACATCCGCAATTACGCAATTGGATTAAGCGAAACGAGCGGCGCATACATCGTCGTGATCAATCTGCGGGACAAGCCGGGCGTCTTCGACTTCAACGGTGGGCGCGTAAGGTATATCGTGGATAAGAAGTCCCTGAAAATCGTGAACTTCACTGGGTACGAGTAGCCATGGTTGCTGCGCGGCTCAATGGCAGGGAACGCGGCCCATTTGTTGCCTTAAGTCACGTTGCATAAGCTCAGTCCCATGGAGCGAGTCCACACGCATTTGAATGCGGCTGGGGCGCGAACGATCGTCTGCTCGGAGCCATTCGCGGCCCGTCCGTGCTTGGCATGTCCGCTTCTGGCCGATAGCGGACATCCGTGGCCTCGCTCAACTGCCCTAGAGGACGACTCAACTACGGCTCGAATAGGTGGCAAGCGCCGCAAGTGGCTGATTGGATTAACAACACGCCAAATTCGACTGTGCCTTGAAAATCCCCGTGTCGGGGGTTCAATTCCCTCCCCGGCCACCATGCGAATACCGCGCCCCGCTTTGGTTTCAGCCCAAGCGGGGCGTTTTCGTTTCTGACCCGGCGAGCGCCGGGGTAGCACCGGGGTAGCAAGCAAGTTCGGGGGCGCAATGTTGCCGCCAGCCATGAGGGCTGCTCCGGCCCGCCCAGGCCGTAGTCCTTGTCGCTGACGTCGGCGCGCTTGAAGGTGCGCACCGTCGCGCTCCAGCGATCGGTGCCGCAGACTTCCTTGCCCTGCGCATCCAACGCGTCGTTGGGCTGATCGATGCGCGCCAGACGGCCCATTCCGTCGTAGCCGTAGCGGGCACAAACAAAAGCCCGCTCAGTGAGCGGGCTTTTTCTGTCAACGGTTTATTTTTGCTCGTTGGTAACTCGCTCATCCTTGACCGGTTTCCCAATTGCCCAAAAAAGCACGCGGACCAGAGCCAGCACAATGACGGCGCAAAGAACACTAAATCCGATACTAAACTCTTGCAGATTCGGGCCAACCGTGAAGAACCACCCTCGTGACTCATTCCAAAACAGCCAATTGGGATACGGCGGCAGAGCGATTAGGCCTGCAGTTACTGCCGCAAAAAGCCATTTGAATCTAGGCAAAAGGTAGGCGACGACGGCCAGCGCCGAAATTGCAAGCACAGCCACGTACAAATTTACCGTCGTCCACACAATAGCCGTTATAAATGACGGCAGCAGGAGCAGTAGAACGACAACTGTAGCAACGATTGTTCTTAGTACTCGGTTATTTTGCATTGTCTACGTTTACCCTGTTTTGGGTTTTCCATACATCGTTAATCAGAAGCTGTGAAAGGGGGCCGCCAGCCTGAAGAACCCCCGCTCCCTGTCCATACGTAATAATTTTTCCGCCCACCGCGCCGCGCATGACGAATCCTGGAAACAATGGATGCCCCGGCAGCGTGACGTTGATTGTCCACTTATTCCCGTTCTTGTCCCATCTCACGTAGCTCTTTACTGGGCTGTCTGCTAGGGCGCTAAGGAGTTGCCGTGGTCCAGACTTTGGCGACGCGTCATTGGCTGTTCCCTTTTGAGTAGCCGGCTTGTCGTCGCCCGGCGTAGGGTCATTCGCAATTGAGTCTTGTACCGACTCATCGGATTTCCCATCCGTGCTCGTTTCGTAACGATACTCGTGACTTGTCAGGCCTGTGTCAGTGATTGTGTCTGGCCAGCCATAGGGTGTTGGAAATGTGATCGTAGGCAAATCCCATCCCTTCCTGTATGGAGTGCATGAGGTCATCCCGGTGGCAGATTTGCATTCCCTTCCATCTGGGTCCTTGAACGTGAACGGATTGTCGTTTGCATACCAATACCGATTAAAACTTGCCCCGGGCTTTCTGTACGCGGTAACTGGGTCGACAGACAAGAAGGCGCCGATCCAGGGGTCGTAGTAGCGCTGTTGCATATAGGACAGACCAGTCAGCGCGTCCTCCGCGTGACCTGTGAACCCGGGGCCATCGTGCATTGCTCGATTCAATAGCTTTCCGTAAGGTTCGCGCTCGCTGCGCTCAACGACGTTACGCGCCGCATCCGTCACCACCGCCGGCGACCCCAACGCATCAGTGTGCTGATACTTGATCGTCGTAGTTGATCCGGCCACTTCGCGGATCGCCACCAAGCTCCCACCCAAATACACGTAGTGCTCGCTCTTCCCTCGCCGCACATCATTCATGAAGCGCAGCGTCCCATCCTGACCATACAGATACATCAGATTGCCCAGCGTCGGGCTCCAGCTCAGCGTGCGGCGGCCATAGCCGTCGTAGCGGTAATACTCCAAGCCGGTGACGTTGCGCAGGCGGTTGTCCTGCGTGAAGGCATACCGCTGTGCGTTCTTCTGATAAAGGTTGCCTTGCGGGTCGTAGGTCAACGCAAACGCGGCCGAGCCTGCATTGCACGCCGTCGCTTCACCGTTGCGCAGGAACTCCAACTGCCCCGCTGTGTTGTAGCAGTAGTGATAGCTTTGGCCATTGGGCCGCGCGACAGATTGAATGTTGTCCAGCACATCGTAGGTGTAGATGATCGTGCCGCCAAACCATCTCGGGGAGGTCGTCGATGTCAGACGATCCAGGTCGTCATAGGTCATGTCGCGATTGCCGCGGCCACCCGTGCCATCGCTGATCGCCACCACGTTGCCGTTGGCGTCGTAGTCGTAGCTGTCGTAGAGGATGTTGCCGGTACCGTAGTAGTCGCGGCTGCGTTCCGGCAACTGGCGTTCGTTCTGATCCATCTTGTGGATCACGCCGTTGCCGTAGGTGAATTGGTTGATGGCGCCGTTCGGGTAGTAGGTCACGCCCGTGGCGTAGGTACCTGCCTTGGTCGCCTGGCCGAGGGCATTGGGTGCGTAGTCGACGATCTGGCTATCCGGGTAGACGTTGTTGGCCAGTGCGCCGTTCTTGTCGTAGCCGTAGCCGATCGAGTACGTGTACCAGGGCGCGGTGTCGCTACCATCCTGCCCCGACTCGCCCTGTCCTCCCACCAAACGACGCTTGTTGTAGCTGTAGGTGTTGATGTATGGGTAGGTGCGGCCCGCAGCGTTGTACGTGGTGATCGTTGCCGGCAAGCCGTCGGGGGTATAGCTCCAGACTTGCTCACCGGTGTCGTCGGCGAAGCTGAGGTCGACGAGGCGATTGCGGCTGTCGTAGAGTCGGTCGGAGCGACGTGCGGCGACGGCTTCTTTCGTGGCGCATGCCGAAGCCGGGCCGTAGCCCGAGGCCGACCACTCCAGGTTGCCGGCCGCGTCGTAACCCATGTAGCTCGAACCAGTCTCCGGCTCCTGTACGAGGCACAGTTCTTGGGCTGGGTTGTAGGTGTAAGAACGCGTCACCTGCACGATATTGCCCAGGTCGTGCCGGATGATGGCTTTCGGCTTGCCGAAGATGTCGCGGTTGATGTCGGTGACCGCACCTTCGGGCGCGGTGATGCTGACGGGCAGATCGGTGCTCGGCTGGTCGTAGACCTTAAAGCTCGTGGTGGTGGTGACCTTGCCGCGCGGGTTGGTCACTCGCACCTGGAATCCGGACAAATAGTCCGTCGTGGTGGCGAGGATGCCGTTGAGCTCGGCTTCGGCGTCCTGCTCCACCCGGGTCTGGCGGCCAAGTGCGTCGTAGGTCGAGCGCGTGCCCTTCAGTGTCTGGTTGAAGTCAGTGATACCCGTCTGCGGGTAGGACTGGAACACGGGATGTCCGTCGGCGTCGTAGCGCGTGACGGACTGGCTAAGCGTGCCGCTGGTGTTTGTTATGTCATACGTCTGCGTCAGCACCGGGCGCCACAGGGCGTCGTAGTAAGCGAACTTGCGCATGTTCCCGGTCGTGATCTGCTCGCGCCAGTGGGCGGCCGGAAGGCCGACCTCCGCGGTGGCGACGGGAACGAACGTGCGGTCCCACGTGTTCCAGGCGTCGGTACCGCAAGCTTGTGCGTTGGCGATCAGCGCATTGTTGGGATAGGTGATCTTGTTGAGGCGACCCATTTGGTCGTAGCCGTAGCAGGTCACGTAGCCGTTTTCGTCGGTGACCGAGCTGATCCAGCCAGGGTTTTCGACGACAGCTTGCTTGGTGTAGCCATCGGGAAACGCAATCACCTGCGGGATGCCGCGCTTCCAGATCGAATATCCAACCGTCGTGTTCGTCGACGGAGAGTCCCGGCCGTCCGAGGTGGTCGCGAGCGTGCCGTCCGGATTCCACGTGGCCGTCAGCTTGAGTTTGTCGAAGGCCTTGGTCCACAGCGGCAGGGCCGTGGTCGGGTCGTAGGAGGTTTCGGATACGATCCGGTTGGTATCGGTATTGAGCGACTTGCGCGGCTTGCCGACGACCCACTTCGCCAGGTTGTCTTCGAACCACGTTGCATCGGTGCGCGTGTCCGTGCCGCTGTAACGCCTGACCTTGGTTGCCCGCGCGAATTGGTCGAGACAGATCGTCGGCCCGGTCGCATTCGGCGTGCCTTGGGCATCGCAGTTCGACTGCACCAGCCAGTTGAACGTGCGCCCTTGCTGCGTGATCGTGCGTGCGATCTCGGGGCGGAAGTTTTCCGAGGTGAAGTCGCTCTTGATGAACGGGTCCATGCCGATCCGCGCGTACGGCATGCCGGTCGGATCGAGTTGGTAGGTCGTGGCCGTGGTGCGCAGGATGTTTGTTGGGCCCGTGCCGGTTTCCACCTTCAGCAGCTTGCCTTCGGAGACCTTGTAACGGTTGCCGAAGGTCCAGCGCGTCCAGGTGCCGTCAGGCTCGATGGCTTCGACCGTCTTTGTCGAAGTGCAACTCGTATCGGTCGGGCAGTTTTCCAGCCAGCTCGCGTTCGGCGCGCCGTAGGTGTAGTCCCACTGCATCGTCGCGATGCCGGGGCCGGTGATTTTCTTCTGCGTCAGCGAGATTGCGTTGAAGCGATTGGGGAAGACGACGTAGCCCTCGGTCGACGGCCAGTTCGTTTGCCGGCACACGCGGTTGACGTAGGAGCGGCCGTGCATCTTGGGAGTGAAGGAAAACTGCCCCACCGCGCCCGAGGGATGCGTGATCGTGCCGGTCACCGTGGTTTGGACCGGCGAGAGTGTCGGGTCGTCGCATTCGTTGCTGGCCGAATACGGCGTGGCGTACGCTTTGCGCAGCGTCGTGAAGTCGATCGTCCAGCGCGAGCTGTCCGGCAACACCACGCCGCTCAGGCCGTTGGCGTACTCGTACGTCCAGGTACGCGTGCCATCGTTGACGGTCGCGATGTACCCCGAGGCGTTGTAGGTCAGTGTAATGACGCGACCGTCGGTGGACGCGATCTTCTCCAGTCGCCACGGGTTGAGCGCGTTGTAGGTGTAGGTGACGCGGTTGCCGAAGCGGTCCTCGACCTTGGTCGGCAGGATCCAGACTTCCTTGCGGTTGAGCGAGGTCGCGTTGGAATTGGGCGGTGCGTTGATGATCGCGTCGCCCGTCTTCTGCGCCATCAACAGGGCGCCGCTGCTGTCGTTCTTGTTGATGAATTCGACATCACGGCTGACCATCCAGTCGAAGGTGTAGCGTAAGCCCTGCGGGGAAACCGCTTCGAAGCCTTCGCCCGCGCCCAGCGTCATCTTGTCCAGGCACGAGAAGTACCACAGGCCGTTGGTGACCCAACGGTAGGTCTTGCCGTCGGTGGGCTTCGGCAGGCCGGTGCCGACGACCATCATCATCGTCTGGTCGCCCTGCCCCGGGATGTACATGCTGGTGCCCTGCCAATATTCCGGGCCGCTCCACAGGCGGTTGAAGGTGCCTTCCACGATTGGCGCTTCGTAGGAACCGGATTCGGGCTGCGAGCAACGCGCGTTCATGCCCGCCGTCGTGTGGCCGTCTACCTGCCAGCCGGCCACCGAATAGGTGCCGTGCAGGTGCGGGATGTCGAGATCCCAATCGGCGAAACTGCCATCGTGCTGCAGCAGTCGAATTTGCTCAGTGCCAGTACGGCCCTCGACGCTGTAGCGACGCCCGACCGCCACCGGGATCGCGTTGTTGCCGGGCAGGCTGACATCGGTGGCACCGAAGGTTGTCGCCCCGGTGTAGAAGCTCGTCTCTTCGCCGAAGAGGTTGTCGCCCAGCGCGCCGACGGTCTCGGCCGTCTTGATGGCCTTGCCGTATTCCTCGGGGATGGTGACCTGCGCGGCGACCGGGAACGCACAAACGGACAGCATGGCGGCGAGCGCCAATGAGCGACGATGCATTGGGGATCCCCTTGACGACCGGGGACAGAATCGCTGCTGGCGACAGCCCTTAATAGCGCCCTTTCGGAACGGCGCAGGAAAACCGTGCCGCAGTACACGATTTCAAGCGCAGGTTGTCTACTTGCGTTGGCGAGGTGACTTCGGATCGATCCGTGCAGACGCGCGGCCATGGATGACGGCCAACGTCCACCTTGGGTCGATAGCGGTCACCCAAGGTGAGGAACCCGGCGGAGGGGTCGAATGTCCGCTATCGGCCCAACAGCGGTCACTCGGAGCGAGCGGATTCCGGTGTCGCAGCGGCCTTCAGCTCGTCGATGAGGCTGGCCGGAGCGTTGCGCCAGACCGTCTGATCGCGAGCGACGAGTTCGATTCCATACTCACTTCGGACGGCTTCGATTATTCGACGCATCCAAGCAACGTGGTCGGAGCTACTACCGTTAGCCGGGTGCAGCTTTCCCGCCTTCTCGTTCCATGTCACGCCAGTGGCACTGCGGTAGATGAAGCGGAGGTCCTGACCTGGCGGGAGCGTGGGCTCGACCTCCAAAAGCCCATGGTCATCGATGGCGATCGAGCGAATCCAGACGTGTTCCATGGAGGGCCTTGGCGGCGGGAGCTGAAGGATTCTAGTGGGATACATCGACTTCGCCGTCTTCGATGCTAGGTCCTCGAGTGGAACGAACACAGACAACTCCAAGCTTCTCGCGCAACTGACTGCGAAGGTTCGTGCGGGCGGTTTGAAAGTCGATCAATCAGCGCTGGCCTTTATGCAATACGGAAAGGTTACCTTTTTTGGTGACAAGCACCTTGTAAACTACCTCTCCAAGGGATGGAGCCCGCATTGGACGCACAGCGTTGATGTTTAGCAACAGCTACGTTGCGCATGCGCTATTCATTGCACTAGAGCGCACGCACCATGCACCCGTCGGCACTAAATGATTTGAATCCGGCACGACGGTAATAGCGCACCAGCTTCGCTTGGTCGCGCTTTGAGTACTTCTTGATCTTCCGCGCCCTTTCCCTCCCACTGGAGTGGAAAGGCTTTGAGCGCAGCCACCTGGCAGCCCCGCCGCAAGTCGGTCGCATACCAGTTCGATGGCGGGCAACCCCAGACCAGATGCGCCGGCGCAGCCGCCACCGTCGGTGGCCGAGTGTCCGCTTTAGGTCAACAGCGGACGCTAGTTTATTACGCCCTTCCTAATCCTCTGCGCGTAGTGTTCGGCGCGGGGTCGATTGCCGTCTTGCGTTCGCTATGACGTAAACGCAGTTAACCAAGATCCTTCAGAAAGGACGACTCATGGCTTTTGAAATTGAGAAGTTGGAGACCGGCAAGGCCTCAACCACCGAAGAAATTCACTTCAGTGGGGGACTTCGTGGATACCAGACGGACCAGGGCTGGGCACTGTTTCCGGCATCTGAAGACCCGAATCAGGACGTGTTGTTGTTTGGAGATCAACGGGTCCACTTCGAGTTCGCCACAAAAGAGTGTGGCCAGCGATTTCTTGGCGTGTGCGTTCACTACCAAATGGGTGGGAATTCCCCTCCCATGGACATTTGGGAGTGGGGTGCGCGGGACCCTGCCAACGGGCTTGGTGCCGCAGATTCTTGGAGCGCCGTTGCTAACCGGGCGGAAATATGGGGTGACGGAGAGTACGCCAACAGTGCATCTTACTTGAGTGCTTGCTTGAAGGCAGCCGGACTGCGCTTGCGGGACGTCTCAGACAGATACCACGCCCAGCTAAAGTGGGCACTTGCCGATAAAAGACAGCCGGGCCGGTGGTCTTCGAACGCAGCGCTGCTAGATCTTTACGCGGATTGCCACTCTCTCGCTTCTGAACTCTCCTCTGCTCGCGACCACCTCGCCCGGATTGYAGCCATTCACGCAGGCGCGCCGCAGAAGATTGATTGCCTGGCTCGCCTGGAAGACTGGATTGGGAAGCAGGCTAATAGCGCACAGGCTACGCAACCGTTTTCGAAACTCGTGCTCACTGCGTCCGGGACGGAACACAACCCCAACTGGCTTCGCAGGCTTGGCGAAGTGCGCAATGAAATGCTGCACAAGGTGCCCATGGCATCCAACAAACGCGTGTCCGGCGTTGTGATTGAGATTGCTGCCACGTGTCTTGGAGAGATCAAGACGATTAGATTGGGGGAACCAGAAAGCCATACGCCGTTGGCCAGCCAAGGTCCGGACCCGCTGGTCGAGTTGTCGCAACTCGGAGCCAACATGGAGCATCTCTGTCGGGCCGCCTGGAAAGTCGCCAAGTACCCGCCGGAGCTCCCTACGTTCGTAGCCAAATAACGCGAGGGCCCCGCCTCTGGCTTCATCGCGCTAGTCACTAAACCGAGGTCTTGCCGCTCGAAGACCTTTAGAGGCTAAGCGGCAAGCTTCGTATGGCAGGGATAATTCGATGGGCGGAATCGCAAGGCATCCGCTACAAGCACGACGGGAAAGGCGGAATATGGACGACTGTCGACGCCTTGAACGTCGCATTGCGCATCGTCGACGATACAGGGCCCTCGCAGCAGTGGATGGTTCGATTCACCACCATTGCTCAAGACGTCGAAGATCCGTCATTGCGGTGTTCGCTGCCTCATATTTTTCGCGAAGCCAGTCAATTCGCGCCACGTCATCGCCTGGATTGATTGAATATTCCAGGTAGCGTCGGAGATCGAGGGTGCCGAACAGCAATTTTTCTAGCGACTCAAGGAATGCCGGCTCTAGATCAGTCAGGTACTCAAAGAACTCTCTAACCAACGGCATGTCGATATGGACCGCGTGCGATCGAATCCGCGTTGCAGCCTCGGGGTCAGCCATCAGAGCAAATGCTAGGGCGGTAACGTCCGCAGCCCGAGGATTTCCATAAAGTTCGGCCTGGACTCTCAGCAGGCTATTGCTTAGGTCTTCGATCTCTTGACGAATCAGAGTCTTGAGTACGCGCGCTTGATCTTTACGGCGCTGCTTTTCCTCTTCGCGACGCGTTTTCTCTTGAGATCGGTCATTTAGGGTCATTCCAATGGCGACGACGCCTACAAAGACGCCGGCCCAGCTAGCAACATCTCCGATGACAAGGGTCATGCGTTCCCCGACTCGCCACTCGATTGAGAAATTTCATTTCGGCAAGCCAGAAACATGAGCATCCGAAGGAAATGCAACACATCCATCCTCACCTCGCCAGTGTGCTCTCGCTCGTACACGTAGCGCCATTCAACGAACGCGTTATTGAGGTGAGTCATGTATGCGGCAACATCCGGCGGCTCGCCCAAAGGCGCTGTCTTAGCGGCCTCTTCAATACTCGCATCGATATCGTTCAAGGCGCTTGGTGGCAGGGCTTTGTAGAGCGTCGCCAATTTGTGACCCTGGAGAGTCTTTCCGTGCTTCAACGACAACGCTTTTAGATAAAGCTCAATGCAGAACGCTGTATTGACGACGTAAGGAATCAAGGCGAAGGGCCTACGCGGGGTGGGCCGGTGAAGCTCAGTCCTAAGCAAGTGAGCGCAGGTATCTTGGAAGTAGAGGGCTTGCTGCCGGATGTGCATCCATTGCGGAAGCTCTCTCACCGAGTGCCCGAGCTCCTCAAGCTTCGCGCGGAAGCGCGGAAGGTCCTGCTCTGTGTCACCGCTACTCTCGAAGTGGCCGACCACGACACCGTTGACCAGAATCTCTTTGAGTCCGGGAGGGATCTTGGCCATCGTCAAATTTGTACCAGTTTGAGCAGGGGCGCGGCTCAACCCTGTACAGCAATTGATCAAAAATCAATTGCTCTAAGCAGTCAGGTCAAGGCTTTCAGGCCGGCTCCGGAAAATAACTCCCGAAAATTCAGAACAAAAAAAGCACCTAGGTTTCCCCTAAGCGCTTGATTTAATTCTCGGAATTGGTGGGCCGTCAAAGATTCGAACCTTGAACCTATTGATTAAGAGTCAATTGCTCGACCGCTGTGCCTAGGGACCTTGCTACCAAATCCCCGATGCGTGTGCCTCACGAACCCGCGGAAGGTTCATTGCCACCTTGAACTTTCCCTCAATCGATCGCGGCCCAGTCGAGCGCCCCCCATGCCATTTGCACCGCCCGCCGCGGAGCTTCCCTCCCCGACAGGGTTTGCCGGCCTTCGTAAGCGCCCTGCATAGCCCATGATGGCGTCGACAACGGCTGTACCCCGCTTCCGCCCAAGCCCTGCAAGGGGTACCCCTCTTGGTTCTCGCCGTGCAGCGCCCCCCACCCTTGGACCCCTTCAAGGGGGTGCACACCCCCTTCCGGGTAGCCGTGCTTTTCGCCGGCTTCCCCACCAAAGTCATTCGCGCGCGCATGCAGAGCCCTCCCTTGACCTCCCCGGCTTCATCATGCGAATGCCGAGCGGGGTCGGACTAGCGCTACCCTCTGCCGATGGCGCCCCGAAAACTCAAGAGTCGACGCACCTGGCAAGACCTCATGAGCCGGCTTCGTGCACACCTGTCGCTCCTCAGAGAGTACCGAGACCGCGCACCCACCGACGACAGGTTCTACGGCGAGATTGCAGCGAAGCTGAGAATCCTCGTTTGCCCGTTTCGATCCAATGTTCCGCTCCTGACAAACTTGATGGCCGCATGCAATTTCGAAGCGACCATCCTCCACAACGGGCGTCACGTGCTGCTAGAGGACTATCTCAACGAATATGCAGTGGAATCACTGAAACCGATCCCGACCGCAGGTGGTGCACAAACGTTCGAACGCGGTGGGATCTCGAACCTAACGTTTGTTCGAGCTTGGGCTGAACAAGCCGGCGCCGCGCACGAAGACTGGGACATTGAACACTGGCTAGATGATCTCTTTGAGCTACGACAGTGCAAAATCACCGACGGCCACAGCGGAACGCTGTTGCGAATCGCCGATGACGTGCTGAAGCTGGCCAGTTATTTTCTGGACAAGCATCCAGAAGGTCCTCCACCGTACCCAGCCTCTTGGGACGAGCCACGTCCAGAATGGGTTCGCAGCTAACTCACTATTGCGCGTACCAGCCGTTAGATTAGCGGGTGTCCGCTTTCTGCCAGAAGGGGACATTCGTTACTTACTCAAGCGGGGCCGCGAAGGGGCTGCGACTTGATTGCTTTGTTCGGCATCTGCGCAGCGCCAATGGTGAGCGTCTTGGAAAGCCAGTAACCGACGAGCCGCCACTTCCCGCCAACGAACTCGAAGACGAGCTTCTCCTCCACGGCCTCGGCATTTGCAAAGTCGGTTTCAACGGCGATCACCCCGTATTGGCCCCGTGGCGCATCTTCAAGCTCTGTGGGGAAGCCAAATCCCTTGATCGTTCGCTTCCCGGCCGCGCCGAGAGGCGCGCGAAGCGTAGAGATGTAGCGCACAAACTCTGCTTGCGTGGTCTTTGCCGTAAGGCTCGGGCCAGCCATCGCCCAAGCTTCAGCGTACTGACCGGCGTCGAGGYGAGCTACCAAAATCTTCGCAGCCGCCCGGACCTCTTTCTGCTGCTCTTGGGTGCCACCATCTACAGGCGCGGCATTCGCTGCGGCGCCTGATTGAACGGCGCAGGCGCAGAGAAGGATGGCAAGGAAGCTCAGTAGAGAGAGAAGTCTTTGCATGCCAAATTGCCAACGAGGCGGTTAGGGACCCACGCGGATCGTAACGGACGAATGTCCGCTTTGGGTCGAAAGCGGTCACTCCAGGCGCGATGTCCGCTAACGGCCATGAGCGGACATTGCCAACGCTCGCGATCAAGTCAAGCCGCGAATTGGCGTCTGCTTTAGTTGCTAGGCCCGCGGCACAGCCAAGCCCAAACCGCCCGCAACCAACGAGATGCCTTCCGCAACCGTATTGGCGGTGGCAGGCGACGGGTGAGCGTCTGACTCAAACAGGAATGGGCAAGCGCCAGCAGGCGACTCAAGTTGCACTTCATGCGGGCTGGCCGGATGCCGGAAGAACCACACACCGTCGTCATCCGCCCCGGGGTGAAGCACCTGCAATTGCTGGACGACAATGTCCGCGTGCGCACGGGTCAGCGCATCGATGATCTCGTCAATGTCTCGCAAGGTGCCTCCCGAATGCGTTGTCGCAGGGGTGCCGAAGCTTACGCAAGCAGGTGTCCGCTTTGGGTCGAAAGCAGACGCTCAGGGTCGATGACCGCTTTCGGCCAAAAGCGGACGTGCTCGTCCTGCGTCGACTAGTCCCCGATGAACCAGACGTACGTGTGCGTCATGACTGCGCCCTCGATGAGTTGCACGATGGCATCAACCTGCATGCGCTGCCTGCCGCCAAGAGTCGGCAACAACCGTCGAAACTCGTCCAGCAGTATCGGACGCTGTTGCTGGTTGAAACAGGCTTCTCCCGCTGGATCGATGAAGCGCAAGCAGATGCTTTCCGTTTGGCGATGAAGGAGAGCGCTGAGGCTGCTCAATACGCCGTCATCCTCGACGGCGCCAAGGACTGCCCCACGCTCATCCTTCCAGTGGACATCAATCCCCATACACCGCCCCTTCCATGCGTTGCCTCAAGCTTAGGCAAGATGGCGCAAGGCCAACAAGCCGAGGTCGGCACTCCGAGACCTGAGCGGTAGTAGATCGAAGGTCCGCTATGGGTCGAAATCGGACACGAATCAGCGTCAGCTCTAAGTGGGCGCCCCAGCTCAATCCATCGGCACGGTCGAGTCCTGAGGGCCAATCGCGCGCACCTTGAGGAGCGACGCCTCGTCGCGTTCGTCCTGGTTGCGCTCGTGGTGCACGATGCCGGAGATCTCCCGCCCGCTGGTGGCGCGACACTTCGCCAGGAACGATGCCTTGGCGGCATCGATGATTGCGATCGCCTGTTCGGCCGTGCCCGTTGGCAGGTTCTCGGCGCCCCACCCCGCGGGGCCGGGGCGGGTGATGACGTTGGAGTAGCAGGACGGGTTCGACGAATCGCCCACCTGCGGCTGCAAGCCAACCCACAGCACGAAGCGCAACGGCTTGCCGCCCTGCTGCGCGGCGATGCGTTCGCGCTCGTAATGCTGCCGGCGCTCCTCCGCGCGCTGCGCCGCCGCCCTGTCTTGTTCCGCACCGCTCGATGCGGTATCGACCACGGGCTGCGGCGCGCTCGTGGCGGTAGCCACGCGTGCGTCGGAAGCCGATGACGCTGCCCGGTCAATGCGCTTGCCCGCGCTCGCAGCCGCGTCGGTCGGTGTGTCGCTTGCAACGGGATGCCGCTCGGGCGTCCAGTAGGCCGTCGTCACCGGAATCGCGCCTTCCAGCGAGATGAACCAATCCGTCTGGTGGCTCAACGCCGACTTTTCATCTGGGAAGGCCGGCGAGCAGATCACCGTCAACTCGCCCTCGATCGGCGCCATCGCGGAGCGCATCTGGGCCTCGAACTGCGCCTGGAAGTCGGGCAAGTCGTCGGCGCGGAACGGTTCGGCGCTACGGAAGGGCCCGTTCGGCGGCCCGCTGTCCATCACGTCGCCCGCGGCGCACCAGCGCCACTCCTCCGCATGCGCCAGCAGCGGCGCGAATCCCAACAGTCCCAACAGCGCCGGCACCAACGCGCGCCCGGCGATCGTCGATCGAATCATTTGCAGTTCCCCTGTGCGCCACCGTGCGGCGCTCCCCGCCTCAAAGCATAGTCACACGGCGGACAAGAATCACCGTGGCGCCCGGCCGGGCCGCCAGGGGTCGCCCGCATGTTCGGGCAGCCCGGGACGATCGACATACGTGACTCATCCGGCACGCCCAGGTGTTGGCCTCGAGCCGACACGAAACGGTGCCGGCATGATTGCGTTGTCAGCCCCCCTCGCCGGCAACTGCCATCTCGATCTTTTTTGAAAGTGATCGCACCAGCCTTGATCCCGGGCGAATTGAGCGGCGAAGGCAAAATAATGCGGCCGCCGCGATAGCAGGAGCAGCAAAGTAGTGAAGGGGATTATGTGCCAGCCCTCCTGCCAAACCGGAGAAGAACGCAATTGGGCTGGCAATTGCCGCAAGGGCGCACCAAACCTTGACCCTCCAATCCGAGTGAAACACACCACTCAGGACCGTAGCGCCGTGCTCTTCGGAAAAAGAGCCGCGGAAGTATGGTCGAAATGGATTCACCAAGAATTCGTGTCCCTCCCAAACAAGGACCTCGCTTGCGATCGCGTAGCCATGCAATCCAGGAGTGGATTGCCGAAAGGTGCTTTGATCGGAGACCGCCGCCAGCCTCCCTGCCGCCACAGGGACAGGCAGAGGGCTACGGAAGGCAACCGAAAAGTCTCCGAACACGTTCCGAGAGAGCGACATGGAAGTCCAGCGACTGAATTGCCCTGATCTTATGGAGACTTGATCCGGCCAACAAGCTGCGTATCTCCAGACCAATTGGCTCGACGCGAATGTCCGCTTTGGGTCGGAAGCGGTCGTGCTCGAATGCCAGCTAACGGCCAGAAGCAGACATTCGCCAACATGGGTTGGGAGACCCGCGAAGCGAATGCAGTGGCGAGGTCAGTTGGACCAATATCGCTCGGTGGCGTTGTTGCTTTCCCACCGGAGCAAACAGCAACCCAGAAGCCTTGAAAAAGGGACACCAAGCGCCTGCCTGGTCGCCCCCCAGCATCAGGCTTTGCAGAACAACTGCAGGTAATTACTGTCGCTCCACATGGACTCGTCAAGCCCTTGATCTTCTGCTTGCTTGATCAGCGCATCTCGCTGGCACTGAAACCCGCGGGTCTGAGCCATTTGCAAATAGCTATCGATTTTGGAATTGAATTCCGCCAGCTCCGAAGGTGCAGACGCGTTGCAGTCCAAGGGAATCGAAAGGGTCTTGGCGTGCTCTATCCAATCTTCGCCAGTTACGCGAATTTTCCCCCTGTAACTACAGATGTTTTTAAGGTTCTTTACTACCGTGTCACGCACCTGTTCCTCGATTTGACGGGAACGAACAACGTACGTTTCCTTCAACAATTCCTGATCCCCGCCGCAGGCAGTGAGCAAGTCCGTAACGCTCCTGCTCTTATTGATGTCCAGTTCAAATGTCCCCGCGCCATTTTTTACCTCGACAATCATTGGAAGAGTTGCGAGATACGCCCTTGCTTGGTTGATCTCTTCGTCTAGCGGGTACGTGCGGAATTTATCTAGCTCCGAGGAGCTTGCAACCTGTTCAGAGAACAGCCGTTGCTTATCCAAAGTAATACGATTGCTGTACTCAGATCCCACGCTGAAGTAAGCGCTCAGGTCAGAGACCGTGCCGTCTGCCGACTTCACCCTTCCGCCTTCGGACAAAAAGGCGCTCTGGGGACTAGGGGCTTTTGTTTCGCCTACGAAGGAATCAACCGCTAGGTCAGCACTACCAGTTGCAACGACACAAGCGAGCGTCACTTCAAATCGCGACTGGTGTTGCGGAAAGTCGTATACGCGTTTCGCGAGATACGTTTCTCCGTCGATGGTCGACTGTCTCTTTTCGGTAGACCATTCCTCTGAGCTAGCATTGCCTGTCATCTTTGTCTCATCTACACCCACCGTCCCACTGCTTACTCCAGAGGCGGGCTCGGATTGAGTTGCCTGCGTACCAGGCTGTCCGGAACATCCCGCACAAACCGTAAGCAAAAATGTCAATGCAAGATCCTTCCGCATCCCCGCTCCCCTTTGTCGGCTGCATGGTTGCGAGAATGGCACGCAGTGAGGGTTTTAGTCACCCACGCGGTGCGAGGTAGAAATTTCTTGAGACCGTCCCCGCCCGCGATAAATGCGGCATACCATTTGCTCCGCCTATGTTGACTGTCCGCTTTGGGTCGAAAGCGGTCATGGTCGAATGTCCGCTATCGGCCACAAGCGGACATCCCCATGGTTCGTCACCGCTTTACCCCGGGCTATAGACCAAGGTCGGTTCGAATGTATTCGCCTTCCTCCGAGAAAACGTAGGTCTCGAAACCACCTTCGAGCCGCATGCACGAGGGCGGTTCGCCTGTAACCGATGCCCTGGAGGCGACCACCTCGATCTGACCGTTGGCCTCACGACGCAACTGCAAATTGCACTCGACGATGGCTGGCCGACAACTGTCGCCAATGCGGCGTTTCACGAACTCGACGGCCTTCATCTCGCCGCGACTTGTCGGGTTGATAGGTGGGTCGTCGATGAAACAGAGCCGCGACTTGTCGGGCCRCGAGGAGCAGGCCGTCATCGTCATGCCGATGCCCGCAACGACCAGCAGTCTTCTCATTCGACTCTGCCCCCCGAGTAGCGCCTCTGGGAGCTTACCGAATGTCCGCTATGGGTCGAAAGCGGGCGTCGGGCCGGCTGCTCATGCCCACGAGTGGCTATCTTCTTCTCAAGCTGGTCTGATCTATGAGCGTCCACCGTCGCGCGCGAGAGCGAGACAGGCTGTCAACGCCTGTTGGGAATCTTGTTGGGAATGACACCAAGTCAGCCCCAGCCGCACCCGATATTCCAGCCATTTCGCCGAATCCATGGCGGAGGGAGTGGGATTCGAACCCACGGTCGTGTCTCCACGACGCCGGTTTTCAAGACCGGTGCCTTAAACCGCTCGGCCATCCCTCCGGTCACGACACTTTAACGGCACTTGCTGAACCGGCCAAATGGCCGTTCATCGTCGCTGGGCGCGTGTTCTGCCTACCATGCCCGCGCTGGAAAGGAGCCAATCGGATGGCCATCGAGACGCAAACGCCCGTGCCCCTGCTCTGGACCGGGGGATGGGATTCCACCTTTCGCCTGCTCGTGTTGTTGCTCGCGCTACGCGCGCGCGTCCAACCCTGGTACCTGCTCGACAGCAAGCGGGGGTCGGCGCAACGCGAAACACAGGCGATGGACCGGATTCGCGCCTGGTTGGCCGAACACCATCCGGAAACGCGCGAGCTGCTGTTGCCCACGCGGGTGGTTCAGCTGGAGGAAGTGCGCCCCGATGCGGAGATCGAACGCGCCTTCGTGCAAATGCTGCGGTTGCGCGGCCTCGGCGATCAATACGCGTTCCTCGCACGCTTCGTGAAGCAGTTCGGCGTCCAGGGCATCGAGCTTTCGCTGGAGAAGACCGTGCACGGCGCGTACGGCGTGATCAAGGATTACGTCACGCCTGCCCGTGATGCGCATGGCCATGACACGTTCCGCGTGAAGGACGAGTGCCTCGACACGCCGATCGGCAAGATCTACGGCGGGTTTTCGCTACCGCTGTTCAACACCGAGAAGGACCAGACCATCGCGGTGGTCGAGCGCAGCGGTTGGCACGATGTCATGGCGATGACGTGGTTCTGTCATTCGCCGACGCCGGACGGCGAGCCCTGCGGTTTCTGCAATCCCTGCCAGTACGCGATCCAGGATGGCTTCGCGTGGCGTATTCCGCCCAAGCGGCGCGCGTTGTCGACGCTCTACGGCAAGACGCTACAGCCGCTGCGCGGCAAGACTCGACAGTTCCTGCGCCGCTTGCGCGCGTGAGTGCGAAGGCGAAACCGGACACGAAGCGACCGCCACTGGCTCACCGTGACGGGGGATTCGCAAACCTCACGATCGTCAAGGACGATGCGGCACTTTCGTTCAAACCTACGGCCGCTTCCATGACGTCAACCTTGCTGAACGTCTATCGGTGCTACCAGGGGCACTACATGCTGCAACGCGGTCCGGTGATCGAACAGATACGCGGCACGCAGGTGCATTGGCTCGGCGTACTCGAACCCGAAGTACTCGATCCGACACTGCGCCATCGCGTCGAACACGAGCTGCAGTCGCGTGCATTCGCCCTGCTGACGGCCGCGCAGTTCTACGACCCCAGGCGCGGCCGGCACCAACTGCACTGAACCGAACTCAGGTTTGCGGTGCGACGGCCACCGCTGCTGGCTTGCGGCGCTCCACTTGGGGAACGTCCTGTTTTTCCTTGCCCTGCGGGCAATTGCGGCAATGCAGGCGCGATTCCTCGATCAGCGCGGGCATGCGCTCGGCGAGGAAATCGATCATCGCGCGCACGGCGGGCAACAAGCCGCGACGCGACGCGAACACCAGGTGCGCGATGCCCTGCGGCAAACGCCATTGCGGCAGCACCACTTCCAGTTCGCCGGCGCGGATGGCTTCGGCGCAGACGGTTTCGGGCAGCATCGTGATGCCGATGCCCTGCCGCGCGAGCGCCATCAGCATCGGGAAATCGAAGCCGGCCAGGCGCGGCTTGAGTTCGACGCGGCGCATCTCGCCGTTCGCGTCCTGCAGATCCCAGCGCTGGCGCGCTTCGTCTTCGCTCATGCTCAGCGTGACGTGGTCCTTCAACGCATCCGGATCCGTCGGCCGGCCCATGCGATCGAGATAGGCGGGGCTGGCGACGAGCAATTCCTGGATCTGGCCGAACGAACGCATCACCAGGCTGCCGTCGTCGTCGAGCTTGTTGCGCACGCGCATCGCAAGGTCGAAGCCTTCGTTGATCACGTCCACGCGGCGATTGCTCACGTGCAGTTGCACGCGCACCTGCGGGTACTTGGCGAGGAACTCGGGCATCAGCCGCGGCACCATTTCCTGCGCGAAGCTCACCGGCACGCTGAGGCGGATGGTGCCGCGCGGTTCCGAACTCAGGCGATCGACGACTTCGCGCGCGGCCTTGGCTTCTTCCAGCATCGTCTGCGCGTGGCGATGCACGGCGCTGCCGACGTCGGTGACCGCGAAGCGGCGCGTGGAACGCTGCAGCAGGCGCACGCCCAGTTCGTTCTCCAGCGCGCTGATGCGCCGGCTCAGGCGGGACTTGGGAATGCCCAGGGCGCGTTCGGCGGCCGCGAAGCCGCCGTTGTCGACCACGGCGGAGAAGTAATAGAGATCGTTGAGGTCTTGCATGACCACCACCTCCGAATCATTGTCGCTAATGCAACGATGCGTGGCATTTGACCATCTTTATCCCATCGATGCAACGGCCTAGAGTTCTCCCCAACGCAGCAGACCCGCTGCCCGAATTTGAGGCTCTGCCATGAAACTCCTGCATCTCGACACCAGCGCCCTGGGCGCGAACTCCGTGACCCGCGAGCTGAGTGCGGCCATTGTCGCGCGTTGGCAGGCCGCCGTGCCGGGTCTGAAGGTCGAATATCGCGACCTGGACACCAACCCGCTGCCCCACCTCACCGGCCCGGTGCTGACCGGCGCCGATGCCGCGGCCAAGGCCGAAGGCGACGCGACCATGGACCAGTTCCTGGACAGCGACGTCATCGTGATCGGGGCGCCGATGTACAACTTCGGCATTCCCTCGACCCTGAAGGCGTGGATCGACCGCGTCGCCGTTGCCGGCAAGACGTTCCGCTACACCGAGAACGGACCGGAAGGCCTCGCCACGGGCAAGCGCATGATCGTGGCCAGCGGCCGCGGCGGCATCTACGGCGACAGCAGCCCGGCGGATTTCCAGGAAGCCTACCTGCGCCACACCTTCGGCTTCCTCGGCGTCACGGACATCGAGTTCGTCCGCGCGGAAGGCGTGGCGTATTCGGACCAGCATCGCGTGGATGCGCTGGCCGGCGCGCATGCTTCGATCGCCGAGCCGGTGCTCGAAGCCGCGTAAGGCATCAGCCGATCGTTTCGGCGCCACCCATGTAGGGACGCAACACCGACGGCACCGCGATGGTGCCGTCGGCATTTTGATAGTTCTCCATCACCGCGATCAGCGCGCGCCCGACGGCCACGCCGGAACCGTTGAGCGTATGCACCGGTTCGGGCTTGCCCGTGGCGGGATTGCGCCAGCGCGCCTGCATGCGACGCGCCTGGAAGGCATCGCAGTTGGAGCACGAGGAGATCTCGCGATAGGTGTCCTGCGACGGCAACCAGACTTCCAGATCAAAGGTCTTCGCCGCGCCGAAGCCCATGTCGCCGGTGCACAGCAACACGCGCCGATACGGCAGGCCGAGCTTCTCCAGCACCACTTCCGCGCAACGCGTCATGCGCTCGTGTTCGCCTGCCGACTCCGACGGCCGCGCGATCGACACCAACTCCACTTTTTCGAACTGATGCTGGCGGATCATGCCGCGCGTATCGCGGCCATGGCTGCCGGCTTCGGCGCGGAAGCACATCGAATGCGCGGTCATGCGCAGCGGCAAACGTGATTCGTCGACGATGACATCGCGCACGATGTTGGTCAGCGGCACTTCGGAGGTCGGGATCAAATAACGCCGGCTGCCGGCTTCGTCGCCGCCGATGGCAGTCGCGAACAGATCGTCTTCGAACTTCGGCAACTGCCCGGTACCGCGCATCGACTCGGCATTCACCAGCAGCGGCACGTTGGTTTCTTCGTAGCCGTGTTCGTTGCTGTGCAGATCGACCATGAACTGCGCGAGCGCGCGATGCAGGCGCGCGAGCTGCCCGCGCAGCACGGTGAAGCGCGAGCCGCTGAGTTTCGCGGCGGTGTCGCCGTCGAGCCAACCGTTGCGCTCGCCCAACTGCACGTGGTCCTTGACTTCGAAATCGAAAGCGCGCGGCGTGCCCCACCGATGTTGCTCGACGTTGTGCGCTTCGTCGTCGCCGTGCGGCACGTCGTCGTAGGGAATGTTGGGAACGCCCAGGGTGATTGCGTCGAGCTCGCCGCGGATGCGTTCGAGTTCGACTTCCGAGGCCTTGAGTTCGTCGCCGAAGGACGCGACTTCCGCCATCAGCGCCGCGACGTCTTCGCCTTTCGCCTTCGCCTGCCCGATCGCCTTGCTGCGCGTGTTGCGCAGGTTCTGCAATTCCTGCGTGCGCACCTGCAGGCGCTTGCGGTCGGCCTCGAGCGATTCGATGGCCGCCACCGGCAGGTCGAAACCGCGGGAACGAAGCTTGGCCGCGAGTTCGGCGGTCTGGGTGCGCAACAGATGGGGGTCGAGCATGGGGCGCCACGTTTCGATACGGGGGCTGAATTATGCGGCCTGTGCGGTCGATTGCCGACCGGCTGCAGCGCGACGGCATGACAGAATCGGGCGCATGTCGAGTCATTCCCCCACATTCGCCGCACGCCTGGCCGCCTGGCGGCCCACGCGGCGCGGCCTTTCGATGATCGCCGTCGCCGTCCTCGTCGGCCTGGTCCTGTTCCTGATCGTGTGGTCGGGCGAGCGCAGCGGCGCCCCCGCGCAAGTGCGCGCCACCGCCGACAAGCCCGACTTCGCGCCGCTTCCGGCACCGATGCCGGGCCAGGTGGATGGCGCAAGCGGCATGGACGAGCCGGACGCCGACGCGATCGCCGAACAACCCCGCCTGGAAGAAGCGCCGCGCCGCGAGGCCCCGCCTGCGCCCGCACCGGCGGCGCCGCCGCCCACGGCCGCGCCCGCGATGGCGGATCTCGCCGTCCCGACGCCGATTTCACGGCCAGCGCCGCACTACCCGTCACGCGCCCTGCGCTTTCGCGAAACCGGCACGGTGCGCGTCCTGGTCACGGTCGGCGCGGATGGCGTGCCGACGGATGTCAGCGTGGAAAGCAGCAGCCAGTCGCGCGATCTGGACCGCGCCGCACTCGACGCGGTGCGCAAGTGGCGCTTCCGCCCGGCGCAGCGCGGCGGCCAGGCCGTCGCAGGTTCGGTGGTCGTGCCGATCGAATTCCGCCTGTAAGGCTCAGGCTTCGCGCAACGCGAACCCCGTGCTGCGCGCGAGCGCATCGAAGGCGGGGAACGAGGTCGCGACGTTCGCGGTGTCGCACACCTGCACCTCGCCTTCGCACATCTGGCCCGCGATCGCGAAAGCCATCGCCACGCGATGATCGCCATGCGAATCGACGTGGCCACCGCGCAGCGGGCCACCATGGATCGCCGCGCCATCTTCGGTTTCTTCGACCACGGCGCCGAGCGAGCGCAAGCCGCACGCCATCGTGGCGATGCGGTCGGACTCCTTGACACGCAGTTCCGCCGCACCGCGCACATGCGTCGTGCCCGACGCGCAGGCGGCGGCGACGAACAGCGCGGGAAATTCGTCGATCATGTCCGGCACGGCGTCCACCGGGACGTCGATGCCGTGCAGCGGCGCGTAGCGCACATGCAGGTCCGCAACCGCTTCACCGCCCTGCTCGCCCATCGCTTCGATGTCGACATGCGCGCCCATCGCGCGCAGCACGCGCAACAAACCGGTGCGCCGCGGATTCATGCCCACGCGGCGCAGGATGATGTCGGACCCCGGAATCACGCACGCGGCGACGAGGAAGAACGCCGCCGAGGAGAAATCCGCAGGCACCGACACGTCCGTGGCGCGCAGGCGATGCCCGCCGGCCAGGCGCGCGATGCCCGGCGAGAACTCGATCGGCCAACCGAATGCACGCAACATGCGTTCGGTGTAATCGCGGGTGGGATGCGGCTCGCGCACTTCGGTCTCGCCCTTCGCGTACAAGCCCGCGAGCAGCACGGCCGACTTCACCTGCGCGCTGGCGATGTCCGATGCGTAGGCGATGCCGTGCAAGGGTTTGCCGCCGGCGATCTTCAGCGGCGGGAACCCGTCGTGCGACGCGATCGACGCGCCCATGCGCGCCAGCGGATCGAGCACGCGCCGCATCGGCCGCCGCGACAGCGACCCATCGCCGATCAGCACGCTGTCGAAGCGTTGGCCCGCGAGCAAGCCGGCCAACAAGCGCATCCCGGTGCCGGCGTTCCCGCAATCCAGCGCGCTGGTCGGCGCCTGCAGGCCGTCGATGCCCACGCCATGCACGATGCGCGTGCTCGCACCGGCCTTCTCGATGCGCACGCCCATGCGTTCGAAGATCGCCGCGGTGGCCAGGGTGTCTTCGCCTTCGAGGAAGCCCTCGATGCGCGAGGTGCCGTCGGCGATGGCCGCCAGCATGATCGCGCGGTGCGAGACCGACTTGTCGCCCGGCACGTGCACTTCGCCGCGCAACGGTGCACCGGGCGATGCCACCCAGGATTCGCGCTGCGTGGTCACGCTCATGCGATGGCGTCCAGCGTGTCCAGGAACCGGCGATTCTCGTCGCGATCGCCGACGGTGATGCGCAGGCAATCGGGCAAGCCGTAACCGCCCATGGGGCGCGGGATGACGCCACGTTCGAGCAGGCCCGCTTCGATGGCCGCGGTGCGCGCGCCGAATTCGACGAGCAGGAAATTGGTCTGCGAGGGATGCACGAACCAGCCGCGCGCCGCCAGCGCATCGGACAGGCGCGCGCGCTCTTCCGCATTGCGCGCCAGGCCCCACTGCAGGTGCTCGACATCGCCCAGTGCGGCTTCGGCCGCCGCCAGCCCCATGCAATTGACGTTGAAACTCTCGCGCACGCGTTCGACCACGGCGATCAGGCCCGGATGCGCGACGGCGAAACCGACGCGCAGTCCGGCGAGTGCGTAGGCTTTGCTGAAGGTGCGCGCGACGATCATGTTGGGATGTTGCGACAGCAGGGCGAGCGCCGATGTGTCGCCTTCCACGAATTCGGCGTAGGCCTCGTCGACGACGACCAGCACCTGCGAGGGGATCTTCCGCAGGAAGCCCGCGAGCGCGTCGATCGGGAAATGCGTGCCAGTCGGATTGTTCGGATTGGCGAGATAGACCAGCTTCGTGCGCGGCCCGACCAGCGCGGCGATCGCGTCGAGATCGTGCCCGCGCGGCATCGTCGCGTGATCGCGCGGCAAGGCCGGCGCCGCGCGCAGCGTCGCGCCCGCGGCCTGTGTCGCGATGGCATACACCGCGAATCCATATTGCGAGACGACCACTTCATCGCCCGGCCCGGCGAAGACCTGCGCGAACTGCATGAGCAGCTCATGCGATCCATTGCCGAGGATCAGCTGTTCGACACCGACACCGTGCTTCGCCGCCAGCGCACGCTTGAGATCGCCACCGAGCGGATCGGGATAGCGATGCATCGCGTGCAACTGGTCGAGCACCGCCGCGCGTGCCGCCGGCGATGGGCCCCACGGATTTTCGTTCGATCCCAGTTCGACCAGCGACGGCCCGAAACGCCGGCGCCAGGCCACCAGGTCGTGCCCCGGATCGTACGCGCGCAAACCTTGCAGCGCCGGCACCGCGAGGCCGTCGAAATTCACGGCACCGCCACCGGATACGAGCCCAGCACGGTCACGTTTTCCGCGAAGTCGGCCAGGTCGTCCAGGACATCGCGCAGCGGCGCCTCGTCCACGTGCCCGCCCACGTCGATGAAGAAGGCGTACTGCCACAGGCCGGTGTGCGCGGGGCGCGATTCGATGCGATTCATGCTCACGCCGCGACGCGAGAGCGGTTCGAGTACCTGGAACAGGGCGCCCGGTTGGTCGCGCACGAACACCATCAGCGAGGTGCGGTCGTTGCCCGAGGGCGGAAACATGCTCCGGCCGATCACCAGGAAGCGCGTCGTGTTGTCCGGACGATCTTCGATGGGGCCGGCGACTTTCTTCAAGCCGTACACATGCGCCGCGTTCTCGCCGGCGATCGCCGCGGCGTCGTCGGCATTGCGCGCGCGACGCGCGGCTTCGGCGTTGCTCGCCACCGCCAGTTTCTCCGCGGTCGGCAAGTGTTGGCGCAACCACGCGCGGCACTGCGCGAGCGACAGCCCGTGGGAATACACGCGTTCGATGTCTTCGATGTGGCCCGTGCGCGAGAGCAGGTATTGGTGCACGCGCAACTCGACCTCGCCGCAGATCTTCAGCGGCGAAGTGAGGAACAGATCGAGCGTGGACTGGATCGTCCCCTGCCCCGAGTTTTCCACCGGCACGACGCCGAAATCGGCGTGGCCGGCGGCGACTTCGTCGAAGACTTCCTCCACGCTCGCCAGCGGCAGGCCTTTCGCCGAATGCCCGAAGTGCTTGTGCACGGCCTGCTGCGAGAACGTGCCTTCCGGACCGAGGTAACCGATCTTCAAGGGTTCCTGTTGCGCCAGGCACGCCGACATGATTTCGCGGAACAGGCGCACCAGCACGTCGTCGGCGAGCGGACCGTCGTTGCGATCGACCACGCCGCGCAACACCATCGCTTCGCGCTCGGGCCGGTAGTAATCCACCGCCGCCGCGAGCTTGCCCTTGGCCTTGCCCACCTGTCGCGCGAACTGCGCGCGCTCGGCGATCAGGGCCTGGATCTGCCGGTCGATGCCGTCGATCTGCGTGCGCACCGCGACGAGATCCAGCGGCGCTGCATCCGCACGCTCCCTCCCCGCTTGCGGGGAGGGGTCGGGGAGGGGCGGGCTCGCCTTTTTCTTAGCCATGGCGGCCGGCGAAGTCGCGCATGAAATCCGCCAGCGCCTGCACGCCCGCTTCCGGCATCGCGTTGTAGATCGATGCGCGCATCCCGCCGACGGCGCGATGCCCCTTCAGCGCGAGCAGGCCGGCGTCCTTCGATTCGGACAGGAAGGTTTTTTCCAGCGCTTCGTCGCGCAGGAAGAAAGGCACGTTCATGCGCGAGCGCACCGCCGGGTCGACTTCGTTGCGATAGAAGCCGCCCGAGCCGTCGATCGCCGCGTACAACAGTTGCGCCTTTCGCGCGTTGCGTTGCGCGAATTCGGCGACGCCGCCTTCGTCCAGCATCCACTGCACGTTGAGGCCGAGCATGTACCAGTTCCACGTCGGCGGCGTATTGAGCATCGACTCGGCCTTGAGCTGCGAGCGATAGTCGAAGATGTCGGCGCGCGGCTGGCCGGCGCGTTCGAGCAGGTCGCGGCGCACGATGACCACGCCGATGCCGACCGGCCCGAGGTTCTTCTGCGCGCCGGCGTAGACGACCCCGAACTTCGCGATCTCCAGCGGCTCGCTGGCGATCGACGAACTGAAGTCGGCGACCAGCGGGATGTCGCCGGTGTCGGGGATGTCGCGGAACTCGACGCCATGGATGGTTTCGTTCGCCGTGATGTGCACGTAGGCCGAATCGGCGGCGAATTGCCAGGTGTCGCGCGCCGGGATCGAACGGAATCTGTCGGCCTCGCTCGTCGCCGACACGTGCGTGGCGACATAGGGCTGCGCCTGTTTCATCGCGGTCTTGCCCCAATGGCCGGTCAGCACGTAGTCGGCCGGTTGCCCGGGGGCAGCGAAGTTCAACGGGATCACCGCCTGTTGCGCCGTCGCGCCGCCCTGGGTGAAGAGCACCGCGTAATCGTCGGGGATCGACAGCAGCGTGCGCAGCGCCTGTTCGGCAGCCGCGGCCACTTCCATGAACTCGGGGCCGCGATGGCTGATTTCGACGATCGAAGCCCCGGCGTCGCGCCATTCCAGCATTTCCGACTGCGCCTTGCGCAGCACCGGTTCGGGAAGCGTGGCGGGACCGGCACTGAAGTTCCAGGCACGTGGCATGTTGGGTATCGTCGATGAGGGATGCCGGCAGTATGCAACACCGAAATTCGAGCCGACACTCGGCCATCGCATCCGCTCGACGCTTTCAGGCGTAACTGTCCCGTCACCCCCGAGGAAGCCGTCCATGTCCCTGCGCGACGCCTTGCGCATCCGATCTTCCGAGATCACCGACGAAGCGGTGTACGCCGATCGCCGTCGCCTGCTCGCCGCATTCGCCGCGAGCCCGGCGCTGGCGCTGGCCGGTTGCACCGAAGCCGCGCCTCCTCCGCCGCCGTCGAAAGTCGCAATTACGCCCGAGCAGGCGAAGTCGGGTTTCCGCACCGACGAGCCGCTGACGCGTTACGAAGACGTGACTTCGTACAACAACTTCTACGAGTTCGGCAGCGGAAAGGCCGATCCGTCGCAGGCGCGCAAGACCCTGCGCACCAAACCCTGGCACGTCATCGTCGACGGCGCCTGCGAAAAACCCGGCACGCTCGAACTCGGCGATTTGCTCAAGGGCCTCAAGCCCGAGGAGCGCGTGTATCGCCTGCGCTGCGTGGAAGGCTGGTCGATGGTGATCCCGTGGCTCGGCGTGCCGCTGGCCTCGGTGCTCAAGCGTTTCCAGCCCACCTCGAAGGCGAAGTACGTCGCCTTCGTCACCCTCGGCGATCCCGCGCAGATGCCCGGCATCCGTGCGCCGATCCTCGACTGGCCGTATCGCGAAGGCTTGCGCATCGACGAAGCGATGCATCCCCTCGCCTTCCTTGCCACCGGCCTGTACGGCAAGCCGCTGCCGCAGCAGAACGGTGCGCCGCTGCGGCTGGTCGTGCCGTGGAAGTACGGGTTCAAGAGCATCAAGTCGATCGTGCGAATCGCATTCGTCGAGACGATGCCCGAAACGGCGTGGCACGCATCGCAACCGGAGGAATACGGGTTCTTCTCCAACGTCAATCCGGCGGTCGACCATCCGCGCTGGAGCCAGAAGACCGAACGCAGGATCGCGGGAACGGCGAGCAAGTTGTTCGCCGATCGCATTCCGACCCGGCCGTTCAATGGCTATGCGGCGCAGGTGGCTTCGATTTATGCGGGCATGGATCTGAGGAAATGGTTTTGAAGTGGGTTCCGATCGCAAAGGGCGTCGTCCACGCCCTCGCCCTCCTGCCCGCCGCCTGGATCGGCCTGAAAGTCTACGAAGTCGCGCAAACCGGCGATGGCCTGGGCGCCGATCCGGTCGCGGCGATCGAACATTTCCTCGGCCTGTGGGCTTTGCGCTTGTTGATGCTCGCGCTGGCGATCACACCGCTGCGGCAACTGACGAACCAACCGGTGCTGGTGCGCTTCCGCCGCATGCTCGGGCTGTATGCGTTTTTCTACGCGAGCGTGCACTTCAGCGCCTACCTGGTGCTCGACCTGCGCGGTTACTGGACGACGATCTTCGCCGAGATCGCCAAGCGCCCCTACATCACGGTCGGGTTCACGGCGTGGTTGTTGCTGCTTCCGTTGGCGATCACCTCGACCAAGGGCTGGATCAAGCGCCTGGGCCGCAACTGGGCGCGCCTGCACAAACTGGTCTACGCGATCGGCGTGCTGGCGGTGCTGCACTTCTGGTGGCTGGTGAAATCCGATATCCGCGAGCCGGCGCTGTACGCGGGCATCCTCGCGGTGCTGCTGGGCTGGCGTGCGTGGAAGTGGTTGGCGAACAAGCGGCGCATGGCCGCCCCGTCCCTCAACCAGGCGAGCCGGACAGCAGGATCGCGCTGAGGGCGGCCGCCAGCAGCAATGCCGCGAGCAGCAACCACGGCAGACGGCGTGCATTGCGGGCCGGCCTCGGTGAGCGGATCGGCGCGTCGGAATGTTCCAGGTCGATGTCGTCGGGCAAGGCCGGCGCCATCGCATCGTGCACGAGCGAAGGACGCCCCGGCGATTCGACGACGAAGCGATGATGCGCGTCGAACACGATCTGGTCGCCGGTGCGCAGCACCGCATCGCGCGCCGCTTCGCCGTTGACCAGGCTGGGCTCGGCGCCATTCACCCCGCGCAGGACGACCAGGCCCTGCTGCACGTCGATGCGTGCATGGCGCTCGGGGAACGCGGGATCGTCGATGCGGATGTCGCATTCCACGCCGCGCCCGACCAGGCGCGGGCGGTCCAGCGTGAAGCTTCGCCCGTGATACTGGCCGCCGACGCCGCGCAACAGCACGCGCGGATCGCCGCCCTCGCCACCGGGCGCGGGCAAGGGCTGCGGTTCGCGCGGCGCGCCCAGGAGCACCGCCTGCCCGCCGTCGATGTAGATCGCATCGCCAACGCGCAGCATCGCCATGCGCTGCACCGGGCGCCCGTTCACGTGCACGGTGCGCGCGCCGTCGGTGAGCTTGAGCCAGGTGCCGCGGCGATCCACGCACAACTGCGCGAGCATGCGCCCGCCTTCGGCCACGAGCGCAAGCGCGCCATCGGCCGTGCGGCCGATACCGTGCAGCCCGGGGCCGATGCCGGCGTCGGGCTGGTTCGAATCAGGGAAGCGCAATCGCAAGGTATCCACCGCGCGGGAATCTAGCAGACAATGCGGTCGGATCCCTACGACGAGTCTCGCGCCCCATGTCGAAAATCGATATCCGCCACCCGCATTCCCAGCCGATGGCCACGGCGCGCAAGTCGCTGGAACAGGTCGCCGCCAAGCTCGACGACCGCTTCGGCATGCAATCGCGCTGGGAAGGCGACACGCTGCACTTCACCCGCAGCGGTGTCGACGGGCACATCGCGCTGCAGCCCGATTCGCTGCATGTCACCGCGCAACTGGGGTTCCTGCTCTCGGCGATGAAGGGCCCGATCGAACAGGAAATCCGCCGCGTGCTCGACGAGAAGTTCGCCTAAGGGCCGTCGCCGAACGGATCCGGCGCGCCTGACAGCAAGCGCGCGGCCACCGCGCGTTCGCCGCGCTGGATGTCCAGCAGGAAGGCATCGGCGTCGCCGAGTTGCCTGAAGGCCGCCACGCCGCGTTCGAGGAATCCCTGCAGCTCCGCCAGGCCCGCCGCATGCGCGGGCCCGCGCGAGAGTTTCAGCAAGGTCGTGATCCCCGGCAGGCGCAAGGCGCTGCCCACGCCGTGGCCGACGTCGCGGATCAGATCGATCTGCCGCGACCGCAGGCGCGGCAACCCCACGCGGCGATAAGCCTGCGCATAGCGTGCATCGTCCAGTCGCCGCCCGTTGGGCGCGATCGATCCGAGCGCCTGCGCCATCCGCAGGTCCAGCGCATGCGTCAACGCGCCCAGGGCGATGCCGTCGGCGACGGCGGCCAGCAGCGAGGCCGGCAGCAGGCGTTGCATCGTCGGCAGCACGCGCGCGATGTCGGCGTCGCGCTTGGTGAAGTCGTGGTCGCCGTAGACGTCGGTCAGGAAGAAGCGCGCGGCCGCGGCACGACGGGGGTCTTCGAGGAAACGCTGGAAGCTGCGCTGCAAACGCGCGGCCTGCCAGCGCCGGAGTTCGGGCAGCCAGCGCAGCCCGTTGCGGGGTTCGCACGCCGGATCGTGCAGCGCCTGGTGGCAGGCCAGGGTGCGTTGCAGGCGATGGACGACGTCGGCATGGCGCGACATTGGGGGAGGATAAGAGCGGGAATGGGGAATGGGGAATGGGGCACTCCCCGCTTTTCACCCGCCCCGCCGCTACACTCGCCCGATGCTCTCCCTCCACACCGCGCGCGAACGCACCTCCACTCCCCACCCGCCCCGCATCGGCCTGGCCGTCGCCGGCGGCGGCCCCATCGGCGGGATGTACGAGCTCGGCGCGCTGCGCGCGATGGACGAGGCGATCGGAGGCCTGGACCTCACGCGCCTGGATTGCTACGTCGGGGTCAGCTCCGGCGCCTTCCTCGCCGCGGGCCTGGCAAATCGCATGGACACCGCGGAGATGTGCCGGATCTTCATCACCGGCGACAGCGACGACGTGCAGTTCCGCCCGGAAACCTTCCTGCGCCCGGCCTTCATCGAATACATGCGCCGCGCCGCGAGCGCCCCGCGCCTGGCGATGGAATGGTGGCGCGACATCGTCTTCCGCCGCGGCGATTCGCGCTGGTCCGATGCGATCAACCGGTTCGGGGGCCTGGTGCCCACGGGCCTGTTCGACAGCGCGGAGATCGAACGCTTCCTGCGCGAGGTGTTCACGCGCCGCGGCCGCAGCAACGATTTCCGCGAACTGGCCGCGCCCCTGTATGTCGTGGCCGTCGAGCTGGACAGCGGCAAGGCCGTGCGCTTCGGCGGCGAGGATTGGGACGACATCCCGATCTCGCTCGCCGTGCAGGCCAGCGCCGCGTTGCCGGGCCTGTATGCACCCGTCGAAGTGCGCGGGCGGCATTTCGTCGACGGCGCGCTGCGCCGCACGATGCACGCCTCGCTGTTGCTCGAACGCGGCGTGGACCTGCTGATCGGCATCAATCCGCTGGTGCCCTTCGATGCGAACGTCTCGCGGCGCACGCCCGATGGCATCGACTCGCGCCTGTCCGAAGGCGGCCTGCCGATGGTGCTGTCGCAAACCTTCCGCACGCTGCTGCAATCGCGCATGCAGGTCGGCCTGCAGCGGTATGCGCAGACCTATCCGAACATCGACCAGCTCGTGTTCGAACCCAACAGCGACGACGGCGAGTTGTTCTTCACCAACGTCTTCTCCTTCGCCGCGCGCCGGCGCGTGTGCGAGATCGCCTACCGCAACACGATGGACGACCTGCGCAAGCGCGCCGCCGAGTTGCGGCCGGTGCTCGAGGCCCATGGCCTGTCCCTGCGCGAGGAAGTGGTCAACGACGAAACACGGTCCATCGTCGATGGCCTCCCGCACCGCCCGCGCGCGACCGAAACCACGGCGCGCCTGCGCCGGGCGCTGGATGAAGTCGACCATCTGATCGCTTCCCGACGCTAGGCACACACCTTGGTGTGAATGCTCTAGGCGTGGGCCGGATTCTCCGTCTCAATCCTCCAAAGGCATCCACGCCATGGCCAAGCTGAAGAAGACCGCAAAGACCGCGAAGACCGCCCGCAAGTCGGCCGCCGCCGACGCCGCAGCGCAGGCGCAGGCCGAACGCCTCTCCAAGTCCCTCAGCGAATCGGCGCAGCAGATCTGGCTCGCCGGCGTCGGCGCGTTCGGGCGCGCGCAGGCCGAAGGCACGCGCCTGTTCGAAGGCCTGGTGAAGGAAGGCCTCAACCTGGAACAGACCGCGCGCAAGCTCGCGGGCAATCGCGCCGATGTCGTGCGCGACGCCGTCGAGAGCCGCGTCGGCCAGGCGCGCGAACGCGCGGTCGACACGTGGGATCGCCTGGAAAAGGTGTTCGAGGAACGCGTGCAGCGCGCGCTGGTCAAGCTCGGCGTTCCCAATCGCGAAGACCTGGCCGCGCTGGTGGATCGCGTCGATGCGCTGACCGCTGAGCTTCGCCGCGTTTCGCCGCGCCGCACCACGACCTCCGCCGCGCCGGCGAAAGCCCCGGCCAAGCACGCGCGCAAGAAGGCGACGAAGAAGCGCGCCGTCGTCTGATCCGAACGCTCCAGCCCGCCAGTCCAGGCGGTTCCGTCGCTCCCCTCCCCTGACGGTTTCGGACTGGCGGGCTTTTTTTTCGACCTGCGTTACACGGCATACAGCGGCCGCTGGCGTAAGATGCGCCACCCCGCACCCGCAGACCCCGCATGCCCTCAGCGACATCGCTCCTGGCCGCCCTGATCGTGGTCGTGCTCATCGGCGCGCTCGGCACGCTGTACTTCTCGAACATCCGCCGCCGCCAGGACGAAGCGCTCAACGGCGTGCGCGCGCTCTCGGCGATGCGCTGGCGCGAGTTCTCGCACTTCGTCATCGATGCGATGCGCCACCGCGGTTACGACGTCCTGACGCCCGACGATGAGTCCGAGCGCGGGCACCAGACCGAATTCCTGCTGACGCGAAACGGCGAGCGTGCGTTGCTCGGCTGCAAGCACGGCTCGGCATACAAGTTGTCGAAACAGTCGGTGGCCGATTTCCTCGGCGCGATGAAATTCCAGGGCGCGCGCAGCGGCCTGCTGGTCACCCCCGGTTCGATCGACCCCGACGCGCGCAAGGCCGCGGAGGAAGCGCGCGTCGAACTCATCGACGGCAACGGGCTCTGGCCCGAAATCGCACCGCTGCTGCCGCAGAGCCTGTCCGACGACGTCCGCAAGGATGCGAGCCAGCGCGCGCGCCGCGCCGTGTGGATCTCGTGGGCCGCCGCGTTGGTCGTGGGCCTGACCGTCGGCGCGATCGTCGGCATGCAGGATGCGCCGCCGCCGAACGACGTCACGCCCATCGTCAAGCGGCCGATCAAGCCCGCGGCGGAGCTGGCACAGGACACCGTCGCATCGGCTGCCTCCACGCAGCCGGCGGCGGCCATGCCCATGACGCCCGAAGAAGAAGACCTGCAGCGCGTGGAAGTGGTGCGCCGCGTCTCGTCGCTGCCCGGCGTGTTCCGCGCGGCGTGGTCGACGAAGTCCACGTTGCAGGTGCAGGTCGACGAAACCTCGACCGAACGTTTCGACGCGGTGTGCACGGTGCTGACGCGCTACGCGACCCTGCGGACGGCGCGCGTCTACCTGGAACCGCCGGAAAACAGCGAGCAGGCGCCGCGCTTCAAGCAATGCGCGACGCTCTAACGAGCGTCGCACTTCGGTCGCATGCCAAATTCCCCCGCTGTCGCGCGCCCCTTTTACTAAAAGGGGCTCTTCCACCCGGGAGATCTCCGGTGTTTACCAGTGCACCCCGCGCATCAGCGCGGCGAAGGCGATCTGCTCCCCGCTCGGTTCCATCTCGCCCTTGAGCGCCTTGCGGTCGCCCTTGGCGGCGGCCGAATCCGGGAACAATTCGAACGCGGTGTTCATCACCACTTCGTAGGCCTTCGGCGCGAGTGCGTTGAGGACCGAAGCGAAAATGCCCAGGCGCGTCGCGATGCGGCTCGGGCGTTCGATGATCGCCCGCACGCACAGGTCGGCCGCTTCCTCGGTGGTCAGCGTCGGGACGCTGTCGTACATCTTGGTCGGCGCGATCATCGGCGTCTTCACCAGCGGCATGTTGATCGTGGTGAACGCGATCCCCTTGCCCGACAACTCGCCCTGCGCGCAGCGCGCCCATGCGTCCAGCGCCGCCTTCGAGGCCACGTACGCCGAGAAGCGCGGTGAATTGGCCAGCACACCGATCGAACTGATGTTGATGATGTGGCCCTTGCGGCGATGGGTCATCGTCGGCAGGAAGCCCATGATCAGGCGCAGGCTGCCGAAATAATTCAGCTGCATCGTGCGTTCGAAATCGTGGAAGCGGTCGTAGCTCAACTCGATCGAGCGACGGATCGAGCGGCCCGCGTTGTTGATCAGGATGTCGACGTGGCCGTGTTCCTTCAGCACGGTGGCGACAAGCCGGTCGCAGTCGGCCATGTCGGCCAGGTCCGCGGTGTAGGCGAACACTTTGCCGCCCCTGGCCTTCATCTCGTCGCGCGCCTTGAACAACTCTTCTTCGCCGCGCGCCACGATGACCACGACCGCGCCGGCTTCGGCCACGCGCTGCGCGGTGGACAGGCCGATGCCCGACGACCCGCCGGTGATCACCACGACCTTGTTGCGCACCTTGCCCTTGAGCGAGCGGTCGACGAACAGGTCCGGATCCAGGTGCCGTTCCCAGTAATCCCATAGGCGCCACGCATAGGCATCCAGGCGCGGCACCGCGATGCCGCTGCCCTTGAGCGCGCGCTCGGCTTCGCGATTGTCGAAGCGCGTGGGATAG
This sequence comes from Lysobacter sp. P5_B12, assembly GCF_056400425.1. Taxonomy (NCBI): domain Bacteria; kingdom Pseudomonadati; phylum Pseudomonadota; class Gammaproteobacteria; order Lysobacterales; family Lysobacteraceae; genus Lysobacter; species Lysobacter sp. P5_B12. The sequence goes on from NZ_JBFULG010000014.1 coordinate 34,487, forward strand.
GTGATGAACTTCAGCACTTCCTTCGGGATGCGGAAGTCGCGCAGCAACATGCCGATGAACCGCCGCACCGGCGGCAGGTTGCCCACCGCCGCGCGCACGCCGCCGGGCACGAAGGCGAACATGCGCGCATCGATGCGCATCGTCATTTCCGGCGCATGGCCCGCGCGTGCGAAGGCGTTGAGCACTTCGCCCACGCGCATGGGTTCGGGATCGGTGAGGTGGAAGGTGTGGCCGTCGAGCTTGGGCTTGTGCGCGATGTGGTCCATCGCATCGGCGACGAAATCCACCGGCACGATGTTGATGCGCCCGCCTTCCAGGCCGAGCATCGGCATCCACTGCGGCAGCATTTCGCGCAGCTTCTTGATGAAGGAGAAGAAGTAGTACGGGCCGTCGATCTTGTCCATTTCGCCGGTCTGCGAATGGCCGACGACCATGCCCGGGCGATAGATGCGCCACTTGATGCGCTTCTCGTTGCGGACCAGCCCTTCCGAATCGTGCTTGGTGCGCAGGTAGGGATCGTCCAGGCCTTCGGCTTCGTCGAACATGTCCTCGCGCCAAACACCCGGATACAGGCCGGCGGCGGCGATCGACGAGGTGTGGTGGAAGGTGCCCGCGCCGATGGCGGCGGCCAGGTCCAGCGCGTGCTGCGTGCCGTCGACGTTCGCCGCGCGTTGCACGTCGGCCTTGGCGGTGAGGTCGTAGACCGCGGCCAGGTGGAAGAAATGCTTGACCTTGCCGTTGAGCGCGCGCACCTGCGCGGCGCCGACCCCGCACTTGGCGCCGGTCATGTCGCCCTCGACCGGCACGATGCGCTTCATGTCCCAGCCCATCTTTGCGCCGATCGCGTCGAGCTTCTTGCGCGAATCCTTGCGCACCAGCACGAGGACGGGGCCCTTGCGCTTGAGCAGCGCGCTGACCAGGTGGCGGCCGACGAAGCCGGTGGCCCCGGTGACGAAGTAGCTCATGTCCTGCGTGCTCCCCGATGTCCTGCGCCTACGTTGCCACGCCCCGCACGGCGCCACAATTCCCCTGCGTATTGAAAACGTCGACACCGCATGCTGTGATGCCCGCCTGCCGACCGGGAGCCTGCGCACCATGTCCGACCTGAAAGCCCGCTTCGAACAGGCCGCCAAGGATGTCCAGGGGCTGTCCGAGCGCCCCGACAACGAAACGCTGCTGCGCCTGTATGCGCTCTACAAGCAGGGCTCGGAAGGCGACGTCTCCGGCCCCAAGCCGGGCTTCTTCGACTTCGTGGGCACCGCCAAGTACGAAGCCTGGGCCAAGCTGCAGGGCACCGGCCAGGACGAGGCGATGCAGAAGTACATCGACCTGGTGGGCAAGTTGACCGCCTGACGTGGCCCGACAAACCCGACAGCGCATCCTCGATGCGTCGCTCGCGATGTTCAACGCGCAGGGCGAACCCAACGTCACCACCAACCACATCGCCGACGAGCTGGAGATCAGCCCGGGCAACCTGTACTACCACTTCCGCAACAAGGACGACATCATCGAGCACCTCTTCGGGCGTTACGAAGAGCGCATCGATGCCGCGCTGAGCGCACCCGAAGGCCGCCTGCCCGGTTTGGAAGACATCTGGCTGCAGTTGCACCTGGTGTTCGAGTGCATCTGGGACTATCGCTTCCTGTATCGCGACCTGGCCAACATCCTCAGCCGCAACCGCCGCCTGCGCATCCGCTTCGCGCGCATCCTGCGCCGCGCCGACGAACAGGCGCACACGGTGATGCGCGGTCTGTCGCAAGGTGGGGTGATGCGCGCGAGCGCCGACGAACTCGACGCGGCGGCGACCAACGTGCTGGTGATCGCCACCTTCTGGTTGAACTACGCCTCCGCGCGCGGCGACAAGGACGAACAGGCCTCGATCCGCGCGGGCATCGTGCAGGTGATGATGTTGCTCGCGCCGTTCCTGCGCGATGCCGAGCGCGTGCATCTCAATACGTTGACGCGCGCGTACATCGACTGACGCGCGGGTTTCACCGCCCCTTCCCCGCGATCCGTCGCTGCGATTCCCGCTCGCCCGCCTTGCGCGATCCCGACGAATGCGTGCTGCGCTTGGCCACCTTCTGCGTGGTCGCGAAGGGCGGCTCGAGCGGCGGTTCTTCCGCGATCGGAATGCGCCCGGCGATGCGGTCGGCGCTGCGGCGCAAGCGCGCGAGCACGCCCAGGCCGGCGAGCCAGAGATGACGGAGATTGGTTTCGCGTGACATGAAGCCTCCTGCGCAGACGGCACGTTGCCGCCTCATCCATGGAGCAATCACACCACGCCCGGCGCTCAGACCTTGCGAAGACGCGCACGCGGCGCAATGCTGCCGCTTCCATCGAATCCAGGAAGGTCCGCATGGCCAAGTCGAAATGGGCGCCGTTCCCGCATGAGGCCAAGGCCTTCGCCTACGCGGGCGATGCGCTGAAGAAGGCCTGGCCGCAACTGCACGCGGGCGATGTCGAGCCCTTTCCCGATGCCAAACACGCGGCCAAGTTGTTGAAAGCCGCCGGAAAGGCGGCGCCGAAACTCGACGCCGACGCACTCGCCGCCGCGCTGCAGGACGCCTGGCGCGCCTTCCATCGCGGGGACTTCCAGGCCGCGTTCGAGGCCGGCGAAAAGCTCGGCCCCGTCGGTGCGTCGGTCGCGACCAAGGCCATCGGCATCCACGCGACCTACCTGGTCGAGGACGATGCGGAAAAGCTCAAGCGCTTCGAACACGCGGCCACGCTTGCCGAATCGGCCATCAAGGCCCTCCCCGACGAAGCCAACAGCCACTATCGCCACGCATTCGCGCTCGGTCGCTACAGCCAGGGCCTGTCGATCGCCAAGGCGCTCAAGCAAGGCATCGCCGGCAAGGTGCGCGCTTCGCTCGACAGCGCATTGGCGCTCGCGCCCAAACACGCCGAAGCGCACACCGCGCTCGCCCTCTACCACGCCGAAATCATCGGCAAGATCGGCGCGATGATCGGCGGCCTCACTTACGGCGCGAAAGCCAGCGAGGCCGAATCGCACATCAAGACCGCGCTGAAGCTCACCCCCGACTCGCCCATTGCGCACGTCGAGCACGCCAACGTCCTGCTGCTACTCCACGGCGAAAAACAGGAAGACGCGGCGGCAGCCGCCTTCGAAAAAGCGGCGAAGGCCAAACCGAAGGATGCGATGGAAACCCTGGACGCGGCGTACGCCCGCGACCAGATCGAGTGAAACCCGTTGCCCGAACGGCCGCGCTTCCGTAGAATGCCGCGCCTGCCCCGCCCCGCGGCGGCACGGCATCCGGGCGGTTAGCTCAGCGGTAGAGCATTGCCTTCACACGGCAAGGGTCGCAGGTTCGAACCCTGCACCGCCCACCAAATAAATCAGTGATTTAGGCCACCTTCCAAGGTGGCCTTTTCGTTGTACGGATCTGGGTACGGATTTTCATCCAACGAGCTCCGCGCTTCGGGGAGTACAGGTCTGCAAGAGTTAGGCTAGTGCCCGCGGGCAGGCGGGTGCAGGAGATCAAGCGCAAGTCATCGCGCTTGAAAGAACTGCGCGATCAATTCATGGTCGTCGGCTTCGGCTGCGGGTTTCACGAACTCCCGGATGATCCATTGCGCAATCGCCTCGTCGTCGACGCCAGGATGCGGGGGTGGCGGTTCTTCACCGCAATTGACGACGTCCCAAGCCCAATCCCAACCGGGTTCTGTCTGCATCCATAGCATCTCCAGCTCGGCTGAAGAAACCGGCAGCAACCGCGATAGTGCAGCGTCGCGCATCAGCTGAAGGTACGCGTCCCAGAAATACGATTCCTCGCCCTGCACTTGCACGCAGATTTCCAGCCAGACTGACGTAAGAATCGTTTCGTCACCGGACAACAGCGGCTCGGTTATCTTCTTGAGGTCCGACACGACCTCTTGTCCAATCCTGCTGGCCAGTGTGCGTGCGTGTTCCGCGATCACACGACATATCGGATGTTCACTCAGCAACATGACAGACCCCCTCGCTAGCCCTGCCCGCTTCCGATTCGAATACCTAGGCTTAAATCCTCAATCAAGTCAGACCAAGTCGACCTCAACATTGGCATCCAAACCTCTGGATCCGTGCATCTGCCGTTCCACCCCGGCTAGATTGACGGAAAAACTCTCCAGCAACTGCTGCAGCCCGGGCCTCTCAATCAGCTGAATGTTGTTCAATCGAGCCTGCTCGTGCGCGTTCGGGTTGAAGAACTGGTTTGTCAGGCCGACCTTCGTAAAGTTGATGTTTGGAAACTGGCGTCGATAGAACGCCTCGCCGCCCGTCACTTCCTTGACCACATCCCAACCTAGGCGATTTCCTTCAACGGAGCTCTGCTTCGTCTGAATCAGGACACCTTGGTCGCCAGAGATGGCCACGACGTCCACGCCATGGTCGCCTGCGGACGGCGTGCAGAGCACATACCCGTGCCCCTGCTTTTGCCACAACGATGCGACCAATGCCTCGAAGTAGCGCCCAGACATTCTATTGGTGGTTCCAATATCGACCCGCGGATTCAGTCCCTCTGCCACCCCTGGAGGGACGACATCGCCGATGTCGAAGTCACCGATGTCGAGATCCCCGGCGCCATTGAGCATGTCGGTCGCAAGCACTCGCTTGCGGCGCAACAGCTCGTCAAGCTTGACGTCGAAGGTCACGAAGTCTTCTGCCCGCACCACGGGGTAGTAGACGTAGACGTCCTTTGTTTGACCAATTCGATAAGCGCGATCTGTCGCCTGATCCTCCTTGGCGGGATTCCAGGTTCGCGTGTAATGAATGACATGATTCGCGGCTTGGATATTGACGCCGAAGCCAACGGCGACCGGCGACAAGATGATTACGCCGAAGCCGGCCTTCGCCTGGAATGCGCGAATTCGCTTTTGTCGATTATCGCTGCATTCCGCAGCGGCGCTCGTATCGCCATTAATGATGTCGGGTCGATAGTCGAACGCGTCCGAGATGTAGTGCTGCAGTAGGCGCTGGATGTCTCGAAACTCGCAGAAGAGAATCGCCTTCTCTTCACGCCTCTCGATCTGGCGCAGTTCATCGATCAACCAGTCCAGCTTCGGCGCCTTCGTTCGATACTCCTTTAGCGCCTCAGTCGTTGATGCATGAAGCCCCGGCAGCCTGGGGTCCGTACAAACCAATCTCAAATAGTGCAGCAGCCCCAAGTGGTTCTTGAACGGCACCACCGAACCAGGTTCATTCCGGCGCTTGAATCCATCAATCGCCTTTGCATACAGYATCCGCTGCGCATTGGACAACTTCAGGCTCTGGCAATCGGCGACTTCAACCTTCCGCTTGAGGTCCGTGGCGACCTCTGCTTTCGTGCGACGGATAATCTGAGGGGCGATGCGCTCGCGGAGCTCTTCAACGCGCGCGCGGTCCTCATCGGTCCTCGCTTCGATCGGTTTTCGGTATCGCTTTCCGAACTCATCCAGCGCGCCGAGCAAGCCCGGCTGGATGAAGTCGAACAGGCACCACAGGTCTGCCAACGTGTTCTCCACGGGTGTGCCGGTGCATGCGATCTTGAAGTTGACCTTCTGTTTCTTCGCTGCGCGTGTGACCATCGCAGCGGGATTTTTGATTTTCTGGGCTTCGTCGCAGATCATCACCGACCATCGCTGGGCAGCGAACGAGAACTCGAGATCGCGCAGGGTCTCGTAGGTTGTCAAAACCACCTTGGCTTGGCCGACCCAGTCAGGTCTCAGGAAATTGACCAGCCCAGCTTCAGTTCGCAACCGCGCGTCGACGTCCTGCTTGGGCACACGCAGCGCGGAAAGCGACGCTCCATAGGCCGTCAACACCGGGAGGCCGCCCGGCTGGATGAATTTTGCGATCTCCTCTTTCCAGTTCTCCAGCAACGAAACCGGCGCGACGATCAGCATCGGGGAGACGTCGGCATCCCGCTCCGCGAGCCACGCCATGAAGGCAAGCAACTGGAAAGTCTTGCCCAACCCCATGTCGTCGGCGAGGACACAGCCGCGAACCTGAAACTCGGATTGAGCGCGGTAGAGATGTTGCAACCACGCCAAGCCCGTCCTCTGGTGCGGCAACAGCGGAAATTCCGCGCGCAAGCTCTTAGGAACGTCCGGTTCGGCTGGGACAGCTTGCAGCGCTTGTCTGCGAACTTCGTAATCCAGAGATTGGATGTTCGAACGAAGGATGAGTGTGTTGCGTCGGGTTCCGGGACGCGGGGTGACGTTTGCCTCAGGGTTAAACTCACCGCGATCGATGACTTCGTCGATCCGCTCGAACGTTCCCGTGATTCCCTCGGCGTCTGCGACAGAAATGGGCCGAGGAAGGCCAGGAACGTCGAATACTTGCTGCCCGTTTGCCTTCGCCTGTTCCAACAGCGCCTTGAGTTGCTTGAGGAACTTCTCGCTCACGGGGATCAGGATGGGTTCCGATTCATCCGGCGGGGTGAGTACTACGTACGGCTCGACGTTCTCCGGAAACCAAGGCTCGTCGTCATTCTTCTTGGCGATGTAGGGCGAGTAGTATGGCTTTTCCTCGCCAATGCCCTCGATTCGCTCGGAGTACGAACTCAGGTCGTAGACCCGCTCCCACGAGATGACCGGCGGCGGAGTTTTGCGCCGCTCCAGCGCTTCCTTCAGCTCGGCTATATGGCTTGAAGCGTCCCCTTGGACTTCCAGGTCGTATCCATTCCACCCCATAAGGGGATGGTTGCCTGAAATCGCCGTTTCGAGCTCTTTAACGAATTCACGAAGGTCTTCGTCCGTCAGAGACTCAACTCGCGAAGAGACAGGGCCCGCTGCGCTAGATGTCTCGATCAATAGTCCAACGTTGACCGGATATCCGCTTGCGTCATGTTCGATAGCGGGAGTGAAGCGCTCGAAATAGATGCCGGCTTCCGACTTGGCCTCTTCGAACCGAGTCTCATCGATTACCTCCTTCGCATCATCTCCCAAGACACCATAAGGATTGAGCAGGAAGGCTTCCGCACGCGATCCCGCGATCCGCCGTCCCGGAAAGCGCTTGATCTCCTGCAAGACTGTTCTTACCTGTGACGTCACGAGAACCTGAACGATCCCGCGATCGGTCGGAATGTCATATCGGTCAGGAACGTCTCGCCGCGCGTCAAACCTTTCGAGCCAGTCCGTCGGAGCGCCTTCGAACTGTGGAGCCACCTCGATGACGGTACTTCCGACCACGGCCCCCGACTTTCGCAGATCGAAGCTCAGGCGATCCGGCGTCAAGACCACGGTACGGTCGAGAAAGTCGTCTAAGCGTGCGCCTGCCTTGTTGGCGAGTGCTCGGATGCGCCCCCAAGCGGCGCGCTGGGATGCATCGGAGCGTTCTGACGCATCGCGCCCTGCAAATCGAATGACTTCGCGAACAAGCGCCCATTGCTCTGGCTGCATGAGAGTCGCGTTCTGCCCGCCGTCAATCACAGCGCCCGTCAAGTCTGCCGTTCGAGAACGACCGGAAGGCGCAGACCACTGATCAATAGCGATTGCGAATTCTTCGTCCGTCAGCGAGCCGGCACTTCGCAGCGAGGGCGTCAGCTCAGTAAATACCGGGAGGCATAACAACTGCGGCAACTCGGCGTAACCAGGACTTTCCAGCGCCGCATACAAGCCATCCCAAGGAATCTCGAACCCGTCGGCGGTTTCCGAGGCGAATCCGTCATCGACGAGCTGCGCAATGTAGCCATGCAACAGGGAGGACGTTAGATCGACGCCTTCTCCCGAGGAGTTGACGCGAACCCCGCAATCGGAGAACGTCATCCGCCATTTCGGCAGCTGACCCCGGGATGACGTAAACAGATTTCCGAGCATTTGTCGCCCTCCCTTCACTTCTTCCACCAAAACCCGCCGTGGTTGTACTCAAACCCCCAGGCCCGTAAGACGCGCGAAACTTCTGGGATCAAGTTATGGGTCTCGGCACGCAGATTGCCGTTTCGCGCCCGGTTATCACGGATTCGAAATCCATGCTTCCGCGCAAAATTATCCAAGGTGGCTTCGCTGAACGGTGGAATGGGCGGATCGTCTGACCCTCGTGTTTCAGTGCCGCGCACAACAGTACTTCGCCCAACACCACTAGCTTGCTGCTGATCGTCAGGAACGATCCCGAACTTGTTACGCAGCTCCGCGGCGAACATGTCTTCCCATTGCGCGTAGCCCCTGATGTTGTCTTGGTGCTGCAGCCACAGCACACGTACCGGCTCCCTGTGCTTCAGCGAATTTCGGGCATCGACGGGAACTTGAAGCGGGCGGCTCATATCGAACGGTAACTGCCTACGCTGGTCATATCCGTAAAGGGCGTTGCTCTCTCCTCCGAACTCCACCGCGACGAGGCTTCCAAACGTCATAATGAACGCGTTGTTAGAAGGGTTTGGATCGTCCAATCGCTGGAATAGCCCCTTCATCTTTTCGCGTAACAGGACGAAGTCCCTATCCCGGGAATTTAGTGCGAGGGAGCCAAGGCCAAACTCGACCTGCTTCATCGACTTGACATAGCGCAGCCAGAAGTTGGCGCGCGTTTTGTCGCCAACGCCGTCTCTGGCGAGCTTCGCAAAGAAGGCTTCGATGAAGTCCTTGCGCAGCCACACGGCGACCATCTCCCGTGTGTGTTGCTGCACCCCACCCCACCGCTGCTCATCTGAGGGCAGCCAAGGATTTCCCCACCAAGCCACCGCCGTATCGCGAAGCGCCGGATGAACCACCGTCTGCCGCGACTCCGCATATCGGTCAAGAATCTGCGCCATCGCCTTTTCGCGAACGAACACGTTGCCCGTTATCAGCGATAGCAATCGGGGAATCTGATCTACGAAGCGGTCGTCGACGAGGCTGGTGGCATGACGCACCTGCGCCATGATCAACTCCCAATGAAACCAGGAGTCTCGATCGATCCCAAGCTCATTCGTGATTAAATCAATGACCTCGGTGCGCCCCTCGAAGGCAGCGCTTGCGCATTGCGCGCACGGCTTGTCCGAGAACAGAGAGCGGTTCTGCGTCGCGACTTCGACCCAGTCCATACTGAATTCGGCGTCGATGATGCGTTCTGAGTGTTTAAACAAATAGTCACGCAGATCGATCCAGTTCTTCTGGCCATCTACCGGCTTTTTCGAGTCTCGACCATCGTACGAAAAGTAGCTGCCTACCAAGCCTCGGTAGCAGCGCCTGAACCATCGAGGATTTTCCAGCCACTGCCCGACACCGGCCTGGGTATCTAACACTGCACGGAATCTCTGACGGTCCTCCATGAGGCTAGGCTTGGTCGAATCCACCTTCAGTGTTAGCCCATGGGACACCAACTGCGCGTCGCGCAATGAATCCAACTTCTGCTCATTCCAGAAGCGGGCAATGCTTTTTCGCACCACGTCATCGTCGATCAATGCCTTGCTCGCTTTGATCTGCTTTTCGAACTTCTTGTTGAACTCGGCCAATTCGCCACCCACGTCTAGGTGGAGACTCGTTAGTCCTGACTCCCGCATTCGGTTCCGAAGTCGATCAAGCGAGCTCATCGCAATGCACACTCGCCGATCGTTACCGCACCTTCCGGAGGCTCCGGCCGCCGCTCACCCAAGGCTAGGAACTCCAAACGCATCTCGACGCGCCGGCTCTCCTCATCGCTTCTCTTAACCGCGTTGAACGAGTAGCCACCTACGAAGAAGAGGCGTCGCACACTTTCCTTTTGTGCGTCGCTCAACACATTCGCGCCCGAACTGGCGAACAGCGCGCAAAGAACACGCTGGCTTCGCAGCAAGCTCAGATTGAGATTCGCTAGGTACGTCCCCTTTCGGTCCGTGTAGCCTTCGACTACGACGCGCTTGAGGACGCTCTTGCCTATCTCGTCATTTGCCAAATTGAGGATTTCGGGCACGAACTCGCGAAGCACAAGCTCCTTGGACGGATCGAGCTGCCACTGACCGAACTCGAACTGTGCCCTCGGCCCGAAATCGATGACTCCCCGCTCCTTGTCGACGATCACGCCTTCGTGCCGCTTTGCCGCCTCTTCAAGCTTCTGAAGGATCTCGGCGATCTTCTTCTGGTGCTGACGGCTGCCATCTTCGGTTTCGAGGACCTTCTTGGGAATTGATAGCAACGCCACCGCCATCACAACGAGAAAGAGCACCATCAAAGCCGTCATCATGTCCGAGAACGAGATCCAGAACGGCTTCTCTGCCTCGTCCTTGCCGCCCCGCTTGATTGTGATTCGCGTGCCAAACATCGCTTAGCGCCTCGGATCCAGGCTACCCAACGTAGCCTCGAGATCCATAACCGCCCCCTTGAGCAGCCTGACGGAATTGCTGAGGTGACCGTGAAACTCCGTGTTGACCTGCTGTAGCGTGTTCTTAACCACATCTTGGAATGCGTTGCTCGACGCCGCCAAGGTGTCGCTCACTCCGTTGAGATAATCCTCAAAATCAAACTGGACCTGAGCAAGCTTGTTGCTCGAAGCCTCGATGCGCTGGAGTACGTTCTCCGTGACTCCCGCCTCCTTGCGCGCAAGCTCGATAGTCGCTTTTGCATTTTCGAGCAGCGCGGCGACCGCTTGGCGTTGCGCTTGATAGTCCCGCAGGGACTCTTGCAGCGCACTGGATGCCCCGGCCATATGACCCGAGATCTCGGACAAGCGGTTGCCGACGAGCGCCGCCTTGTCCATGACCTCGGACACCTTGGTGCCCGAAGCAACAAAGTTCGCCGACGCCGTAGCAATCTTGTCCGCACCCACGTTCATCTTGTCGATCGACGTCGTCGTCGCGCTGGATAGGCGATCGACGCTGTTGGCCATAGCCTTTGACGCGGCTGCGACTTCTTCCATGACGGCCCCGACGCTTTCGGTCAATCCCTCGACCAAGCCAGTCGTCCGGCGCCCCATTTCAGCTTCGCGCTCGCGGTTAGCCGCAAGCGTGCTCGACTGCGTTTCCGCGACCGTAGCCACAAAGCCAGCGATCTGCGTCGACACGTTCTGTAGGACAGACTCGGTCCGCGCGTTGATGTCAGCCTGGCGTCGCTCCATTTCCTGGATCGCCTCGACCATCTTCTCGGCCATACGATCCGTGGTCTGCGCCCCCTTGTCTCCCAGCTCGCCTACCAACTTGTTGAGAGATGCGACGGCTTCCTTCATCGTCTCGGCGCTTTGGCGATTGAGCTCATTAATGCCCGTGATCTGCCCACCGAACAGATCATTCAATCGTTGACTGAAGCTGGCCATCACGTCGCCCAGCATCTGCACCGTGCGCTCGCTTTGACCACCCTGCACGTCCTTGAACGCGTTCTCGATCCGCGTCAGAGGTTCTTTAAGGCTCGATTCGATGCTCGCTGAGATCATGCCCCCAAGATCGCGGTTCGATGCTTGAAGCGCAGCAGTCTGGGCGCCACTGATTTCACGAAGGATGTCGCCGAGCTCGGTAACCAGAGCGTCCTTCAGTATCTTGGATTGGCTTGCCGAGTCTTCGGAGGCGGCAACCAATCGCGACAGATACTCCTCGCCTGCGCCCGCATCGAAATGCGCGTCGACTGCGTGACAGATTTCTTCGGTCCGCGCGTACAGCGCGTTCACCAAGACTTTCTCAAAGAATGTGACGAGCATTGCTGCGGTAATGGCAGATGCAGAGACGAAAAACGCCTCCCGCACTGCCTCCATCAAAGGCTTGATGCCTTCAATCGTCTTTGCTGGATCCGCGCTTACCTGAAAGCTCTGCAATCCATGGATGAGGCCAAAGAACGTGYCGATGATTCCGATGCCCGTAAAGATGCCAGGCAAGTGCTTGAAGAACTCCGTGCTCAGCCTGCTGTCAACTACGTATTGGCTGCTGAAGTAAACCTCAGACGGAACCGTCGCGCGCCAGGCGACGGTGCGACTCACGCCACCCCGCTCTTCCCGCTGCTCGTGAAGAGTGTCCTTGTACTCGTCCCACAGATGCACAAGGCGTTTGTCGCCTTTGAAGAGATCGCGGTAGGCCTCTGGCCGAGAGGTGGCATCGAGCGCCCGAATGCCCTTCAAGATGCTTCCCAACTTTACCCAGTGCCAAAACCCTCTGGCCAAGAACAAGACGAGAAAAGCAACGAAAAGCACGCACAGGAAGGCGCCCGTCAACTTCAAGTAGAGCGGCCACTCCAGGGCGCCCAATACGAACTTATTCATACGTTCCGCAATTTCCCCGTTACCCGATCCCCCCGACCGGCGCGAACAGTCTATTCGCTCCGCGCAGGCTACGAGTGTCGATCTCGCGGCCTCACACTTCGCTCAACGAGTTTCGGACGGGCCACAGGCCGGGCTCGGGGATACCAATAGCCACGTCGATACCGCAACTGTCGTGAGTCGTCAGGCCTGGCGACGAGATCATGAGATTTGGAGTGGGTAGTTCGCCCCCCCCCAATGCGGAACGGACGAAAGGAGTGAAAGCCGTGCTCGCGGCGGTATATTCACTATCTCGAAATCCACGGAGAGGGGGCTCCCGTGCATACAGACCATCGACCCTACTTCCATTTCACCGGACGCTCGCGTCTGGAGAAGTCCGTCAACTCGCTCCTCGGCATCATCCAGGGCATCGCCATCGATGGCGAGATCAACCCCAAGGAAGTCAGCTTCCTGAATCTATGGCTGTCCGAGCACGAAGAATTGCGGGAGCTGCACCCCTACAACGAGTTCATCCCGGCCGTCGAAGCCGCAGTGGCTGACGGGCGGCTCACCGACGAAGAGCGCGAAGATCTCGTCTGGCTCTGCGAGCGCATGACCTCGACCGAGTTCTATGACCGAGTCACCGCAGACCTGCAGCGCCTGCACGCGATCCTCGGCGGCATCATCGCTGACAGCGAGATCACGGAAGCCGAGTTGCGCGGGCTCTCCGATTGGCTCGACGAGCATGACCACCTCAAGACCTGCTGGCCATACGACGAGATCGGCGCGCTTGTTACGTCTGTCCTGTCTGACAAGAAGATCGACGACAAGGAGCACGAGATGCTCCGATCCTTCTTCTCGGAGTTTGTCGCGCTTTTCGACGGTAGGACGATCACGAGCGGCTTAATTAGCGACGGAGGTTCCATCGGCGGCCTGTGCGCTGTTTGCCCCGACATCACGTTCGTCGACAAGAACTTCTGCTTCACCGGCGCTTCGGCGCGGTACACGAGGCAGAAGCTGTCGCAGACGGTCGTTGATCTGGGCGGCGGATTCCACAGCGGCATGTCCGGCAAGGTTCACTTCCTGGTCATTGGGGCGGATGGGAATCCCTGCTGGGCGTTCGCGTGCTACGGACGCAAGGTGGAGAAGGCGGTGGAGTTGCGAAAAGCCGGGCATCGCGTGGCGATCGTGCACGAGAACGACTTCCACGACGCCGTGGCCGATCACGCCTGACGTCGTTGACGCGCATGGTCACGCGAGGAACTGCGGCGTCAGCCACCATTTCGTCGTGCGGGCATTACCGCTACTCGCTGGCGCGCGAATGGAACACTGCCCTACCCCGCGTCCTCTTTATCGGCGTAAATCCGAGCACGGCCGACGCGGAGGTGGACGACCACACCGTGCGTAAGTGGCGCGGCTTCTCCGAACGATGGGGATACGGCAGCTTCGCCGTCGCCAACTTGTTTGCCTGGCGATCGACCGACGTCGATGAACTGGCGTACGTCACTGATCCGATAGGACCGCGCAACGATATCCACCTCCGCAATCTCCTGCAGGGCGCTTCGCTCGTCGTGCCGTGCTGGGGCCGAGCCAACAAGGTTCCGCGCAATCTGCGGGGGAGGATTGCGAGCGTGCACGGCGCGCTGGCGTCCGACGTAGTCTGTCCAATTCGGGTGCTTGGCCTCACTTCGAGCGGAGACCCAAGGCATCCGTTGACGTTGGCTTATGACACTTCGCTGGAGTCGTGGCAGCCCTGAGATTAGGGTCGCAGGTTCGAACTCTGCACCGCTCGCTTTCAAACTCTGACGTCGCTTCGGTCAGGAGATAACATGCACAAGCACTGCGACGTCCTGCTCCTAAGCGCGTCTGACTTAGTCGGGCACCTGAACTGTGATCACTTGACACGATTGGACCTTGAGGTCGCGAACGGGGCTTTGGCTAAGCCCACCCGCTGGGACCCATTGTTGGAGCTTCTTCAGGCGCGCGGTGCGCAGCACGAGCAAGGCTTCGTCGATCACCTCAAAGCGCAAGGACGAGCCGTCACCCTTGTAGACGGTATTGGAGGAGATGACGCCGCCGTCGAGCAAACGCTACTTGCAATGCGCTCCGGGCACGAAGTTATCGTTCAAGGCGCTTTGCGCTCGAATAACTTTGTCGGGCGAGTTGACGTGCTTCAGCGGGTTGAACAGCCGAGCAACCTCGGCTCTTGGTCGTACGAAGTCATCGACACCAAACTGGCCCGCGAAACCAAGGCTGGCGCGGTGCTGCAGCTTTGCCTCTACGCCGCGTTGCTCGAAGCGTCACAAGGCAAACGACCAGAGACTGGTTACATCGTGGCCCCCTGGACGGTCTACTCGCTACAGCCGTACCGCATGGACGAATTCGCCGCCTACTATCGGTATGTGCGGCGGGCTCTGGAATTGGCGGTAGTGCAACAACCCGCCCCAGTCACTTACCCGGAGCCAAAAGCGCATTGCGAAGTATGTCGTTGGCGGGCGCGGTGTGACTCGCAATGGCGAGCTGACGATCACCTGAGCCTGGTCGCCGGCATCAGCAAGGTACAGATCGATGAGTTGACCGCGCGCGGAATCGACACGCTGGCCAGCCTCGCATCCGTTCCTCTACCGCTTCCCTGGAAGCCTTCTCGTGGCTCAGTGCCAGCATACGAGCGAGTCCGCGAACAAGCCCGAATCCAACTACTCGGCCGCCAAGCGGGCGTAGCCATGCACGAACTGCTGCCGATCGTCGAAGGGTTCGGACTCGCTGCCTTGCCCGCGCCCAGCATGGGCGACATCTTTCTGGACCTCGAGGGCGATCCTTTCGCCGGGGACGGCGGCCTAGAGTACTTGTTTGGGTATCAGTATCAGGACGCCAACGGCGAACAGATCTACGTTGCGGATTGGGCGCTGTCGCGTGCCGAGGAGAAACAGGTCTTTGAGCGTTTCGTCGATTTCGTAACTCAGCGCTTGACTGAATTTCCCGATCTCCACATCTATCACTTCGCCCCCTACGAGCCGGCGGCCTTGAAGCGATTGATGGGTCGCTATGCGACTCGCGAAGACGAAATTGACGCGCTGCTCCGTGGCCGTTGCCTGGTGGATCTATTCGCCGTGGTACGCCAAGGTCTGCGCGCGAGCGTCGAGAGTTATTCGATCAAAAGGCTCGAACCCCTATACGAGTTCACGCGCGCTACGCCACTACCCGAGGCAAACCAAGCGCTGACAATAGTTCAAACCGCGCTCGAACTTGGCGACATGGACCTCATCGATGCCGACACGCGCGAAAAGGTCGCAAGCTACAACCGAGACGACTGCGGGTCGACACGTTTCCTGCGCGATTGGCTCGAGGTCCAACGAAGCACCCTAATCGCACAAGGTACCGAGGTGCCTCGTCCGAAGGCGCTTGACGCGGCTCCGAGTGAGGCCGTGGGAGAATGGCAGGCCAAAGTCGATGCTTTAGTGGCTCAATTGATCCATGGCGTCCCCGTGGATGCCGCCGACCGCAGCGCGGAGCAGCACGCACGTTGGTTGCTCGCGCATACCTTGGATTGGCATCGCCGGGAGCAAAAGACAGTGTGGTGGGAGTACTTCCGTTTGGCGGAGTTGCCTGCGGATGACCTGCTAGACGAACGGGCGGGCGTGTCGGGTTTGAGTTACGTCGGCAATCAGGGCGGCACCACCAAGGTGCCGATCCACCGTTATACCTTTCCGCCCCAGGAAGGCGACGCACGTGCGGGCGACGAGGTGCGGAGAGTGGGCGGTGAGAAGTTCGGCGCAATCCATGCAATCTCGTGGGATGAGTGCTGGGTCGACGTCAAGAAGCGCAAGGACACTGCGGAGCTCCATCCGGAAGCGATGTTCCGCCACAAGGTGATTGACGCCAAAGTCTTGGCGCATTCGCTAGTGCGGCTCGGCAATCACGTCGTCGTGCAGGGCATTGAGGGTTTGGGCCCGTTTCAGGCAGGACGAGATTTGCTGTTGCGGCTCGGGCCTCGACTCGGCGCTCAGGCGATCCAAATCGAAGGCGAAGTCGCGCTCGATGCGGCGTGTCGATTAGCACTCGCGTTAGAGGGCGGCGTACTGCCAATCCAGGGTCCGCCTGGATCGGGCAAGACCTTTACCGGCGCGCGAATGATTTTGGATCTGGTCCGAGCCGGCAAGAAGGTTGGCGTGTGCGCGAACAGTCACAAGGTGATCCGCCACTTGC
>NZ_JBFULG010000015.1:0-48857 GCF_056400425.1 Lysobacter sp. P5_B12
GCATCGTGGCGGGCTCGGCTGTTCTCTTTCCCTGGCCCAAGCGCTTGCCACACAAGGACATGAGCGCAATCCTCGCTGGCTGGGTCGTCGCCACGGCTTTCACCATTTATGTGTACAACCCTGCGGGCATCGCTGCCTCACTCGCCGCGGGGGCCCATTTCCCCGAAATGCAATTCGACAACAACACCATCGCAGTGGCCATCTTGGGTGGTTGGGTGTATCCCGCTGCGGCAGTGGCGGTGGTCTTGGGAGCCCGCTCATTGATTCGGAAGGTTCGGGCGTCGCCGGATCTCGCCTGACGCTGGAAAGCGCTGCGCTCCCAAGGCGGTCATCGCTTAATCTCCGGCTATGACCGACATGGCACATGATCCTTCCAGGGAAGACGTTTCAGCGAAACTCGCGCCCGACCACATCCTTTCGCTGCTACGCGCACTGCCCGCAGTGTTCGAGGCACTGGTGGGCGACGCGAAACTCATCGCGCGTTACGGCTTCGGCAGCAGGCTTCACGGCGATCTTTGGGGAAATCCGATGCGTGTCGGTACCGCTTGGCTGGATCGGTTCGTGCAGCAAACGATAGAGCAACAGATTTTCGCTCCCGGCGACTCCGATCTCTTCATCGCGCTCGAGAACGGCGACCTCAGGATTTTCTTCTGCAATGAGGCGCACCTGCACGTGGGTGGCAATAGCGCGCAGTTGAGACGCGCGTTGCTCGCGAGGGAGCCGTTCAACGCCGTCGAGATGGTCGGCTGGATTGAAGCGCACAGCTAATAATGCACCGCGTGGGTTACATCGTTTACATCGATGGACGATAGCGGACACTTGCAGGGGGGCCGGCGGCCGACCCGGGCGAATGTCCGCTTTCGACCCAAAGCGGACATCCGGTCCGAGCATGCCGCCCGGCGGACGCCAAGCGGCTTCCCAAAGTGCGTGGGATGCGTTCGCGGCTCGCGCTTGGCGTCGCGCGTACCAGGCGAAGCCTCGGATGGTTGCGGCGTGCAAGCTTGCTCCACTGAGCGCAAAGATCTAGAAGGCGGTCACCGGCTTTACTTTGCCGGGACGGCGTTCGGATCAATGCCAAATCTCTCGCTAGCTACCGAAAACAGATATTCCCTCGGCATCGGATCACGCGCTAATCCGCGGTCGTAAGCTCCTTTTGCTCTACTAATGTACTTGTTGACCTCTATTTCAGCCCGCGGGTGATCGCGCTTGATGTGAGACGAGTAACTGGCTAGGAAAACAATCGCGATCTCGTGCTCGTTGAATTTGTCGCCCATTTGTTTGACAAACCTTTCGATCTCAGCCGGGTACTTTGGAGTGGCGAACGTCAAGAGATAAAGTTGATTTAATATGTCGATAGTGTCGCGAAACTTTTGATCCTGCTTGGATCTACCGAACAGACTTCGAAACATAATTTCCCCTTGTTGATTGAAGTTACCGAGTTACCGCGCATGCGGTCATCGAAAGACTAGACAGGCCGACTTGACACCTTACTTGAACCCTCCAGCCGAGTACGTGCGTCCGTGGAAGCTCCTCAGCTTGCTCGGCGGAATCGTTATTCTGTTGCTCGGAGCACGATATTCGGGCTTGCCCGACTGGGACGTCTCCGTCAGCCTCATCATGGCGGTGCCAGCTTACTTCACAGCGCCCTGCAGTTTGCGGGTTGTCCTCGAGCGCAGGTGGAAGCAGTTCCCCCTGGCTCTGTTCTGGACGTGGTTAACTATCGACGGGACGTACGCCATCTACTGGTACCTCGTTGACCCTGCTGCATTGATTTTTCGACCGGCAAACGCCCTAGCGTCCTCGGCGCTATACGCCGCGTGCGGACTCGTGTGGCTGCATCGCGGAAGCTTGAGGGAGTTGGTCGCGAATGTCATATTTCTATCGCGGAACCTAAGGCAAAGTGGGTAGGCTGCTCCAGGGTCGCGACACGGCTTAGCCGCTTCGCGGCTCGGCTAAATTCAGGTGTTAGGCGCCGCTGGATTCGGCGTGGATCCCGCACCGAAAAACCTTTGCGGAACGCCATCGGCAATGGCATCGTCACCAGCAAGCGCCATGTCGCATAGCTTATGCCTTAGCGCGGATCACCGATGACGCAGACAACACAGGGGGAATAATGAAGCTTCTGAGCAAATTTGATTTCTTAGCCGTAGCGGGTCTGCCCTTGCACCAAGTCCGCGACTTTTCGCTGTACGACGGCGCGCCGTATGCATGCGCTTGCGGTACGACACACACGTTCTATCAGCATGGAAAGTATCAGCTGTACGGTGCGCATGGCACCAACGCTCGATTCATGATGCAGTGTCCGAATAACGATAGCGTGGYCACGCTAATTCAGACCAAGAACAAGTTTCTTATCTTCTTTGATCGGTTCGTGTCTTTTGCTGGCTGCAAAGAAGCGTAGATTCGCAGTTTAAATTCGGAGAAACGTAATGCGTTCTCACTTTCGCTAGGGGAAACGAATGCTGCTAAACGCTGTCGGTTTCTTAATCGCTTTGCTTCTTGCCATTCCTACGTTCGGCCTCTCACTTCTGGCTTTTTTCGTAATCAAGTTCCTCATCGATATTCAGGCTGTTCCGAAAATTGCACATGCAGCCCGCAGTGCTCAGATCGGAGAGCCAGTCGCGACTACGTTTGTAAACAACGCCGCCGTTCGAATGTTTTACTCGAAGTACGGAGTCACGGAAAAGAAGCATGAAACGTTTATGAGCCCTGTCTTGTCCTTCATTGGCTATGTCAATGTCGGAAAGGGTGAAACGATCGCGGTTATCCAAAAAGCCAAAGAAGGGGTCGTCGTGTCATGCGTTGATCCGCCGGTGCGCTTTGGCAATGATTTGGGTTCCCTCATGGCTAAGGAGAAGCTCGTTAAGGACGTCATGCAAGAATTCCGCTCCGGCGCCTAACAATTAGTCCCACACCGCTTCGCGGCGCGGCTTTCAGGTTTTAGGCGGGGTCGGGATGTCAGCTTTTGGCCGAAAGCGGACATTCGGGCGAACCGTGGGGCGTCGGGTGACGACTGGTCACGGAGTGACCGCTTTAGACCCAAAGCGGACATTTGGTCGCTGGGTGACTGCTGGCGACGTAAGCGTGCAGCGAGTTAGGCGCTCGTCGGGGCTTGGGCCGATATCATTGGTCTCGCTCCCAAATCGACAAGCCAAAAATGAAGCCATTTGGTGTTCTCGTGCTTTCCTTGGCAGGACTCGCATGCTCGCTCGGTGTTAGCGCACGTGACCAGGATGCTCTGGTCGAACTAAATCATCAGATCGTCGGCCCAGCTTTGAAGACTTGGTCTTTGCGACTCGAAGCAAACGGCAAGATCGTCGAGGAGCGCTATGACGTCTCCAAGAAGCCTTATCTCCGGAAGGAGACGCGGTGCCAGCTCACGAAGGTCGAGTCAGAGCGAGCGCTTGAAGCTTCGCGTCAACTATTGAGCACGCTGCCCATGACGATCGACCAGGATCGGCCGATCGCCTTTGATGGCCCATCCAAGCAACTGACTGTTCGGCAAGGAGATAGCTTTCGTACGTCATCTTGGTATTCCCCGGAAGGCACGAATCGCTCCGATGAGGCTCAAGCGTTCGCGCGTTCTTGGGAAAAGGTCCAAGCTTTTCTGATGTGCCCCTCCAAGAAGTAACGCTCCGTCGTTACGTTGATCCATCTCGACCAATGTCCGCTTCTGGCCGTTAGCCGTCACGCAAGGGTTCCCATGACCACGCAACCCAAAATCTGTCGCCGCTGCGGACGGCCCGTTGAGGTTTACGCAGATCACTACGACACTTTCGAGGGCATGCATTGGCTCTGCTTCCACCTTGAGTTTGAGCATGCAGGAGACCCAGATGCGGCCTGTGCCGATACCGGTTGCCCGTGGTCGGAGATCAGGATCTATCGTGAGAAGCTTGTGGAACTCGGCATCAATCCAAAGACTGTCATAGAGGCGGCAATTGATGCTGAGGTACGTCGCTTGCTAGGCAACTAAAGCACGTCCGCTTCTGGCCGAAGGCTGCTTAGCAAATGTCCGCTTCTGGCCGATAGCAGACGCCTCGGCAAAGGTCCGGTGTAGAACGTCATTCGCCAGCGACAGGCTTCTGCGACTCGTGCCTCAAGACACCTCCACCGAGTTCGATCATCCTGTCCTGCACACGCTCCAGCTCAATGTTGATCCAGGCAACGATGTTTTGGACTTGCTGGAATGGGAACTCCCGCTCCGCTGACGTCTGGACGGTATTGGCCTGCTTCATGTTGAGCGTCGCCATCCGGTACATGCTGAGTGCATTCGCTAGCGCATCGCCAGTTGCGTCGGCGGTGTGAAGCCGAAGGAGGTGGCTTTCGACGGTCGGCATGGCGATCAGTTCGAGATCGCGGGCAACGCTATCGCGATAGCCCTGGTCATTGCAGAAGGCTGGTCGGGAGAGAGGGTCTTGCAGCCTTGCATGGAGGCGCACCGCCGCGTCCCACGAGCTTCGAACATCAGAGAAGACGTACATCAACAACGTCCGACCTTCCCGCGCATCCGATGCCGCCGCGATTTGCTGCGATGTTTCGGCGAGCTTGTGCGACGCCTTGCCCATCTTGTTGGCCTGGTAGCCCAGGATGAGGACGGCGATGGCGCTGAGCAGCGACACAGCGCACGACACCCAGTCCGCCCACGTTCCCGACGTCATGACATTTTCCTCCTGCGTTGCGTATCCGGCAACGGCCGGCGCGGAGCGTCTCGGACAACCACTCGTCGGACAGCGGGTTGCGGATTGGCGCATCAATGGGCTTAGGGGCAGTGTTGGCGCACCAATGAACACAGAACGCTCCCCCGGCAATTTCAGGCGGACGGCTCGCGCACACCGACGCGCTCCAGAAATCCTGCAAGCTCGCGGGAGTCCACGTTGCGACCCAGCCCGAAGAGGTAGTCCTGGCCGGTCCTTGTCCTGAAGGTCAGCACCCGGAACGTTCTGTCGCCCAACTTCATCGTCCCCACGACGGCGTGCTGGATCTGGATGAACGGAATCACCTCTCGGCCAATGACGATCCGGTCGCTCGCTACAAGTACGTGGTTGGGCAGGCGGGACACCAGCGGGACGAGCACGTAAGTGATCAGCATCGCGCCGCCCACGGCGAACAGCACCACGAAGCCGATCTCTCTTGCACCTTCCGGCAATCCAGCGAACAGAAGCGGCACGGCGAGAAGCACGGAGAGAAGCAGAACGAATGGCAACTTGCTGCCACTGGGCGTCACCGCGGCACGAGCACGCGCAAACGCTAACGGCTCGAACCAGTGAAAGCGCTGGTCGTTGGAGAGCTTGATCAAGGCGGGTCAGTTCGCGAATGTGGTGGCGGATACTACGACAAGGTGCCCGTCACCCCGTGGTTGTCCGAATGTCCGCAAAGGCCGAAAGCGGACATTTGACTTGGCTGCCACGAGTGACCGCTTTCGACCCAAAGCGGACATTCGTATGCTTGTCTCACATCACTCAATACCGAGGGCGGTACATGAAGGCGCTCACGTTGCTCCTGCTCACGGGATTGCTTACCGGCTGCGCAGGCGGGCAGCAGCCGTTTCGCCAGGTGCAACTGTGCCTCGCCGATGCAGCGGACACGGCGCGCTTCATCGAAGTAATGCAATCGGTTTCCGAGTCCCATCACATGCAGTACCGCGACCGAAGCGTCGATACGCAGAAGGAGTTAGTGACGCTGCAACAAGCCCCGGATTATTCGGTGCTCAACATCGGCGCGCATGACGCGGCGGGCGTCGGCTGGGGCGCCGGCAACCTCGGTCTGTCCGCGTACGAAATGAGCATCGGTTTCATCGAAGGAACGAACCCCGCCGCTGGACATGCCTTCGCCGAGGACGTGATTCGACGTTTGAGTTCCAAGTGGACGGTTTACGAAGTGCCTTCGAATCGAGGCGCACTTCCGAGGTGCCAAACGTAGGCGCGAGTGTCCGCTTCTGGCCGATAGCGGACATCGCACCGTTGGCCGGCTTGGTCTCGGTTCGACGTGATCAACGAGTTACGGTCTATCCTCCGGGGCGCCCATGAGCCGTTTCAAGAGAGCCGTCTTTTTGTGCTTGTTTCTGGCTCTTCCCGGTCTTGCCCTGTCCGCGCAGAAAGACGGCGGCTTCGTCATTCGAAACGTCACAGTGGTGGACATGCGCAGCCCGCGAGCGCGGCCCGGCATGACGGTGGTCATTTCCGGCAATCGCATCGCCGCTGTTGGCAAACGTGTCAGTTCGCCAAAGCACGCAAAACAGATCGACGGTCGCGGCATGGTGTTGATGCCCGGGCTATGGGACATGCATGCCCACTTCGTGTCGGAACAGGCAACGCGCGACGTGTTCTTTCCACTGGAAATCGCCAACGGCGTGACCGGTGTGCGCGACATGTTCTCCGATTGCTATCCGGATTGCTCGTTCAACAATGGCAGCACCTACGACGGGGTCAGCCTGGAACAGGTCAACGCCTGGCGCGAGCGGATTGCCTCCGGGACGCTGGCGGCGCCGCGCATCATTGCATCGAGCCCGCTGGTGGACGGACCGGAAGCACCGTGGAATGGCGAGCTCGTGGTACGGAATGCCGTGCAGGCGCGCGATGCGGTGCGTTACATCAAGAAGCGCGGCAACGACTTCATCAAAGTCTATTCCTACCTCTCGAGAGAATCGTATTTCGCCATCGCCGACGAGGCCAGGAAGCAGGGATTGGTCTTTGCCGGGCACATCCCGGTTTCAATCGACGCAATCGAAGCGTCGGATTCCGGCCAGAAAAGCGTCGAACACTTGACCGGCATCCTCCTCGCAGCGTCCGCCGACGAGGCTGCGCTGCGGGCGGAACTGACTGCGAAGAACGGATCGGAAATGTTCGACGTCGGCGTTGGTCGAAAGGTGCTCGCGTCCTACGACCCGGTGAAGGCAGCCGCGCTGTTCCAGCACTTCGCCCGCAACGGCACGTGGGTGACGCCCACGCTGACCGTGCTGCGCGCCTACGCGTCCCTGGACGACGCGAAGTTCGTGGCCGACGACCGGTTGAAGTATTTGCCGGCGTCGATGCGCGCCGACTGGAAGCCGACGGCCACGCCTGCAGCCAAACTGACGCCGGAGGATTTCTCGTTCATGAAGGCGAGGTACCGCAAGCAGTTGAAGATCGTCGGTGCGATGCATCGCTCAGGCGTGCAGTTGCTGGCCGGGACGGACGAGCCCAACCCCTTCTGTTTTCCGGGTTTCAGCGTGCACGACGAACTCGCGCTGCTGGTGGAGGCCGGTCTTACGCCGTTCGAAGCACTGCAGGCGGCCACCGTCAATCCCGCCAGGTACCTGGGCCTCGACCACGCGCTCGGCACAGTCGAGCCAGGCAAGTTGGCCGACTTGGTTCTCCTGGATGGCAATCCGCTGGAAGACATCGGCAATACGCGGCGCATCGCAGGCGTCTTCCATGATGGGCATTACGTCTCGCGAGAGATGCGCGTCAAATTGTTGTCCGACGTGGAGACGGCTGCCGACGGGCATTGATGACCATGTGGCGCTGCGCTTGCGTCGTTGATCTCCGGTCTGCTATCCGATTGAACCTGCTTTGCCAGGCAACTCGTGTAGGCGGCGACTGTCCGCTTTCGACCCAAAGCGGACATTCGGCGTTCGCGCTAGCTTCTTGCCGATGACCCCTCAGAACCTGTTCGACATCGTCGCTATCGGCCGCGATGCACTGCCGTGCATCGTGGCGGGCTCGGCTGTTCTCTTTCCCTGGCCCAAGCGCTTGCCACTCAAGGTCATGAGCGCAATCCTCGCTGGCTGGGTCGTCGCCACGGCTTTCACCATTTATGTGTACAACCCTGCGGGCATCGCTGCCTCMCTCGCCGCGGGGGCCCATTTCCCCGAAATGCAATTCGACAACAACACCATCGCAGTGGCCATCTTGGGTGGTTGGGTGTATCCCGCTGCGGCAGTGGCGGTGGTCTTGGGAGCCCGCTCATTGATTCGGAAGGTTCGGGCGTCGCCCGATCTCGCCTGACGCTGGAAAGCGCTGCGCTTGCGGATGTCCGCTTCTGGCCGAAAGCAGTCACCAGGTGACTGCCTGTCACGGGCCGCGGCCGGATCGGAACACATCTTTCCGACCAACCGATATGATCAACAAGCTCATTGCATGGGG
Organism: Lysobacter sp. P5_B12; assembly: GCF_056400425.1. Classification (NCBI taxonomy): domain Bacteria; kingdom Pseudomonadati; phylum Pseudomonadota; class Gammaproteobacteria; order Lysobacterales; family Lysobacteraceae; genus Lysobacter; species Lysobacter sp. P5_B12. The sequence continues at coordinate 8,124 of NZ_JBFULG010000015.1, forward strand.
GAGCGCGATGTCGGGGAATGTGCGGGCGCCGGGTCGGGCGCACACGTATGCGAGGAACGGTTGGGCCGACGCACCGCCCAACGGCGGGATGCGTGACGCACTGAATCCAGACGAATTGCAGTTCTCGCTTCGCACCAATGTGCGCCGCATTCGGTCCGCGTCCACCGCGCCATGGGCATGGTTGGTGTTTGCCGCGATTGCGCTGACGGGCTTCGCGTTGGTTTTGAACGCGATGCTTGAACGATCAGGGGAAACAGCCGGGCACTCCGAGTTGTCGCCGCGGACGCTCAAGACGGGAGCTCAAGCGGCGCAAGAAGAACTGCAGCCCGATACCGACCTGGCCGTCTCGGATACCTTCGTGACGGATGCGAGAGGCGTTGATGCGCCGGTGATCTACAAGTGCGCCGGACCTGACGGAGTCATTGCCTACCAAAGTGATCCGTGCGAGGGCGCGCAGGCAATTCGCAAGACCATCGTTGCGGTGCCGGACGATCCGGGCGTGGTATCGAGGGGACGGGCGCAGCAGGCGCGTATGGCGGATGCCGCGCGAACCTTGTCGCGGATGGCGGGCACCGATCAAGTTTCCTATGGCTCGTCCTCCGGGGGCATGGAGGATGGCGACCGCCGACGAGCCAAGTGCAGCGCCGCCAAATCCGCCAGGGAGTCAACGCTGCGGGCGGTCGGGCTCTCGCGAACCTACGATCTTCTCCAGAAGCTGGACGAGCAAGTTCGCGAGGCCTGCAAAGGGGTATGACGGCGTGCTTTTTTGCTCGGCCTGATTCAGCGGATTTGCGAATGTCCGCTTTCGACCCAAAGCAGAACGTTTCGTTCAATGATGCGGCTAATGACATTTGAAAAAAGAAGCCAGGGGGTGGCGGACGTTTCCATTTCGCGCGTACTCCCTTTTGGCGTGATCTTGGCTTTAACGAGTTGCGCGTCGGTCTACGGATTCACCTGGAATTATGAGCCCTCGTCGATTGCTGACCGAATGGGGATGCATGGCTGTGCGATATCGGTCCCTTTAACCTCGGACCAAGTTATCGAAGGCYCCAGGCTGATGGGCAACCCCTCTCCAGAAACGCACGGCGAGTGGATAAACATGAGGGCCGGATTTCAGGAAGGAGATCAATTGCGGTATGTAAATTGCTCCAGAGCCAAGGAAACGACGGCCACAGACTTTTTTGCCTTGATGCGAAATGACGTAGTGATTCTTAAGTTCGCCCCGATGCTCTACTAACTTGGCGCGCCACCGTCGATGCGGCGAATGAATGTCCGCTTCTGGCCGGACAGTTGGGGCGGAGCCATATGCCCGATACGGCACCCAGTCGCGACCTTTGGTTTCGCCCTGTAGCATTCCAGCGAACCTGGAAGCGGAATCCTTTCGCACATGAATTTTCGCGAAGCTCTTGAGACCTCGGCGCTCAGCTGCTTCCACTCGTTTGTGGCGGGCTGTCTCTGGGTCAGCCTGGTGCTGATTCTCGGAAATGCTTTATTTTTCCAGGAGGGAGTCAATCCGCTAGCCACAATCTTCCTACCTGTCATGGCCTTTGTAGTCGGGCTGGTGCCGGTGTTGCTCTTCGGCGTCCCCGGATACGCTGCGTTATTGAAGTGGGGTTGGGCCAATTGGGGGACCGTGGGTCTGCTCGGTCTCTTGCCTGCCGTCATGTTGCTGCCTTTTGCTGGAGGCAGTTTTTCCTTGTTYTTTGCGCTGTACGGACTACCAATCGCATTGGTTGCGCATGCGCTTGCTCGCAATCGCGCCAAGGGCCTAAGGATTTAGCCATCGCGTCGGCTTCTGGCCGATAGACATTCGGGCGAACCGTGAGGCGTCGGGTGACGACTGGTCACGGAGTGACCGCTTTCGACCCAAAGCGGACGCTCGCCCCATCGTTCCTACTACCTCCTCGGCAGCGTGGCGCGCAACTTGTTAGCCTTTTCGGGCCAACATAAGCCAGTGGCGTTGGTCCAACTCGCCAACGTTGGATCGCAGTGCCGGATTACACGTCCGTCCGTATGGGAACCAACTCATGTCAAACCACAAGGATGTTCTTCTTCCTTTCCTCATCGGTGCATTGCTGCACGCCGGAATGTGGGCCGGTGTCGGCTGGCTCTATTCCGTCGAAATTTCGCGCATCGAGGTAGACGACGGATTCGTGACCATATCGATGCCTTGGCTCAATCTGTTGCAGATGTTGTTACCAGGGCTGGCGGTGGGTTTCCTATGCAAGAACAGGCCACTTGCGATCGGCTTCACTGCAGTGGTCGTTGCCCACCTTGTCATGTACCCGTTCTCATGGCATCCCATCGTGCGGGTCGGGGATCCGCCGCTGGTCGTCCAAGCGCTTGAAGCCGCCCTTCATAGCGGCGTCTTTGGTGCCGTGGCCGCAGCCGCTGGCTTTTACCTTGCGAGCCGAAAGGGCGCGAGCAATCCGCTTCGCCGCTCGCCCTGAAATCGTCCGCTTCTGGCCGAAAGCGGACATGGACGACGCGTCGGGCCCAATGCGGCGAATGGCGGATTGTGACAACGCGCGCCATTTTTCCTGAAGGCGTTTGAAGGACCGCCTCTACAATCGACGTCGGCAGATGCATCCAAGGGGGGATGCCGTGACCGATCCGTACAACTCAGCGCCCGCATACACACCACCGGTGCAACCCACACCGCCCTCGCCGGCTTCGGCGACGCGCCTGGCCTACGACCACATCGCCCACCTGGACGTGGGGACTACTGGAAAAAGCGCTTCCGCGAGATCGAACGCTCGGGCGCCATCGAACGTGGCGCCGCCGCATACGGCACCAATTGGCGCGCCTTCTTTCTCGGCCCGATCTACTTCCTCGCGAAGGGGCTTTGGCGGCAAGCGATCGTCTACTACGTCCTCGCCGTTGCACTCGGCGTCGTGTTGCACGCGATGGGGTTCGGCAAGGGCGTTCGTTTCGCGATGCTTTTTGTCGCCGGCATCGGGTCGATGCGTGCGAATTTGAGTTACTACAGGAAGGTCGTGCTGGACGACGCGCCCTGGTTCTGAGACAGGGCGTTACTGCGACGCTTCGATGTTCCTGGCCCACTCGCGCAGGCGCTCGGCCTCTTCGGGCGGAAGGTTGTTTTCGCGGATCGAACGCTCGATGCTTTCGCGGCGCGCGGCGTTGGTCGCTTCGAGGCCGGCCGCGGGTACGGATGCCATCGGCTCGACGGTCGCCATCGGTGCCGGTGCGGGGTCGGCCATCGGCGGCGATTCCGGTTCCCCGGGCGTCTCGGGCGCCGCCTCGGGGGCGGGCGTCGAATACACCGCGGCAGGCTGGTTCGCCTTGGTGCGTTCCACGAACGCGCGCAACTCGGGCGGCACCATGTGGTCCACCATGGCCGTGGCGGTGCGATGGACCATCCAATCGCGCAATTCGATGTCGGCGCCCGCGAAGCATTCGCGCTTGTCGCGCAATGCCGCTCGGATGTCCGCGTCGCTGTCGGTCAGCCCCGGCACGTAACCGGCGGCGCACCGCTGGGCGCGTGCATCCATCTCCTTTTCGAGCTCCCTCGCGACACTGCGATCCAGCGCGTTCACTTCGATGGCCGCCTCGAAGATCTGCTTCCCTTCCGCTGCCGCGGGCGAGAGTGGAATGGCGGCATTGATGCGGTCGTAACTGGAATGGCAGCCGGCCAACAGGACGACGGCGACGCAGGCACTCGCGCGCGCAAGGATGCGATTGGACATGGACTCCCCCTTGCGGGAGAGTCTACCCAAATCGGACATCGCGAATTCTTCAGTCGTCGTTGACGATCGTGCCGAGCGCCTGCGCATCTCCAACGGTCGCACCGGTGACGCTTGCGAGGTTGACGACGAACGTCTCGTTCGCTTCCTTCGCGATGTCGCCCTTGATGGTCACGTTGAACACTTTGCTCGTGGTGCCCGCGGGGATCGATCGTCCGGCCAGGGCGAGCGCGGCGTAGTCCGTTCCCGCGGCGGCCGTCTTGTTGGCGGTAGCAAGATTGAAGGTCACGGGGCTCGCCGAAGCCACCGAGAGCTTCACGGTGAAGGTCAGCGTCTTCGTACCACTGTTGCCTTCCGCGACGCTGGCGTCGGCGATGCTCAGGACGGTGTCGTCGTTGCGGATCGTCCCCACTGCCTGCGCATCGGCGAGGATGGCGCCCTTCACGCCCGACACGTTGACGTAGAACGTCTCGTTTCCTTCCACCGCAGCGTCGCCGTTGACCGGCACCGAGACGATCGCACTGGTGCTTCCTTGCGGAATGGTGACGCCGACGCGGCTGGTGGCCGTGTAATYGCTCCCTGCTGCCGCAGTGCCGTTGGTCGTCGCGATGTTGAAGGTGACCGGCACGACCGTGGGCTTGGCCAGCGAGACCGTGAAGTTCGCCGTTTTCGTGCCGGTGTTGCCCTCGACGATGGATGCGTCGGCGATGGCAAGCTTCGGGGTGACGACGTAAGTCGTCGAGACGCTCGCCGTGTGCAGCGCGCCCAGCGGGCTGCTCACCGCGGTGCCGATGCCGTAGCTGCCGCCGACGGCGGTCGTGGGCGAGGTGACGTTCAGCACTGCGCTGTCGCTCGCGCCCGGGGCCAATGCGATGCTCGTCCTGCTGAGCGTGCTGGCCCAACCGGCGGGCGCGCTGCGCGCCAGGACGAAGCCCGTCGCGGGGCAACCGCTGCTGTCGCGGTTGCTGATGCTGAGCGTGTAGGTGACGGTCGTACCCGGGGCGACGACAGCGCCACCACCGGTCAGCGACACCATCGGTGCGACGCGCGTGCACGTCGATGCGACGTCGTAGATTGCCGACGCGTTCGCCGTGTGCTGTACGCCGACCGCGCTGCTCGCCGCGACGCCGATGCCGTAGCTGCCGACGGGGGCGGCCGTGTTCGACACGACGTCGAGCCCCACGCTGGCGGTCTGTCCCGGGCCCAGTGCAACGCTCGTCGCGTGGAGCGTGCCGGTCCAGCCGGCGGGCACGCTGCTCGCGAGGGAGAAGGACGTCGATTCGCACGAGCTGCCGTCACGATTGGTGACAGTCAAAACGTAGGGCACGCGGGCGCCGGCGAGGACCCCGGTGCCACCCCCTGTCAACGAAACCGAGGGCGCGGCGCGCGTGCAAGGCGGGATGACCCCGTAATAGGCCTGCAAAACGCTTTGCGCAGTGTGCAAGGCGCTGTCCGGACTGGTCGTCGCCGCCCAGATCTTGTACTGGCCGAGCGCGGCGCTCGTGGGCGATGTGACGTTGAGCGTCGTGTAACCGGTCATGCCCGGCTTCACCGTCAGTGCGGCCATTCCGGGCGTGCCGGTCCAGCCGGTGGGCACGATACCGTTCAGGGCGAAGGTGGTCGCGGGACAAGCGATGCTGTCGTGGTTGGCGACCTGCAACTCGTATTCGACGGCAGTGCCGGCGACGGCCGACCGATTGGGGCCGACCCAAACCTCGGGCGCTGCGCGGGTGCAAGTCGGTGCGCCGAATTGCACGTCGATGTCGGCACCGTTGGCGTCGGTCGACACCAGCGTCAGGGTGACGCCCGAATCCGGGTCGTAATGGCTTTGTCCGACCGCCAGTGCGCCGTCGGCCGCCTCGTAGAAGTATTGCGTCGACGAACCCGGGCTCATGTCGAGCTGGTAGCTCGAATCCGGATCGCCTTCGGTCGCGGTGCGCACCATCACGCCCTGGGTCACGTTGCCGGTGTTGGCGAGCACGCTGTCGCCACCGATGGGCTGGCGGTATTCGACGTAGAACCACAGCTTGTTGCCCAGCGGATCGGTGCCGCGCCGAATCTTGATTGCCTTGGGGCCGACCGTACTCGCCGAATACGGCTCGATCGAATAACGCCCACCGGTGGTGACCGTGGTGATCGGCGGGGAGATGCCGTCGTTGAGCCAGCCCAGGCGTTCCTTTTCGAACGGATTGAACTGGCCGGGGCGGTTGTTGCCCATCAGGTCGGCGGCATCGCCGTAGTTGTATCGGATGCAATCCTGGCCATACACGCCGGTGTCGCAGTCCAGCGAATGCGCGTGGTACAGGCCGTAGTTGTGGCCAAGCTCGTGGCCCACCACCTGCAGCGTCATCGCGCCGTTGGCCCACGCCTGCGTGTTGTTGCCGCCGACGACACCCAGCCCCAACCATTGGCACGCGTTCGCCGGGAACATGTACACCCGGCGCTGGTAGTCGCCGAGCTTCACACCCGCCTGCGCCGCCTTCGCGTCGGCGAGGTTCGCAAGCTGGTACGGATCGCACGCGGTCTTGCTCATCGCGATCGTGAACCAGCCGAAGGTCTGTCCCTTGAACCAGGTCTGGCCGAACGAGCTTTGCAGGTAGTGGTTGCTGGTGTCGCCGAACACGAGGTTCTGCGCTTCGGCAACGGTCTTGGGCTGCGAGGCGTCGTCCTGGAAGTTGACGAGCAACACGGCGATCGACTGCTCGCCCATCGTGTTGGGCAGGACGGTCGTGAGCGGCTCGATGCTGCCGGCGCTGCCGTCGAGCGCGAGCACGTCGGCCTGCGCCTGGCCGCGCACACGCACGCGCGCGCCACTCTGGAGTTGCGGCGGCTTCCCTGCGAACTTGAGTTCGATGCGCTCCTGCGGCGTTTTCAGGAAATGACGCAGCGTGCTGTGGCCGTCGGCGTAATCCTCGAAGACGACTTCGAGCTGCCCTTCGAGCACGACAGGCTTGCCGATGACCGAAGGCGCGAAGGTTTTGGTCTGGGCACCGGCGGCGCCGGCGGCGAGCAGGAGGGCGACCGCGGCGATGCGGACGCAGGTGTGGCGGATCGGGAACATGAAGGTCTTCCGGGAGCAGGAGAAGGTGCACCCCCGGGGGAAGAGCGCCGCAGGATGGTGGCGTGCGGATGGCTGCCGAATCCAGCACTTCGATGGGGGGGGGGCTCGTGCCCCCCCACGCACAGCCACGGCTTGACCGAGCGGCAACCTCGATGCGTCAATGCGCCGCGATGTCGAAGGCCTCCAAAAACCCCCTCGCGAAGATCACCCTCCTGATCGTCGCGGTGATCCTTTCACCGCTGATCCTCGCTGGCCTGTTGGTGCATGCCCTCTGGTCGGCGCTCCTCTCCCTCGCCGTTTGGGCGACGTGGTGCCGCAAGGGCCCACGCGTGTTCGTTTCGTATTCGCGCAGCCCGCATTGGCAGGCCAGGTTCGAGGACGTCCTGATTCCGCGATTGCCGTCGACGGCGATCGTCGTCAACTGGTCTGACCGGAAGACTTGGCCAAGGCTTTCATTGCGAAGGCTCGCCTTCGAGAACTTCCTGGGGAATTTTTCGCATACGCCGTCGGTGATCGTCTTCAGGCCCTTTCGGCGCTCGCGGGTGTTTCGGTTCCATGAGGCGTACATGCGCTTCAAGGCGGGCGATCAGTCGCAGGTGCTCGAGCAAGAGGCTGCGTTGTTCAGCGCCGTCGGCGACTTCATCGGCTAACGAACCGCGCGCGAATCGGCGCCGAACGCAGCAAGGCGAAGACCGACGCCCACGCCACCGCCAAGGCCACCAGCAGCGCCGCATGCAGGTCGGACATCGCCCGCACGATGGGGACAGGCGAGAGAAAGAGCGAAGCCACCAGGCAAGCAACGGCGAGGACCGTCGTCCACAACGCCATCGGACGCGCCCACACGCGAAAGCCGTACAGCCCGACCGCAGCGACCGACATCAGCAGCAGCGCCAGGACACCGAGGGGCACGACCAAAAAACCCACCATCATCGCGAGCTGTTCGCCGGTGACTGGTTCGCCGAGTTGCGTGAGCGGCAGCGTCATCCTGACTGTCACCGGCAGGAACAGGAGGGCGGCGGCGGATGCGAGCGCAAGCAGGATCGCGCTGCGGAAAATGCGGACCATGGGTGGGCGTGCACCTGTGTTGGGCGATGGAGGATCTTACTCGCGGCCGCTATCCTGATCACATGACCACCGCCGACGACACCGGCATGAAGCCGGCAGCGCGCGCGACAGCATCTGAGGGCTTTCATGACGTATCACGCAAGCCTCCATGGGGGAGCTATGGGGAAGATCATCGTCAACCTGATTGTCTGCGCCCTCGCCTTTCCGATCGTGTCTGCGGTCGCATCGCTGATGCGGTTCGCCTGGTCCGACGCTTTCGTAGCCAACCGCACCTTCACCGAATATCTCGGTTTCATCGCGGGCAACACGCTGCTGTCGTGGGCCTATTACTTCATCTACTTTTTCGCAGTGGGCATTGGCCTTCCGGCGCTCCTGCGGACAAATCGGCCAGTGGTTTGGGCCGCCTGCTTCGGGCTCGCATACTCGCTTTACCGGTGGATCGCCTTCGCAGACATCATCTTCGTACCGAGTACGTCCGTGTACGTGAGTATCGCCGGGGACCATGTCATGCCCGTACTCGGCTGTGTCATCGGGGCCATGCTCGGCGGGAGGTTGCGCGGCAAGTCACTCGCCGCCGATAGCGCCACTTTCGGGTAGCCAGCCGCTGTAAAACTGACCTGGCACAGGCGGTGAATACCATTACTAACGTGGCGGATCGTCGCGTCGATCTCGGCATGGGCGATTGTCGCGAGTTTCTCCCTGGCGTTGTTCACAGCTTTGCATTTCGCCGCGACTGGCCGGTCGTTCCAGGTCCGCCAAAGCGGACATTCCGCCCGCTCTTGTTGGCCGAGGCCACGTTGCATAAGCTCGCGGTCAAGGGGCGATTCGCATCCCATTCGCAGGACGTGGGTGATGACGCGATATTTCGATTTGAAAGCGCTTGGGTACGGCGTCGCAACGTTCCTGCTGGGCGTCCTGGCTTTGATGATCGCGGGAACTGTCGCGGCGAATTCGGCCCCTTCGGTTGCTCGCGTGGCGTTGGGGGTCATGCAAGCAGGCGTTAGCCTCATCCCGGCAGTTGCGGGATATGTGTCGGCCCGTCGCGCCTCAAGCAGGCCGATCCTCCACGGCACGTTTGCGGGGGCGCTTGGTACCGCCGTGTACCTTTGCGTCACGGTTTATCTCTTTCCGTACCCGAGCCAACAATTTCCAATGCTCGTAGCGGTCTATGCGCTCATAGCTGCGCTAGGGGCAATTTTTGGCAAGCACCGTCGCGACAAATCTGGTCGCTAGGTCTTGGTCAGGCCACGTCCCGACTCCTCGTCCACAACGCTTGAGAGGTGATAGTCATGAGCTCGCGCCGCGAATCTCTTCGAGTCGTCTTCGTTCTCGCCACCTTTGGTCTCCTGAGCCTTTTCAGCATGCTCGCCCGCCCGAGCCTCGCCAACATTCGGGCGGTGGATTTCGTGCATCTCATCGGCACAGGTATGTGTTTTGGCGGCGCCCTCGTGGCCTTTGCCTGGTCACGTTTGCAGTAGTTCAGAGGCGCGGGAGATGCGATGTTGGAAAAACCATGTTCGAAAGCTGGTCAAGGCGACCGGGCTCGTCCTCGCGATTGTGGCGGGCTGGAATTTCCTGGGGGATTGGTTTGCGCCAGACGCCTGTCTCGATTTCGGTGGCAGCTTTGACTATCAGGCCTGGCGCTGTAGCTACACGGACGATCACCCGTACATCCACGTGCCGGTTTACGACCTGTTTTCTTTCTGGCTGTTTGTCATGGCCGTAGGTGTTGCGTTGACGGCTTTCGTTTGGCTTCGGCCCCGTCGCTGGGCGACTGGCTCAAGGACAGTGATTCGATGACCGCGCTTGTCGTGCTGCCCGGCCTGGACGGCACCGCCAGGATGCTGCCCGTCTTTGCCGATGCGGCGCGGCCGCATTTTTCAAGCGTGCAGGTGATTGCTTACCCGCGCCACAGACCGCTTGGTTATCGCGCCCTTGAAGAACTCGTGCGAGCGCAGCTACCCACCGAGGGCGCGTTTGTCCTTCTCGGCGAGTCGTTCTCAGGACCGATCGCAATGTCCATCGCCGGCAATCCTCCAGCCGGGCTTGTCGGTTTGGTGCTTTCAACAACGTTCTCGAAAGCGCCGATTCCGCTCCTCACCCCGCTCGCATCGTTTGCGGCCATCGCTCCGGTCCGACGCTTACCGACCGCGCTCCTTTCGTGGTTCCTGTTGGGGCGATGGTCGACGCCCGAATTGCGGTCCTTGCTTGCGTCTGCATTGGCGTCGGTTTCACCTTCCGTGTTGCGGTCCAGAGCCGCCGCCGCACTGCGAGCGGATGTTTCCGCCAGCTTGGGCGCGATCTCCGTTCCGGTCCTGTACCTTCGAGCCACCCAGGATCGGCTGCTTCCATCCACGGCAGTCGACCCGATCACTGCAGCCATTCCCCACCTCGCGGTGGTCGAGATCCCCGGCCCGCATCTGCTGCTCCAGGCCGCACCGGAGCGCAGCGCAAAAGTGATCGCTGATCATTGGGTTGGGCAGGCACGCTAAGTTGAATAAAGCTGGCGTGTCTGCTTTCGACCCATAGCGGTCATCGAGCAGGCTATGGTCAGCCCGGCCAACTGCGCTTCGTCATGCGGCGCGTTGGCGCCAGGGGCCAGCTCGCCGTCGCCGCGCGGGTAACATATCTCCCTTCGCTCACGCCCCAGAATCGCAAAAGGAAGTCGTGTCCAAGATGAAGATCCGATCGCTCTCCATGATCTCCGTGGCGCTCGCCCTGCCTGTGGCCCCGGTACACGCCGCATCGGACAATTCGGAAATTCAGGCTGTGATCGAGTCATTCCGCACTTCGATCATTCAAAAGGATCGGGAGCGTTTCCTCGGCCTCTTCGTGCAGGCTGACGTTCCATGGCAAAGCGTGGTCGATGACGAATCGCTCGCCCAGATAAAGCGCAAGCGCCCCGAAGCCATCAAAGCCAGGTTCAAGCAAGAGAACAACCCCGTTGCATTCATCGATGGGGTCGTCAAGAGCAGCAACGCAAGCGAAGAAACGTTCTCCAACATCAAGATCGATTCGGATGGAGAAGTGGCTGCGGTTTCGTTCGACTACGCGTTCCTGTCGAATGGTCGGCCGACCAACTGGGGTAAGGAATGCTGGCTAATGGTCAGAACCGAGCAGGGCTGGAAGATCACAACGGTCGCTTACTCAGTCACGCTACCACCAGCACCCAAGGAAGGCTGAAGAGTCCTTCATGAGTTGCAGATCCTTTCAGGGTCGGCCTGGCAAATGCGTCGGCGAATGACCGCTTCTGGCCGAAAGCGGTCACTCGGGAATTGATGCTGTGACCCCCGTGATTCTCAGAGGAGCAAGCTGCTCGTGTTTGAAGTGCTACCAGGGCTTCCCCCTTACGGAGACCTGCCCAAGCTAATTAGTGTCACGGGCTCGACCGTTTACAGGGAGGGCTACGTAATCCGCTTTTTTACGGGTACGCCGGAACAGTGGGTTGGCAACTTCCAGCTGCGGCTTGTGTTCTTTTGAGCAGGCAGTCGCTCTTTCCGACAGGAGGCATGTTCTCGTAATAGCTGGTGGCACAGCTTATGTCGTGGACGCTACGACGAAGTCAATCATCGAGTCGTTTGGAGGGCAGATTGAATCCTGCACGCCAACTCCGGACGCAAGTGGCTTCGTTCTTTCAGCCTTGACGGACGTTCAGCTCGTTAACGGTTCCGGTCGGGTGTGGCGGAGTCGTCGGCTTGCATGGGATGGATTGCGCGTCCTCCAAGTAACACTCCACGAGATCCTCGGCGAGGCCAGGCACCATGATGACTCTTGGCATCCCTTTCGGGTCAATCTCTCGAATGGCCAAGCAACGGGCGGCGCATATCCTGGACCTGAGCCCTGACAATCCATCCGACGCCGCTTTCGCGGCGAGGCTAAAGCCATTTCTAAATGTCCGCTTCTGGCCGATAGCAGACATTCGACCATGACCGCTTTCGACCCAAAGCGAACACGCGATCCCTGGGCGCTTCCGGAGTTTTTTCCCCCGTTGGCGCATCGGCTTGATAGCGGACGCGCGCTGATAAAGTCCATGTTCGCTGATCATCGTCCCTGAGCTGAAGGACCCGATCGCATGAAGTTTGCCGATGGTCAATTCAACGAAGAGTTCCTGACGAGCGTTGGCGAGCAGGCGGTGCGCTTGCTGCATGGGCGCGAATACGACGCGCTCGCTGATAAGTTCCGCTACGCCCTTGCGCGGGGCCGTCCGACGGCCGACGCAATTCGGCAAGACGTGGCTGAGAGTCTGCGCGCCGCGGGCGGGGAGTTGGCTTCGAACGCAACGCCGAAGACTTCAATCAGTTGGCTCGAACCGAACGATACCGGCCTGTTGGCGGTTATTGAATGCAAGCTACCCGTCGACGGGGGTAGCGGCAATGTGCTTATCGAGCTGGTCGTCACGGCAACGCCTGAGTCGAAGCACGTCACCTTGGAAGAGGTGAGTTACGAGCCGGCCGGCGGAACGACCCTGCGCTACACCCGCGATGGCAAGGAAATCCGCTCGAAGCCGTGGTGGAGGTTTTGGTAGTCGCCGTGCTCTCACGCACAGAACCCCTTTAGCGACTGGCGTCCTCGGCCAGCTGAAGTCGGAAAGGAGAACCTGGGCCCTTGGCCGATTACTGCTTGGTGAGTGGCAGCTTTCGGCCAGAAGCGGACATTTTCACGCGTGAGTCGCCTTGCCTGTGGGCTGGCTTTCGACTGTGCTAACCGCGCTTGCGTCTTCGGAACGCCCGGACGTAGAAAAAAACAAGATAGAGACATGCAAGTCCGAAGAAGCAAGGGAAGTACCACGCAAATCCCCGCATTCCAGCGAACAGGATGCAGGCGATCGCCACTAGAACTGCCACGTCAATCCAGATCGACTTCGCAATCGCCAACATGACATTGTCTCCTTTGACGTCGAGTTCGCCGTCCGAGGCCAGCGGCGCGCCAAAGGTACCGCGGCGCGTATCGCGGTGTCCGCTATGGGTCGAAAGCGGACATTTGACACCAGACTGACCTTGTTAGAATTCAGCGATGGGGAAAGAGGACATGCCGCGTCGAGCCCAGTGGCTCGCCAGATTCCTGCTGCTGATCAATGCGGCATTCGTCGCTTTCGCCGCAGCCTTGGCCTACTCACCGCATACCGACGCAATCTTCTGGCTTCTCGCGGCGCTATCGGCGCTGCTGTTTGTCGTCGCACTGTTCGGTCCGGCGCGGCTCCGGAGTTACTTCATCGGAATCTGGTGCTAGCTGTTCCGTGTTCGCTCCTGGCCGAACGCGGAAGAGTTGCCACATCTTCACAATCCATCGACGTATTCCAACGTCATCTGAATGCGGGCAATGACTCCGGCGAAAAGGCCGCTATATTCGGGATCCCCCCCGACGAGGAGTGTGGAAATGTTGATGACCAAGCAATCCCTGACAACGGCGCGTGCGCTCGGCGTGGCGCTTGTCGCCGCCCTGAGTCTTGGCGCCTGCAAAACCTACGACACCGAGTTCGCGACGATCAACTCGCGCCTGGATCAACTCGACACGAAGGTGCAAGGTGCGGCCCAGAGCGCCGAATCCGCCAATCAGGCCGCGCAGCAGGCCAACCAGCGACTGGATTCGTTGGAAGGCCGCGTCCAGAAGCTCGAAACGGCACCGCCCCGCAAGCCGCGCGGTTAATCACGCTCGCGGTAACGAGGTGTGAACCCAGGACCCGGTGGCCTTTGCTGGCCACGGGTCCGTTTTCTTGACCCGATCTTCGTTCCAAGGAACCGTCCCATCCGCATGTGCAGACACCCTGCGATTCGCGCCGCTTGTGGCGCGCTGGTATTGACGTTGGCGTTCGCAAGCTTCGGCGTGGCCCGCGCCCAGGATGCCGCCGCCGAACCCGTGGCCGCCGTCGACCAGCTTCCGGAAGGCCAAAAAGTGTCCGACACCGTGATTGCGCTCGCGGGCTGGGTTGTCGCAACGAAGGACAGCCAGGGCTATCCGTTCGCGGTCATCGACAAGGCCGCCGCACAGATCCTGGTGTTCGGCGGCGACGGCCGGCTTCGCGGTGCGGCACCGGGGCTCTTTGGCTCGGCGGTCGGCGATCATTCGGCGCCCGGCATCGCCGGTCTCGCGCTTCGCGAAATTCCTGGCAAGGATCGCACGACGCCCGCGGGTCGCTTCGTGGGCGGTTTCGGGCCATCGATCGACGCCGGGCGCGTGCTATGGGTGGACTACGATTCCGCGATCTCCATGCACCCCACGGCGACTGGCATCCCCGCCGAGAAACGCGCCGAACGTCTTGCATCGCCTTCGCCGGACGACAACCGCGTTACGCATGGCTGCATCAACGTCTCGCCCGAGTTTTACGAGCAGATCATCCAACCGATGTTCGAGCGCGGTGGGGTGTTCTACATCTTGCCGGACACGGCGCCGCTGGCGGAGACATTCCCGGAGTTCGCGCACAGTCGGGAGACTGCGCAAGGCAACGATCTGCCCGTGAACTGAAAGCGCGGTGTTGCTCAGGTTCGGTCCCGGCTGCGTCTACTTCGCTGCGTGCGCGACAACTTCCCCGGCAGTGATCTGCGGCGGGTTCGGAAGCAATGGCGCCATGTTCTCGTGCACCCAGGCCGCAGCCTGCCTGGTGGATTCTTCAACACCGGCCCGGTCCTGGAAGACGCTCGTCGAAATCATCACGCCGCCCCCGGCGTCCGCCCAGTAGTAGGCAACGAACCCCGGCACCTTGCTGATGAGTGGCACGAAGCTTTCGTTGACCCGCCGCCCCGCCTCGCCAGGATCGGTCACGCCTTCATACCGCCGAGTCGTCGCATACATGTCGCACCTCCTTTCGAGCGTGGACGTAAAACCAACGTAACGGTTTGGCCGATTCAACGCGGCCAGCGTCGCCGTGTTCGAAGTCGGCAGCCGTAGCGGTGGACGCGTGCTTTACCCTCCCAAAAATCCCCGCCATAGTCGGTTGTGCATCGACGGAACAGGAGAAGGCAATTGATTCTTGGGTTACGAACTGCCATTTACCCGGTCAACGATTTGGCAGCTGCAAAGCAGTGGTACGCACAAATCCTCGAGTTACCGCCCTACTTCGACGAGCCGTTCTACGTCGGCTTCAACGTCGGCGGATTCGAGCTTGGCCTGATACCGGATGGCGAGCCTGGTGTGATGGGGCCGCAACCGCTGTGGGGAGTGGCGGACGCATCGCAGGCTTTCGCAAGGCTCATTGCGCTTGGTGCAAGATCGTTGGACGCCGTCGCCGATGTCGGTGGTGGCATCAAGGTTGGCGCTGTCACCGACCCGTTCGGCAATAGGTTCGGCATCATCGAGAACCCACATTTCGATACGGCCAGTGTCAGGTGAGGCGGCCTGACAATTCATGGTCGACCTGCAGGAAGAACCGCACCATTTCAGCGGACGCATCGGGCCCCTGCGGATCGGTGTAGGTGCCATCGACGCTTCCGCCGGACCACGCGTGACCCGCGCCATGGATCCGCCAGAACTCGACCAGCACATCACCCCGTGTCGTGGTGTAAGTGGACCGGGTATAGGCCCGGCCAGTGCCTTCGCCGCCGCTCACGTGTTTTTCCGGTGCAAGCGTCGCGGCGTTCCCGATCGCCTGCCTGACGAGTGTGTCGGCATTGCTCGGGACCACGGTCGTGTCGCGGTCGCCCTGGAACACGATCAATGGTGTGTGCGTGGCCGATCTTCGCGCGGGCACATCGTGGATGGGGGCGGAGGCGACATCCTGGCCGCCCATTGCCGCGAAGGCTGAAGGGACGTCATGCGCCGCGCGATAAGGCAGCCCGGAATGGGAACCGACAGCCGCAAACACATCCGGATAGGTGGCGCCGAGGATCACCGCCATGGCAGCGCCCGCTGAGAGACCGGCCACGTAAACGCGCTTGGAATCGGCGGCGTACTCGCGCGCGATCTCCTCGGCCAGAGCGGCGAGCAGCGCAGGCTCACCGCCACCACGCGTCTGATCGCCCGGTCGGAACCAATTCCAGCATCTGGAACCATTGGCTTTCGCGGGTTGCGCTGGGTATGCCACCAGGAATCCATGCTGCTCGGCAAGCACGTTCATTCGCGTGCCGGCTGCAAAATCATCAGGCGACTGCGTGCAGCCGTGAAGCATCACCAACAATGGCATGTGCGCATCCACGCGGTGTTGCGACGGCACGTAGAGCTTGTAGACGCGCTTACCCGCACGGTGGACGAATGCACGCTCCACGAATGTGCCGGGCAGCGGTGCAGAGGGCGCGTGTCGACGAGAGCGCCCCGCCTGTTTCAGAGGCCCCGGCGCAGGCAATCCCGAAAGGCCGGCGGCAGCCAACGCATCGTTGATCGTCTTCCCGATTTGCGCTTGCAACGCATCGACATCGGCGGAGGCGTCGGGCCGAGGGAGCGTGATCGATCTGCGGGAGAAAAGCTTGGTCAGAAACGGCAAGGCGGTATTCCAATCCGTGGGGGATGGTGCGCTGCACCAATTCCACGATGGCGTCTACAGCGTGAGCCGCACATGACGGTTTCATGTTTATCGATTCAACATCGGAGTCCGGTCAGGGCGCTTGGGTATCGAGTCCGACGCCCGAGCGGATCAGCAAGTCCGCCATTCGCTCGCGAACGGGATTGACGAAGGGGAAGGTGACTTCCTTGACGACAACGAAGACTTCCCCCGTTTCCACCCCACTATTCGTCCAAACGACGCTGGAGATGACGCCGTCGGTCACACGAACCGTCCTGGCGCGAACAAGAAGGTCGGCCGTCAGTTCTTCAAGCTTGAGCCGCACGGGAACGCTTGCCACAGGGATCACCCCCTCGACGTATGGTCGACAGGGGCATCGAGGCGTGCACCGGTAAAACGTCGGAAAGGCTCCTCCGTAAAACTACGGGTTCGCCAGACCGTAATGGCGAAACTTTCGCCAGTCCGACGCCTGTCCTGAGTGCAACTCGGAGGATGACCATGCGCAGTTGACGGAAACGCACGCGCGAGCGGAGGTACGTTCACGCTGGGAGAAGGAGTTCAAGACAGCGCCAAACGCTTTTACCTGTCGCAGCCATTTGGCTTGTGCCCCCCGCCCCAACGCCTGACAATTCGTCCAAGCCGACGCCACCTCGCGGCGCGGCGCAACTCAGGTGTTGGCTGCCGATGACGCGAAAAGCACTCGCTCTCTGGATCGCCGCGCAGGTGGTCGTGTTCGTATTCACCATGCTGACGTTCTTCAGCCTGGCACCGTGGGAGGGGACCGAGCCAATCTCGAAAGCGCCGCCTGAGGCTCGACAGGCACTGCCGGCGCGGTGTCCGGCGTTCTCCGTAAATCACGGAACGTACATCTGCGAGTGGCGCGGTACCAAGCAATCCAATCCAGCAGGCTACTGGACCAACGAGGTGCTGTTCGACATCGGGGTGGCGTTCCTGATCTTCACAGGACTAACCGGTCGCGGCCTCCAATTGCCCCCGCCGTGGGGGGCGCATCCGAAGCGCGCGGAACCGGTGGATCAAGGCGGCGGCTGACAATTCGCCAAGATGGCAACGCGGACGCGTGAGTCCGCGTATCCGCGCCCCTCCCGAAGGAGAGACGCGGACCGTGTGTCGATTACGGCTGCCCTTCGTAGGGCTGCACGCTCCAGCCGATGCCGACCGCCGGCATCGTCCGCTGCGTGGCGTTGTTGGCGTTGCGCCACAACGTATTCGCACCGGTGTTGCTTTCGCGCCAGACCAGGTCGGCGATGCCGTCGTTGTCGTAATCGCCGGCGGCGACGACCTTCCAGTTGGGGTTGGTCACGCCGACGACCGCTTGCACCCGGGTGTTGTTCGCCGACTTCCAGATCGTGTTCGCGCCCGTGCCCGAGTTGCGCCACAGGATGTCGGARGCSCCATCGCCGTTGAAGTCGGCGACCGCGGCGATCTTCCAGGCCGGATTGGTCGCGGCGATSGCGCGCGGCGTCTGCGAGTTGGCACYRCGCCAGATCGCATTGGCGCCGGTGACGGTGTTGCGCCACAACAGATCGGACTTGCCGTCGCCATCGAAGTCGCCCACGCCGCCCAACACCCACTGCATGTCGGCCTGCGTGGTGACGATCAARCGCGTGCCGGCGCTGGCCGAATACCACACCTGCTGCGCACCGGTACTCGCGTTGCGCCAGAACAGGTCGGACTTGCCGTCGCCATCGAAGTCGCCCACGCCCGCGACCTTCCAGGCCTGGTCGGTCAAGGTCGGCACCGCGATGCGCGTGTTCGTGTTGCCCGCGCGCCAGATGGTGTTGGCACCCGTGCTCGTGTTGCGCCACACCAGGTCCGACTTGCCATCGGCGTCGAAGTCGCCCTGCCCCACGAGTTTCCATTCGCTCGGGTTGGTCGCGATGGCCTGCGTCGTCGTGTTCACCGCGCCCAGCCACATTGCGTTGGTGCTTGCGCTGTCACGCCACACCAGGTCCGACTTCGCATCGCCGTTGAAATCGTTGGGCGTGATGCGCGGAAGCTGCGCGCGCAGGATGCGGCCGTTGTCGCACGAGACGTAGAGGAAGCGGGCACGGATTGCGAGGCCGTAGGCATAGCACGGGAAGCCGCCGATCGTTTCGATCTTCCCCGTCGGCGTGACGCGGCGCACCGAACCCGCGGATGCGAAGTAGACGCCGCTGGAATGCGCCGCCAGGGCGATGACGTTGCCCAGGTGCGCGCCGAGTGCGTTCCCGCCTTCGCCGGAGAAGCCACCGGGCCACGGCGCACCTTCGTCGTTAGCGATGCCGGCGACACGGCGGACGATGCCGTCTTTGCCGACCTTGCGGATCACGTTGCGCGAATCGAGGAAGAACACGACGCCGTCGCTGTCGACCGCGAGATACGTGGGATTCGGAACGCTCGCGCTAGTCGCCGCGCCGCCGTCGCCCGCGCCGCCGAGCGTGCCGTTGCCGGCGATGGTGTGCGCGATATTGGTCGCGGTGTCGACCATGCGGATGCGCGATGCGGTGTAATCGGCGATGTAAAGGTTGTCCGAACCGTCGGTGGCGATGCCGCGCGGGTTGAGGAACAGGGAAGTCGCGGTCACGTATTCGCCCTCGTACCCGCCGCCGCCCGCGATGATCACGAGATCCCCGTTCTTGACCCTGGCGACGAATCGGTTCGAGCGGTCGGCGATGTACACATATCCCGTGGACGACGTCGCGATCCCGCCGAGGACCGGGAAGGATTGGAACAACGGATTGCACGGCGTGCCACACCACGAGCCGACGCCGCCATCGCCGGCGAAGTTGTACAGCTTGCCGCCGGTGAGCCTGCGCACGCGATGCGCAGGGTAGCGGTCGGCGATGTACACGCTGCCGGCGGCGTCGACCGCCAGTCCGGTCACGTAGCTCATCCTGCCCGACAAGGCCGGCGTGCCATCGGGCTGCAACAGCGGTGCGCCCGCGTACGTCGTGAGCAGAGCGCTGACGCCCGCGATCTTCTTGATGCGGCCGTTGTCGAGATCGGAGAAATAGATCTCCCCCGCCGCGCTGACGGTGATGCCGTCGACGAAGCCGAAGTCGGCGCTAACCGCGGGCGTCCCTTCCGGCGAGCTCTGGCAGTAATCCATGCCGAACGTCGTGGCCGACGTGCCGGTGAACACCTTGATCGTGCAGTCGTCGCCGACGTAGACGGTCCCGGCCGTGTCCACTTCGATGGAATCGGGGTAGAGGAAATCACCGGCATACGTGGTGATCGTGCCGGTCGTCGAGACCCGGCGCACCGCCCGGTTGTATGAATCGACGATGTAAAGATTGCCGGTCGCATCCAGCGCGATGCTCGTGGGATGGTCGAGTTGCGCAGCGGTCGCCGCACCACCGTCGCCCGTGTAGCCGGCGACGCCCGAGCCCGCATAGGTGCTGATGATGCCGGCCGGCGTGATCCTGCGGACGACGTGCGCCGTGGAATCGGCCACGAACACATTGCCCGCGGCATCCACGTCGATGGCTTCCGGGAACGGGATGCCCGCGTTCGTCGCCGGTCCACCGTCGCCGCTGTTGATGTAGCTGCCGTTGCCGGCGATCGTGGTGATCGTTCCGTTGGTCGCGATGCGGCGCACGCGGCGATTGCCGGTGTCGCCGAAATACAGATTGCCGGCGTTGTCGAACCGCAGCCCCGCCGGATGATTGATCAGTGCCTGCGAGGCAGGACCGCCATCGCCGGCGAAGCCCGTATTGCCGCCGACGACCGTGGTGATCACACCAGCGGGCGTGATCTTGCGAATGCGGTTGCCCTGGTACTGCGAGACGTAGAGGTTGCCGTTCTTGTCGAAGACCAGGTCGGCGGCACTGCTCATGTCCGCTGCGCTGGCCTGCCCGCCATCACCGGTCCAACCGCCCGCGAGCAACTGGAAATTGAACGTCTGCGCGGCCGCGCTTCCGATCCCCAACAAAACCAATGCAGCGCACGCCACCAGGCGCCCGCGGTTGCGCAGGCGCTTGCCTTGAGACTTCGTCACTTGTGATCCCCTGTTCGAAAGTACATCCCCGGCGACGACTATAGCCGCCACGGGAGTCGGAGCGGGACTTCACGCAAACTCGCGCGCGCCACCGATCGTCACCAGGACAACGCAAGAAGACATCGCGTCAGCGTGCATGGTCCATGCGCTGCGCAAGGCACCTTGAAGTCACGCTACGACACTTGGCGCTGGGAGATTCGCAACCTGGGCACTGCGACGATCACGGCCACGAACGGCGACACATTTGTCCTGGGCAACCCGGACCAAGCGTCGTCGCTAGCGGATGACGGCTCTGGACCCTGATGGCGAATCCGGCAGAGTCGCCCCGATCATGCCTTTTTCGCCCATGCCGAGCACCAGCCTTTGGCCGCCACCGAGTTCTGCGGGAAGATCTGGCAAGGACCGTAGGCGTCTGCCTTGGCGCCCTTGTAGAAGTTGCAGTTGGCGCAATGGCTGCCTGCCTTGAACGAGGGGTGTTTTACCTTCGTGGCATCTTCGGTGTAGGCCAAGGCTTTGGCCTGGGCATTGTCCAGGGGAAGCTTCGGTAGCTTGGCAGCAGCGGGCGCCGTTTGGCCGGACGTGGCGTCCAGCGCCAGTGTCGCGAAGGCGGTTGCCGTGACGGCCTGGGCGAGGAAGCGGCGACGGGAAGGATCGTGCGTGTGCATGGCTCCACCTCCGAATGCCGAATTATGCGCCCGCGTCGGCCCGTGGGTGCTGTCGCCCACACGGGGGGCGCCGAGTCCCTATTACTCTGAGAATTACTACTTCAAGCACAGACACCAACAATGGATCTTTCGCAGCTCGAACTACATGACGCCAATCTGCTCAGAGTTGAAGTTGATCCCGTCTCCCGCACGGCCGAAGTGCGGCTGGCCTACTACCCGAGTCCAAAGTCGAAAGAGCGGGTCGTCGGCAAGCTGCGCTTCACCGGGGTCAGCCAGTTCAATCAGTTGGCCGATCTGGAGCTGCTGGAACAGCACGCCATGTTCGGGAACGTGGGCAGTTGGGTTTCGGGCGAGCGGCCTGGCGTTACCCACATCCAATTGACGCGCGGCCTCATTGCGGTCACCTCTGCTTCGGTTGAGCTGATCCCCGATGGCTGACACGAAGAGCGTAGCCATCGCTGATGCCACATTTTGATCGCGCCAGCATTCAGGCCAGGCTGCGTGAGTAATCAGCGCAGCGGCGATGACCACGGCACGCGCGTGCTCGACGCGGCATCGGTTGCGATCACCGATTTCGTCGCGGACTCGCGAGCTGTTCCGTGACCTGTAGCCGACGGACGACAAGGTGGTCGATCTCCAGTCGCTTGATGCGTGCCCGGCCGATGACCAGGCGGCCGATGACCAAGGCACCGATGGCTACCGCGCCAAGTGCGATCGCGCCCAGCGTCATCCCACCCACCGCCAAAGCGCCCATGGACTGCGCACCGACCGCCTTTGCGGGAACGGCACTGGAGGGTGCGAGTTCGCGTCTCATGGGTTCGCCATCCAGCGAGAGTCCTATCCGAGGGCACGGCGCGGCCGACGCAAACAGGCCAATCACTTGCCTGCGTGCGCCCATGGGCAAGCCTTCGTTGATGGCCGGAACCCATCATCCGGATATTGTTGGGCGAGTTCCTTGTGCGTCGTTGAGCAAATGCGTCAGCGCGTATGCTGGGCCGACACGGAGCCGGGGGGATGGGATGCGGGCACTATGGAGCGTCGTGATTGCTTGCACGCTGGCGGGGTGCGTCGTCCAGGGCGGCCGGAACGACAACGCAATCCACGAGGAGTTCAACACCGATCGGATCGCCGCGATCCAGAAGTATCGGCCGACATTGACGGTGCGCCCGGGTGAGCGCGCCACCCGCGAGCAATTGGTCGTCGCCGGCGAGCTGATGGCGTGGGACCCCGACCCCGCGCACTACCGGGAGTACGAGCAATTCGTGCTCGCACACCTGCGCAGGACCGATGGCGGGTATCGGCCCTCGGCCCTGACCGCACTGCAGGAGGCGCGGGGCATGAAGTCGCTGGCGATCCTGTTCGATGCGCTCGAAACGTTCCAGGAGCCGGAGGCACATGCCGCGATCCACAGCATTCGCAATCGCTATACGGCCGCGAAGGACGCGTATCCAGATGAGCGGGCGTATATCGACCGGCGCACCGCGGAATTGCGCAAACGCCATCCCGACAAGCGAATCGAGCTGGAGTGGCGGCACGGATGGATCGTGAACGATTCGTTCTGAGGCCAATTTTGTAAGATGCGCCCTGCGCATCGGGGGATGCGCGCTCACAGGGGATTCCATGCGCTCGTTGCTCGTCGCCGGCCTTGCCGTGCTTGCGTTCCATTCCGCGCCCGCCTTCGCCGCAAAGCCGGTGGCGCCGTCCGCCCAACTCGCGACGACGCACGGCTACGTGTATGCCAACTTCACCAAGGGCAACGGCGGGACCTTGTCCGTGGCGCCGATATCCGGCGGCAAGCCGATCGAGCTGGTCGCGCGCAGCGACGAAAAGTTCGATGCGCAGGGTGCGTGGCTGCCCGCGGGGCAGTATCGATTGGTCGACTGGCGCGGACGTCGTTTCGACTCGCCGCCGATCGAGGTGCAGGCCGGGCGCATCACCGATCTCGGCGGCCTGGTAGGCGTCGGCATCGGCGGAGACCGGCTCGTGTTCGTCCCCACGCATCATCCGGAGAACAAGAACGACGTCGCGTTGGCGGTGCAGGAGTTCGCGGGTGTGCTCACGAACCAGGCGCCGCTGTCGTGGTCGCCGGCGACGCATCCCACGCCGTTCTTCGTCGGCGCCGACTCCACCGGCATGGGGCTGCTGCCCGACTTGATGGCGAAGGACGCGCGCAAGAAGGCCATGGGCTCGCTGCTGAAGCAGCTCGAACAAACGCCGGGCACCGAAGCGTTCATGGCGCTGGTGCGCACGCTCACGTCCCCGCTTTCCGAAGAGCCGGCGATCTCGCCCGATGGCACGCTGTACTTCGGCGCCGACCTCGGCCAGGTGCGCATCCGCAAGCCCGACGGCACCTGGTCCGGCGTCGGCATGGACACCTACCAGGCGGTGGTGGCCGTGGAGTACGACGACGGCGCGCTCGTGACCGGCACCGATCGCGGCATCCTCCGCCGCAGCGACGATGGCGGCGCGACGTGGAAGGAACTGAAGGTGCTGGCCGAACAGAATGTCGTGGACATCGACCATGACGCCACGCAATGGCTCGTGCAAACCAACCGCATGGGCGAGCACAAGAACCCCGCCAAGGCGCCGCTGATCGTCGCCGTCTATCGCGCGACGAAGGCCGACCTGTCGGATCTGGCCCTGGTGCGCGAGTTCCCCCTGGCACTGGAACAACGCCTCGCCTGGGCCGGTGCGCGCCCTTCCCTGCGCGACGGCGAATACACGCTGGCCGCCAACGGCCTGCATCGCCTGGATACGAAAACGATGGAATGGCGGGAGATCTCGCCGCCCACGCGCGTCGACCAGTACCGCATCGACGAGGCAACCGGCCTGATGACGGCGGTCCGCGCGCAGGGCGTGTTCTCGAAGGTCTGGATGTCCGCCGATCTCGGGGCGACCTGGCGCGAGATCGGTCGCCCGCCGTATGCGATCGCCGACGTGCAGATGGATACACCCGACTCGGGCTGGGCGCTGCGCCTGAACTTCGAAAACGCGAGCAACACCACCGCATGGGATGTCTATCGCTTCGAGCCGTCCATCAAGGACTGGAAGCTGGCCGGCCGTGCGCCGCACATGTGCAAGCCGCTGCGCGTGTCGAAGAGCCTGCCCGTCCTGTGCATGCGGAATGACGCCAGCATCTGGCGCCTGGACGCAGACAAGTGGGTCGTCGAGTTCGACACGTCGGGTGCGGTGGATTCGGGCTCGTGAGCGCGTTGTCGGCAATGCGCCGAAGCCGCGATTTCGCCGCATTTGGGTTGCTCGTGCTGTCGATTGCGTGCATTGCCTGCTCGACGACGGCGAACGCCAAAGATGGACCAGGGGACGGCGAGGTGCGCATTGAGTACGCGTCACCAGAGCGAGCGTGCGGCCCAGACAACCCGCGGCGCCCGCCTCGGAAATACTGGTGCCTTGCGTTGCGGGTGACAAACAAGACTTCGAACGCATTCACGCTTGTCACCGATCCGCTGTCGTCTCCGCCGAAAAAGCTTCTTGACGGCTATTGGTTCCAGTACATGAGAACCGGGTCGGGAAGCGAGTGGAAGGACGAACTGGATTCCACCGGAGTTTCAATTCTTGAATACACGCGCGTGGCCCCGGGCGAGGCGGTGGACGTCTATATCTACTTCCCGGGAGCCAGATTGCCTGTGCTCGCCAATGAAACTGCCGCGAGAATCGCCGTCGCGACGGTCGAGGGAGAGACCTTCTATTCCGATCCCTTTCCGGACAGCATGCTCAGTAAACGGAAGTAGCGCGTTTCAGCCCTGCGGCGGCAGGTCCGGCATCATCGGGATCGAGCGGTCGATCAATGGAGAGTCGTAGCGGTCGCCGCCCTGCTTGAGCCTGCGCTGCTTCTCGGCCTGGCGCCGCGCATACTCGGTGGGCTTGAAGCGCTTGATGTTGATCGTCTCGACCGTGTTGTCGGACCAGCGCACGTGGACGGTGGTCGGGTCCAGCGTGTAGCAGCCCGCGCGCTGTTCGACCCCCTGGGCGACCTGCCGGATCGCGCTTTCGCCTTTCGCGCAGAAGCCCTGTTCGTCGGTGAGTGCGTATTGAGCGCCCTCCTGCTTCAGGACCGCGAGGTCGTTCGCGCGGGCGGCTGGCGCGGCGAGCATCGCCGCCAGCACGAGGCATTCAAGCAGTCGTCGCATGCAGGTCTCCTTTGTCTGGATAGTTCGGTGGCGTTGGGCGGCCCCGGCAATCATGCACCAGACGCGCCCAGTGTTTGGAAGCCGGCCCGCAGGACGATCACGCAACTCGTGGCCGAGAGCGGACACTGGTTGCGTCGGCCAGCCTGGCAGTTCGGGCGACGCCGCAAGGGATCAAGGGGGTGGTTCGACCCCACCCTCGTCTGTTTCGCAAAACATGAACAACAGACCGCCGAGGAACAGGAGCGGCAACGCAAGCAACAAGAAGGCGATCAAGGCGATACCGCCAAGCATGCCAGCGGCATCGGGAGAATCTCCGCCGGTCGCGAAGATCGAGAACAGGAAAACGCTGCCCGAGAACGCCAGGACCAACAGTCCGGCCCCGGTGACCAGCCAAGCCATTGCTTCTCTGGGGTTGCGCATGCGCGAAGTGTGCACTACTCGGGGTGCCGTACGCGGCGACGCGATCGGCCCTGTTATGGTGCTTCCCAACCTTCGTACTCACGGATCAGAAGGGAATGTCCGGCACCGTTCGCCATTTGCGGAGGATCCAGGAGTATGGAATACGACGATAAGGTCAGGGACAAGAAGGGCGTTGTCGTCTGCCTCCGCGATATGGGCAACGGGACAAGCCGGCTGTTCTTCGATGACGTGATTACGGATCGTGACGCGAACCCGATCACCTGGTCACATGATGCGTTCCATACGTTCACTCCCGAGTTCGAGAACGCCGGTTTGCGCGCAATGACCTTGAGCTCGAGTGATTTCGAGAAAATCGGCATCGCCGTGGTGACCAGGCTCCTGGCATCGACGAAGCGAAGCCCGTGAACATCCAGACCTTCTCAACCATCACTTCATGCGTCGTTGTGCTGGCCTTCTTGCTTCGCGCAGCAGAATTTCGTTTCAAGTTGGGCGCGATCTACGTGCTCATCGGATTGGCTTCGCTGCTGGCTTTGTTCATCGCAGTCAAGCTGTCGAACGAGAGCATCGTGGAAGTGCTTCGATTTAGCCCTACGGCAAACATCGTGCGATTCGGTTCGCTTGGCGTTTCCTTGGGTTTCGTCCTCGCCGGTGCGATCGTTTGCCTGGCAGCAGGCATGCGAACAAGGCGGCCACGACGCTGAGATCGTCACGAGCGGTCAGGGTCTTCACTTTTTTGGAAGAAACGAGGCAGTAGGTTGCGGGAACCGTTCGGCGTGAATTGGACACTGCCATGGCACTGAAAGACCTCCTTCCCGGCAAGCTCGGTTTCGGCACGGCTCCGCTCGGCAACATGTTCCGCGACATCCCCGAAGCGGAGGCGCGCGCGACGGTCGAGGCCGCGTGGAATGACGGGATCCGCTATTTCGACAATGCGCCGTTCTATGGCGCGGGCCTGGCCGAGATCCGCATGGGCGATGCACTCGCCGCGCGCCCCCGACAGGACTACGTCATCAGCACCAAGGTAGGGCGTCTCATCCTCGACGAGGTGGAAGACGTCGGCGCACGCGACCTCGGCGAGAAAGGAGACGTCTTCAAGTACGGGCGTCCGAACAAGATCGTCAACGACTATTCCGAAGACGCGACGCTGCGCTCCATCGATGACAGCCTCAAGCGCCTGAAGACGGACAGGATCGAGATCATCTGGGTCCACGACGTTGCGCAGGATTTTTACGGCGACGAGTGGCTGGGCGTTTTCGAGGCTGCGCGCAAGGGCGCGTTCTGGGCCCTCGATCGATTGCGCGACGAAGGCGTCATCAAGGCTTGGGGACTTGGTGTCAACCGGGTGGAACCAATCGAATTGCTGATGGCGCTCGAAGGGCCGCGTCCCGACGGCTTCCTGCTCGCCGGGCGCTACACGCTGCTCGACCACGCGCACGCGCTGCAACGCGTGATGCCGCAGGTTGCCGCGGGCGGCCTGGGCATCGTCGTGGGCGGACCCTACAGTTCGGGCGCGCTGGTTGGCGGGCCCAACTTCGAGTACGCACCGGCCAAGCCGGAGATCCTCGCCAAGGTCGCCAGGATCAAATCCATCGCGGATGGTTACGGCATCGGCATGAAGGCCGCCGGGTTGCAGTTCGCGCTCGCGCATCCGGCGGTCGCCGCCGTGATTCCCGGCGCCAGCAGACCGGACCGCATCGCAGAGGATCGCGCTGCATTGCAGGAGAATGTGCCGAAGGACTTTTGGCGCGAACTGCGCGAGGCGAAACTCGTGGATCCCGCGGCGCCACTCCCGATCGCTTGATAAGCGCCAGTCGGTGCCACGGGGCCGGGAGAGACGCCGGTTTGCGTTGGACCGGACAATCCCGGGGAGGAAGTCGCCATGCCTGTCGTCAGCCGTCTTCGCCGCGCCGGTTGGCGCCCTGTCGTCCTCGCCACGCTGCTTTTGCCCGGGCTGGCATGTGCCCAGGACAAGACCATCGACGCCGCGGTGTTTCCGCTGCCGACGCAGTTGCGCGCCGGTGCCACCGTCGTTCGCCTGAACGCCGACTTCGAGCCCGAGATGCTGCGTGCCGGAACCAACGGCATGACCTGCATCGCCGATTATCCGAAGGACGACGAATTCGACGTGCGGTGCTATCGGGACAGCTTCATTCCAGTCGTCTACCGCGGCTTCCAGTTGGGCGACGACGAGAAAATCAACGTCGAACTCCAGTCGGGAAAGCTGGCGCTTTCAAGGGAACCCACCGCGGGATACCGCTGCTCCGGCCCGATCGCGGGCTACGACGCCGCGCGCAACGCCACCGACGCGCGGATCGAATGTTGGCAATCGCTCCATTTCCCTTATCGCACCGCCGCCGAAGTCGGCTTCCCCGACGAAGCCGACGTGCCCGAGGCCCAGCAGCGCGGTACGCCCTACGTCATGTCGAGCGGAACCTATTGGTCGCACGTGATGTTCCGACATCCAGTCGCGCATCAGGATTGACGAGGATGCTCGCAATGAGAACTCGAACCGTCGCCCTGGCGGCGATGTTGCTCGCCTTGGCAATGACGTCGCGCGCGGCCGAGCCACCTGCCAGGCCCACGTACGTGGAGAGCGAAAACCCGACTACGCCGATTGCGGCTCAAACCCGCGCGATCTGGGACGCGCTGCCGACCGGGTCGCAACCGACGCCTCCATCCACTCCACTCAAGGTCGTACGCCCCGGCCAGTTTTCGTACATGCCGCCAGTCACGGAGGTCGCGTCTCCCGATCGCCGGCTAGTGGCGGGCACGAAGGACGGCAATCTCTACGTGCGTCCGGAAACGACCGACGACATCCAGGTACTGGCACATGCCGACGCCGCCGGACACTGGGACATCGAGGGCGCGCTCTGGTCTCCCGATGGCGCGTTGCTGGCCGTCAAGAAGATCGACGACGCCAAGGTTCCGATGACGACGCTGAGGGGCGAACAATTCGGCCCCACGAAAACGCGGCAGGTGCGCTATTCGCGTGTTGGCCAGCCGTTGCCGACGACGCAACTGTACGTGGTCGACGTGCGCACGGGCCGGGCGACGCCCATCCTGCATGATCCCGCCCAACCGTATCTCCAACTCCTGGAATGGCGACGCGATTCGCGCCAGTTGCGTCTGTTGCGGGCGGATCGCTACCAGACGCACCTGGACCTGCTGGTCGCCGATCCCCGCAACGGAAAGGTCCGGGTGTTGCTGACGGAACGCAAACCGATTTCGCTGATCGGTTTGAACATGCTCGATGGCTACACCCAGCAATTGCTCGCCCAGAAGATCGTGACCTTCCTTCCCGACGACTCTTTCGTCTGGACCAGCGACCGCAGCGGATTCCGGCATCTGTATCACTACAAGGCAGACGGCACGCTGCGCAGTGCGCTGACCGAGCGACGCATGGAAGGTTGGGTGGACCGCGTCATCGAAGTGGACGTGCCGAACCGGATCGTCTACGCCAAGGCCAATGGACACGCCGCCAATCCCTACTTCGACCGACTGATCCGGATCGAGTTGGACACCGGCAAGCTCACCACGATCGCCGAAGCCGATCACATCCCGGCGATCAAATTTTCGGCGGACAAGACCAGGCTCTGGCTGATCCGCGCAGGGTTTCCGCAAACCCGTCGCATCGAGGAGATGACCAGCACGGGCACTGCGGTCAAGACGGTGTGGGAAGCCGACTGGACACAGGCCCTCGCGAACGGATACGCGGCGCCGGAAACCGCGCTGGTGCCCGCGGCGGACGGCAAGACGCTGCTTCGCGCGATGGTGGTTGCGCCTTATCCGCGCGAGCCCGGCAAACGCTACCCGGTCATCCAGAACATCTACGGCGGCCCGAACGCCAGCGTCGTGCCGCCCAGCCCGACCAACCAGAACCTCGCGCAGATGCGCCGGATCGCACAACAGGGCTTCGTCGTGGTGATGCTCGATGGCCGCGGCACGCCCGGCCGGGGGCGCGACTTCCAGAATTTCGGGTATGGGCGTTTCGGACAAGTCGAGCCGGCGGATCAGGTGGCGGGGTTGCGCAACCTGGCCAAAGACCGCCCGTACATGGACTTGTCGCGCGTCGGCGTCATGGGCGGAAGTTGGGGCGGCTACTTCGGATTGCGCACCATGCTGCAAGCACCGGAGCTGTACAAAGCGGGCGTGTTTGCAGCCGGCGCGTTCGAACTGTCGACGATGCGCGTCGCCGCCGAACCGTACATGGGCTGCGCGCCGGACACGTGCGCGGACGCGTATGCCGCCGGATCGAACCTGGCGTTGGTGGGGCGATTGCAGGCGCCGCTATTGATCCTCCACGGCACCGCCGACGACGACGTACCGATCGAAGAATCCAGGCAACTGGTCCGCGCACTCGAACGCGCCGGCAAGCCCCATACCTTCGTCGCGTTGGACGGCGCGACCCACGCGATGTGGGAACAACCGGAAGCCGACCAGGCGCGCATCGCGTTTTTCCGGGAACACTTGGTGGACGCCGGCAGCAAACCGAAACCATGATCGCGCGTCTGCTGGGGTGAGTCGGTAGACCCTAATCCCCCGTCGGCGCCACCCCGGCCCGCTCGATCATCAACACCACGGTTCGGCCGCGCGCATGGGGGAAGTGCATCACGCCCTTGGGCACGGTGAAGGCCTGGCCGGGTTGCAGCGTGACCATGCGATCTTCGAGTTCGATGTCGAGCTGGCCTTCCATGACGAGGAAGAACTCGTCGGTGTCGTCGTGCTTGTGCCAGTGGAAATCGCCGTCCAGCACCCCCAGGCGCACCCAGGCATCGTTGACCGCGCAGAGCGTGCGGTTCCACCAGGGTGACTGCGCGGCACCGATGGCAGTGATGTCGAAGTCGGTGCCGACGCCGTGGAGGATCGTGTCGGTGTCGATGTCGTATTGGCGGTTCATGACGGGATTCCTGCAAGGTGCGTCAGGTACAGGCGCAAGTCGAATTCCAGTTGGTGGTAGTCCGGTTCCATGTGCGTGCACAACTGGTAGAACGCCTTGTTGTGCTCGGCTTCCTTCAAGTGCGCCAGCTCATGCACGGCGATCATCTTCAGGAATTCAGCGGGCGCATCGCGGAATACCGTAGCGATGCGAATCTCGCGGCTGGCCTTGAGCCGATCGCCCTGCACCCGGGAGATGGCGGTGTGCGTGCCGAGCGCCTGCTTCATCACCTGCAGCTTGCTGTCGTAGAGCACTTTGCCCAGCGGCACCGCCCGACGCAGGTGCTCGTCCTTGAGGGCCTGGACGTAGTCGTACAGCTGGCTGTCGCTACGCACGGCGTGGGCCTGGCCGTACTTTTCGGCCAGCATCGGGCCCAGCCGGCCTTGCTCGATCAGCGCGCGCACCCGCTCGTGCACGTGCGACGGATAGCCTGCGAGGTACTTCAGCGGATCCATCAGGAGGCGACGACGGCGAGCAACGGGGACGGCAAGTATCATGGTCCGAAAACCCCCGGCAAGACACTGCGATATGGCGAAAGGCAATCCGCTCCAGGAACAGCTGCTCAAGGCCGGCCTGGTCAAGAAGTCCAAGCTGGCCGAGGTGGCGCGCGAACAGAACAAAGCCCGGCATGCCAAGGCCCAGCCCGAGCCCAACGAGGTCCAGCGCGAAGCCGAGCGCGCGCGGGCGCAAAAGGCCGAGGCAGACCGCGCACTTGCCGCCGAGCGCAAGGCACAGGCGCGCATCGCTGAACTCCGCGCCCAGGCACGGCAAATCATCGAGGACAGGAAGGTGCCCCGCTCCGGCGAGAGCGAGTACCGCTTCACCGCCGACGGCGCCATCCGCACCCTGCTCGTCAACGACGACCTGCGCAAGAAACTGTCCACCGGCGCGCTGGTGATCGCCCGCCTGGGCGACCGCTACGAACTGTTGCCGCGTGCGGCCGCCGACAAGGTCCGCGAACGCGACGCCAGCATGATCGTGCTCGATCATGGCGACGCAGGCGCCGAGCCCTCCGCCGAATCCTCTGAAGACGATGCGTACTACGCGCAGTTCCAGGTGCCCGACGATTTGATTTGGTAAGTGGCCGCTACCGGCTCGTCTGAAAACGATCGGCTTCCTGCAAAGCTTTGCTTTGCAGCCCCCAACCACTGCCCCAGCGAAAGCCCCCTGATCGAAGCGACCCGCAAGGTGATGCCCCAGCGTGGGGAGTTTCAAATTTTTTTCCCAAAAAAATTTGGAACTTCACACGTTCGGGCGGCGCGCCAATGATGAAGTGGCGCTCTTGAACTCATCGGACACCGACCGCCGACAAGCGGCCCCACCGCAGTACTTCCGGCACGCTCCCCATCCGTATATTCGGATCAGCGTTGCGCTGATCACCAGCACCCGGGATCCACATGCCGACCCTCGACCGTCGACAGTTCCTGAAACTCGCCGCCGCCCTGGGCGCGACCGTCGCCTTCGGCTGCGCACCCGTGCGCCCCTCCTCGAATGCCTGGCGCGAACGACGCGACCTGTTTCCCCAGGGCGTCGCCTCGGGCGACCCCGACGACAACAGCGTGCTGCTGTGGACACGACGCCCCTATGCCGACGCCCGCGAACGCGCCACGCTGATCGTCGAAGTCGCGGAAGATCCGGCATTCACGCGCGTCATCGCCACCACCTCGGCGCCCATACTGGCCGCAGCCGACTGGACCTGCCGCGTACTTGTCGGCAACCTGCCGCCGGCCGGCGAATACTGGTATCGCTTCATCGACGAGGACGGCAACGGCAGCCGCATCGGCCGCACGTTGACGGCGCCGACGCCCGACGATGCGCGCCCGGCGAAGTTCGCCTTCGTCAGCTGCCAGACCATCTGCGAAGGTGCGCAGAACGCCTGGCGCAAGATGATCTTCGAAGACGAACGCGCGGCGCCTGACGAACGCCTCGGCTTCGTGCTGCACCTGGGCGACTTCATTTACGAAGTCGTGCAATACCCCGACCAGGTCAGGGATGGCAAACGCTACGACCGCATCATCAAGTTCCCGGTCAAGTTCGAACACGGCAAGAAAGTCGCCAACAACCGTTTCACCGTGCCCGGGTCGCTGGACGACTATCGCGCGCTCTACCACGCCTACCTGCTCGACCCCGACATCCAGGACGCGCGCGCGCGCTTTCCGTTCGTGGCGATGTGGGACAACCACGAATTTTCATGGCAGGGCTGGCAGTCGAATGCGGGACATGGCGAAGGGCCGGTGCCGGCGCAGACACTCAAGGTCGCGGCGAACCAGGCCTGGTTCGAAAACCAGCCGGCGCGTGTCGTGCAACCGGGCCGCTCCCTCGCGAGCTTCGAGGCGCCGCACGTGGTCGATACACCGGTGACCGATTTCGACGAAGACGGCCTGGGGCACGAACCCAACAACCTCGCTGCGATACAAAGCCTGATCGCGTATCGCGCGCTGCGATGGGGCCGGCACATCGACCTGATCATCACCGACCAGCGCAGCTTCCGCTCGCCTGATCCGTCGAATCGCGATGAGCTCGGGCCGCTGTTCGAGAACGCGCCCTTCAGCTTTTTTCCCGAGGCACTGGCGATGCATATCGACAGTGGCCGCGACTTCGCCGATGGCCACCCGCCGGCGAAGCTGGTGTTCGGCGACAAGTCCATCGCCAATTTCCGCGCCAAAGAGCCGCCGCAATCGATGCTGGGCGCGAAGCAGAAAGCCTGGTTCCTCGAGCGCCTCCGGACCGCGCAAGCCACATGGAAGATCTGGGGCAATTCGCTGGGCACGCCCGATTGGCGCATCGATCCGCAACAGCTGCCGGCCGCGATGGGAAAATGGACCGACGGGTATGCCGTGCTGGCCAACGGCGACTGGGGCGGCATGTATCACGAACGCGCGCAGATCTTCGATGCGGTGCGCGATGCCGGCATCACCGGCTTCGCGATCCTGTCGGGTGATCGCCACAGCTTCTGGGCGGGCCTGGCCGCCAAGGCCTTGCCGCCCGCGCAATTCGAACCGGTGGGCGTCACCTTCGTCACCGGCTCGATCTCGGCGCCCGGCATGGCGGAGGCCAACGAGCACAACCTCAAGAACGACGATCCATTGCGCCCGCTGTTCGTCGCCAATCCCGGCGACGGGCCGCCGCAGCCCACCGTGAACCTGCTGCTGCACCATGGCGTGCGTTCGGCGCTGGAATACGCACGTAGCGGCGATCTTTCGAAGGCGCATTCCGTCAGCAATCCGGAGATGGCGCCGCATCTGTCGTTCGTCGACATGGGTGGGCATGGTTACGG
Organism: Lysobacter sp. P5_B12; assembly: GCF_056400425.1. NCBI lineage: Bacteria > Pseudomonadati > Pseudomonadota > Gammaproteobacteria > Lysobacterales > Lysobacteraceae > Lysobacter > Lysobacter sp. P5_B12. The sequence continues at coordinate 41,828 of NZ_JBFULG010000015.1, forward strand.
CACGGTCCGCGTCGACGGCACCACGATGGCGACCGACTTCGTCTGCATCCCGCGCCCCATCGAGCGCAGCCCCGGCGTCGACGGCGGACCGTTGCGTTATCGTGTTCGACACGAGGTGAAGCTCTGGCAGGCGGGCGAACGCCCGCAGATGCGGCAGACTGTGCTGGAAGGGGATCCCGGATTGGCGGTGTGACGCTGGATGTTGCGATGGGGAGATCGCGGTAGATGCCGAATCCGAAAGCGCTGTTGTTGGCAGCGTCGTTGACCTGCGTGGCCGCATTGTCCGCTTGTGCGGCGACACCCGTGCGCCCGCTGGTGGATGTGCTGCCCGGCTGCTACAGAGCCAGCGACGGATTGCACTACAACGCAAAGCAAGTGCAACTGAAGCCCGATCACACGTACTACGCCGAACACCAGGGCGACATCACGTTATGGGGGTCCGGCACGGGCCAATGGCGCGTGGAAGACAACACGGTCGTGTTCTCGCCCGACCATGTGGACGGCCAGCCTCCTGTGCCAGAGCGCCTGATCGTCGAGCGCGGTTGGCATCGCGTCGCGTTGCACATTCCCAACGGCGGCATCCTCTGGAAGGCCCCCTTGTCACCCATGTCCTGCGATGCGGCGAGCTGGGAGGGAACTGCGCTCAATCGAAAGGGCGCACCACCCCCGATCCCCGACGGCGAGTACACGTTCCATCATCGCTTCGCCGAACACCCGTCGATGCCCAGCGCCGACATGCGCGTGCGATTTGGCGCCGGCCGCATCGTCGTGACCAACACGACACCGGGCACGCCCTTCCCGCTCGGTGTCGTCGCCGAAGGCCAGTTGCTGTGGAACGGCTATGTCGGCAAATGGATCATCGCCCGCACGCCGGCCGACCAGAAGGCGACCGAAGTGGGTGGGTGTTCCGACGGACCTGAAGTCGTCGACCTCGAGAAGCGGGTGTACTGGACATGCTGATCGCCCTCGCCAAGTCCTTGATGACCGTTGCGTTCGCGGTCCTTCTGACAAAACTCGTGCTCGACCAGAATCTCGTTTCGGCCGCAATCTTCGCCCTGATCTACGCCGCCGGATTCTGGTTCCGGTTCAAGGAGGTCTTCTGGAAGGCATCCTTTCTGTTTTGTTCGCTGATGGCGATCATGCTTTTGTTCCCCGTATTCGGTGGACTGGAACCGAACACCCCGGGTGCGATCGATACCGGAGAGTGGGCCAGCTTCGAAGTTGCACTCTTCTTTCTGTTCGTCGCTTGTTCGCTGATGGCCTTCGTCGCGGGTTTGACCGTGGCCGCAGCGAACAGGAGTCGGTGAAAGGGAGATCGGGAACATGCTTGAGCGGACGTTGATCGGGCTATTGATATTCGCTCTGGTTGGGCCCGCAGCCGGTGGATTCGTGATCGGGCTTAAAGCATTCCTGACGGACCCTGGGTGGAACTGGTCTCTACTGTTCCTGTTTCCGGTCGCCGCTTATTTCGTCGGCCTGATCCCGGCGGCAGTGACGGGCGCGATTGCAGGGGCGCTACATCCCTCGCGCGCGCAAGCGACAGGCCACTTAGTCGCTGTTTGCGTGCTGGGCGCGGTGCTCTCCGCGGTGACCGCCTATGTCCTGGGTCAATGGGACGAGAAAGTGTTTGCGTTGTGTGGGTTCGTTGCGTCGTTGGTTTGCGAGCTGCTGCGGAGGCGGTTTCATGCCACGCAATTCGCAAAGGCGCGTAGCGGAGCGGACGTCGGGCGATCGTAATCGCGCGCGCTACTCGCGAAGGCGCTTGATGGCGCTCAGCGCGAGGTAGCTCCCCGCGAACAGGCTGAATGCGCCCAACGGATCGTCAGCCCATGCGCGGCGCCTGCTCGATTCATGCGATCTGAGAACTACGGGCGATCCGGCGTCTGCAGGTATGTCGACGATTTCGCGAGCATCGCATCGCATCGCGCACGCACGGCCTGATCGTCCTTCATCGCTTTGCTCCGCGCGCGGGCATCGGCAATCCGGCTGTACTTGCTGGCGACCCGGTTGTCGGTGAGCCGCTCGACGCGATCGACGTAGGGGCCGCGCATCGTCCAGCCGTCGAGACGTGCATGGCACGCGAGCAGGTCCAGGGACACGATTTCGATCGGATCGGTCGGCGGAGCGGGCACCGGTGGCAGCGGCCCCGATTCTGCGAGCCACTGTTTGCAACGCGTGGTGGTTGCAGCCTCGTCGACCATTGCGGACGACTTGGCCTCCCTGTCGGCATGCACCATCACCGCGACATCCAGCTTCCCCCCGGACTTCGCGAAACCCTGGATGAAATAAGGGTTGATCCACGGGTTTCCCTTCGTGATTCCATACAAGCGCAATTGGCACGCCATGAGATCGACCGCCAGTCGCTTGTCCGGATCGGTCGGGTAAGGCGGATCTGGCTGCGGGGGCGCCGGGGGCGGAGGTGCGGATTGCGCGAGTGCGATGGTCGACAGGAACAGCAAGGAAAACAGAGTGACTCGGCGCATGGCGAATGGAGTGGTCGGCTGATCCAGAAGGCAAGTTACATCGGCAAAGCGGACATCGGTAGACTCAAGGCTGGGGAGGACAGTAAAGGGGACTGTCTTGAATACGTCGACGATCGAATCCAATGGAAATCACAAGGTTGAGGCCGCGACCAGGGATGCAATCAGCGCGCTCCCGAGTGCGCGCTGGATTCTTGTCGTGGCGCTTGCGCTGGCCGGATGTTCCCAGGCTAAGTTCGAGCCGTTGCCGCCGCTGCGCCATACCTTCCTGCGATTCGACGCGCCCACCTGGACCATTGAATTCCAGGGGCCCGGCCCCGGCGATTCGCTTCGAGTCGGAATTCGCGACGCGAATCGCCGCGTCGGTATCGGCATGACCGAGTTCGAGGACTACAACCCTGCTCGCATGGAACGGGTCCTGATGTCCCAACTCGAAGATGGCATGCGAGCGCACTATGGTTCGCTGACAATCGCGCCGAAGGGGCGGCCAGTGGATGCCCTCGTCGCCCCTGCAGGGTGGTTGTGTCGCCAATATCTGATCCCGGCGGCGACTGTTGCGGACGCCAATGCGATTTTCCAGTGCGTTCACTCGGATGCCGGTGCATGGCGGAGCCTGGTGATCGTGACGTCCGCGCAGACGGGCGCGAAAGACATCGCCGCGGTGAACGCAGTCCTCGCGACTGTCCGGACTGACTGAAAGCGATCAGGAAGCAACGGGCTTCCCGATCGCATCGGTGGCGATTAACGCAAGCCGCTGACGATCAAAATTTCGCCAGTTCCGCCAATGCCCTTGTGCGACACGTAAAGCGACCCCGCAGGCGTGATCGCCAGTGCAGTCGGAAAGCTCAGACCGGCGACGATGGTCTGCCGCGCGCCGCCGGGCCGCACGCGCACGATGCTTCCCCTCCCCGCGGTCGGCCCCGGTGCACCCGTCGTCAATTGCAGGATGTACATCGCATCGTTCACCGGATCGAATGCGAGCCCCACGATCGCCGTGCCGCGAGCGACCTCCTGCAATCGCGTCGGATTCGGCAGCACGCGCCATACGCGCTGGGTCCCGTCGACGATCGGGAAGGGGCCGAGGTTGGCGATGTAGAAGTAACCCTTGTGGCGCGCCAGCGCCGTGGGAACCGCGTGCGTGCGCAGGGCAGCCGACACGTCCAGGATGCGCGTGATTGCACCCGTGGTCGGATTCACCCGCACGAACAAACCGTGGTTGGGTTCGATGACGTACAGCGCACCGTTGTAGGCGACCATGCTGTACCACGTGCCATCGGGTTCGAAGTCCGGTCCAAGCACCTGGCCGGGGTTATTGCGCAGCCACTGGCTGAGGTTGGCCACGATCGAAACCGTGCCGGAGAAAAGCGCGACGCGGACGATCGCGTTGTCGCGCGCCGCCACGCCGTGCGAACAGCCGCCACCGCTGACCAACGCATACAGTTGGTCGCCCGCGAACGCAACGGCGGCCGCGCCGCTGACGAGCGATCCGGATTCGGCGCTCGTCTGGCTCGACGGCAGGTTCGATGTGAGCGTGGTGCGGAAGGGGCGCGGGTAATCCATCCCGAAGCGGCCGATCGAGATGCGGCCCCCGGTCGGGCTCCCCGTGTAGGGGCCGATCGGCGGCATCACCTGCCGGCAGCGCCCTGCGGTGGAAGACGTGCCGCCTGGCCCGCCTTCGGCAATGAGCAGTTGCGAGTACTCGGTGTTCGGCCAGGGGAGCAGGCCGCGCGGATTGAGGAGTCCGGGGATACGGGCCGATCGGACGACGACGCCCGGCGCCGTGGTGATGGTTTGCGCAGGCAGCGCCGACGCAAACGCGAGTGCGAACGCGCAGGCGAACGCACGGATCAGGTTGCGACCATTCATTGACGACCTCCTCGGCGGATCGGAATACCGTCGTTGGAGAAAACGACCCGTGCGATCCAATTCGGCCCGTGGTCACCCGATGGAGGCAACACACCTCACAGTGCAAATGAACCCGTTTGCGCGTGCGGCGAACGCACGACCGGGTGACAAACAGTCACGTGGTGACCGCTTTCGTTCAACAGCGATTCGCAGCGCTAGTTCGAGGACGCTAGCGGTGCCACGGACGCGTCCTGCGTGGACGAATCCTTCGACGCATCGGGCGTCGCTTTCACGAGGTGCTTGCGTAGCTCCAACTCGAACGGTGCGCCGCTCGGAAACAGAATGGTGCCGTCCGCAATCGCCGTCAGCGCATTGACGATGGAAATCCCCAGCGCGCCGCCGACGGCGCCGGCGGTGGTTCCTTGCCCGGGCGCGACCGCCAACAATGTGGTGGCTTGCGCAGAGCCGGGTTCGATGCGCGGTGCCCCGCCGCTGTAGTGGTAGAACACCTTCGCGCCGAGGTTCGGGTCGTCGGGAAGGAAGATCCCGCCTTCGAAGGTGAGGCTATCGAACGGCTTGTCCTTGGTTTTCGGCTTGGCCATCGTCATCAGGACGCAACGGCCGGGACACACGAGATAGACCCCGTTGCCCGCCCGATAGGCTTCGGTAAAGGTGCCCGGTTGCACCGACCAGGTCGCAACGTTGCCCCAGACCCGCTTGTCGTAGGCATATGGCGCATCAAGGGTGTAGGTGGCCGGATGTTCGATGGGCGCCAGGCGCTTCGGGTCGATGCCGCGCGCGGAAGCCAGCGGTGCGATGACCAGCAAAACCAAACAGAGCAGATGCTTCACGGTCGCGCTCGATGTTGAAAGCGCGAGTCTAGCGGAGCGGTCAGCGCGCGTCGTCGCTGCGTCGAAACAGGTAGGTCACGAACATCACGCCCTTCCCGTCGCCGCCCACCATGGTGTGCTGGTCATTCGTGAAGGCGCCACGAAGCGCCGGATCGCGCAGGACCTCGCCAATCAACCGTTGCCAATCCGCGTCAGGGGCGTCGCTGTCGAAGCCGCCGGTCGCGAGCACCCGGCACACCGTGCGCGTGCAATAGGGTGCGGAAGCGTGCAGCGCCGTAAAGCGTGCACCATGACGGCCGATCGCCTCTTCAAGCCGGACTTTGGTGGTGTCCGACCACTCGTCATCGGGCGCCTCATTGGCCACGAGGACTTCGTAGTCGCGCACATCGGCATTGTCCTTTCCTTCCGATTCAAGGAAGTCGTCCAGGCGGCGCTCTTGCTCGATCGTCAGGGGTTTGAGGCCGATCTGCGCAGGTGAGTTCGCGTCGCGCGACGGATCGGGCGACGCCTGTTGCGATCGCAATGCCACGGCAGCTGAGGATGTCGGAAAGGATGACCCCTGGGGAGTCCCGACCTGCGCTGCGTCAGGTGAAACCCCGCTCGCAACGATCGACGTCGTCGATTTGGGAGCCCGCCAAAGCGTGAACACGCCGGCTGCAACTGCAACGACCAACAACGCCCCTGCGATCCAGCGTCCCCGGGCCATGGTTCATCCTGGTGGATGTCGATGCGTTCGATGTTATCTCAGGGCTTCGGACTTCGCGCTCACTTCACAAGAACGCCATTGGCCGACCACGCGTCCCGCTTAGACTTCCCCCACATGACCTTGGGCGACACGTCCGCAATGGCCGATCTGACAAAAACACACAGACCGCGCTGGCGAGCGTCTGCCTTATTTCTGGTTGCGGTGCTGCTTTCCGGATGCGCAGCCCTGTCCGACACGGTCACCAACAGCTACGCCACCTTGGCCGATGCAAGGGCAGATGGACTGTTCGATCGTGGCTGGCTCCCCGACGTCCTTCCCGAATCCGCGGTCGACATCCACACTTCAAACAATCTCGACCTCAACTTCTCGGTTGGAGATTTCTCGTTCTCTCCCACGGACTCTCACAGGTTGTTTGCGCATCTTAGCGCTGGGGTGCCGGTGAACTCACCATTCAATTCTTGGGCGCAAACCGTCACCGACTACAAAGACGATGGCTACAGTGCGTGGTCATACGCTGAAGGCGACAGCCGATGGGCATTCTTCTGCCAGGATCGCAAGGGAAACTGCGACTACTACTCTTGGTTGAATCGATAACCAAAGCAGTTGTCTTGCGATGCAGGGATCGCGCACCTTTCGGGCGCGATCGCTGTTCGCCTACGCCGTAATCCCGTCAGTCATTCGCCGCCCTGCGAAGGCTCACCGGCGCCGAACTCCCCGCCCGACCGGCGATGGCTTCCCGTTGCAGGCGAAACGCAGCAACCGTATCCACCAACTCCGAGGCCTGCTGTTCCAGGCTGCGCGCGGCGGCCGAGGCTTCCTCGACGAGCGCCGCGTTCTGCTGCGTGCCTTCGTCCATCTGCGTGATGGCCTGGTTGACCTGCTCGATGCCGGCGCTCTGCTCCTGCGAGGCGGCCGAGATGTCGGCGATGAAGTCGGTCATGCGCTGTACGCTGGTCACGATTTCCTGCATCGTCTGGCCGGCGCGGTCGACCAGTGCCGAGCCCTCGCCCACCTGGCCCACCGATTCGGCGATGAGCTGCTTGATCTCCTTGGCCGCGCCGGCCGAGCGCTGCGCCAACGAGCGCACTTCGGAGGCGACGACCGCGAAGCCGCGGCCCTGTTCGCCTGCACGCGCCGCTTCGACCGCG
>NZ_JBFULG010000016.1:0-17406 GCF_056400425.1 Lysobacter sp. P5_B12
GGGGTAGTCGGAATAGGCAGAAAGGATGTCGCGGTAAAGCTCCGAATGGACCAGAACAACTGAATCCCGAGGCCGCACCYTATCCAGGCTTAGCAGCCAGAGGTTGGCGATCTGCGCTGGCCCGAAGTCGGCCATGTCCGCCCCATTTCGGGGGGCTACTGAAATGAGCTGTGGCCGTCGAACGTCAACACGTTCGAGAGATTGACCTGCCTCCAAGGGCGATGGCGCGGAGAACGAAGCGGGTTTCACCGGAGGTAGGTCACCGTCACGCGGCGATACCTTTGCAAACTGGGGTGACGCAGGTAGCGGGAGTTGTCCGGACGGCTGCGGGTCGACGCGTCCAAGGTTCAGAATAGCGATGACGCCCACTGCTGCCGCAACCGCGACGCCCGCAACGACCAGTAAAGACAGAATAAGCGGGAAGTTGATGGCATAGCTGATTGGTCGGCCGAACCTCCTGACCTCCGCTGCCGTAGCGATTTGAATCGGATGCACCTTCGCATCTGTTTCCGCATCCTGCACTTCTGCCTCGCGCTTACGTTTCTTAAGCTCAAACAGATTATTGAGGAACGCTATGCCGCCCACGAGCACTGTCCCGAACATCGCGATCGCCGGCCAATACTCCCCAAGTAGCTTTTCGAACTCAGCCATTTCTCGGCCTCAACACTGCCTTCGAAATGGCGAACGGCGACTACGAAGATGAACGGACAAGTTGTTGTGCGTCAGAACTCGAGACGTATGCAATCTAGAAATCGGTAACTCTCCGCGCGAACCCAACAGGTTTAAAACGACCCGCAATGCACGACGTCCGCGACGCTCCCGCCCTCCACGCTTTCGTGGCGGAACTCATTCCCCTCTTTCAATGCGACCCCACCGCGCGCAATCCATTACTGGGCGTTGGGATCGACGCGAAGTTGGCGGAATACTCGCTCACGCGCGAGGACTTCTACGACACCTTCGCGTTGCACGTGGCGCGCGAATACTTGAGTGAGCGGATGGACTTCGATACCGCCGATTGCGCCATCAACATGCTCTACTTCTGGGAGAACATGGTGCTGTCGGACGCCAGCTTCGCCTTCGAGATCTTCGAGTGCTTCGACGAGGGCGAGTACTCCCACCCCGGTGACGACGCGGATGTCGTCCCGGCGCTCAAGTACACGATTCCATACTTGCGGGAGACCTTCGAGAAGTACGGAATTGAAATTCCCGCATAGACGGCATGCTGATTGGCAGCGCCGGTGGCGCAACGACCGCTGACCACAAGCAGCTACTTACTCGCCGGCGACACCTGCTCACCACGAACAGCCCCAAACTCCTCAAAGAACATCAGCCCCGACGCCGTGTACCGCCCCTCAAAAGCATCACCGACGAACTCACCGCCGTACTTGGGATAGACATCGCACATATCGGTCGAGAGCAAGACCGTCAGCAATCGCCCTTCCTGCTCGTACGCAGGTGCGCGGAGTTGCTTGGGGTCACCCTCGATCACTTCGAGTTGTCGCCAGTTGCCGGAGATGCACGGATGCGATGGCTTGTCGGTGACACGCAGGACGCTCGTGCGGACGACCTTGCCGCGCCTGTCCAGTTCGGTGAAGCGCCAGATCGTGCCAACTGCCCAGGTCGCGGGCGGGGTTTCTTTCGCGAGGCGTTCGCGGCGTAGTTGTTCTTTGCTCGGCGCGGCGGGCTTTGGAATTTTCGGGATGTCTTCCACGACGAATGGGTCTTCGTACTTCGTCGGTGGCGACGACGAGCAGGCTGCCATTGTCAGCGACAAGGCCAACAAGGCTACGCGTGTGTTCGGCATTCCGCCCCCCGACTAGAGCACCCCTCCCCAGCCCTCCCCTGCATTCGCAGGGGAGGGAGCAGAGCGCATTACATGTTGCGGCGGTATTCGCCACCCACGTCGTACAACGCGTGGCTGATCTGACCAAGGCTGTGCGTCTTGACGGCCTCCATCAACGAAGCAAACACGTTCTGCCGATCCCGCGCAGTCTTCTGCAGAAACCCCAACCCACCCTCGGCATTCCGCAGCGTCTGATAATTCGCAACATTCTCAATCTGCTGCCCCTTCTCCCCCTCCGTCGACCGAATCAACTCGATCTCCGTCACGATGTCCCCACCGTGATCCTTCGGCAGGAAGGTGTTCACGCCGATCAGCGGCAGCGAGCCATCGTGCTTCTTGTGCTCGTAGTACAGGCTCTCTTCCTGGATCTTGCCGCGCTGGTACATGGTGTCCATCGCGCCCAGTACGCCGCCGCGTTCGCTGATCGCTTCGAATTCCTTGTACACGGCTTCTTCGACGATGTCGGTCAGCTTGTCGACGATGAAGCTGCCCTGCCAGGGGTTCTCGTTGAAGTTGAGGCCCAGTTCCTTGTTGATGATCATCTGGATCGCCACGGCGCGGCGCACGCTTTCTTCGGTCGGCGTGGTGATCGCTTCGTCGTAGGCGTTGGTGTGCAGGCTGTTGCAGTTGTCGAACAACGCGTACAGGGCCTGCAGCGTGGTGCGGATGTCGTTGAACTGGATTTCCTGCGCGTGCAGTGAGCGGCCGCTGGTCTGGATGTGGTACTTCATCATCTGGCTGCGCGGGCCGGCGCCGTAGCGTTCGCGCATGGCGCGTGCCCAGATGCGGCGGGCGACGCGGCCGATCACGGTGTATTCGGGGTCCATGCCGTTGCTGAAGAAGAACGACAGGTTGGGCGCGAAGTCGTCGATCTTCATGCCACGCGCCAGGTAGTACTCGACGATGGTGAAGCCGTTGCTCAGGGTGAAGGCGAGCTGCGAGATCGGGTTCGCGCCGGCTTCGGCGATGTGGTAACCCGAGATCGACACCGAGTAGAAGTTGCGGACCTGCTTGTCGACGAAGTACTGCTGGATGTCGCCCATCATGCGCAGGGCGAACTCGGTGCTGAAGATGCAGGTGTTCTGCGCCTGGTCTTCCTTGAGGATGTCGGCCTGCACGGTGCCGCGCACGGTCTTGAGGGTGTGTTCCTTGATGCGTGCGTAGGTGTCGGCGTCGATCACCTGGTCGCCGGTGACACCCAGCAGGCCGAGGCCCAAACCATCGTTCGTCTCGGGGAGCATGCCGCTGTATTCGGGGCGCTTGCGCCCTTCGAACATTTTCTCGATGCGGTCGTGGGCTTCGTCCCAACGCGTTTGTTCTTCGCGCAGGTGCTTTTCGACTTGCTGGTCGATCGCGGTGTTCATGAACATCGCGAGGATGATCGGCGCGGGGCCGTTGATCGTCATCGAGACGCTGGTGCTCGGCGCGCACAGGTCGAAGCCGGAATACAGCTTCTTCATGTCGTCGAGCGTGGCGATGTTGACGCCGGAGTTGCCGATCTTGCCGTAGATGTCCGGGCGCACGGCGGGGTCTTCGCCGTACAGCGTGACCGAGTCGAAGGCGGTGGACAGGCGCGCGGCGGGCTGGCCGACGCTCAAATAGTGGAATCGGCGATTGGTGCGTTCGGGCGTGCCTTCGCCGGCGAACATGCGGATCGGGTCTTCGCCGGTGCGGCGATACGGATACACGCCGCCGGTGTAGGGGTAGTCGCCCGGCAGGTTTTCTTTCTGTAGGAAGGTCAGCAGCTCGCCCCAGCTCTTGTAGGTGGGCGCGGCGATCTTCGGGATCTTCTGGTGCGAGAGCGATTCGCGGTAGTTGTCGACGCGGATGGTCTTGTCGCGGACTTTGTATTCGTTGAATTCGTCGGTGATGGATTTCAGGCGTGCGGGCCAGGTGCGCAGCAGTTTCAGCGCGTCGCTGTCGAGGGCCTGGATGGCGTCCTGATAGCGCTGGCGGAGCGTGAGCATGGAGCGGTCGATCCCGGCGTCTCCCTCACCCCGGCCCTCTCCCGGAGGGAGAGGGAGAAGGGCGTCGGTCGCAAACAGGTCGAGGGCCTTCGGCAGCGCCTTGTCTTCCAATGCTTGCAGCGATTGCCAATAGGCCTGCGCGCGATCCGCGATTTCGCTTTGCGATTCGATGCGGGCGTTGATGCCCCTGCCCTGTTCGGCGATCTCGGCCAGATAGCGCACGCGGGCGCCGGGGATCAGCACGGTGGCGCGCGGTTCCTTCAGCGTGGTGTCGATAGTGGGCGTCCACTTCTCCGCCGGCAGGCCGAGCTTCTCGCGCAGCAGGCGCGTGAGGTTCGCGAACATCCAGCTGATGCCGGGGTCGTTGAACTGGCTGGCGATGGTCGGGTAGACGGGGACGTCTTCGTCTTTCGTCTGGAAGGCGACGCGGTTGCGCTTCCACTGTTTGCGCACGTCGCGAAGGGCGTCTTCGGCGCCGCGCTTGTCGAACTTGTTGAGCACGACCAGTTCGGCGTAGTCGAGCATGTCGATCTTTTCCAGCTGGCTCGGCGCGCCGAAGTCGCTGGTCATCACGTACATCGGGAAGTCGACGAGGTCGACGATCTCCGAATCGCTCTGGCCGATGCCCGCGGTTTCGACGATCACCATGTCGTAGCCGAGGGACTTGAGGAAGGCGATGCAGTCCTTCAGCACGATGTTCGTCGCCATGTGCTGGCGGCGGGTGGCCATCGAGCGCATGAAGACGCGCTTGCTGCGCAGCGAGTTCATGCGGATGCGGTCGCCGAGCAGCGCGCCACCGGTGCGGCGGCGCGTGGGGTCCACCGAGATCACGGCGATGCGCATCTCCGGGAAGGAGGCGAGGAAGCGGTTGAGCAGTTCGTCGGTCACCGAGGATTTGCCGGCGCCGCCGGTGCCGGTGATGCCGATGACCGGGGTCTTGCCGCCGGCCAGTTGCCATTGCTTGCGCAGGTGGGCGAGTTCGGTTTCGTCCAGGGCGCTCTCTTCGATCGAGCTGAGCATCGCGCCGATGGCGATTTCGTTGGTGAGGTCGACCTGGTGCGGCGTTTCAACGGGCTGGCGCGCGGAGGTCGCGCGGCGGACGACGTCTTCGATCATCGCAACGAGGCCCATGTGCATGCCGTCGTTGGGGTGGTAGATGCGTTCGACGCCGTAGTCCTGGAGCTCTTTGATTTCTTCGGGGGTGATCGTGCCGCCGCCGCCGCCGAACACGCGGATGTGGGAGGCGCCGCGTTCGCGGAGCATGTCGACCATGTATTTGAAGTATTCGACGTGGCCGCCCTGGTAGGAGCTAAGGGCGATGGCGTCGGCGTCTTCCTGCAGTGCGGCGCGGACGACGTCTTCGACGGAGCGGTTGTGGCCGAGGTGGATGACTTCGGCGCCCTGGCCCTGGATGAGGCGGCGCATGATGTTGATGGCGGCGTCGTGGCCGTCGAAGAGGCTCGCTGCGGTGACGAAGCGCAGGGGGCTGGTCTCGGTCTGGGGGGACGCGGCGACTTCGGTGGCGGGGGTGCTCATGGGCGGCGCTCAGTACGGTTTCGGCGAATTCCGCATTGTAGCTCTGGAGGCGTTAAAGGCCCTCTGGTCTTTCGGGAGGGCCCGCTCGGGGCCTATTGGCGCGCCGCCCGAACGTGTGAAGTTCCAAATTTTTTTGGGAAAAAAATTTGAAACTCCCCACGCTGGGGCATCTACCTTGCGGGTCGCTTCGATCGGGGGCTTTCGCCCGAGCGGTCATTGGGGGCTGCAAAGCGCGCTTTGCAGGGAGCCGATCGTTTTCCGGGGCGGCGGCTTTCGGTCAGGAGACCCAGTCCATTTCCCGTTTCGTGACTACCCAGCCTGAGGCGGTCTTATCGAGTTCGAAGGTCCAGCCGCCGGCGCTTTGGCCCGCCTCGTAGCCGCCCTTTGCTTTGGCGTGCGTCGGGGACACGAGGTCGATGTCGCCGACGGAGAACTGGAGGGCGGGTTCGTTTGTGTTGCGGAGTTGGAATTCGGGCATGTCGCGCGCGCCCTTGGCGATCTTGCCGTCTGCGCAGCGGTGGACGCGGGGGGCCAGGTCCTGGAAGCGGGCCATGAAGGCGTCGTTCGGTGAGCGGTCGCGGCCGAAGCAAAGGACGGCGGGTTTCTGGTTCGCCATGTCGGTGGCTTCGTTCTTGGCCAGGAGCGAGCGGAAGATCTGTTCGGCGATGTCCAGTTTGTCGTCGTGGACGGCGGCGGCGGTGCCGGTGTCGGGTGCGTCGGGTGGCGTGGCGCAGGCGGCGAGCATCGTCAGCGACAAGGCGAGTGCGGTGCGCATGGTCGTCCCCTCCCCAGGGTGCGTGGGAAGAGCGTACCTGAGGAATGGGGTTCTATGCCGCCGGGCATCCCTTCTCGAATCGGCTGCTGTGGAAGCCGTGCACCGTCGCCTGGATCCAGGTCTGCTTCGGCTGGGAGGGGGCGGTGTAGTACTCCAGCGCCATCTGCCAACCGATGGAATGCTTGGCCGCGTAATGCCGAATCTCGGCGAAGTACGCCTCGCTGTCGGTCACCCACAAGCCAACGCTTTCCGCCAACCCCTTCTCGGCATTCAAACCCCTGAACTTCTGCGAGTACACGAGCTTGGATCGAATGTCGCGCGCACGCGGAAGCGGGAAATTCAGGATGGGTTTGTCCATCGGAACAAAAAAGCGCCCGGCCTCGTTCGCGGTCTGCGACCACTCCTCGGCGCCTTCGAAAAACACCAGGAAACACTTCGTGCACACGTGCGACGCGCCCATGTCCGAGACATCGCGGTTCCGGTCTTCAAGGTCGGGAATGCTTTCGTAGACATCCGGCGAGAGACCGAGCAACGCCCCACCACACAGCGGACAACAGCTCCGCACCGCAGCGAGCGAAACCGAAGGCAGCCCGATCGACATCGCCGCGAGCCCCAACAAGAACGATCGACGCTTCATGTCCACCCCCCGTGCGACGGAGCCTAACCCAACCCCGCACGCCCCGGGCTTCGCGCCCCGCCAACGATCGGCTACCTGCAAAGCGCGCTTTGCAGCCCCCAATGACCGCTCGAGCGACAGCCCCCGATCGAAGCGACCCGCAAGGTGATGCCCCAGCGTGGGGAGTTTCAAATTTTTTTCCCAAAAAAATTTGGAACTTCACACGTTCGGGCGGCGCGCCAATGGGTTTCAGGCGGGCTCTACCCGCGTACCTCCAATGAGTCCAAATCGCGAACCCGAACCCCCTGCTCCTGGCAGTACCGAACGTACTCAGCCCGTTGCGTGCAGGCATTCGCAACGGACCGCACTTCCCCACCGGGCCCGATGAATTCGACTTCGCCGGTAACGACGACGAAAGCCACCATGTCTTCGTCGCCAACCACCTTCCACCAGTCGACGTTCCCCGCAGGCTCGTGCACATAGTCGCCGGGCCCAAGGATCTCGCCGCTGCACAATTGCCGATGCCCGGTGAGTTGGTGGACGTGCACCTCGCCTGTGTGCCGATGCAACGGCATGACCGTACCGGGCGACATCCGCAGAAGCTCCACGAACCCGCGATCACCGAGAAAGTGCAACGGCTTCGACCACTTGCCGCCTTCCTGCGCAGGCACCCACGGAAGATCCGCAGTCGCCACCGCACGCGAAGGCAGTGCCCCGCGCAACGCATCGTGCAGGAACGCGTTCATGCGGCCACCACATGGAAGAAGCGATCGAACGAGGCTTCGACGACTTCGCGGCCGTTGCCCAGGATGTTGCGGCCGCGGGAAAACCCGTAGACATCGCTGTAGTCGAAAGGCGCGAGCAACGAACGCATGCGATGCACCGCCGAGGGCTTCATCGGCGTGAAGTTCGGCACGCTGTGCATGAAGCTGACCTGCTTGCGATCCTGCGTGACATGCGGCGAATCGCCGGGGAACAAGGTTTCGCCGCGCGGCCCGCGTTTCCAGTGCAGCGCGGTGCTGCCCGGGAAATGCGCACCGACGTTGATCAGCGTGACGTCATCGGAAAGCGCGAGCGTGTCGCCTTTCCAGAACTGGATCGCCTTCGAGGGACGACGCACCCATTCGCGATCATTCGCGTGCAGCAGAATCCCGACGCCGCCCAACGCCTCACTCCATTCGACCATCGATGAATAGAAGTGCGGATGCGAGATGACGATGCAGTCCACGCCGCCGGCATCCTGCAATGCGCGCACGGCTTCATCGGTGACCATGCCCAGCGATTCCCACAGGATGTTGCCGCCGTCGGTGCGCAGGTGCAGCACGCGTTGCGGGATGGCGTAGCCAGGCATGTCGATGCCGAGCAGGCCGGCGTCGTCGGCGATGCGCAGGGTGCGCTCGCGTTGCAGCGCGTCGTGGGTGGTCCAGTGCTGGCCGTCCCAATCGACGTACTGGCGGTCGTCTTCGCACACGGGGCAATGCGTCGGCGGCGTGTCGCTCGGTGCGTACTGCGTGGCGCAGGTGGTGCAGATCCAGGCGGTGCTCATGCGAGGGCCTCGTCGTCGAGCGCGAACTTGGGGTGGGCGTAGACGTCGACGTAGTCGACGAAGGCACGTTGCGTCGCGGGGCGCGCGCCGATGGCTTCGAACCAGCGTTTGAGGTTCGGGAAGTCGTCGAGGTTCTGGCCGTGGCCGTAGTGCGAAACGATCCACGGGTAGCAGGCGATGTCGGCGATGGAATACGCACCGACGATGAATTCGCGATCTTCGAGGCGACGGTCGAGCACGCCGTAGAGGCGATGGGTTTCCTTCGTATAGCGCTCCATCGCGTACGCATCGCGATGTTGTGCATGCGTGCGGAACCAACCGGATTGACCGGCCATCGGGCCCAGGCCCGCGACTTGCCACACCAACCACTGCTTGGTTTCGATGCGCGTACGCGGGTCGCGTGCGAGCAGTTGGCCRGTCTTGTCGGCGAGGTATTCCAGGATCACCGCCGATTCGAAGATCGGCAGCGGTGCGCCGCCGTCGGCGGGGGCGTGGTCGACGATCGCGGGGATCTTGTTGTTGGGGGAGATGGCGAGGAACGCGGGCTTGTGTTGCTCGCCGCGCGAGAGGCGCACGAGGTGCCAGCGGTGCGCGGGCAGCGGGCCGCCAAGCTCGGCGAGTTCTTCCATGAAAAGCGGCAGCTTCATGCCGTTCGGCGACTTGGCGTAATACAGGTCGAGCATCGGGTCCTCCGATGGGTGGGTGTCCACGGGCGTTAGGGTCGCGCTAATCTGGCCCACCGTTCAGGCCAGTTCCGGGAGATGCCATGGAACCAGTTTTGCCCTTCGCCCCCGATTTGACGGGGTCAGCGGGTCATCTGGCCGGTTCGCTGCACCAGCAGCTGCGGGCGGCGATCCTCGACGGGCGCTTGGCGGCGGGGGCTTCCCTCCCCTCCACGCGCACCCTGGCGACGGAGCTGGGCATCGCGCGGAACACGGTGGTCGGTGCGTATGACCTGCTCGTTGCAGAGGGCTACGTCCTGCCGCGGCCCGGCGCGAAGGCGATCGTCGCCGACGTGCGCGGACGTGCGATGCGCAAACCCGATGCGGCGTTGCCGGTGGAAGATGCGCGGCTCGCGCCGTTCTGGCGCACGCCCTTCATGCCGTCGCTGCCGGTGCGCGAGTTGCYGGAGTGCAGTTTCCGCCTGGGTGTCGGCGACCATCGGTATTTCCCGCACGCGTTGTGGCGGCGGTTGACGGCGCAGGCGTTGCAGGCGTTTTCGAAGCAACCGTTTCGTTATGCGCCGTCCGAAGGCCTGCTGCCCTTGCGTTCGGCGATCGCGCAGCACGTGGCGTTCGCGCGTGCGGTGGCGTGCACGGCCGACGATGTGATCGTGACCTCGGGCGCGCAACAAGCCTTCGATCTGTTGGCGCGCTTGCTGGTCACGCCGGGGAAGACGCGCGTGGCCGTCGAGAATCCGGGGTATCCCTCTTTACGTGCGGCGTTTGCGGCGGTCGGCGCGGAATTGGTGCCGATGCGTGTCGACGATGAGGGGCTGTGCGTCGAATGCCTGGGCGAGAACGACGTCGACATCGTGATGGTCACGCCCTCGCATCAATCGCCGACGGGCGCGGCGCTGTCCTTGCGGCGGCGGATGGCGTTGCTCGATTACGCGCGGTCACGCAATGCAGTGATCATCGAAGACGACTACGACGGCGAGTTCCGCTTCGGTGGTCGACCGCTGGATGCGTTGCAAACGCTGGATCGCGACGGAATCGTGTTCTACGTCGGCACGTTTTCGAAGAGTCTGTTCCCGGCCTTGCGCAAGGGCTTCATCGTCGCGCCGCCGTGGGCGCGCGGGCCGTTGGCGCAGGTGAAGACCTGCGTGGATTCGCACAGCGACGCGATCACGCAAACGGTGCTGGCGCAGTTCATTCGCGACGGGCACATGGCGCGGCACGTGCGGAAAATGCGCGGGATTTACGCGGAGCGGCGCGCGGCCTTGTTCGCGGGGCTGGAGTCGCTGGACAAGTGGCTCGATCCGATCCCGTCGGAAGCGGGCATGCATACGGCGGCGCGGCTGCGGGATCCGGACAACGCGCATCGTTTCTTCCAATTGATGCGCGAGCATGCGCCGGGCGCGCAGTCGATTGCCGAGTACGCGATGGCGCCCCTGGCGGCGCCGGCGGTGGTCTTCGGTTACGGGGTGATCGATGCCGATGAGATCACGGCGCGCCTGGCGGCCTTGAAAGCTGGGCTGTTGCGCTAGCCCGCCCGGCGGCCCGTACGGCGTCGTACGTGCCGGCCCCGCACACAACCGATCCGGGCGATTGGAGTAGACTGCGCCGCCTGCGGAGGGCGCCACGCCGCGCCCTTCGACCGCAGCGGCCAACATACTCAACGACTTACCTCGACTTGTCGACGCTCCCGGGATGCGCAACGCGCGCATCGAAGGCGCGCCCGACCGGAGCTCCCGATGATTTTCGAAACGCTCGATACCTACGGCCACGAACAGGTCGTGTTCTGCCACAACAAGGATGCGGGCCTGAAGGCCATCATCGCGATCCACAACACCGTGCTCGGCCCCGCGCTGGGCGGCACGCGCATGTGGCCGTACAAGACCGAGGCCGACGCGCTCAACGACGTGCTGCGGCTCTCGCGCGGCATGACGTACAAGAACGCGGTGGCGGGCCTGAACATCGGCGGCGGCAAGGCCGTCATCATCGGCGACCCGGCGAAGGACAAGTCCGAAGCGCTGTTCCGTGCGTTCGGCCAGTTCGTCGAATCGCTCGGCGGCCGTTACATCACGGCCGAAGACGTCGGCATCGACGTCAACGACATGGAATACGTCTACCGCGAGACCGAGTACGTCACCGGCGTGCACCAGGTGCACGGTGGTTCGGGCGATCCCTCGCCGTTCACCGCCTACGGCACGCTGCAGGGCCTGATGGCCACGCTCAACAAGAAGTACGGCGACGAGGAAGTCGGCAAGTATTCCTACGCCGTGCAGGGCCTCGGCCACGTGGGCATGGAGTTCGTGAAGCTGCTCAAGGAGCGCGGCGCGAAGATCTTCGTCACCGACATCAACAAGGCGCTGGTCGACAAGGCCGTCAGCGAATACGGCGCCGAAGCCGTGGGCCTGGACGAGATCTACGACGTGCCGGCCGATGTCTACTCGCCGTGCGCGCTGGGCGCGACGGTCAACGAGCAGACCCTGCCCCGCCTGAAGGCCAAGGTCATCTGCGGTGCGGCGAACAACCAGTTGGCGAACACGCAGATCGGCGACGAAGTCGAAAAGCGCGGCATCGTCTACGCGCCCGACTACGCGGTCAACGCCGGCGGCGTGATGAACGTGTCGCTCGAGATCGACGGTTACAACCGCGAACGCGCGATGCGCATGATGCGCACGATCTACCACAACCTCGCGCGCATCTATGAAATCAGCGACCGCGACGGCATCCCGACCTACAAGGCCGCCGACCGCCTCGCCGAAGAGCGCATCAGCGCGATCGGCAAGCTCAAGCTGCCGCTGGGCCGTGCGCAGCCGCGCTTCCAGGGTCGAATCCGCGGCCACTAAGTTGTAGATTCCAGAACGGGGCTTCGGCCCCGTTCTGCTTTTCCGAAACAAGAATTCCGGAGTCGTGGTGATGCGCGTTTTTTCGTTGGGTGAAGACATCGATGCACTGCGCGATACGGTCCGCCGTTTCGCGGACGCCGAAATCGCGCCGCGCGCGGCGAAGATCGACGAAGAGAATGTCTTCCCGCAGGACCTGTGGCCCAAGCTCGGCCAGATGGGCCTGCTCGGCCTGACGGTGCCGGGCGAACTCGGCGGCAGCGACATGGGCTTCCTGGCGCACCTGGTCGCGATGGAAGAGATCTCGCGCGCGTCGGGTTCGATCGGCCTTTCGTATGGCGCGCATTCCAACCTCTGCGTGAGCAACCTCTACGCCAACGGCACGCAGGCGCAGCGCGAGAAGTACCTGCCCAAGCTGTGCAGCGGACAGTTCAAGGGCGCGCTTGCGATGAGCGAGCCGGGCGCCGGTTCCGACGTCGTCGGTTCGATGCAGTGCAGGGCCGAGCTGCGCGGCGATGTGTGGGTCGCCAACGGCAACAAGATGTGGATCACCAACGGCCCCGAAGCCGACGTGTTGATCGTCTACATGCGCACCGCCGGCAAGGAAAGCGGCAGCGCGTGCATGACGGCGTTCCTCGTCGAGAAGGGCATGAAGGGGTTCAGCACGGCGCAGAAGCTCGACAAGCTGGGCATGCGCGGTTCGAACACCTGCGAGTTGGTGTTCCAGAATTGCGAGATCCCGAAGGAAAACGTCCTCGGCGAAGTGCACAAGGGCGTCAAGGTGTTGATGTCGGGCTTGAACACCGAGCGCCTGGTGCTCACCGGTGGTCCGATCGGTTTGATGCAGGCCGCGATGGACATCGCCCTGCCCTACGTGCGCGAGCGCAAGCAGTTCGGCGAGGCCATCGGCACGTTCGGGATCATGCAGGCCAAGATCGCCGACATGTACACCGCGATGCAGTCTTCGCGCGCGTTCGCCTACCAGGTCGGGCGCGATTTCGACGCGGGGCACAAGTCGCGCATCGATTCGGCCGCGTGCCTGTTGCATGCCACCGACGCCGCGGTGCAGGTCGCCCTGGAGGCCATCCAGGCCCTGGGCGGCAACGGCTACATCAACGAATACGCGACCGGCCGGATCCTGCGCGACGCCAAGCTGTATGCGATCGGCGCGGGCACCAACGAGATCCGCCGGATGCTGATCGGGCGGGAGTTGTTCGACGGCAAGTCGTAAGCCCTTGATTCCCGCGGMAAACCCATGAGGTTTGCCGCACCGCAACAAACGGACCTAGAATCGGGATCGTGCCGGCTCCATCTTGCCGGCCTGACCTCCACGAGACCCGACTCCATGTCCGACATCGTCATCGTCGGTGCCAAGCGCACCGCCATCGGCGCCCTTCTGGGCCAGTTCACCGGTGTTCCCACCACGACCCTCGGCACCGCCGCCATCGCGGGCGCGCTCGACCATGCGGGCGTGGCTCCCGACCAGGTCGACGACGTCATCATGGGCTGCGTGCTCCCCGCCGGCCTCGGCCAGGCGCCGGCCCGCCAGGCCGCCATCGGCGCGAAGATCCCCACCTCCGCCGGCGCCATGACCATCAACAAGGTCTGCGGCTCGGGCATGAAGGCGGTGATGCTGGGCCACGACCTGATCAAGGCCGGTTCGGCGAAGGTCGTCGTCGCCGGCGGCATGGAGTCGATGACCAACGCGCCGCACCTGCTCAACGGTTCGCGCACGGGCACCAAGTTCGGTGCGGTCACGATGCTCGACCACATGCAGACCGACGGCCTCGTCAATCCGTACGACGGCCAGGCGATGGGCGTGTTCGGCGAAGCGTGCGTGGGCAAGTACGACTTCACGCGCGAAGAACAGGATGCCTACTCGGCCGAAAGCGTGCGTCGTGCGCAGGGCGCCGTGCAGTCGGGTGCGTTCAAGAATGAAATCGTCCCCGTCGTCGTCTCCGGTCGCAAGGGCGATGTCACGATCGACACCGACGAACAGCCGGGCAAGTGCGACATCACGAAAATCCCCACGCTTAAACCTGCGTTCAAGAAAGACGGCACGATCACCGCCGCAAGCTCCTCCTCCATCAACGACGGCGCCGCCGCGACGGTGCTGATGTCTTCTGAAGAAGCCGTTAAACGGGGCCTCACGCCGCTCGCACGCATCGTCGCGCACGCTACGCATTCGCAAGCGCCGGAGTGGTTCACCACCGCGCCGGTGACTGCGATCGCGAACGTGCTTGGGAAAGCGGGCTGGAAGGCCGAGGAGGTGGACCTGTTCGAAGTCAACGAAGCGTTCGCGTGCGTGGCGATGGCGCCGATGCGCGAGCTCGGCATCCCGCACGAAAAAATGAACGTCAACGGCGGCGCGGTTGCGCTCGGTCATCCGATCGGGTCCACCGGCGCCCGCTTGATCGTCACGCTGTTGCATGCGTTGAAAGCGCGCGGCGGCAAGCGTGGCGTGGCCGCGCTGTGCATCGGTGGCGGCGAAGCGACTGCCATCGCCGTCGAGCTTGCGTGAAGAGCGTAACGACGAAGCTGAAAGGTTCCGGCCAAGACACTTGACACGCGACAACCGCCGGTTGAGATTGATATTGGCGCGCAGAAGCGCGTTGCCATCCTAACGACGAGGAAGAACGACATGTCCATCAATAAGGCTTTGCTTGCCATGGCTATGGGCCTTGCCCTGGCCGCGTGCACGAACTCCCAGCAGGCTGCCGATTCGGCCGCCGAAGCGCAGAAGGCTTCGGGTGAAGCCCAGCAGGCTGCCGACAACGCCGCCGCCACGGGCGACGCCGCTGCCGCCGACTCCGCGCAGGCCGCTGCCGACACGGCCGCTGCCGCCGCCGACGCCGCTGCCACCCAGGCCGACGCTGCTGCCGCCAACCCGACGGCCACGGGCGCCGACGACGCCGCCGACGCCGCCGAGAATTCGGCCGACGCCGCCGCGCAGGCGCAGGACTCGGCTGAAGAAGCCGCGGCCGCTGCCGATGCGAAGACCAACAACGACGCCAAGACCCCGGCCAAGAAGTAATCGGGCGACACGTCGTAGACCGCATTCACGCAGGCCTTCACGGGGCTGAATTGTGGTTACAATAAGAAGGCCGCCGGTTCGCTGGCGGCCTTTTCTTTATCGAACACGCAGTCGTAGTCAGTGAACGAATGAAGCCGGCCGAAACGCGACCGGACTGCCGCGCGCACTGGCGTTGCCTGACCCGTTAGCATCCTTCAGACAACTCCTCCAGGAGAGATTCCATGAACACGAAGCTCGTTGTCCTCCTCGCCGCCGGCGTCCTCGCTCTCGCCGCCTGCAAGAACGACACCCCGACCGCCCAGGCCGAAGCCGCCCAGGCCGCCGACGCCACCGCCGCTGCCGGCGACCAGGCCGCCCAGGCTGCCGACGCCGCCGGTACCGCCGCCGCTGAAGGCGTCGACGCCGCTGCCGCCGCCACCGGTGAAGCCGCTGCCGAAACCGGCGCCGCCGTGACCGACGCCACCGACGCCGCCGCTGCCGCTGCCAGCAACGCCGCCGCCGCGACCGCCGAAACCGCCAAGGACGTCGCCGGTTCGGCCGAAGCCGCCGCGACCGAAGCCAAGACGGAAGCCAAGGAAGAAGCGAAGAAGTAATTCTTCGGTTTTCCAGCAAGTCAGAGAAACCCGCCGGAAGGCGGGTTTCTTTTTGGCCGCAGCAAAGTCACGGCCGGTTATCCTTCGAACCAATCACCGCAAGCGACGCACCATGCCCGCACTCGCCTCCAGCCTCGATCCCCGTTCGCAGGACTTCCAGGACAACGTGGCCTTCCACCGCGCCCTGGTGGACGAACTCGATGCCCGCCTGCAGCGCGCGGCCGAAGGCGGCGGCCCCAAGGCCCGCGACAAGCACACCGAGCGCGGCAAGCTGCTGGTGCGCGATCGCATCACCGCCCTGCTCGACCCCGGTTCACCCTTCCTCGAGATCGCGCCGCTCGCCGCCGAAGGCATGTACGACGGCGCCGCGCCCGCGGCGGGCATCGTCGCCGGCATCGGCCGCGTGCACGGGCAGGAAGTGGTGATCGTCGCCAACGACGCGACGGTCAAGGGCGGCACCTACTTCCCGATGACGGTGAAGAAGCATTTGCGCGCGCAGGAAGTCGCACGCGAGAACCACCTGCCCTGCGTGTACCTCGTCGACTCCGGCGGCGCGTTCCTGCCCTTACAGGACGAGGTCTTCCCGGACAAGGAACACTTCGGCCGCATCTTCTACAACCAGGCGCGCCTGAGCGCGGAGAACATCCCGCAGATCGCCGTCGTCATGGGTTCATGCACCGCCGGCGGCGCGTACGTTCCGGCGATGTGCGACGAATCGATCATCGTGCGCGAGCAAGGCACGATCTTCCTCGGCGGCCCGCCGCTGGTGAAAGCCGCGACCGGTGAAGTCGTCGATGCCGAATCGCTCGGCGGCGCGGACGTGCATACCTCGGTGTCCGGCGTGGCCGATCACTTCGCCGAAGACGATCGCGATGCCTTGCAGATCGCGCGCAACCTCGTCGCGCACCTCAACCGCAGCAAGACGGTGCCGGTGACGACGCAGCCGGCGCGCGAACCGCTGTTCGCGGCCGAAGAGTTGTACGGAATCGTGCCGAAGGACACGCGCCGCCCCTTCGACATCCGCGAGGTGATCGCGCGCATCGTCGACGGCAGTCAGTTCCAGGAGTTCAAGGCGCGCTACGGCAAGACGTTGGTGTGCGGTTTCGCGCACATCCATGGCTATCCGGTCGGCATCATCGCCAACAACGGCATCCTGTTTTCGGAAAGCGCGCTCAAGGGCGCGCACTTCATCGAGCTGTGCAACCAGCGCGACATCCCGCTGGTGTTCCTGCAGAACATCACCGGCTTCATGGTGGGCCGCAAGTACGAGAACGCGGGCATCGCGAAGGACGGCGCGAAGATGGTGACGGCGGTGGCGTGCTCGCACGTGCCGAAGTTCACCGTCGTCATCGGCGGCAGCTTCGGCGCGGGCAACTACGCGATGTGCGGCCGCGCCTACGGCGGTCGCTTCCTGTGGATGTGGCCGAACGCGCGCATCAGCGTGATGGGCGGCGAGCAGGCGGCCTCGGTGCTGTCGACGGTAAAGCGCGATGGCATCGAAGCCTCGGGCAAGTCGTGGTCGGCCGACGAGGAAGAAGCGTTCAAGGCGCCGATCCGCGACCAGTACGAATCGCAGGGCAATCCGTATTACGCCAGTGCGCGCCTGTGGGACGACGGCATCATCGATCCGGCCGATACGCGCCGCGTGCTCGGCCTCGGGCTTGCTGCGGCGCTCAATGCGCCGATACAGAAGGGCCGTTTCGGCATTTTCCGAATGTGATCGATGCACCGATGAATGCGGCAAACCGTGAAATCAAGCTGTCCGCCGCCTGAAGCAAATGCCCTTCGAGGCAGCGTCAAAAGCGCGTGACGGGTGCTAGCCTCGGTTTCCCCAATGCAGCAGGATTTCTCGACCATGGCCCTTTGGAAAGATCAGGCTCCCGCCAAGCCCGCCACCGGCAACCCGCCGCCGTCGTCGTCGGAGCCGGCGCGCTTCCAGCCCGAAGTCGCATCCCCGCCGACGCCCGCCGCCGCGCCTGCGC
>NZ_JBFULG010000017.1:0-16333 GCF_056400425.1 Lysobacter sp. P5_B12
GCTGCTGGACCAGGGCCAGGCGGGCGACAACGCGGGCCTGCTGCTGCGCGGCACCAAGCGCGACGACGTCGAGCGCGGCCAGGTGCTGGCCAAGCCCGGTTCGATCACCCCGCACACCACGTTCGAAGCCGAGGTGTACGTGCTGTCGAAGGACGAAGGCGGCCGCCACACGCCGTTCTTCAAGGGCTACCGCCCGCAGTTCTACTTCCGCACGACCGACATCACGGGCGCCGTGACCCTGCCGGAAGGTGTGGAAATGGTCATGCCGGGCGACAACATCAAGATGGTGGTCGAGCTGATCAACCCGGTCGCGATGGACGATGGCCTGCGCTTCGCGATCCGCGAAGGCGGCCGTACGGTCGGCGCCGGCGTCGTGGCGAAGATCCTCAAGTAAGCATCGGAAGGGCAGGCGCGGAACATCGCGCCGCCCGGATGGTCGGAAAGGGCGTGGCGGCGCGAGCCGCCGTTGCCTTTTTCGGAGAAGCAGTTCCAACACATGTACGCCAGTAGCTCAATTGGCAGAGCAGCGGTCTCCAAAACCGCAGGTTGGGGGTTCGAGTCCCTCCTGGCGTGCCACTTCAGGCGCAACGTGACACGCGTCGGCGAGAACGGATGAACAGCAAGGTCGAACAACCGAAGGCCGCCTCCGCGGGCGACGTCGTCAAGTACGCACTGGCAATCCTGCTGGTGGCTGCTGGCGTGTTCGCCTTCTACTGGTATCCCGAGTCGCAGTTCCGCTGGCTCGCGGTGATCGGTGGGCTGGCCGCGGGTTTCGTGGTCTTCATGACCTCGGTCAAGGGCGCGCAGACGCGCGAGTTCTTCTCCGAGTCGCGCTTCGAACTGCGCAAGGTCGTGTGGCCGACGCGCCAGGAAGCGGGTCGCGCAACGGTGATGATCATCATCGCCGTCACCTTGATCAGCCTGATCCTCGCAACGTTCGACTGGATCATCCAGTTGGGCGTCAAGGCCCTGTTGGGCAACTGATTCAGAGGGTCTGATGGAAGAGAACGTCGAAAAGCGCTGGTACGTGGTCCACGCCTATTCCGGCTTCGAAAAGTCGGTGGCGCAGGCTTTGCGCGACCGCATCGTGCGCACGGAAATGCAGGATCGCTTCGGCGACGTGCTCGTGCCGACCGAAGAAGTCGTGGAAATGCGCTCCGGCCAGAAGCGCCGTTCCGAGCGCAAGTTCTTCCCGGGCTACGTGCTCGTGCAGATCGCCACGCACGACGAAGGCGGCATTCCGCGCATGGACAGCGAAAGCTGGCACCTGGTGAAGGAAACGCCGAAGGTCATGGGCTTCATCGGCGGCACCGCCGATCGTCCGCTGCCGATCCGCGACGAGGAGGCTGCCGCCATCCTCGACCGCGTGCAGGAAGGCGTGGAGAAGCCGAAGCCGAAGGTGTTGTTCGAAGCCGGCGAAATGGTGCGCGTCACCGACGGCCCGTTCAACGACTTCAACGGCGTCGTGGAAGAAGTGAATTACGAGAAGAGCCGCCTGCGCGTCGCAGTGCTGATCTTCGGGCGTTCCACCCCGGTGGAACTGGAATTCGGGCAGGTCGAGAAGGCCTAAGAGATTCGGCGGGACGAGTGGTTCGTTCCGCCAGTAACGCGAGGAGCCGATAAGGCGTTCGCACTCGCAGGAGCAAAGCAATGGCTAAGAAAGTCGTCGGTTACATCAAGCTGCAGGTCAAGGCCGGCCAGGCCAACCCGTCGCCGCCCGTGGGCCCCGCCCTCGGCCAGCGCGGCCTGAACATCATGGAATTCTGCAAGGCGTTCAACGCCGCCACGCAGAAGCTGGAACCGGGTCTCCCGATTCCGGTGGTCATCACCGCGTACTCGGACCGCACCTTCACCTTCATCACGAAGACGCCGCCGGCGTCGATCCTGCTGAAGAAGGCCGCGGGCATCCAGTCCGGTTCGAAGCGCCCGAACACCGAGAAGGTGGGCAAGGTCACGCGCAAGCAGGTCGAGGAAATCGCGAAGGCGAAGGAACCCGACCTGACGGCTGCCGACCTGGAAGCCGCGGTGCGCACGATTGCGGGCTCCGCCCGTTCCATGGGTCTGGTGGTGGAGGGCTAAGTCATGGCGATGAACAAGCGACAGAAGGCAATCAAGGCGGCCGTCGAGCCGGGCAAGGCTTACGCGATCGACGAAGCCCTGAAGATCCTCCAGACCGGCACGAAGGCGAAGTTCGTCGAAGCGATCGACGTCGCCGTGCGCCTGGGCGTGGATGCGAAGAAGTCCGACCAGCAGGTGCGCGGTTCGACCGTGCTGCCGGCCGGTACCGGCAAGTCGGTGCGCGTGGCGGTGTTCGCCCCGGCCGGCGCCAAGGCTGACGAAGCGCGCGCCGCCGGCGCCGAAGCCGTCGGCATGGACGACCTCGCCGAAGCGATGCAGAACGGCGACCTGAACTACGACGTCGTCATCGCGACGCCGGATGCGATGCGCGTGGTCGGCAAGCTCGGCCAGGTGCTCGGTCCGCGCGGCCTGATGCCGAACCCGAAGGTCGGCACCGTTTCGCCGAACCCGGCCGAAGCCGTCAAGAACGCGAAGGCTGGCCAGGTGCGTTACCGCACCGACAAGGCCGGCATCATCCACTGCACGATCGGCAAGGCTTCGTTCGAAGCCGAAGCCCTGAAGGGCAACCTCACCGCGCTGCTGCTCGACCTGATCAAGGCCAAGCCGTCGACCGCGAAGGGCCAGTACCTGCAGAAGATCTCGCTGAGCTCGACCATGGGCCCGGGCGTGATCGTCGACCAGTCGACGCTGACCCTGAAGTAATCGTTACAACGCGCCTGCTCCGGCGGGCGCGTGCAACAAGTTTTGAGGGCTTCGCGCCGCAAGGCGCGACGCCGTCAAAGACCGCAGGTGCGGTCCGCGCAATGCGAAGACGGGCAGGAAGCTCGGTACGGCATGGAGTCGTCTTCGTGGAAGGCGGGAACGCGTAATCCATTCGCAAGGATGGGCCTGCGTAGATGGTGCCGCCCCCTCTGGAAGTTTTCTGGAAGGGCCACCACCGGGATGCAAACGCATCCCCGGCGCCAACGGAAGGCGTCGCTCGAGGACCGCAAGCGGCAGGAGCCGTGCGCGGAGTTCAATTGGAGGAGTGTCAATGGCTCTCAATCTGTCCCAGAAGCAGGAAGTTGTCGCCGAGCTGGCAGACGTGGCCTCGAAGGCGCACTCCCTGGTCGCAGCCGAATACGCAGGCATCACGGTCTCCCAGATGACCGCGATGCGCAAGAAGGCCCGCGAATCCGGCGTGTACTTGAAGGTTGTCAAGAACACGCTCGCATCGCGCGCCGTCGTCGGTACCGAGTTCGAGGTCGTCAAGGACGCCCTGACCGGTCCGCTGCTGTATGCGTTCTCGACCGAGGAACCCGGCGCTGCCGGTCGCCTCATCAAGGAGTTCGCCAAGGGCAACGACAAGCTCAAGGCCCGCATCGTGTCGGTGGAAGGCAAGTTGCTGCCTGCCGCGCACGTCGAGGTCCTGGCTTCGCTGCCGACCCGTGAGCAGGCGCTTGCCATGCTCGCCCGCGTGCTCGCCGAGCCCGCCAGCATGTTCGCCCGCGCCGTCAAGGCCGTGGCCGACAAGCAGGGTGGTGGCGATGCGTCCGCGGAAGCCCCGGCTGCCGAAACTGCCTGATTTCAGTTCAAACCCTTTAAATATCCAGAGGTAATCACCATGTCCCTTTCCAACGATCAGATCGTTGACGCGATCGCCGCGAAGTCGCTGATGGAAGTGATGGAGCTGGTCAAGGCCATCGAAGAGAAGTTCGGCGTCTCCGCTGCTGCTCCGGTCATGGCCGCTGCCGGCCCCGCCGCCGCCGCTGCCCCGGTCGAAGAGCAGACCGAATTCACCGTCGTCCTGAAGGCCGTCGGCGAGAAGAAGGTCGAAGTCATCAAGGCCGTCCGCGCCATCACCGGCCTGGGCCTGAAGGAAGCGAAGGACCTCGTCGAAGGCGCCCCGCAGAACGTCAAGGAAGCGGTGTCGAAGGACGAGTCCGAGAAGTTCAAGAAGGAACTCGAGGCCGCTGGCGCGACCGTCGAAGTCAAGTAATCGCAATTGCGTCGCCGGTGACATTGGCGACCACCCAAGGCTGGGGACGAGAGTCCCCGGCCTTTGGCCGTTCCACCCATTCACCGAGTTGACAGTTGGAAGTAGCGGGAGAAGGCGTGCTGGTGCCGGCAATACCAGCGACTCCCAACTGGCAATTTGACGTTCCCCCCGGCCGCCCGCGCGCGGCCGACATCGAGAGGCGGTAGCCCACCATGACCACTGCGTCCACTTATTCCTTCACCGAGAAGAAGCGCATCCGCAAGGATTTCGGCAAGCGCCGTTCGATCCTCGAAGTGCCCTTCCTCCTGGCGATCCAGGTCGATTCCTATCGCGAGTTCCTTCAGGAACACGCCGACATGAACGCGCGCGACGACAAGGGCCTGCATGCGGCCCTCAAGTCCGTGTTCCCGATCAGCTCCTACAGCGGCAACGCCGCGCTCGAATACGTCGGCTACCGCCTCGGCGACCCGGCGTTCGACGAGCGCGAATGCCGCAACCGTGGCCTGTCGTACGGCGCGCCGCTGCGCGTCACCGTGCGCCTGGTGATCTACGACCGCGAGTCGTCGACCAAGGCCATCAAGTACGTGAAGGAGCAGGAGGTCTACATGGGCGAGATCCCGCTCATGACCGACAACGGCACCTTCATCGTCAACGGCACCGAGCGCGTCATCGTCTCGCAGCTGCACCGTTCGCCGGGCGTGTTCTTCGACCACGACCGCGGCAAGACGCACAGCTCGGGCAAGCTGCTGTATTCCGCGCGCATCATTCCTTACCGCGGTTCGTGGCTCGACTTCGAGTTCGATCCCAAGGACGCGCTGTTCACCCGCATCGACCGCCGCCGCAAGCTGCCGGTCTCCGTGCTGCTGCGCGCGCTCGGCTACAACAACGAAGAAATGCTCCGCGCGTTCTTCGAGATCAACACCTTCCACATCGAAGCCGAAGGCGTGCAGCTGGAGCTCGTCCCCGAGCGCCTGCGTGGCGAAACGCTCGACTTCGACCTGGCCGATGGCGATCGCGTGATCGTCGAAGCCGGCAAGCGCATCACCGCGCGCCACGTCAAGCAGCTCGAGCAGTCGGGCATCGCCGCGCTGGCCGTGCCGGACGCCTACCTCGTGGGCCGCATCCTGGCGCACGACGTCATCGATCCGAAGACGGGCGAACTGCTCGCCTCGGCGAACGACGAGATCAACGAAGAACACCTCGAGAAGCTCCGCAAGGCGGGCATCGATTCGGTCGGCACGATCTGGGTCAACGACCTCGACCGTGGCCCGTACCTGTCGAACACCCTGCGCATCGACGGCACCAAGACCAAGCTCGAAGCGCTGGTCGAGATCTACCGCATGATGCGTCCGGGCGAGCCGCCGACCAAGGACGCCGCCGAGAACCTGTTCCACAACCTGTTCTTCACCTTCGAGCGTTACGACGTCTCGGCGGTGGGCCGCATGAAGTTCAACCGCCGCATCGGCCGCAAGGAAGTCCTCGGCCCGTCGGTGCTGTTCGACCGCAAGTACTTCGGCGATTACAAGAACGGCAAGGACGAGGAAGCGCAGCGCCTGGTCGCCGCGCAGGGCGATACCTCCGACATCCTCGACGTCATCCGCGTGCTGACGGAAATCCGCAACGGCCGTGGCGTGGTGGACGACATCGACCACCTGGGCAACCGTCGCGTGCGTTCGGTCGGCGAAATGGCCGAGAACGTGTTCCGCGTGGGCCTGGTGCGCGTGGAGCGCGCCGTCAAGGAACGCCTGTCGATGGCCGAGTCCGAAGGCCTGACGCCGCAGGAACTGATCAACGCCAAGCCGGTGGCCGCAGCGATCAAGGAATTCTTCGGTTCCTCGCAGCTCTCGCAGTTCATGGACCAGAACAACCCGTTGTCGGAAGTGACGCACAAGCGTCGCGTTTCCGCGCTGGGCCCGGGTGGCCTGACGCGCGAACGCGCCGGCTTCGAGGTGCGCGACGTGCATCCGACGCATTACGGTCGCGTGTGCACCATCGAGACGCCTGAAGGTCCGAACATCGGCCTGATCAACTCGCTCGCCGTGTTCGCGCGCACCAACCGCTACGGCTTCCTCGAGACGCCGTACCGCAAGGTCGTCGACGGCCGCGTCACCGACGACGTCGAGTTCCTCTCGGCGATCGAAGAGAACGAGTACGTCATCGCGCAGGCCAACGCGCCGCAGGACGACAAGGGCGCCATCACGGCCCAGTTCGTCGCGTGCCGTTACCAGGGTGAATCGCTGCTCAAGCCGCCGAGCGAGATCCACTTCATGGACGTCTCGCCGATGCAGACCGTGTCGGTCGCCGCCGCGCTCGTGCCGTTCCTCGAGCACGACGACGCCAACCGCGCGCTCATGGGCGCGAACATGCAGCGCCAGGCCGTGCCGACGCTGAAGTCGCAGAAGCCGCTGGTGGGTACGGGCATCGAACGCGCCGTGGCGCGCGACTCGGGCGTGACCGTGAACGCACGTCGTGGTGGCCTGATCGCGCAGATCGACGCCGGCCGCATCGTGGTCAAGGTCAACGAGAAGGAGATCGTCGGCGAGACCGATGCCGGCGTCGACATCTACACCCTGATCAAGTACACGCGCTCCAACCAGAACACCTGCATCAACCAGACCCCGCTGGTGAACGTGGGCGATCGCGTCGAACGCGGCGACGTGCTGGCCGACGGTCCCTCGACCGACATCGGCGAGCTCGCGCTCGGCCAGAACATGCTGGTCGCGTTCATGCCGTGGAACGGCTACAACTTCGAAGACTCCATCCTGCTCTCCGAGCGCGTGGTGGAAGAGGATCGCTACACGACGATCCACATCGAAGAGCTGACCTGCGTCGCGCGCGACACCAAGCTCGGGCCGGAGGAAATCTCGGCCGACATCCCGAACGTTTCGGAACAGGCGCTCAACCGCCTCGACGAATCGGGCGTGGTGTACATCGGCGCCGAAGTGCGCGCCGGCGACATCCTCGTGGGCAAGGTCACGCCGAAGGGCGAATCGCAGCTGACGCCGGAAGAGAAGCTCCTCCGCGCGATCTTCGGTGAGAAGGCTTCCGACGTTAAGGACAGCTCGCTCCGCGTTCCGCCGGGCATGGACGGCACCGTCATCGACGTGCAGGTCTTCACCCGCGACGGCATCGAGAAGGACAAGCGCGCCCGCCAGATCGAGGAATCGGAAGTCCGTCGCGTCAAGAAGGACTTCGACGACCAGTTCCGCATCCTCGAAGGTGCGATCTACGCCCGCCTGCGCACGCAGCTGCTCGGGAAGGTCGCCAACGGCGGTGCGAACCTCAAGAAGGGCGACACGATCTCCGATGAGTACCTGGACAGCCTGAAGAAGGCCGAGTGGTTCCAGCTGCGCATGAAGGACGACGACGCCAACGACGCCATCGAACGCGCTTCCAAGCAGATCGATGCGCACGAGAAGGAGTTCGAGCGCCGCTTCGCCGACAAGCGCGGCAAGATCACGCAGGGCGACGACCTCGCCCCCGGCGTGCTCAAGATGGTGAAGGTGTTCCTCGCGGTGAAGCGCCGCATCCAGCCGGGCGACAAGATGGCCGGCCGCCACGGCAACAAGGGTGTCGTGTCGACCATCGTGCCGGTGGAAGACATGCCGTACATGGCCGACGGTTCGTCGGTCGACATCGTGCTCAACCCGCTGGGCGTGCCGAGCCGAATGAACATCGGCCAGATCCTCGAGACGCACCTGGGCTGGGCCGCCAAGGGCTTGGGCCAGAAGATCGATCGCATGCTCAAGGCACAGGCGGCGGTCGCCGACCTGCGCAAGTTCCTCGACCAGATCTACAACCACGACGAAGCGATGAACGGAACGCGCGTCGACCTGACGCAGTTCACGGACGAAGAATTGCTGCGCCTGGCCAACAATCTGATCGACGGCGTGCCGATGGCAACGCCGGTGTTCGACGGCGCGGCCGAGAGCGAGATCAAGAAGATGCTCGAGCTCGCCGAACTGCCGCTGAGCGGACAGACCATGCTGCACGACGGTCGTACCGGCGAAGCGTTCGAACGCCCGGTCACCGTGGGCTACATGCACATGCTGAAGCTGAACCACCTGGTCGACGACAAGATGCACGCGCGTTCGACCGGTCCGTACTCGCTCGTCACCCAGCAGCCGCTGGGCGGCAAGGCGCAGTTCGGTGGCCAGCGCTTCGGCGAAATGGAAGTCTGGGCACTCGAAGCCTACGGCGCGGCCTACACCCTGCAGGAAATGCTGACGGTGAAGTCCGACGACGTGCAGGGCCGCAACCAGATGTACAAGAACATCGTCGACGGCGAACACGAGATGGTCGCGGGGATGCCGGAGTCCTTCAATGTGTTGGTGAAGGAGATCCGCTCCCTCGCCATCAACATGGAACTCGAAGAGCACTAAGCCGCCGCCGCCGACCAGGAGACACCCATGAAAGACTTGCTCAATCTGTTCAACCAGCAGCGGCCGACCCTCGACTTCGACGCGATCAAGATCGCGTTGGCGTCGCCGGACCTCATCCGCTCGTGGTCCTACGGCGAAGTGAAGAAGCCGGAGACCATCAACTACCGTACGTTCAAGCCCGAACGCGACGGCCTGTTCTGCGCCGCGATCTTCGGTCCGATCAAGGACTACGAGTGCCTGTGCGGCAAGTACAAGCGCATGAAGCACCGCGGCGTGGTCTGCGAGAAGTGCGGCACGGAAGTGACGCTGGCCAAGGTGCGCCGTGAGCGCATGGGCCACATCGACCTCGCCTCGCCCGTCGCGCACATCTGGTTCCTGAAGTCGCTTCCCTCGCGCATCGGTCTGATGCTCGACATGACGCTGCGCGACATCGAACGCATCCTGTACTTCGAAGCCTATGTCGTCACCGAGCCGGGCCTGACCCCGCTCGAGCGCGGCAACCTGCTGACCGAAGAACAGTTCATGACGGCGCGCCAGGAACACGGCGACGACTTCGACGCCGCGATGGGCGCCGAGGCGGTGTACGAGTTGCTGCGTACGATCGACCTGCAGTCGGAAATGCTCCGCCTGAAGGAAGAGATCGCCGCGACCAACTCCGAGACCAAGCTCAAGCGCCTCACCAAGCGCATCAAGCTGATCGAGGCGTTCCTCGACTCCGGCAACCGCCCGGAGTGGATGGTCATGACCGTGCTGCCGGTGCTCCCGCCGGACCTGCGCCCGCTGGTCCCGCTGGACGGCGGCCGCTTCGCGACGTCGGACCTCAACGACCTGTACCGCCGCGTCATCAACCGCAACAACCGCCTCAAGCGCCTGCTCGAGCTCAATGCGCCGGACATCATCGTGCGCAACGAAAAGCGCATGCTGCAGGAGTCGGTCGACGCCCTGATGGACAACGGCCGTCGCGGCCGCGCCATCACCGGCACCAACAAGCGCCCGCTCAAGTCGCTCGCCGACATGATCAAGGGCAAGCAGGGTCGCTTCCGCCAGAACCTGCTCGGCAAGCGCGTCGACTACTCGGGCCGTTCGGTCATCGTGGTCGGCCCGACGCTGCGCCTGCACGAGTGCGGCCTGCCGAAGAAGATGGCGCTTGAACTCTTCAAGCCCTTCATCTTCGCCAAGCTGCAGCGCCGTGGCCTGGCCACGACGATCAAGGCCGCCAAGAAGCTGGTCGAGCGCGAAGAAGCGGAAGTGTGGGACATCCTCGAGGAAGTGATCCGCGAGCATCCGGTCCTGCTCAACCGCGCGCCGACGCTGCACCGCCTGGGCATCCAGGCGTTCGAGCCGGTGCTGATCGAAGGCAAGGCGATCCAGCTGCATCCGCTGGTCTGCACCGCGTTCAACGCCGACTTCGACGGCGACCAGATGGCCGTGCACGTCCCGCTGTCGCTCGAAGCGCAGCTGGAAGCGCGCGCCCTGATGATGGCGTCGAACAACATCCTGTCGCCGGCCAACGGCGAGCCGATCATCGTGCCGTCGCAGGACGTCGTGCTCGGCCTGTACTACATGTCGCGCGCCCTGGAGAACAAGAAGGGCGAGGGCATGGCGTTCGCGAACGTCGCCGAGGTCAAGCGCGCGTACGACAACCGCGTCGTCGAGCTGCACGCCAAGGTCAAGGTGCGCATCACGCAGACGGTGATCGCCGAAGACGGCACGCGTTCGAAGCAGACCTCGATCGTCGACACCACCGTCGGCCGCTCGCTCCTGCAGGAAATCCTGCCGGAAGGCCTGCCGTACGCGCTGGCCAACGTCGAGCTGACGAAGAAGAACATCTCGCGCCTGATCAACTCGTGCTACCGCATGCTCGGTCTCAAGGACACGGTCGTGTTCGCCGACAAGCTGATGTACACCGGCTTCGCGTACGCCACGCGCGCCGGCGTTTCGATCGGCATCGACGACATGATCATCCCGACCGAGAAGAAGGGCATCCTCGACGAGGCCGAAACCGAAGTGCTGGAAATCCAGCAGCAGTACCAGTCGGGCCTGGTCACCTCGGGCGAGCGCTACAACAAGGTCGTCGACATCTGGTCGCGCACCAACGAACGCGTCGCCAAGGCGATGATGGACGCGATCGGCACCGACTCGGTGGTCAACGCCAAGGGCGAGACCGTGCCGCAGAAGTCGATGAACTCGATCTACATCATGGCCGACTCCGGTGCGCGTGGTTCGCAGGCGCAGATCCGACAGCTGGCCGGCATGCGCGGCCTGATGGCCAAGCCGGACGGCTCGATCATCGAGACGCCGATCACCGCGAACTTCCGCGAAGGCCTGAACGTCCTCCAGTACTTCATCTCGACCCACGGTGCCCGTAAGGGTCTCGCGGATACGGCGCTGAAGACGGCGAACTCCGGTTACCTGACGCGTCGACTCGTCGACGTCGCCCAGGACGTGGTGATCACCGAAACCGATTGCGGCACGCACGAAGGCCTCACCATGACGCCGATCGTGGAAGGCGGCGACGTCGTCGAACCGCTGCGCGACCGCGTGCTGGGCCGCATCGTGGCCGAGGACGTGTTCCTGCCGGGCAACGACGAGGATCCCTTCGTCACGCGCAACACCCTGCTCGACGAAGCGTGGGTGCAGAGCATCGAAGATGCCGGCGTGCAGTCCATCAAGGTGCGTTCGACGATCACGTGCACCAGCGCGTTCGGCGTTTGCTCGCACTGCTACGGTCGCGACCTCGGCCGCGGCCACCTGGTCAACCACGGCGAAGCGGTCGGCGTCGTCGCCGCGCAGTCGATCGGCGAGCCGGGCACGCAGCTGACGATGCGTACGTTCCACATCGGTGGCGCGGCATCGCGTGCGGCGGCGATCGACAACGTGACCGTCAAGACGACGGGTACGGTGAAGTTCAACAACCTCAAGCACGTCGACCACGCTTCGGGCCACCTGGTCGCGGTGTCGCGTTCGGGCGAACTGTCCGTCCTCGACGGCCACGGCCGCGAGCGCGAGCGTTACAAGCTGCCTTACGGTGCGACGATCCAGGTCAAGGACGGCGCGTCGGTGAAGGCCGGCCAGACCGTCGCCAACTGGGATCCGCATAACCACCCGATCGTGTCGGAAGTGGCGGGCGTCATGCGCCTGATCGACTTCATCGACGGCGTCACCGTCATCGAGAAGACCGACGAACTGACCGGCCTGGCTTCGCGCGAGATCACCGATCCGAAGCGTCGTGGTACGCAGGCGAAGGACCTGCGCCCGATCGTCCGCATCGTCGACAAGAACGGCAAGGACCTGTCGATCCCGGGTACCGACCTGCCGGCGCAGTACCTGCTGCCGCCGCGCTCGATCGTGAACCTGCAGGACGGCGCCACCGTCGGCGTCGGCGACGTCGTCGCGAAGATCCCGCAGGAAGCCTCGAAGACGCGCGACATCACCGGTGGTCTGCCGCGCGTGGCCGACCTGTTCGAAGCGCGCAAGCCGAAGGACCCGGCGATCCTCGCCGAAGTCTCGGGCATCGTCAGCTTCGGCAAGGACACCAAGGGCAAGCAGCGCCTGATCATCAAGCAGGCCGACGGCAGCGAGCACGAAGAGCTGATCCCGAAGTACCGCCAGATCATCGTGTTCGAAGGCGAACACGTGGAGAAGGGCGAGACGGTCGTGGACGGCGAACCGAGCCCGCAGGACATCCTGCGCCTGCTCGGCGTGGAGCCGCTGGCGGTCTACCTGACCAAGGAAATCCAGGACGTCTATCGCCTGCAGGGCGTGAAGATCAACGACAAGCACATCGAGGTGATCGTTCGCCAGATGCTGCGCAAGGTCGAAGTGCTGGATGCGGGCGACACCAAGTACCTGCACGGCGAACAGATCGAGCGCCAGCGCATGGTCGAGACCAACGCCATCGCCCTGTCGAAGAACGAGATCCCCGCGAAGTTCGACCCGGTGCTGCTCGGCATCACCAAGGCGTCGCTGGCGACCGAGTCCTTCATCTCCGCGGCTTCCTTCCAGGAAACCACCCGCGTGCTCACCGAGGCGGCCGTCCGCGGCACGCGCGACGGGCTGCGCGGCCTCAAGGAGAACGTGATCGTGGGCCGCCTGATCCCGGCGGGCACAGGCCTGGCCTACCACACCGCGCGCCGCCGCAACGCCTCGGGTCTGACCGAGTCGGAGCTGGAAGCGCTGTCGGGCACGATGGTGGAGCAGGCACCGGCACCGGTGGTCGAAGCGGTCGAAACCGACGCCGGCGAGGACTCCAGCACCAGCTAAGCCAACATCAGCGACGGCCCCCGTGGCCGTCCCAGACCACGAAATGAGGCGCAGGGAGCGCCTCGTCTTCGGCCCAGGAAGGGCGGGAATCATCGAAGGCCGGGCGGCCCCGAGGCGGGCCGCCCATTGCCTCCGCAAAGTCGGCTCGCGTTGACGGTAATCGTCGGCGCGGGCTATACTTTTCCGTCTATGCAGGCCCGACGTGGCCTGCATCGTTATTCACGCAGGACCTCGGTCCCAATACAGAGTCCCGAAATGGCAACGATCAACCAGCTGGTGCGTAAGGCGCGCAGCCCGGAAACCTACAAGAGCACGTCGCCCGCACTGGCGAATTGCCCGCAGCGCCGCGGCGTTTGCACGCGCGTTTACACGACCACCCCGAAGAAGCCGAACTCGGCCCTTCGCAAGGTCGCGAAGGTGCGCCTCACCAACGGCTACGAGGTCATCTCGTACATCGGCGGCGAAGGCCACAACCTGCAGGAACACTCGGTCGTGCTCATCCGCGGCGGCCGCGTCAAGGACCTGCCGGGCGTGCGTTATCACACCGTGCGCGGCTCGCTCGACGCCGCCGGCGTCGCCAAGCGTCGCCAGGGTCGTTCCAAGTACGGCGCCAAGCGCCCGAAGTCCTGATCTAGGGGTCATCGAACATGTCGCGTAAAGGTTCCACTCCGCAGCGCACCGTCCTCGCCGATCCGAAACACGGCAGCGAGACGATCGCGCGTTTCATCAACATGGTCATGCAGAGCGGCAAGAAGTCGGTCGCTGAAAAGATCGTGTACGGCGCCATGGACGTCATCGGCGAAAAGAACGCCAATGCGCTCGAGCTCGTCGAAAAGGCCCTCGGCAATGTGTCGCCGTCGGTCGAAGTGAAGTCGCGTCGCGTCGGCGGCGCCACCTACCAGGTGCCGGTCGAAGTGCGCTCCTCGCGCCGCATGGCGCTCGCGATGCGCTGGCTGATCGAGTCGGCGCGCAAGCGCGGCGAAAACAGCATGCCGCGCAAGCTCGCCGGTGAGTTGCTCGACGCTTCGGAAAACCGTGGCGGCGCGATCAAGAAGCGCGAAGAAACGCACCGCATGGCGGATGCGAACAAGGCGTTCGCGCACTACCGCTGGTAAGACACGCGGGCCCCTGCGCGGGCCCGTTAGCGGCCGGCATTGCCGCCGCACTCGCCCGAGCCGCCGCAAGGCGGCTTCGGCCTTCCGGACATTGCGTCCGAAACGAACATTGAGAGACAGCCGTGGCTCGCACCACTCCCATCGAGCGTTACCGCAACTTCGGCATCATGGCCCACATCGATGCCGGCAAGACCACGACGACCGAACGCATCCTGTTCTACACGGGCGTCAACCATAAGATCGGCGAAGTGCACGAAGGTGCCGCGACGATGGACTGGATGGAGCAGGAGCAGGAGCGCGGCATCACCATCACGTCGGCGGCGACGACGGCGTTCTGGAAGGGCATGGACATGTCCCTGCCGGAATACCGCTTCAACATCATCGACACCCCCGGGCACGTCGACTTCACGATCGAAGTCGAGCGTTCCTTGCGCGTGCTCGACGGCGCCGTGTTCGTGCTGTGCGCGGTCGGCGGCGTGCAGCCGCAGTCCGAAACCGTTTGGCGCCAGGCCAACAAGTACAACGTGCCGCGCCTCGCGTTCGTCAACAAGATGGACCGCACGGGCGCGAACTTCTCCAAGGTCGTCGAGCAGCTGAAGTCGCGCCTGGGCGCGTACCCGGTGCCGATGCAGGTGCCGATCGGCGCCGAAGAAGGCTTCGAGGGCGTCGTCGACCTCCTCAAGATGAAGTCGATCGTGTGGGACATGGAATCCAAGGGCACGAAGTTCGAGTACGCCGAGATCCCGGCGAACCTGCTCGACGAGTGCACGACCGCGCGCGCGTTCATGGTCGAGGCCGCCGCCGAGGCGTCCGAAGAGCTGATGGACAAGTACCTCAACGACGGCGAGCTTTCGGAAGAAGAGATCATCTTCGGCATCCGCGAGCGCACGCTGAAGTGCGAGATCATCCCGGCGCTCTGCGGCACCGCGTTCAAGAACAAGGGCGTGCAGGCGATGCTCGACGCGGTCATCCGCTTCCTGCCGTCGCCGTCCGATCGTCCGCCGGTCGCCGGCATCGACGAACACGACAAGGAAGACAGCCGCAAGGCGCTGGATTCCGAGCCGTTCTCCGCGCTCGCCTTCAAGATCATGACCGACCCGTTCGTGGGTTCGCTCACGTTCTTCCGCGTCTACTCGGGCACGCTCAACTCCGGCGACCAGGTCTACAACCCGGTCAAGTCGAAGAAGGAGCGCGTGGGCCGCATCCTGCAGATGCACGCCAACAACCGCGACGAGATCAAGGAAGTGCGCGCGGGCGACATCGCCGCGGCCGTCGGCCTGAAGGACGTGACCACCGGCGACACGCTGTGCGCGCAGGACAAGGTCATCACGCTGGAACGCATGATCTTCCCGGAGCCCGTCATTTCGATGGCGGTCGAGCCGAAGACCAAGTCCGACCAGGAAAAGATGGGCCTCGCGCTCGGTCGCCTCGCGCAGGAAGATCCGTCCTTCCGCGTGCGCACGGATGAAGAATCCGGCCAGACGATCATCTCGGGCATGGGCGAGCTCCACCTGGAAATCCTGGTGGACCGCATGAAGCGCGAGTTCAACGTCGAAGCCAACGTCGGCAAGCCGCAGGTGGCCTACCGCGAAACCATCCGCAAGGCCGTCAAGTCCGAAGGCAAGTTCGTGCGCCAGTCGGGCGGCAAGGGCCAGTTCGGCCACGTGTGGCTCGAGATTTCGCCGAACGAGCAGGGCAAGGGTTACGAGTTCGAAAACGCGATCGTCGGTGGCGTGATTCCGAAGGAATACATCCCCGCGGTCGACAAGGGCATCCAGGAAGCGGTCGCGAACGGCATCATGGCCGGCTTCCCGATCGTCGACGTCAAGGTGCGCCTGGTCGATGGCTCGTACCACGAAGTCGACTCGTCGGAAATGGCGTTCAAGATCGCCGGCTCGATGGGCTTCAAGGAAGGCTTCCACAAGGCTTCGCCTGCGCTGCTCGAGCCGATGATGAAGGTCGAGATCGTCACGCCCGAGGATTACCTCGGCGACGTGATGGGCGACGTCAGCCGTCGCCGCGGCATCCTGCAGGGCCAGGACGACAGCCCGTCGGGCAAGATCATCAACGCGATGATCCCGCTGGGCGAAATGTTCGGCTACGCGACCACGCTGCGTTCGATGTCGCAGGGCCGCGCGACCTTCACGATGGAATTCGACCACTACGCCGAAGCGCCGACCAACATCGCCGAAGCCGTGATCAAGAAGTCCTGATCGTCAAGCACGCGTCCAAGCACACAACACAATCTATTTTCAGAGGTAAGCAATCATGGCCAAGGGTAAGTTCGAGCGCACCAAGCCCCACGTGAACGTGGGCACGATCGGTCACGTTGACCACGGCAAGACGACGCTGACGGCGGCGCTGACGAAGGTGGGCGCGGAACGTTTCGGCGGCGAGTTCAAGGCATACGACGCGATCGACGCGGCGCCGGAAGAGAAGGCGCGCGGCATCACGATCTCGACGGCGCACGTGGAATACGAATCGGCCAACCGCCATTACGCGCACGTGGATTGCCC
>NZ_JBFULG010000018.1:0-2500 GCF_056400425.1 Lysobacter sp. P5_B12
GGCCCGCATCCTGGGCTTCCGGATTCAGTTGCAGGTAGCGCGCCAGATCCGTGCGGGGGCCCGCATCCTGGGCTTCCGGATTCAGTTGCAGGTAGCGCGCCAGATCCGTGCGGGCGCCTTGCCGATAGCCCATCTTCATGTACGCCAGGCCGCGGTCGCGCAGCGCATCGCCGTTGTCGGCCGACAGGCGCAAGATGCGATCCGCGCTGCGGGCGGCGCGTTCCCAATCGTCGCGCTCGGCGTACACGCCGTGCAGGTTGCGCAGCACGCGCATCAGGATCGCGCGGTGCGTGGCGGGGTTGAGGATCTGGAACAACGCGCGGTCGTCGGGCGCTTCGCCGTTGAGGTGCGGGCGCGCGCGCTGGCGGAGTTCGTCTTCGTCGAGCGGACGGCCGCGGTTGAACGGATCCATCACCAGCACGCCGTCGTCGACGGGCAACCGGACGAGGAAATGGCCGGGGAAAGACACGCCATCGAGCGGGATGCCGAGGCGGCGCGCGACTTCGATCTGCACCAGCGCGAGCGAAATCGGATTGCCCAGGCGGCGTTCGAAGACTTCGTTGAGATAGCTGTTGCGCGGGTCGTAGTAATGCTCGCTGTCGCCGGCGTAACCCACTTCCTCGAACAGGTGGCGGTTGATCGCCGCCATCTTCTGCGGCCAGGCTTCGACCGACTCCACCTGCGTGCGCAGGTGGTCGACGTGGGCTTGCACTTGCGCGTCGCAATGGTCCGCGTCCAGGTGCGGATATTCGTCGCGGGCGATCAGCAGCGCGGTGCCCAGCAGCGGGAGCGTGCGATCGTCGGAACCGGCGAGTTCGTTCCAGTCGGGCAGCAGGAAACGGTCGTGCATGCGGCAAGCCTGCAACCACGTTGCGTTCGTTGCAAGTCCGCGCCGGTCAGGGGTGTGCGACGCCTGGCCCGAATTTCAGTTCGGAGCCTGTTTCCAGCTTGAGTGCCTGCGCTTGCCCGGCATTGAGCTCGAGCACGTAACGCGCGGGCGCGGCGCTCGGATACGGCGGGCATTGGTCGCCGAGCGAGCACGGCGGTACGTCACGCTGCATCGACACGAGTTTGCGCGTGTCGTCGAAGTAGAGGATGTCGAGCGGGATGCGCGTGTTCTTCATCCAGTACGCCAGCGGGCCCTGGGACTCGTGGATGAAAAGCATGCCGTGGTCGGCGTCCATCGTGTCGCGGAACATCAGCCCGCGCTCGCGCTCGGCGTCGTCGTCCGCGATCTCGATGCTGAAGCGCTTGCCGTTGAGTTCGACCCACGGGCCCGACGCACTGGCACAACCGGCAAGCAGCAGGAGCGAAGCGGACAGCAGGGCGGCTCGCAGTTGGGGGCGCATCGTTCGGGTCTCCGTCAGGGGCGCTGAACATCGGTGAGGGCCGGCGCCTGCGTCAAGAGGGCGGCGCCTGCGAAATGATTTGAACGGATTCATGGAGACCCCCTTCCAAAGCTCGGCAGCCTTATGCACAATGCGCGCCCCTTCGACGGGTGCCGGTCCACCGGCCCCGGCGGACCGAAAAAACCCCGTCACGGGGTGTTGACGGAATCCGGAAGGGCTGTATTATGTGCGGCTCCCTCGGGCACTTCGGTGCGGCGGGGGGAAGGGAGAAGGCGCTGAGGCCGCTCCCGACGATCTTTGACAGTGTGCGCAGGTGACTTGTGCGGGCGTCTGGCGGGTGGATACGTTGTCCATCTTGCAGACGTTCGTAACAGAGCAACAAGTCAATTCAAATGGCAAACAAGCAATTGTTTAGCCAGCGAGTGATTTCGAGCCTGGGACGACGACTGCACTCAAGAAATTGGCGAGGACTTCGGTYCGAGCCGCAAAACTTAAGTGAAGAGTTTGATCCTGGCTCAGAGTGAACGCTGGCGGCAGGCCTAACACATGCAAGTCGAACGGCAGCACAGCAGTAGCAATACTGTGGGTGGCGAGTGGCGGACGGGTGAGGAATACATGGGAATCTGCCCTGTCGTGGGGGATAACGTAGGGAAACTTACGCTAATACCGCATACGACCGGAAGGTGAAAGCGGCGGACCGCAAGGCGTCGCGCGACTGGATGAGCCCATGTCGGATTAGCTAGTTGGCGGGGTAAAGGCCCACCAAGGCGACGATCCGTAGCTGGTCTGAGAGGATGATCAGCCACACTGGAACTGAGACACGGTCCAGACTCCTACGGGAGGCAGCAGTGGGGAATATTGGACAATGGGCGCAAGCCTGATCCAGCCATGCCGCGTGAGTGAAGAAGGCCTTCGGGTTGTAAAGCTCTTTTGTCCGGAAAGAAAAGCGCTCGGTTAATACCCGGGTGTTATGACGGTACCGGAAGAATAAGCACCGGCTAACTTCGTGCCAGCAGCCGCGGTAATACGAAGGGTGCAAGCGTTACTCGGAATTACTGGGCGTAAAGCGTGCGTAGGTGGTTCGTTAAGTCTGATGTGAAAGCCCTGGGCTCAACCTGGGAATGGCATTGGAAACTGGCGACCTAGAGTGC
>NZ_JBFULG010000018.1:5000-6971 GCF_056400425.1 Lysobacter sp. P5_B12
CAGCAATGTGCGCGGTAGAGGAGCGTTCCGTAAGCCGATGAAGGTGGATTGAGAAGTCTGCTGGAGGTATCGGAAGTGCGAATGCTGACATGAGTAACGATAATGGGGGTGAAAAGCCCCCACGCCGAAAGCCCAAGGTTTCCTTGCGCAACGTTCATCGGCGCAGGGTGAGTCGGCCCCTAAGGCGAGGCAGAAATGCGTAGTCGATGGGAAGCTGGTTAATATTCCAGCACCTCGCGTCAGTGCGATGGGGGGACGGAGAAGGGTAGGTGTACCGGGCGTTGGTTGTCCCGGGGAAAGCAGGTAGGCGGATCCTCTTGGCAAATCCGGAGGGTCATCACGCCGAGCAGCGAGACCAGGCCATTAGGCCGAAGTCACTGATCCCACGCTTCCAGGAAAAGCCCCTAAGCTTCAGCTGACGCAGACCGTACCGTAATCCGACACAGGTGGGCAGGATGAGAATTCTAAGGCGCTTGAGAGAACTCGGGTGAAGGAACTAGGCAACATGGCACCGTAACTTCG
Organism: Lysobacter sp. P5_B12; assembly: GCF_056400425.1. Classification (NCBI taxonomy): domain Bacteria; kingdom Pseudomonadati; phylum Pseudomonadota; class Gammaproteobacteria; order Lysobacterales; family Lysobacteraceae; genus Lysobacter; species Lysobacter sp. P5_B12. The sequence continues at coordinate 5,523 of NZ_JBFULG010000018.1, forward strand.
GGAGAAGGTGCACCGCTTCTGGTGGCCCATGCGGGCTATAGCTGGGAGCGGTCGCAGAAACCAGGCCGCTGCGACTGTTTATCAAAAACACAGCACTCTGCAAACACGAAAGTGGACGTATAGGGTGTGACGCCTGCCCGGTGCTGGAAGGTTAATTGATGGGGTCAGCCGCAAGGCGAAGCTCTTGATCGAAGCCCCAGTAAACGGCGGCCGTAACTATAACGGTCCTAAGGTAGCGAAATTCCTTGTCGGGTAAGTTCCGACCTGCACGAATGGCGTAACGACAGCGGCGCTGTCTCCACCCGAGACTCAGTGAAATTGAAATCGCTGTGAAGATGCAGCGTTCCCGCGGCAAGACGGAAAGACCCCGTGAACCTTTACTACAGCTTTACACTGAACGTTGAGTTCGTCTGTGTAGGATAGGTGGGAGCCTGTGAAACCGAGGCGCTAGCTTCGGTGGAGGCAACCTTGAAATACCACCCTGATGTGCTTGACGTTCTAACCTGGGCCCGTAATCCGGGTCGGGGACCGTGTATGGTGGGTAGTTTGACTGGGGCGGTCTCCTCCCAAAGAGTAACGGAGGAGCACGAAGGTACGCTCAGCGCGGTCGGACATCGCGCACTGTGTGCAAAGGCATAAGCGTGCTTGACTGCAAGAGCGACGGCTCAAGCAGGTACGAAAGTAGGTCTTAGTGATCCGGTGGTTCTGTATGGAAGGGCCATCGCTCAACGGATAAAAGGTACTCCGGGGATAACAGGCTGATACCGCCCAAGAGTTCATATCGACGGCGGTGTTTGGCACCTCGATGTCGGCTCATCACATCCTGGGGCTGTAGTCGGTCCCAAGGGTATGGCTGTTCGCCATTTAAAGTGGTACGCGAGCTGGGTTCAGAACGTCGTGAGACAGTTCGGTCCCTATCTGTCGTGGGCGTTGGAGATTTGAGAGGGGCTGCTCCTAGTACGAGAGGACCGGAGTGGACGAACCCCTGGTGTTCCGGTTGTCACGCCAGTGGCATTGCCGGGTAGCTACGTTCGGAAGCGATAACCGCTGAAAGCATCTAAGCGGGAAGCGCGCCTCAAGATGAGATCTCCCGGGACACAAGTCCCCTGAAGGAACCATCAAGACCAGGTGGTTGATAGGCACGGTGTGTAAGCGGAGCAATCCGTTGAGCTAACGTGTACTAATGATCCGTGAGGCTTGACCATATCACCTCAAGCCGCCTTATCCTCGACAACACGTCGATGGCATTTGTCTCTATAAGCTCCACCAAAACTCGCTACGTCCCACCCCTTGAGAGCGTGAGCGCGATCAATCCCTTCGATTGAACCGCGACCCTCCACCCTCTCCCTGGTGACAATAGCGCTGTGGCACCACCCGATCCCATTCCGAACTCGGAAGTGAAACGCAGCCGCGCCGATGGTAGTGTGCATCCGCATGCAAGAGTAGGTC
>NZ_JBFULG010000019.1:0-4901 GCF_056400425.1 Lysobacter sp. P5_B12
TAAGCTCCACCAAAACTCGCTACGTCCCACCCCTTGAGAGCGTGAGCGCGATCAATCCCTTCGATTGAACCGCGACCCTCCACCCTCTCCCTGGTGACAATAGCGCTGTGGCACCACCCGATCCCATTCCGAACTCGGAAGTGAAACGCAGCCGCGCCGATGGTAGTGTGCATCCGCATGCAAGAGTAGGTCATCGCCAGGGCCTTATACCCAAACCCCGCCAGCAATGGCGGGGTTTTTCTTTGGGCGAAACGAACACGCACGGAGTAACCCGATCGAGGTTTCCTCGAGTTACCTGAAGTCCCGCGACGTCGCATCGAGCGGCCCCAGCAACGTCGCCAGGTTCGTCAACCGCTTCGCGATCAGGTGCTGCACGCCGTCCTTCGATTCCAGGCGTCCTTCGACCGCGAGCAAGTGCGACTCCAGCAAAGGCCGCCGTTGCGCATCGGCGATCTGCCGCCACACCACGACATTGACCAGGCCATCCTCGTCCTCGAGCGTCAGGAACGTCACGCCGCTCGCGGTTTCGGGCCGCTGGCGCAAGGTCACCAAGCCAGCGAAGGAAACATTCCGGCCGTGCGGCATCGCGCGCAACTCGGACGAACGCCGGAAACGCCGCGCGCGCAATTTCGATCGCAACAACTGCAAGGGATGTTTGCCGAGCGTCAGCCCCGTCATCGCGTAGTCCGTCCGCATTTCCTCGTCGGCGGTGGGAAGCGGCAATGCCACCATCTTCTCCGGCGTCGAGCCGATCGCATCGAACAAGGGGCGCTGCGCCTCCACGCCCGCGGCCGCCCAACGCGCCTTGTGGCGATGTCCCGCGAGCGCTCGCAAGGCACCGGCGTCGGCGAGCAAACCGCGCGCACGCGCATCGAGTTCGCCGCGCACGCATAGATCGGTGACATCCGCGAATGCCGCCGTTCCCCGTGCCGCCGTGATCCGCTCCGCATCGGCCTGGCGGAATCCATCCACCATGCGCATCCCCAACCGCAGCGCAGGCTGCGACGCCGCCTCGCCCAAGGGTTCGAGCGTGCAATCCCAATCGCTGTAACGCACGTCGACCGGCCGCACGATCACGTTGTGCCGCCGCACGTCCTGCACGATCTGGCTCGGCGCGTAGAACCCCATCGGCTGCGAATTGATCAGGGCCGCGGCGAAGGCCGCCGGTTCGTGGCACTTCAGCCACGAACTCGAATACGCGATCAACGCAAAACTCGCCGCGTGCGATTCCGGGAAACCGTAACTGCCGAACCCCTTGATCTGCTCGAAGATCTGCTCGGCGAACGCGCTGGTGTAGCCGTTGCGCAACATGCCGGCGATGATCTTCTGCCGATGGTGTTCCATGCCACCGTAACGCTTCCACGCGGCCATCGATCGACGCAGCTGGTCGGCTTCGCCGGGCGTGTAGTCGGCCGCGACGATCGCCAGCTGCATCACCTGTTCCTGGAACAGCGGCACGCCGAGCGTGCGCCTGAACACTTCGCGCAAGGCCTCCGACGGATAGGTCACCGGTTCCTCGCCATTCCGCCGGCGCAGGTAGGGATGCACCATGTCGCCCTGGATGGGCCCGGGCCGCACGATGGCCACCTGCACCACCAGGTCGTAGAACACGCGCGGTTTCAGCCGCGGCAGCATCGCCATCTGCGCGCGCGATTCGATCTGGAACGTCCCGACCGTATCGGCCTTGCGGATCATCGCGTACGTCGCTTCATCGCCTTGCGGAATATCGTCGAGCCCGATGTCGCGCCGCCCGCTTGCGCGCAGCAGGTCGAAGGTCTTGTGCACGCACGTGAGCATGCCGAGCGCGAGGCAATCGACCTTCAGCAGCTTCATCACGTCCAGGTCGTCCTTGTCCCACTGGATGACCGTGCGATCGTCCATCGCCGCGTTTTCGACCGGCACGAGCGTCGACAAGGGATGTTCGGAAATCACGAACCCGCCCGGATGCTGCGACAGGTGCCGCGGGAACCCCAGCAAATCGCCCGCGATCGCCAGCACGCGCCGCAACAGCGGCGACTCCGGATCGAACCCGTGGTCGCGCAGGTGATCGGGCATCGGCACGTCGCTGTTCCAGCGATCCATCGTCTTGGCGATCTCGTCGACCTGGTCCGGCGGCAGGCCGAGCACGCGCGCCACGTCGCGTACCGCGCTGCGCCCGCGATAACGGATGACCACCGCCGCAAGCGCTGCACGCCCGCGTCCATAACGTTCGAATACGTACTGCAGCACTTCCTCGCGGCGCTCGTGTTCGAAGTCGACGTCGATGTCGGGCGGCTCGTTGCGCTCCTCCGACACGAAACGCTCGAACAACATCTCCATCACCCCCGGCTGCAGCTCGGTGATGCCGAGCGCGTAACAAACGGCGGAATTGGCGGCCGACCCGCGCCCCTGGCACAGGATGTCGCGGCTGCGCGCGAAGCGCACGATGTCGTGCACGGTGAGGAAGTACGACTCGTATCCGAGCCGCCCGATGATCGTCAGCTCCTTCTCGATCAACTCGCGCGCCTTGGCACGCTCGTGCTCGGTCGAATTCGCTTTCGCCCATCGCGCCTGGATGCCGTCTTCGACGAGTTCCCGCAACCATTCGCGCGCCGTCCTGCCCGCGGGCACGAGTTCGTGCGGATAGGTGTACGCCAGTTGCCGCAGGTTGAAGGTGCAGCGCTGCGCGACGAGTACCGCCTGCGCGAGCAGTTCCGGCGGATGGATCGCGCAGAGCGCCTGCCGCGTGCGCAGATGGCGCTCGCCATTGGGAAACAACGCGCGCCCGGCCTGCGCGAGCGTGGTGTGCAGCCGGATCGCCGTCATCGTGTCCTGCAATGCGCGCCGGCCGCGAACATGCATGTGGACATCGCCGCACGCGACCATCGGCAAGGCGGTCGCCTCCGACAACGCGCGCAGCGCCTCCAATCGCCCCGCATCGTCCGGCCCGCGATGCAGATGCACCGCCAGCCACGCGCGATCGGGAAACCGCGCCCGCAACCACGCGGCGTCCTCGGCCTCGCGCCCATCCAGTCGTGGCACCCACAACGCCAGCAACCCATCGAGCGGCGCAGCTTCGAAATCGTCGCGCAGCAACCGGTACGTCCCCTTGTCGGCACGCCGGCGCGCCGCGGTGATCAACTCGCACAAACGCCGATAGCCCGCCTGCGTTTCCACCAACAACACGCACTTCGGCCCATCTTCGACCTGCATCTCACTGCCGACGATCAACGGAACGCCCGTCGCTTCGGACGCTTCGAGCGCCCGCACGATGCCGGCCAGCGTGCACTCGTCGGTGATCGCGAGCGCGGCATAGCCTTGCTGCTTCGCACGATCGAACAACTCCCGCGCGCTCGATGCACCGCGCTGGAAGCTGAAGTTCGACAGGCAGTGCAACTCCGCATAGGCCGGCAGGCGGCTCATGCGAACCATCCATGCAGCATCAGGTGCGAAGGCGCGGGGCCAGGATCCACCGGTTCGCCCGCGGCGCAGAACGCCCAGGCGCGTTGTCCGAGCGAGGTTTCGACGAGGTAGTAATCGCGGCGGACATCGCCGCCATCCCACCAGCCGCTTTCGATGCGTTCGGGACCGGCGAGCACGCACAGCGCGTGGTCGCGCAACGGCATCACATGCGGCAGCAACCAACCGGGACGCGGACGCGCGTCCTGCACCGGCTTGCCCGCCATCGTGTGTCGTTCCGGCCGATGTTCCGGCGCATGGCCGATCCCGTGCACGGCTTCGTCGCCCAGGCGTGCGCGCAAACGTTCGCGCAATTGCGGCCACGGTACGTCCTGCTGCGCGCGCGTTTCGAACAGATCCGGCGCCGCGGGCACGAACGGCGGCAACTCGTCCGCAACGAGCCGGAACCCGCGCACCGGCGCAGGCAAACGCGCCTGTTCCAGGCGCCCGCGCCCGAGTTCGAACAACATGTTCGCCTCGCGTTGCGGCGTGAGCAGGCCGACGGGCACCGTGCTGTCCTCGCAGCGCTCGTGCTCGAGCACCAGCGTGTAACGCTGCACGCCGCCATCGCGCCCGGCGAGGAACGCCGACAGATCCTGCGCCAACCGCCGCAACGGAAACAACAAGGCCTGGCTGGATTCGACGTCGGTTTCGAATTCGATGCGGCCTTCGAACCGATCCGGCGGCATGTAGCAATGCAGCGGCGCGATGCGATCGCCGCGCAACGCATCCAGATGGTCGAGCACCGCCCTGGGGAAGCGACGCGCGAGCGCATCGCGCGGCAAGGCGAATACCTGCCGCAATTCGCGCAGGCCCATGCGCGAGAGCGCGAAGGCCACCGGCTGCGGCAAGCCGCTGCGTTCGATCGGCAACTGCCCGAGCGCATTGCCCAATGTGTGTTCGTCGATCGCAAGCCCGTCGTGGACGTTGGCCAACACCCGCGCCGCATGCGGATTGGGCGCGGCGACGATGCGATGCCGGAAGCCGAGTGCGCGCAACTCTTCGCGCATGCGCGCTTCCAGCCGCGGCCACGGGCCGAACAAACGCAGGCTATGCCCGACTTCGAGCAACAACGCGTGCGGCAGGTCCGTGCTCACCTGCGAACTGAAGCGGTACGCCCACGCCGCGAGCAAATCGCGCTCGCGTTCGACCGCATCGGGATCGTGGTCGACCGCCTGGAAATGCGTGCTCAGCGCCTGCGCCGCGGCGAGCGACAAGCCGGGGCGCAAACCGAGCATGCGCGCCGCCGGCGTCACCGAATGCAAGGTGCGCTTCTGCGCCGGCCCCTCGACGAGCGCGATCGCCGCCGCATCGGGCGCTTCCATCCTGCGAAGGACACCGTCCATCGCCAGTTGCGGCAACAATACGCACGCCCACTGCATGGCCTGGCCTCATCCCGCCGTCGACGTCGCGGGGAAGGGCAGCGGCGAAGGCGGCACCAACGCACCGCGGCACTTCAGCAC
>NZ_JBFULG010000020.1:0-4475 GCF_056400425.1 Lysobacter sp. P5_B12
AACAGTCACAAGGTGATCCGCCACTTGCTCGACGAGGTGATCAAGGCGACAACCGCGGCAGGACTTGACGTGCAGTGCGTGCAAAAGCCGAGCGAAATGGAAGACGACTTGCCGCACCTGCGCTTCGCCAACACCGCCGAGGCGCTCTTTGGTGCGCTTGCGGCGGGTGCGCAGGTGGCTGGCGGCACTGCCTGGCTATGGGCAAGTGAGGGAGCAGTAGGCGCGGTTGACGTGCTATTCGTTGACGAGGCGGCACAGATGGCCCTGGCAAACGTGCTCGCTGTAAGTCATGCGGCGCCGAGGATGGTATTGCTCGGGGACCCCCAGCAGTTGGACCAGCCCATTCAAGGTAGTCACCCAGACGGGACCGAGGTGTCGGCATTGCACCATGTCCTCGGATCGGAGCCTACGATCGCGCCCGATCGCGGGCTGTTCTTGGAAGAGACGTGGCGGCTGCACCCGGCGATCTGCGACTTCACTTCAGAAATGTTTTACGCCAGCCGCTTGCACCCTCGGCCTGGCTTGGAGCGGCAAAACGTGACCTCGCCGGGTCGCGTCAACGGCGCAGGCCTTCGCTTTCTCGCCGTGCCTACACACGGCAATCAGAGCTCCTCGCCCGAGGAAGCCACCGCTGTGAAGGACTTGGTACAGGAAATCCTTGGTAGCTGCACGACTTGGACTGACAGGGACGGCATCGTGCGGCCGGTGTCTCTGTCGGACATCCTCATCATCGCGCCTTATAACGCGCAGGTCGCGGAGTTGGGGGCGCGCCTGCCAGGTGCACGAGTCGGCACGGTCGACAAGTTTCAGGGACAGGAAGCGCCGATCGTCATCTATTCAATGACGACCTCCAGCCACGCTGACGCCCCTCGCGGCATGGAATTCCTGTATAGCCTGAATCGCCTCAATGTCGCGACCTCGCGTGCCAAGTGCGTATGCGTGCTCGTAGGCTCGCCATCCGTATTCGAAGTCAGTTGCCGTACGCCTCGTCAGATGCAGCTGGCTAATGCCTTCTGCCGCTACCTAGAGATGGCCACGCCGATCCCTCGCGCTGGCGCCCCCCATTCGCCTTGATCGTACTCAGCAATCCCCGACAAAGATTGATACGTACGCGTATCAGTACACCTCAGCCGCAACCGCCTTCGACGCTTCACCAAGTATTTCACCATTGCTCCAATGTTGCGCCTCCAACTACCAATTTATCTAGGATTTCTCGCCCTTCTTTCTTCGCGCCATCGGCGTCGCTATCGCATGCGATAAGCATGGTATCAAGCCCCCCTTCTATTTCGCCTGGCTTAAACAAATCCGTGCAGCTAATACCCACGCGGCAGTAATCCCTCTTACCGCCAACAACCTGCACTTCATTTGTAGCCTCTACCGAGAATCCCACGGTATTAAGCGCTTTGATCGATTCTGATATGCATGTCGATCGACCATTTGCGTCAGCCTTTGTAATGAAAGACGCCATATAAATTCCGGGCTGCCGCGTGGCGATCGCTGCTTCTTCTGAGCCGACTAGAGGAGTTGGTTCATTTTCACTGCGTGGATGCGATAAGTACGTACCGACTAAGGTAGTAACAATTCCCGCCGCGGCGGAGATGATCGCGACGAGAACGGCTTGTCTCGACGTGATTTTGGCGATCTCAAGGCTGCGTTCGTTCTGTGGGGGCATTGGTTGATCTCCCTGACTTAAGCCTTAGCCGCCAAGTGGCGCCGCTAATCACGGATGGGTTCCTTCCTATAGGTCGTGACGTTCTTTGCTGAAAGTTACGGCCGTTCAGTCGTTTGACTCTGGCCACGGGCGAACGGAAACTCAAGCGAACTGAATGGAGGCGCCGTGTCGCCTTTCGAGTACTCGCTGATCCTCGTGACGATCATCGTCGGCCTGGCGATCACCGACATGCTCGTTTCGCTGCATCGCCTGCTCAGGTCGCGCACGCAGGTCCGTTGGCATTGGCTGCCGCTCGTCGCCGCGCTGTTGGTGCTACTCACGCTCCTGCAGTTCTGGTGGGGCTTCTATCGCCTGGGGCGCGTCGAGGTCTGGAACCAGTACGGGGCGTTCCTGCTGCTGCTCCTGCAGTTGATCCTGATGTTCCTGCTCGCGTGCGCGGCCTTGCCCGACGACGAACGGGACCGCCTGGACCTCGCGCAGTATTACGAACACAACCGGCGCTATTTCTGGACCTTGTTTTCGCTCGTCGCGTTGATGGCGACGGTGACCAACCTGGTCGTCGCCGTCGGCCGCGATCCGCCTTCGACGTGGCTGCCGAAAGCCGTCCCGAACCTGCTGTACGTCGCGGTCATGCTGTGCCTGGTGTTCGTGCGCGCGAAGGCGCTGCACGCGGTGTTCGTGCTGCTCCTGCTGCTCGTCATGGTGGCCGGCTGGATTCCGCTGCGGATCCAGTGAGCCGCATCTGCCTTGCAGGAAAGGCCCGCGATTGCGGGCCTTTCCGCATGCATCGCTTTACGGCGTGAACACGAAATCCAGGCGCCCGTACAGCCCGTGCGCCTCGTCGTCGGGGCCCGCCGCGAAGAACAGCGTGTCGACCGGCTGGTTCTGGAGGCCGTTGCCGAATTGCATGCCCCACAGGCCGTCGATGTGGACGGCCGAGCCGTCATATCGCCGCAAGTGTCCGAGCAACGTGCCCGACGACGCACCGAACGCATTGATCCTTCCATCGCCGAAATTGCCCACGAGCAAAGCGTTGTGGAACGTGCCGAATGCACTGGGTGCGAGTGCGAGACCCCATGGCGCATTGAGCACGCCACGCGTCGCGATCCTCCGCGCGAACTTGCCGTTGGGTTTGAACACGCTCACGAAGCCGCAACCGGCGCAGCGGACTTCGTCGGACATGCTCGCATCCTGCCTGGCGTAGGTGACGTAGATGTCGCCGTTGATGGCCTGGATGCCGAACGGCGCATAGCCCTTGGGAATGCCCGGATCCTTGAATGCGCCCGGTGCGAGCATTACCGGCATGAAGTTGCTGTCGAAGACGTCGACGCGCGCGTGGAAGAAATCGGTCGCGTACAACAACTGCGTCAAACCATCGCCGCTGAGCGCGAGGCCCTTGTAGTTCGCGCCGGTGGACGAGCGATTGATCTTGCGGATGGCGTGCGTGAAATCGACGGACGGCGCCCAGGCGGCGATGACGCCCTGCTCGGTGGCGAACAGGAACCGCGCCGGCCCCGAGGCCGCGCCGCGGGTGACGACGAAGGCATCCGATCCATTGAACACGATGCCGGTGGGGTTGCCGCCGGTGGCCATCGTCGGCGAAGGGATCTGGACGATGAGCGATTGCACGACGCCGTTGCCGTCGTAGAGCGTCGAAACCGTGCCGTCGGCCGACGACACCCACACGAAGCCGAAGGGATTGAACGCAACGCCCCAGCCATTCACCAGGTTGGGATCGGTATGCGCCGCGGGCACGAAGCCATCGGAAACGAGATTGCGCTGCTTGTAGAAACCATCCGCCCAGGCGGCCGGCGCCGCGAACGCTAGGGAGAATGCGACCGCCAGCGCGGCGGGGACAGGGAAACGGAACGAGAACGCATGCATGGTGTGGTCTCCTGCGGATGACGAAGGCGACCAGCGACAGGCGCGGCGCACACCAGCGAAAGTCGCCTGCGTGCATGCCGTCGCAGCGATGAAAGGTTCAACCCACGCGGTACTCGCTTTGCACCAGCCCGCTCGCGTACTGCCGGGTCGCGACGTGCGTGAGTTGGATGTCGCGATCCAGGGCGCCGAACAACGGGATGCCCGCGCCGATGAGGACGGGCACGCGTGTCACGACCAGGCGTTGGATCAACCCGGCGCGCAGGAATTGCTGGATGGTGATTCCGCCATCGACATACACGTGCCGGAATCCACGGTCCACAAGCTGCGATGCGATCTCGCTCGCCTCACCCGACATGCGTTCGACCACCGCGCCGGCCGGTGCGTCGCGCAACGGCTTGCTGCTGAGAACGAACACCGGCTTGTCTGCGTACGGCCATGCGTCGAACGCCAGCACGGTGTCGTAGGTCTTGCGGCCGATGACCAGCGCATCCACCGTCGCGATGAATTCGGCGTAGCCGTGCGGCTCGCCGCCACCGGGCGGCAGGAAGTCGAGCGCGCCATCGGGGCGCGCCATGAATCCGTCGACGCTGACGCCGACGAAGACCGAGGCGCGAAGGCCCGCGTGATCGAACGCTCGGGAGGCCATGGCCCCCCGAGCTTATCGCATCAAGGCTGCGCTTCGTACGGCTGCACGCTCCAGTCGATACCGACCGCCGGCATCGTCCGCTGCGTGGCGTTGTTGGCGTTGCGCCACAACGTATTCGCACCGGTGTTGCTTTCGCGCCAGACCAGGTCGGCGATGCCGTCGTTGTCGTAATCGCCGGCGGCGACGACCTTCCAGTTGGGGTTGGTCACGCCGACGACCGCTTGCACCCGGGTGTTGTTCGCCGACTTCCAGATCGTGTTCGCGCCCGTGCCC
>NZ_JBFULG010000021.1:0-1054 GCF_056400425.1 Lysobacter sp. P5_B12
CATGGTCGTGACCACCCATGGTCGTGACCACCTGGCCGACCACCTGCCCGCCCTGTTGGGCGATCTGCGTGGCGCCGAGGGCGAGCTGGTTGGCTTGGCGTGCGTTGTCCGCGTTCTGCCTGACGGTGGAGGTCAACTCTTCCATCGAGGACGCGGTTTCCTCGAGCGAGGCGGCCTGCTGTTCGGTGCGTCGCGACAGGTCGTCGTTGCCGGCGGCGATCTCCATCGCCGCGGTATTGATCGCGTCGCTGCCCGAGCGGATGCGACCGACGATGTCGGTGAGCTGCGTGGCGGTGCGATTCGCATCGCCGGCCAACTGCCCGAAGCGGCCGGGCAGCGCGACATCGATGCGGCGCGAGAGGTCGCCTTGCGCCATCGCTTCGAGGACGGCGCCCACTTCCGCCAGGCCATCTTCGGCCGTGGCCATCAGCGCATTGAGGCTGTCGACCAACTCGCGATAGAAGAAGGAAAAGCGTGCGGCGTCGCCGCGCTGGGTAAAGTCGCCGGCCGTCGCGGCATCGACCAGGTGTTTGATCTCCGCGTTGACCGCCTGCATGCCGGCCTTGACCGCGTCCACCGCGGCAGCGGCTTCGCCCTTCTTGCCGGGCATGCGATCCACGTCGCGCGACAGGTCGCCGCGTCCGTACGCAGCCACCACGTCGAGAATGTGCGCGGTCGCGTCGATGTGCGAAGCGACCAGCGTGTTCGTCTGTTCGGCCATTCGCGCATACGCGCCGGGGAAGCGATCCACCGCGATGCGATGGTCGATTTCGCCCAGCTCGTGCTGGTCGAACATCGCTTCCTGCGCGACGGCGTAGCTGCGCAGCACGTCCACCATGTCGCGCATGGCGGCGGCGAGGCGGCCGGTTTCGCTGCGGTCTGCCGCCGGTATGCGCGCTTCCAGGTCGCCGCGCGCGACCGATTGCGCGACGCCCACCACCTGCGCCAGCGGCCGGACGATGGAGCGCGTGATCAGCGCCGCGAGGACGACCGCCAAACCCAGTGCGATCAACAGCATCACGCCGATCGCCCAGAGATTGAAGCGGTACTCCGC
>NZ_JBFULG010000022.1:0-1047 GCF_056400425.1 Lysobacter sp. P5_B12
CCTTCCGGCAGGGTCACGGCGCCCGTGATGTCGGTCGTGCGGAAGTAGAACTGCGGGCGGTAGCCCTTGAAGAACGGCGTGTGGCGGCCGCCTTCGTCCTTCGACAGCACGTACACCTCGGCTTCGAACGTGGTGTGCGGGGTGATCGAACCGGGCTTGGCCAGCACCTGGCCGCGCTCGACGTCGTCGCGCTTGGTGCCGCGCAGCAGCAGGCCCGCGTTGTCGCCCGCCTGGCCCTGGTCCAGCAGCTTGCGGAACATTTCCACGCCCGTGACCGTCGTCTTCTGCGTCGGGCGAATGCCGACGATTTCGATTTCGTCACCGACCTTGATGATGCCGCGCTCGATGCGACCGGTCACCACGGTGCCGCGGCCCGAGATCGAGAACACGTCTTCCACCGGCATCAGGAACGGCTTGTCGATCGCGCGCTCCGGTTCCGGGATGAACGTGTCCAGCGCGTCGACCAGCTTCAGGATCGCCGGCACGCCGATTTCCGACTGGTCGCCTTCCAGCGCCAGGCGCGCCGAACCCTTGATGATCGGGGTGTCGTCGCCCGGGAACTCGTACTTGGTCAGCAGCTCGCGCACTTCCATCTCGACCAGCTCGAGCAGCTCGGCGTCGTCGACCATGTCCGCCTTGTTCAGGAACACCACGATGTACGGCACGCCGACCTGGCGCGAAAGCAGGATGTGCTCGCGCGTCTGCGGCATCGGGCCGTCCGCGGCCGAGCACACCAGGATCGCGCCGTCCATCTGCGCCGCACCGGTGATCATGTTCTTGACGTAGTCGGCGTGACCCGGGCAATCCACGTGCGCGTAATGGCGGTTGGCCGATTCGTATTCCACGTGCGCCGTCGAGATCGTGATGCCGCGCGCCTTCTCTTCCGGCGCCGCGTCGATCGCGTCGTATGCCTTGAACTCGCCGCCGAAACGTTCCGCGCCCACCTTCGTCAGCGCCGCCGTCAGCGTCGTCTTGCCGTGGTCAACGTGACCGATCGTGCCCACGTTCACGTGGGGCTTGGTGCGCTCGAACTTACCCTTGGCCATG
>NZ_JBFULG010000023.1:0-1000 GCF_056400425.1 Lysobacter sp. P5_B12
GGATACACGAGGATACACGAGATCGAACAACGAAGCGGGACGATGCAGCGGTAAGTGCCACGCACGTACGTAGGCATCAGGGTGGCCAATCCCAAGTAGACAGACACTACCTGCCAGGCTCGGTACCAACTGCGTTTGCGCAGTAAAAAGATTGCGCCGAGGCCGACCACAAGGACCAGCATGCCGCCTTCGGCGATGGATGAAACAGTGACCAGCTCAAAGGCCAGTCCATCACAAGCGGAGACTGAGGACCACCGACATGCGGCCGCGAAACCGATGAGGGAAATGGCCGTAAATCCCGCTACACCAACGACTGTAGCCAGCAACATGCGAATAAGCATGGAAAACGCCCGCTTACCATCAATCTGTTAAGCGTCCGCTATCGGCCAGAAGCGGACATTTCTACTGATAGGCGAGTTCAAGGGTGACACGACGGCAAGCAGCATCTACGTCAACGTGGAACGATTTCCCGCCCCCACCAGGAGGTCGCCTTCGAACGTTGTCGGACTCATGCAAGACTGCGAACCCTCGTCCACCATCTTCGGCGCTCTCGTCTCTGATCGTGTAGCTGTCTCGCGCCCATCCCCGGGTTTTCGTTACGTATCCCGCTACCAGCTCGATGCAGGAATCAACTTCGGAACGGCGCTTGTCTTGGCCTTGATTGCTGCTGCAGGCGATTCCCGTCAACAGTAATGGGCCAACCACAGCGATTGCCAACAGGGACTTGCTCGTCATCCAATTCCTCCTGCGCCTCGTCTGCTGAGGTGAGTGTGTCACGGCAAGCGGAATGTCCGCTTTGGGTCGAAAGCGGTCACTCGTGACCGGCCGTCACCCCGCTACTAGAACTGGCCAATGTCCGCTTTCGACCCAAAGCGGACATTCGCCTGACCGCTCGCGCCGAATCGCGCTGTCCGGTAGCCTCATCAAGCCAACGCCGCTTCGCGGCTCGATCCAGGTGTCAGTTGTGCTTGTGAGCGATCCGCTACTCGTAATTCTGGAA
>NZ_JBFULG010000024.1:0-767 GCF_056400425.1 Lysobacter sp. P5_B12
CGCAGCACCGCAGCACGTCCACCATGTCGCGCATGGCGGCGGCGAGGCGGCCGGTTTCGCTGCGGTCTGCCGCCGGTATGCGCGCTTCCAGGTCGCCGCGCGCGACCGATTGCGCGACGCCCACCACCTGCGCCAGCGGCCGGACGATGGAGCGCGTGATCAGCGCCGCGAGGACGACCGCCAAACCCAGTGCGATCAACAGCATCACGCCGATCGCCCAGAGATTGAAGCGGTACTCCGCTTCCTGCGCCGCCACGGCCTTGTTGAGCAGCACGATGTTGTAGTCGAGCAACGCCGCGACCGCATCGGCGGTGGCCTGGCGCAGGTCGCCTGCCGCCTTGACGGCGGTCATGTCGCCCGTCTTCAGGCCTTCGACCAGCTCGTGGCTGTTTTCGAAGTAGCGCGCCGCCTTGGCGCGGACGTCTTCGTACAGCTTCCGCTCGTTCGCATCGGCGATCTTCGCTTCGTGCGCGGAGGCCAATGCCTCGAATTGCTGTACGCCGGCCTTGAGTTCGTCGGTGTATTCGGCCGCCTTCGCGGCGTCTTCGTAACTGGCGACGAGGCCGCGTTCGCTGACGCGATACTCGGCGAGCAGGGTCGCGACCTGGCCGAGGTTGCGGATCGACGGCACGGATTCCTGCGTCACGGCGCGCACCATCTGCTGGGCCGCCCCCATGCGCTGCGCCGCGAACGCGCCCATCACGAGGATCAGCAATGCGAGGGCGCCGAAGCCGAACGCCAGTCGCTTGCCGATGTTGAGATTCTGC